>NZ_JBHSDY010000002.1:0-654198 GCF_042651965.1 Castellaniella hirudinis
TGCTCATGACAACTCCTCATCGCCTCATTATGAGGCACGTGGGTGTCTAGAGGTTCCGGGGCGATTCAGTCTATCGCTATTATGTGATGCTTGAGCCTGACGACATCACTCATCAAAGAGCAAAAAATCAGCTTGCTCGAGAGCTTAATGATGCGGTTGAACAAGGACTGCAAATCAACGGAATCCGTGAGCCTATCTACGACCTCAATGAGGCAGGAGAGCGTGTGGTTGTCGGTTACGAATCCCTCGCTTGGATGCCTGTCAGCCAGATCGAACCTCGGACGGCACGAGCTCAACGCCTCAAGAATCTTGACGACGATGATTTTGTGCTAACCGAAAATGGCCTGGAATTTCGTCTCTGACTCACTCACGATAAAGATCCAGCGAGGTGCCACCACCCGGCGGTTTTCTCGGCGTAGACACGGGGGCCGACGCAGCGTCTTGAGCTTCCAATGCCTTGGCGACAATCGCTGCCAAGCTGAACCGCTTCAGCACAAATCGCTCGTAAAACTCTACTCCCTCGACCGCAGGCAATTCGGGATGCTGCACTTCGATTTGCAGGTCTCCAGGAGTCTCTGGAGGCCGATCAGCCTGGATATGCACGAGTTCATGCCCATCAGACCACAGGATCAGTTCGCCCTTATCCAGTGCTGCGAAATTCTCTGGCGGCACACGCCAGCCGCGCTCCTCCCGCTCTGTGACTGTCGTTGATGATCCTCCTGCGTCAGAGCCATCAGGTGAGGCGGATGACTTGCTGGTGTTCGCTCCCCGGCTATTCACCATCCCAAGTGACTTGGCTGATTGAGAGCTCTCGCCAATGATCTTGGCGGCATGTTCGCAGGCCTCCGCGTCGGCCAGTTGGAAGAACAACTTCGTCTTGCAGCCGGTCTCGATAGTGCTTGTGAAGTTTTCCGATACCGCCTCACTCAGTTGTGCGGGTGTCTGCGTCAGCGGAATCAGCGCGATCCGGGATGATCGGTTTTGCGAAAAAATGGTGTTCATCGCTGGCATTGCATACGTCGCCATTTCGTCCATGAATGCCAGGAAAAGTGCACGCTCGTCGGGCGGCTCTGCTTGCACCCGAGCAATTGCTGTTCGGAGATCTGCGACAAAGATTTTTGCGAAGCTCGTAGACGCTTCTGCCTTGGCCATGCTGGGCAAACTGACGTAGATGATTTTTTGGGCGCGAATCGCCTCATAAAGCCTGACCTCGGGGTTGTACGCCGAGGTGACGGCGCCAAACGCCCCTGTGCCGAACGTCCCCAGGCGTCCTGCGATGCCACCGTATGTCTCCTGAAGAAGCTTGATGTTGTACCCGCGATTTCCTGGCAGCCGATACTGGTCCAGGAGAAAAAGAAAATCCGCCGTCGCGGGGGCGGTAGGTGCGCGTTCCCGAAGGATTTCACAAAACGCCTCCATCGCCTCGCCCGAGCCCAGGATGGTGGACAGATCACGGAATGAATAAGCGAGGCCGGAGACTCTGAGAGCCGCGACAGTGGTCTTGATCGCTCGGCGGGCTGCTTCCCTGTAGTGATCTTCGCCTGCTCTTTCGGCGGCGGGGATCAGCGCGAGGCAACGGTCGGCAATTTCATCCTCATCGCCGTCCAGGATCGGGTTGTATGTATTTGATTCATCAGGGTTTCCTGGGTTGATGAAGAGCACATCATGCTCTCGACCGGCAGACCGGGCAAAGGAGAAAACTTGCTTCACATCGGCAGCGTCGAGCTTGGCATCGATGAAGATCAGCCCGCCACCCCGTTCAATTTGCTGTTCCATAAGCAACTTGGCGATTGATGTTTTTCCGCTTCCTGGAGACCCGTAGCCAAGGGTGTTGTAGGGCAAAAGCGCGGCAGGCAGGTAGACCGGGGCACCGGTGTCGATACGTCGCCCGATGCGAAAAGCTTCTTTGCTGTTCAGGCCGTCGCTGGACCGAATAAGCAGGCGGGTAGGCAGCGCGGGATGCAGCGGTCGGTTTAGCCACACTCGAAGACCCAGCCACACGATTCCCCAGGCGATCAGCACCGATTCCCCAATGTTCAGCAGCGTGAGGGCCGTGTCGCTGCTGAGCCAAGCAGCCGGATAAACCACGCGCCAGGCCGGTGTGAAGCGCAGGAAAGCGGCCACAACAGCACCGCTGAGGGACCATGTGTCTGCAGCGCCGCCGAGTCGCAGTGGTCGCCAGCCGGGCCGTACTGCGCCAGGCTCATTGGGGTTGCCGATTTCTGGGCACACAATGCTGCGCGGCAGAACGAGGTTTTTTCCTACTCGCCACGCGGCCAGGAGCGAAATTCGGCCTGCCCAAAACGCCCACCGAGCCACGAATTTCGCCGGTTCCGACACCAGGGCCCTGAGCAAAAAGTGGATTGGCACTCGGAGGGTGGGCGACCACCAGTACGCCCAGCTCAGTGCGATCAGCAGCAGAATCACGCCGGGGTACGGGTTGATGATGTATTCGACCAGCCAGTCTCGCAGCACGCGCAGTATCTCAATCATCTTTTTTTCTCTCCTCGCTACCCAAGTCACTTTTTTTGAGCACGGACTCCAGCCACGTCTCGGGTACACGTGCGTCCCAAATAACCCTGCGCGTTGTTGGCCGTGCCGGTTCTGGGAAGAGACCACGAGCGACAAGCGACTTTAATCCGCTGGTTGAATAGCCGACTTTGGCTGCCATGTTGGCCCACCCACGGATGAAAAGTTTGTTTTTTTCTGAATGCATAAATCCCTCTCGCATTAATTTTCAGCCAATAAAACAAATTTTTTAAGAAAAATCGAATGGATTTCCTAGTGAAGCCTATTTTCAAGGGCGCGCCTATACCTTCTGTTGAGCGCGCCCAAAGAGCCTTCTTGGCGCGCTATGACATTTAGTGCTTGAGTTAAAATAACTCATATTTATCAATGACTTAAATTTGATTGTTCGGTCGGTTTTGAGTATAATTGATTTTGTTGAGTTGGTTTTTACTTCATTCCTTTGATTATAAATTTTGATTTTTGTTAGGAGATTCAGATGAGGATTTTTTTGCTAAGAATTTTCCAGGACAGGCGATTTCTTCTCGCCCCAGGAGCTTGGCTGGTGGTATCAGTGGCGGCGACTTTGCTGATTTGGATCGCAGGCTCTTTGTTCCAGTCCAAGCCTCTGTCGCTGCCCTGGGCTCTCAATCTTTTATGGGCGCTGGAGGGGCCCGTGCTGGTGCTTTGGACGGGTGTTTACGTCCTGGTTACCGGGCTAATTTTTATCGACACGATTTCGCCAATCTGGCGGAAAAACTGATTTTTCTCTAACGGAGATTGATATGACCACCGCAAACACGAAATTTTCTATTGACGATCTGATCGAAGCCTCGCGCGGCGCCTGGAGCGATGCCACTCGACACGGGCGGCTGTCTATCCAAGACCGGGAGGCTGTGACACGCGAACTTCTGCAGGAGTGCCAGGAGGCCGGACTTGACCTCGACGGCCCGGAGGGCCAGGCCGCGATCTCGCTGGGCTATCTGATTTTTGAGGACACGAGGGTCCAAGAAGCGCAGCGCCGGGAAGCGGCTGGCAGATTTCTCGGCGACGCGCTGAACGACGAAGGCGTCATGCAAGCGCTGAGAGGGGCAAATGACGCGGCGCTTCAGCAAGAAATTGTCGAACTCATGGTAGAGGAGGCCGAACTCACCAGCGTCGGCCCTTTGACCCGCCTGGACGACGAAAATTTCGCGCTCCGCGTGTGGACGGCGACCGATATGGCTGCGGCCGTCCGCAATGCGCATGAAAGCTTTACCGAAGACTGACCTCGACCTGCGCCGCCAACCCTCGGCGGCGCAGATTTGACGCACTCCAGCGGGAAAAATCATGATCAAAAAATTCGAGCTGCTAACAAACGACTTTGTAGAGCCGCTGGACTGCTACAGCGGAAACATGCACCGAATCCGTGCGCTGGTGGACATCCCCGCACACGGAGTCCGCGCCGGAGATCTTGGCGGCTTCCTCTGGGACGAGGGAAATCTCAGCCACGAGGGCCAGGCGTGGGTGGGCGGGAATGCGCGTGTCGCGGGCAATGTGTCTGGCGATGCACTGGTCAGTGGGCAAGCGTGGGTAGGGCCGTGGGTGCTGGTCCTGGAGCGTGCACAGATCCGAGACTGGGCGATCCTCGAAGCCATCGGGTGGGTTGGAGGTGACGCCCGAGTAGGCGACCACGCAATCCTGACCGACGTGATCGTAGTCCGTGACAGAGCACATGTCGGTGGTCGGGTCCGCCTGTCGGGCGGCGACGCTGGACGCGCAACCGTGGTGGGCGGGGAGGCACACCTGACGGGTGATTTGCACCTAAACGGCAGCCTGCAGCTGATCGGCACAGGCACCGCCCTGGCGGCTGCCTGAGTCGGGAAAGGGACGGTCATGCCGAATCTCACCGTCTACGTCACTGGCGGCGTCGATTATTTTTACTCGGTCCTGAACGGCGTCGCGATGGTCTTCGGGAGTGGAACGCTCATCTGGTCCGCTGCCCTGATGGGCGCGATGTTCGCGATCATGACCGGCGCCTGGCACTACATTCAAAAAAACATCGGTTCAGGGATGATCAAGACCCACACCTGGACTGAACACGCCCTGATGATGTCCATCGCGGTGGCGCTGGGCTTTGCGCCGACAAGGGTGACCCTCCAGAGCGTGTACGGCGATCAGTCCGTCGCCGTGGTCGATAACGTGCCGCTGGTCCTGGCAGCGCCTGCCGCAATTTTTAGTGGCGTGAGCTACGAAATTTTCAAGGTTTTGGACACTGCCCTCGCGTCAACATCCGGCAGCTACATGTCGGTGAGCGACAAGGGCTTCGCCACACCGCTGAACCTGTTGTTTGCGATGCGTGGTGGTCTGGAAAGAACATCAGGCGACTTCGCAAAATCATTCCAAAACTATCTTTTGGACTGCACGAAAAATACAGCAATTAACGCGCAAGCCCTGGCCACCAACCCTGATCTGTTCCAGTACCTGATTGACAACGGCAGGAACACGGGCCTTGTCGAGACGTACATCGGTGCGGGCGCAGGCAACACAACCACCTCTCTTCCGACAGCGGCAGTGGTCTCCTGCAGCCAGGCGAAAGACCTTCTCGCACGAAGGTTTGACATCTTTGAAACAGGAAACGGGTCGAACCAATCTGACGTGAATCGTCTGATCAACAACAACGTGAAGGACGCTCAAAGGGGTGCGGCTGGTGGTGTTGACCATTGGACCTATGCCGACTACCAAGACTCGTTCAACCATCTTCTCGGATTCACAGGTCAGTCTGCGCAGCAGTTCATGCGAACCGCCTTAGTGCGTAATCTGGTGAACGATACGTATCGATGCGCCAACTCAGCGTATGCAAATTCCGCCTTCGTAAACTGCACCCAGCTGCAGCATGACTCGATGGAGGCTTACAAGATCGACTCTGCGGCATCGGCCAGCTTGTTCACCAAGACGATGTTCCCAGCAATGGTCTTGCTCCAAATGCTGTTTTTCGCATTTGGTGTTGTTATTTTCCTGTACGGCCTTCTGAAAGGCGCTGGAATCGTCGGCTATCTCGCCAAGTATTTCGTCTTTGGTCTGTGGGTTTTTTCGTGGCTGCCATTCGTCGCCGTCATCAACGCCTTCATCCAGTGGCAGGTCGAAGAAAAAATCCGACAACTTCCCGCAGCAGGCCTCACATCGGAGAACTACGCCACCTACATGTACGACGTGCTCTCCACAAATCTGGCCATGGCCAGTGATATGCTCGCAGCCACGCCGCTGTTGACGCTGGGCCTTCTGACCGGCTCGGCATATGCGATGGCTGGGTGGGCCAATCGTCTTTCGGCCAGGGATTACGTGGACGAGTCGCAGGCCGCACCCAGAACAGGCGCCGTGCAGCCGTTGGTACAGACAACTGCCGTACAAACCAGCAACCAATTGACCGGCTCGCAAAGCGCCGACTACGAAGCGCCAAAATTCTCGGTTTCTGACTCTCTGCGGCACGTCGAGGAGTCCGCACATGCACAATCTCTCAACTCTCAAGTCGCCCAAATGCGTGCGGCAGAGCGGTATGTCGGCAGCGCCGTACAGGAACTGGGTGGCGGATCGTGGACCAGTTCCGACGGTCGAGCACACAGCCTGCAACGAATGGACACCCTGCACGAGTCCGAGGGTGTCGCTCTCCAAATCGCCCAGGATCGTGGCTATGGCGCGGATGTGCGTGCAGAAATCTCTGCCGGATTCAAGGCGCTGGGATCAGGGACAAGCGCTGCTGAGGTTTATCGGAGCACGGAAAGCGCCGAGGCTCGCGAAGCACTGAGCAAGGGCATCCACGCCGGCACTCAATACGCCGATCAATACGTCACTCAGGCCCAAGATCAGTACGCCGCTCGTGGGGGCATCCTATCCGACGATACAAGCCGCGCATCCGACTCCTACCAGGATCAGAAGCAGCGGGCTACCCAGGACCGCGAAGAATGGAAAGCCGTTTCGTCCAGGACACGGGACGCCTCCTGGAAGCGTGAACTGAGTGCTCCGTCATTTGGTCGAGCCGTGGAAGAGGACTCCGCGATGGGCACCAGCGGTCACAACTGGGCGCGTCGGATTAACGAGCGATACCGGGAACTGGCCGCAGAAAACAGCAGCGAAGCTGCTGGCGCGGTCTACTCCGCGCAACTGGCCTACCTGACCCGCAATGGAAAGTCCCAACTGCCCGGGCAAGACGAAGTGGCGCAATGGCTCACGGTGCAGCGCTATGACCAAGGCTTCGCCAGCCAGATCCTAGGCGAAGTGGCTGCTGTACCTGCCGTGGCTGCAGATCATGGGCGTAATGCAGGGATAGGTGACGATGTGCGTGGTCTGGCTGTGTCGGCAGCAGGCCTTGGGACAAGTGTACCCAGCGCCGTCGCCCAAACCGGCGCAGTGCATGGCCTCCGGTCAGCAGCCGATCTACAAGAGGGCGTTGTCGTGACCGACGACACTGACGGCGGAGGTGCCGGAGTGCGCCGAGGGATGGACGGCCTTCGTAACCAGCACCAGGAGGGCGTCGCACAAGCTGGCGGTCGCGAGGGCCTGAAGTCGCTTGATGACGCCCAGCAGCAGGCAGAGCATGCCTGGCTGACAACGCAGCAGAGCCCCAGAGTCGAGGCCCGAGGCAGAGCTCTGGCCGATCACGATGGTCGTGAATCCGGTGCCTCAACTGCCGCAGCTGCGCACGGGGCTGCGCAGGACACAGCGCAGACGCTGGTGACCAGCAGGCAGGCGGTGGGCCAAGCTCAGTCCGCTGCAGCCAAGAAGGTTTTTGGTGCCGATATTTCACAAGGCCGTCCGCCTGAAATCTACATCCCACGTGCAGAGCGTGGCGAAGACGGCGAGGTGAAGTACTGGCAAAGACTGCCTCACGACCAAGAGCCGGACAAGAAGAAATGAGCGCCTGGAAAATTCTCGCGACCGTCACTCTGATTCTGACTGCCACGCTGGCCCAGGCCCAGATGCCTGTGGGCGGTCATTTTCCGCCATGCAAGGCTACAGAGGCCGTGGACACCCTTTGCACGGAATACCTGACTGATCCGGCATCGGGCGATCAGGTGTGCGCTCCAGGAAAAATAAAGGATATCTGCGTTCCTGTGACAACGCCGGGCGATGTTGACGACAAAACCAATGTACAGCGGTGTATGAAGACAGCCAGGGTGTGTGTTGATGAAACCCCGGTCAAAAAAATCAACGGGTACGACGTGACCTTGGAAGAAGTCGGAGGCTGCTGGCAATACCGCAGGGAATATACCTGCTCAACCAACGATACCGTCAATACCTGTGAGCCCCTTGAGGCTGACGAAAAATGCAGCACCTATGGCAGAAGGTGCTTGAATCAGGACGGTTATTTTGGCTGCAACGAGTGGGAAATCGAGTATCGCTGCATCACAAAACCAGCCGAAACGCATCAAATTGAATTCTGTGGCGACCGGAACATCTGCATCGGCGGAGTTTGTTGGGATACCAGCTATCCGCCTGACCTGGATTTCGCTCAAGTCATCACCGGCATGGAGACTGGGCGCCAGATCGGAGTGTACGCAACAGACGGGCTGGACATCTTCCACGGGGAGGCGGGGATCTGCCGGTCGAAGCGGGCCGCAGGACTGAAGAACTGCTGCAGCACCGACACATCCGCGAGAAGCAACAATGCCGTCATGGGAGAGTTCATCTCAGGTGCCACTGGCTTTGCTGCTCGTGCAGGTTCAAAGTTTGTTTTTGACACCCTCTATGGTGATACCGCTAACTGGCTTGCCAGTGGTTGGTCTGCCGCTATCGGTGGAAATCTCCCTGGCGGACAATCCTTTCTCGACAGTTTTGCAAACCCCGGTTTTGGGATGTACGGCTTCTCTATCGGAGGCACCGGATCATTCCTGGGAACCAGCGGCATGGTGCTCGGGGAAGCTGGCGGATTCAATATCTACTTCAATCCTTACGCATTTGCGTTTGCCGTTGGCATGCACGTGGTGATGCAGGCGATGACATGCAACGAAGAAGAAGCCAAGCTGGCTATGAAACGTGGGGCAGGCCTTTGCTCAGACCAGATTGGCGATTGGTGCTCGAAAGAAATCCTGGGCGTGTGCATCACCAGAAAACGAAGCTACTGCTGCTACAACAGCAAGATAGCCAAGATCATCAACGTTCAGGGACGTGCGCAACTCGGTATGGGGTGGGGGGATGAGGAAAGCCCGTCTTGCGACGGCTTCACCGTTGCCCAACTGAAGTCAATCGACTTTTCGCAGATCGATTTTTCTGAGTTCATTGGGGACGTTATGTCTGCCGTCGATGTTAATCACATCAAGGAAGACCTCCTCAAGTCACAAGCGGGGAGCTTCCATGAAAGTTCATTGACTGCCGCATGCCGAAAGACGTACGAGGCTCTGGGCGGTGACATGAGTAAGCTGCCTAACGAATGCGCAGGATTGATCTGACAAGGGGGGGGGGAGAACATGCCTCAAATTTGGAAACTCTGGCTCAGCTTTATTGGTGTCATGGCGGTCATCATGAGCGTCATGGCTCTCATGCCGATGCTGATCATTGTCGTGGCCCCAGCTCTGTTGACGATGACTAAATGGTCTATGATCGCTAGGGTGGCTGATAGTGTGCTTCACGAATCTCAGGAGCAGCACTATGACTATAAGAGCAAAGGTCCTCTCCCTAAGGGAGAGGTTGGCTCCGTAAAAACGAAACAGGAACCATGAATACTATTCTCGATGATAGTTTAAGCCCTGATACGCCAATCTATAGGTATGTCACTTGGCGCTGGGCCGAAAGCCTACTTGTTAAGGGAAATCTTGTTTTAGTACGTCCCGAAATGTGGGAGGATCCTTATGAACTAGCCAATCGCCCCGTACAAATTATATTTTCATCGAATGATTCAGCTTATGATCAAAAAATAATAGACGGAAGTGGCTTTAATATATTTTCTCAATCATGGACAACAAAAAAAATAAACGACACAATGTTGAGAGCATATTCTAGCATATGCCTTACACAAGAACACCCCCAGGAAAAATCACATAACTTTCCAAGACCCAAAGATCAAAATGAGGCCATTCTAATATCCACCACGGTAGGAAAACTCATGGACGCCCTCTCTAACGGGCTAAGGGACATTAATGGAAAAAATTTCTCTTTTATCAAAAAGATAAAATACCTTCCAGAAACAAAAATCAATAGCCATGTTTATGATTTACTGTATCGCCATCTCCCAATCCCAGGAAGTGCCCCACGTATAGCAGCGACTCTCCTTTCCTTTAAGAGAGATGCCTTTGCTGCTGAGCATGAAGTTCGCCCTATTGTTTTACAGGAGAACACAAGGGAAACCGCCAACTTACTTAATATTAAAATTGAACCACATAAATTTATTGACTCAATAATTATAGATCCTAGGGTTGAGCATTTTAAAATACAAGGATCATCTCTTCAGGCATATAATGAAAGACATGAACTACTATCTTCCTGGGGTTTTGAAGAAAAAATAAGACAATCCGGGCTTTACTGCTGGCCTCCTGTTTTTAGCATACATATTGACACTGAAGACAAAAACAACGGTTTGTCAAGAAATCAAAGAATCGCGTGGAATACCTTTCTTTCCAAGAAGCCCTAAATAAAAGAAAGGAACAATAGGAACGGCTTCCCCTTTAAACCTCCTTGATTTCGGTCGAAATGGGGTTTATCGGGTGTTAATGTGCCTTACACTAAGATCGTGTCCAAGTGCTCCCCCAGCCGTCGCCAGGCTTCCTTTTTTTCTGCCTCATAGTCATGCCGCAGGTAGACACGGCGAACCTTACCGGGCAAAAGATGGTTCTGGCAGCGATCAATGACATCCAGCGATATACCGAGACTCTGCATCATCGTGGCGCCTGTGCGGCGTAGATCGTGGGGAGTCCATTCATTGTTGACGCCATCGGCCAGCACCAGGGAATTATCAAAGGCGCGACTCTTCAATGGTTTGCTACGGTTCTTAAAGCGGATTTGCCGATCTCCAACCTGCTTGGAGACTGATTTCAGGCAGACATGCGTATCCTCATCACGCCGGTTCCGTGATGGGAAGCACCAGGGACTTGTCCCTGTCAGATCATGCAGTGCCTGAAACTGCCGCTTAGAGAAGTCCGACAGAAACACATACTGCTCCTGCTTCTTGCCGCGTTTCCCCTTGACGTTTTCTCGCGGAATGAACCAGATACCTGTCTCCAGGTCTACATGCTCCCAGCGGGCCATCAGCAGCTCACCAATGCGACAAATCGTGCCCAGGCATATCCACAGAGCCAACCGCGTTTTCACGTCCATTGGGCGGCTGGTAGCACGTCTGTTCGGCGCGGCGGCATAGGCTTCATCCATCTGCCTAAAAATTTGACCCAACTCCCTGAGCTCTGCAGGCGATAGTGTCCGGTCGCGCTCCTCCTCGTAGTCGTCTGGCAGCAGCGTATTGATGTCAATGAGGGCGGCAGGATTGCCATTCGCCAGCAATCGGCGCCAAGGCTGACGCTTTTCCCCCCAGGCCAGCATCTGACTGAAGTCTTTGAATGTGGTGACGCACAGACGGATCACCCCCCGCGCCATCTGCCTACGCAGCATCACCAAGATGTCTTTATCCGCCAGGTGACGCAACTCCTTTTCGCCGACAATGGGCAGAACGTCCTTCTCAAAGGAACGACGAATTTCTGCATTGCCGTCCTTCCTGGCCACGCCATCCGCGACCCATGCGTCAAAGAGATCATGGACTTTGAGCTTGTACAGGCGCTCCTGCTCGGCCTGTTGTATGGAAGCCTCCATAGCTTTTTGGTGCTCGATGCGCGCAGCCTGTTTTGCAGCAACGGGGTCAATTCCCTGCCTGACAAGTTGGTGTATTCGGTCCCTCTCTACTCGGATGTCAGCAAGAGACTTTTTTGGCCATGCACCGAGGAAAAAGTCACGGCGCTTGCCCAGGAACGATCCGATAAAACGGAATTGCACGGTAAGCCCCCGAGCACCGGCTCTCACACGGCCTTCGATCCCTCCCGGCTCTCTAAGAACTCTTCCTCCATCCTCAGCCGTTAGGGCCTTCAACTCGATGATCGTGAGCTTGGATGAAGCCATAATTTTCTTTTAACCCCATTTTTAACCCCATAAATCCACTAGCTGCAGATTGATCAGAGTGGATAGCCATAGACGAAATTATAGCCCGTAACCCGCATACACACTGGATATTCAATGTCCACACACGTCCACCAGCATACATGCAAAAGTAATAATTTATTGCCTACGAACCAAGGGGTAGTGGGTTCGAATCCTGCCAGCCGCGCCAGAATTACCCTGTTCTCGAAACAGGCTTGAAAACCGCCTAGGGGCCAACAACCTAGGCGGTTTTTCTTTGTCCGGGCGGCCAGGACGATCACCGCCCGTCCCCGGCTTCACGCCTCTTTCGTCGCCCCCAGGCACGGGGCCAGGATCTCCGCCAGCCAATCGCCAAAGACCCGCACCCGGTGGGACAGATAGCGCTGATGCGGGTAGACGAGCTGCACCGGCATCGGCGCGGCCAGCCAGTCCGGCAGCACCTCGACCAATTCGCCCGACTCCAGATGCTCGCGCACGTCGAAGGCCGGAATCTGGATCAGGCCCAGGCCGGCCAGGCAACAGGCGATGTAGGTCTCGACATTATTGACCGACACCCGGGTCGGCATCACCAGGGACCGATCCTGGCCGTCTTCCTGCCATTCCCAGCGCGCCGCCCGCGCGCCCGGCTGCGAGGCATAGCACACGGCCTGGTGCTGCAGCAGATCGCCGGGCTGCTGCGGCACGCCATGGCGTGCCAGATAGGCAGGGCTGGCGCAGTTGATGAGCCTGAATACGCCCAGCGGACGGGCCACCAGGCTGCTGGCCTGCAGTTCACCGACACGCAGCGCGCAGTCGATGCCCTCGTGCAGCAGGTCGACTGCGCGGTCGCTGGACCCCAGATCCACGTCGATGCCGGGGTGCAGCGCCAGGAATGCCGGCAGCGCGGGCGCCACCTGCCGCCGCGCCAGCCGGCTGGGCAGGTCCACGCGCAGGCTGCCCGTCAAGGCCCGGCCCCGCGGCCTGAATAATTGTTCCAGTTCTTCGCTGTCGGCCACCAGCGCGGCGGCACGCTCCAGCAAGGCGTCGCCGTCCCGGGTCAGGCTGACCCGGCGCGTCGTCCGATCGAACAGCCGCACCCCCAGCGAAGCTTCCAGCCGCTGGATGGCCAGAGAGACGGTCGGCCTGGGCACGCCGAGCTGTCCCGCAGCGTTGGTGAACCCGCCGCTATGCGCGACCCGGATGAAGATGCGAAGTTGATCGATGCGATCCATGGGACTCATTGGTCATGATTTCTGGATAGTCTATCAATAGAAAAACGATTTATCTGTATTTCATTTACGAATACAGTCAAAACCGTTCTCCCCTCGCCCTCAAGGAAACCCTTCATGTCCAAGCACAGCATTCAAGGCAAGACCGTCCTCATCGCCGGCGGCGCCAAAAACCTGGGCGGCCTGATCGCCCGCGACCTGGCCGCCCAGGGCGCCAAGGCGATCGCCATCCATTACAACAGCGCGTCCTCCCGCGCCGACGCCGACGCCACCGTGGCGGCGCTGCAGGCGGCCGGCGCCCGGGCCGTGGCGATCCAGGCGGATCTGAGCACCGCCGCAGCCGTCGAAAAACTGTTTGCCGACGCCGTCGCCGCCGTCGGCCGCCCCGACATCGCCATCAATACCGTCGGCAAGGTGCTCAAGAAGCCGATCCTGGAGATCAGCGAAGCCGAATACGACGAGATGAGCGCCGTCAACGCCAAGAGCGCGTTCTTTTTCCTCAAGGAAGCAGGCCGCCACGTCAATGACAACGGCAAGATCTGCACCCTGGTGACCTCGCTGCTGGGCGCCTTCACGCCCTTTTACGCCTCGTATGCGGGCACCAAGGCGCCGGTGGAACACTTCACCCGCGCCGCAGCCAAGGAATTCGGTGCGCGCGGCATCTCGGTGACGGCCGTCGGCCCCGGCCCGATGGATACGCCCTTTTTCTATCCGGCCGAAGGCGAAGACGCGGTGGCCTATCACAAGACCGCCGCGGCGCTGTCGCCCTTCAGCCGGACGGGGCTGACCGACATCGAGGACGTGGTGCCTTTCATCCGCCATCTGGTCAGCGACGGCTGGTGGATCACCGGCCAGACCATCCTGATCAACGGCGGCTATACGACCAAGTAACCGAGGGCATGGCGGCCTTCGGGCCGGACCCGGGGCTTACTCCAATCGGACGTCCTGGCGCTGGATTTCGGGTCACGACAGTGATACTGTATGCAAAATTCATAATTCTCTCTTAGAAAACAGCCGCCTGCCGGGCGGTGTTCTGCTCGAGACACGAGGAGATTGATTTGACCAGCAGCCCCGGCTTCATTTTCGCCCACGCCACTGTGATCACCATGGACCGCGACAGGCGAGTCATCGCGGACGGGGCGGTTGCCGTCATCGGCGACACGATCGTCGGGGTGGGAAAGACGGCTGAAATCCAGGCCCGCTTCCCCGATCTTCCCATACAGGACTTCAGCCGCCACATCATCGCGCCCGGGCTGATCGACACGCACGTCCACCTGAGCCAGGCGCTTTTCCGGGCGGCGGGGGAACGCAACGCCCGCTCGGACAATTTCCACGATTGGCTCTACCGCCTGATCCTCCCGATGGAAGGGACGATGACCCCGGAAGACGGCGCGGCGTCCGCCTCCCTGTGCATCCTCGAAATGCTCAAATCGGGGACGACGAGTTTCCTGGAGTCGATGACCTCCGCCAACCACGGTTTCGACGGCATCGCCCAGGTCTGCGTCGACTCCGGCATCCGCGCGGCGCTCGGGAAGGTCGTGATGGACGTCTCGCCGGCCTATCGCGACCGCGTCGGCTGGCCCCTCTCGGCCTGGTTCGAACCGGACCAGGGGATCGCCGAAACCCTGGCCGCGCACAAGCAATGGCACGGGGCCGCGAACGGGCGCATCCAGGTCTGGTTCGGATGCCGCACCGCCGACGAATCCGCCAACCCGGATCTCTACCGGCGCGTGGCCGCTGTCGCAAAAGAACACGGCATGCGCCTCACCATCCATCATTCGGAACTGGAAAGCGACAACGAATACGCGCGCAGTCTGGGCTACCGCAGCCATATGGACTACGGCTACCAACTGGGCATCCTGGGGCCGAACGCGGTCTTGACGCACTGCACCGCGGCCGACAGCGAGGACATCGCGCTACTGGCGCAAACCGGCACATCCGTGGCGAACTGCCCCGCCAACAACGCGACGTCCGCCTGGGGCCCCACGCGCGTCGTCGAAATGCTCGAGGCGGGCGTCAACGTGGCGCTCGGCTGCGACGGCACCGTCAGCGACGCCAATATGGATCTTCTGCGCGACCTGCGCGTGGTCTGCCAGATCGCCAGGTCACATGGCAAGAGCCGCAACAGCCTGCGCGCCGAGACCGCGCTTGAAATGGCCACCCTCCACGGCGCGCGCGCGCTGGGGATCGACGATCAGGTCGGCTCGCTCGAAGCCGGCAAGAAAGCCGATCTGATCACCATCGACACCGATGCGCCCCACCTTTCCCCCATCTGGAATCCGGTTGCGACGCTGGTCTTCGCCGCGCAAGGTTCGGACGTCCATACCGTGGTGATCGACGGCAAGGTCATCGTCAGCGGCGGCGAGATCCTGACCATGGACGAACGCGCCATCGTCGCCGAGGCGCGGCGGCGCCTGCCCGATCTCAAAAAACGGGCGAACGTACCCGCGGACAATCCTCGCTGGCCTCTGTCGTGAGGTATCCGGACATTCCGACTGCGCCCAGGATCGCCCTGAGGCGCGCACGAGTGCCGCTGTGCCTGATCGAATCCGTGCCTTCGACGGCGACCTGGGAGCAGGACGCCGAGGGCGCCGCCCTGGTGGACATCCTGATAGACCAGGGCCGGCTCGCGGCGCTCTCGCCCTCCGGGCAGCCCGGCGACCCGGCGCGCGACGGCGGGTTCGTCGACGTCGATCTGGCGGGGCGCCAGGTCTGGCCGATGTTCCTCGACTGCCACGCCCACCTGGACAAGACGCAAATCCTTCCCCGGGCGAGCAACCCGGACGGGAGCTTCTCGGGAGCGCGCGAAGGGTCGATGGCGGACCGCCTGCGCCATTGGTCCAGGGCGGACATCGAGAAGCGGATGGATTTTGCCTTGCGCTGCGCGGCGCATCACGGGGTTGCCGCGATCAGAACCCATCTCGACTCGCACGCGGAACAGGCCGAGACCACGTGGGAGGTGTTCCAGGACCTGCGCGAGAAATGGCGCGGCCGGATCACGCTGCAGGCCGTGGCCCTGGCCGGCGCGGACATCTATGCCACGCCCTTCGGGGAGCGGCTGCTCGACCTCGTCGGCGAGGCGGGCGGCATCGTCGGCGCCTTCCTGCGCCTGCCGGACGGCGAGACCCGCATGCCCGACGACATCGACGAGAGCCTCGACCAATTGTTCGAGCGCGCCGCCCGGCGCGGCCTGGACGTGGATCTTCACGTGGACGAGACGGGCAATGCCGCCTCGCGCATGCTCGAGCGGATCGCGCGCTCCGCGCTTCGCACCGGATTCCCGGGGCGGATCGTCTGCGGACACTGCTGCAGCCTCGCCCTGCAGGACGCGCGCCAGGTCCAGGAGACGCTCGAACTGTGCGCCGCCGCGCATGTGGGCATCATCACCCTGCCGACGGCCAACCTCTATCTGCAGGACCGCCGAACCGGCGCCACGCCGAGATGGCGGGGCGTGACGCTGGTGCGCGAAATGCTGGCGGCCGGGCTGACGGTCGCGGTGGGCGGCGACAACGTGCGGGATCCCTTTTTCCCGTACGGCGATCACGACATGCTGGACACGCTGCGCCAGGCCGTGCGCATTCTGCACCTCGATCACCCCATCGCCGACGCGCCGCGCCTCAGCGGGCCGAACGCCGCGCGGCTGATGGGCGGCCTCGACCTCGGCTCGCTGCGCCCGGGGTCCGCCGCGAGGCTCATTCTCTTCAACGCGCGTTCGCTGAACGAGATGATGTCGAGACCGCAGTCCGACCGGCTGGTGCTCGACCGCGGGCGGATCAGCGCAGCGCCGCTCCCCGACTACGCAGAACTCGACGCCCTCATCCCCGGACGCTCCGCATCCGCCCCCAAGGAAAATGCGCCATGACACCACTCAAGGTCCTATTCGCCACCGCCCGGGAAGCCGTGCATCAGCGGACCGCGCTGGACGCCGCCCCGGCCGGCGTCGACGTCGAGATCTGCTTTCGCCCGACGCAGGACGAGCTGATCGAACGCTTGCCGCACGCCGACGTCCTGGTCACCGAAAGACTGGGCGCCGTGAACGCGCAAGCCATCGCCGCCGCCCGGCGGCTGAAGCTCATCCAGCGGCTGGGGCGCATGACCCAGGACATCGACCTGCAGGCGGCGCGCGCGGCCGGCATCCCGGTCTGCAACTGGCCCTTGCGAAGCTGCGCCATGGTGGCGGAGCACGTCCTGATGCAGATCCTGTCACTGGCCAAGCGGTTCAGGGACTGCGAATCCATCCTGACGCATCCGCAAGCCGATGCCCAGGAGCCCCGGAAATGCGACGGCAATTACTTCGCCATCAACTGGACCCGGAGACAAGGCATCCGCCGCATCGCCGACTGCACCATCGGCATCATCGGCTTCGGAGACGTCGGCTGCGAACTGGCCGTCCTGCTCCGGCCGTTCGGCTGCAGAATCCTCTACAACAAGCGCACCCCGCTGCCGCCCGAAGTCGAAGCGCAGTACGGCCTGGTGTACGCCGATGCCCGCGCGATACGGGCCGAAAGCGATTTCCTCTGCGCATTGCTCCCGCATATCGCGGGGGACGAGCCTCCCATCGGGCGCGACTTTCTGGCGGGCATGAAGGACGGGGCCTGCCTGGTCTCCGCGGGATCGAGTTCCAGCCTCGACGAGGCCGCCGTCGCGCAAGCCTTCCGCTCCGGCAAACTGTCCGGGCTGGCGACGGACGGCTGGGCCTGGGAGCCGACGCGGCCCGACAATCCCTTGCTGCGCCTGGCGGCGGAGGATCCCGGCGCGAACCTGGCTTTCACGCCGCACACGGCGGGCGGCTCGCTCACCCCGGACGACATCCGGCTCAATCGCCAGCGGGAATGGAGCAACGTGCGGAACCTGCTGGCGGATGCGCCGCTGCTGAACCGCGTCGCCTGAGCGCCGGGCCGCCGCGGCTCACCGGACGAGCGGCGCGGCGCGCGGGACGGTCACGAGGATCCGGCCCATTTGCCGATGAACAATTTCGACATCCAGCCGAAGATCAGGAACACCACGACGCCGAGCGCCGACGACAGGATGATGGCGGCCAGCAATTCCGCGCCGGCCAGTTCGTTCGAATACTGGCGGATCAGTTGTCCGATGCCGACCTCGCCCCGCGCGAAGAAGAAATCGCCGACGATCGCCCCCACGACGGACAGGCCGGCCGAGATCCGCAATCCGGCGAAGATGGCCGGCAGCGCCGCGGGAAACATCAATTTACGCAAGCGCACCCAACGGCTGGCATGATGCAGCGTGAACAGATCATGCGCGCCCGCCTTGGCGCTTTGCAGGCCGAACAGCGTATTGACGATGATGGGAAACAGGGAAATCAGCACGCAGACGATGATCCGTGACGTCTGCCCGAATCCGGCCCAGAACGAGATCAGGGGAACCAGCGCCAGGATCGGAATCGCCTGCAGGGCCACCATATAGGGAAACAAGGCGCGTTCGATCAGCGGAGTCTGGCTCATGGCGATCGCCACCGAGAATCCGAGCCCCGCGGAGATGAGCAGGCCGATCACCGCCACCCGGGTGCTCGACCAGAGGCCGGCGAACATTTCCTTCAGCGTGTCGAGATTCCCGAAACCCGACGTCAGGACCTGATCCGGGGGCACCAGCAGGAAACGCTTGCTGGGGTCCAGCATGACATATGAAATGAAGTACCAGAGGGCGAGCACGAATATCCCGAACAGGATACCCGGCAGGATCTTCCTCTTGAAACCATTCAATACGTGCATCGAATGCTCCACTCTTTTCAGCGCCCTTCAGCGCCGCGCCGCTCAGGCGGATCTCAGTTTTTCGGAGACCTGGGCGCACAACACGCCGAAATCCGGGCTGTATCGGATCTCCTGCGTCCTCGGATAGGGAAAGGGCACGTCGAATTCTGCGATGATGCGCCCCGGCCGCGACGACATGACGTAGATCTTCGTGCTCATGTAGACAGCCTCCGAGATCGAATGGGTGATGAACAGCCCGGCGAACCGCTCTTTCTGGAAAAGCCGCTGGGTCTCATCATTGAGGTGTTCCCGCGTAATCTCGTCGACGGCGCCGAACGGCTCGTCGAACAGGAATATCTCCGGCTTCATGGTCAACGCGCGCGCCAGGGAGACCCGCATCTTCATGCCGCCCGACAGGGCCTTCGGGTAGTGGTTCTCGAACCCCTTCAAGCCGACCAGTTCGATCGCCTCCCTGGCGAGCGCCTCTTGCTTTGCCTTGGAATATCCGTGCAACTCGCCCAGCAAGGTGACGTTCTTCAACGCGGTACGCCACTCGAGCAAGGTGGCGTCCTGAAAGACATAACCGATGTTGTCGCGATTGACCAGGACCTCGCCCGACGACTCCGGCGCCAGGCCGGACGCGATGCGCAGCAGCGTGGACTTTCCGCAACCGGAAGGGCCGACGACGCTGACGAACTCTCCCTTGCTCACATCGAACGACACATCCCTGAGCGCTTCCGTCCCATCCGGAAACTGCATGCCGATCTTGCGAAAGGAGATGCCGGGCGCCGGCTTGGCGTCGGTTTCGTCCGGCATCCGGGCCATGGTGGATGACGTCGCCATCAAGGCAGGCCGATCGAAGGATCGATGAATTGATTGGTGAGCAGATCGTCCGCCTTCAATTGATCCGGTATCTTCTCGCCGCCCAGGCGCATCTTGTCCATCAGGTCCTGGATCCGCTGCGGCTCCATGTCGCCGATCGTCTTGTTGTCGCCATTGGACATCAGGCCGAGCTTCATGATCGCGGCATGAGCCGCCGTCGCACGCGGCGCGCTGTAAGTCCAGAAATCATGAAACTGGGAGACGGTATCGACGATGATCTTGTTCGCCCGGTCCGGCGAGGCCACGTAATCCACGATCGCCTGCTGCCAGATCGGGACGATCTGCTTCAGGCACGGCGCGAGGGCCTCCATGTTCGAGGGCTTGACGGCCGCGGCGGCAAAATAGGGTTTGAAGCCGGCATCATGCAGCAACTGGAATCGTACCGGCTTGTCCCACGCCTTGAATTCGTGTTCGTAGAGATACGGTTCACTCGTCGCCGTGCCCTGCTGGGCATACTTGCCGTTCGAGGCGATGAATTGAGAAGGCGAGCCATCGTATGACTTGTCGATCTCGTCCTTGGTCATCAGGCCGCTGGCAATCAGCCAGCTCGAGTATTTCGCATACGGAGAAACACGCACGATGACATGGTTGCGGCCAAGATCGGCGATCGTATGGATATCCGGATACGTCGCCGGATCCCACATGAACATGATGGGACTTTTCTCCCAGACGGCCAGGATGCTCTTGACCGGGGTGGCGCCGGACAAGGAGATCGCGATGTCGCTCGACACCATGCCGACGGCGACCGAATCATCGGTGTACATGACCGACGGCACCGGCATATTGCCGATCGCGGGGCCGCCCGACCGGACCTCCACGTCGATCCCGGTCGGCTTGCCGCGGGACACGAGCGAACCACGCACCACCTTGTTCTTGGCGTCGACTTTATAGTCGTCCCCGAGGAGTTGGTATTCAGGGCCATGCTCGGCCTGGGGATACCAATCCATCTGAATGACGAAGGGTGAAGGACAGACCTTGGAAAGATCCGTCGCCGCGTACACCTGGGTTCCGCTCAAGGCCAGGCCGGCAGCCAGAAAGCCCAGCCGGCAGGCCATGGGTCGCAACGTTTCACGTCGTGGCATATCGAAGTCTCCTGAGTACCGACATCGTAGAGGCATCATCAGTCGCCGCAGGCCGGGCTTATTATGTATTCTGAATACAATAACAGGGTCACCGTCTTGAATCCAGTCCATATTGGATCAGTGCAAACCCTACGTTGCATGCATAATTCTATGTTCATTCATGCGCCGTGCGGCGGCGGCATCCCGTGGGCGCGCCGCGCGACGCTTCACCCCCGAAATGGCCTATAGTGGGCACTCCCGCCACAGCAAAGACGACTCCGTGCCCCCTCACCCCGCAGGAAATCCCGCCCGCCAGACCCTGTCGGGCGTCCTCTTGCTGATCACGTCCATGTGGGCGCTGTCGGGACTGGACGCCAGCGGCAAATACCTGATGGGCGTCGACGTCGGCGTGTCCCTGCTCGTCGTGTGCCTGGTGCGCTACGGGGTGCACATGGTGCTGGCCATGGCCGTGGTCATCCCGTCCCGGGGATGGCAGGCCCTGCGCTGCCAACGGCCCAAGGCGCAGGTGGTGCGCGGCCTGTCCATGCTGGCCGCCACCATGCTGTTCCTCAAGACGGCAAGCTATCTGCCTTTGAGCCAGGCCACCGCAATCAACTTCCTGGCGCCCCTGCTCGTGCTGTCGGTCGCCCCCTGGGCGCTCAAGGAACCGCTGTTCCCGTCCCGCTGGGTCGCGGCCGGCTTCGGTCTGCTGGGCGTGCTGGTGGTGGTCCGACCGGACGCCGGGCTGGATCCCGTGGGGACGCTGTTCGGGCTGATGACGGCCTGCGCACTGGCCGTGCAGCACATTTCATCGCGCCGGGTGGCGGTCGATGATTCCTATACGACCTTGATCTGGAGCGGCGCCGTGGGGACTGCTGTCACGCTGCTGATGCTGCCCTTTCATTGGCAGGATCTCACCGCACTGCCCGGGCGCCTGTCCGCATCCGGATGGCTGGTGCTGCTGGGCACGGGGTTCTGGGGCTGCCTGGGGCACTTCCTGCTGATCCAGGCCTACCGGCGGGCCTCCGCTTCGCTGCTGGCCCCCTTCGTCTATTTCCAGATCGTCAGCGCTGCGATACTGGGCTGGCTGATCTGGGGCCAATTCCCCGACCTGGTCTCCTGGCTGGGCATCGCCATCATCTGCGGCAGCGGCATCACGATCGG
This sequence comes from Castellaniella hirudinis, assembly GCF_042651965.1. Lineage (NCBI taxonomy): Bacteria > Pseudomonadati > Pseudomonadota > Betaproteobacteria > Burkholderiales > Alcaligenaceae > Castellaniella > Castellaniella hirudinis. The sequence goes on from NZ_JBHSDY010000002.1 coordinate 21,622, forward strand.
ATTCATCGAGTGGCGCCGCAACGGCGCCGCGCAGACCCTGGCGGCCGAGGCATCCTAGCCCCGGAACCGCTACTTCAGCGCCAGTTGCGCGGCGCTGATCTGCTGCGCCTTGTCCAGCTTCAGGTCGCGCATCAGGCTGGTGAGTTTCCGGCTGGCCATCAGCATCGCGCCGTTCAAGGCGCTCATCTGCGCCTGAAGCTGCAGCAAGCGGCTGCGCTTGACCTCGGGATTCATGTGCGGGTCGGCCTGGACCTCTTGCAGTTCCCGCGCCAGTTCAGCCAATTTCTCCCGCAGCTCGCGGATCATCCGCAGCAGGGTCTTGACCGAATCGGGCAGATCGCTGTCATCGATGTCCTGGTTGCGCTTTGAAGCGCTCGACGCGGTTTTGGAGGACATATGGGACAGCGCCCGTCCCAGGTCGGAAATCGAGGCCTTGGCCGAAGAGGCCTCATCCGCAGCGGCATTCCCGAGGGCAAAGGTCTTGCCGCCGGCGGCGGGACCGATGGGCGGCGGCAAAAAGGAAGCCAGCGGTTCGAGAGGATTCATGGCGTCATCCCGTCATCGGGTTCCGGCGGGCGGGATGACGCCGACGAACCCTGATACGAGGTCTACGGCCGAAATGCCCGGGTCTTTAACCGGGGGGCCGACGCAAGGCCACCGGGCCGGCGACTGAAAACTCGAACACCCGCTGCTCGCAGACATCGATGCAGCGCCCGCAGCGCAGGCAATCGATGTCGTCGATCCGCACGCCATGTCCATCGATGGCCCGCAGCGCCGGGCTGATCACCTGCGGTTCCGGACAATAAGCGAAACACTCACCGCAATCGTTGCACGCTTCGCGCTGCGCGGCGGCCACCCGCACCACGCTGTAGCGGCCCACCGCGCCGTAAAAAGCCCCCACCGGGCAGACATGTCCGCACCAGCCGTTGGACAGCACGAGGAAATCGAACAGAAAGATCGCCAGCGCGGCCATGATCCCGCCCAGCCACAGGCCGAAGACCAGCGACCGCATGACGAGATTGATCGGATTGACCAATTCCCAAAGCGTCACGCCGCCCACGGCGCTGCCCAGCACGCCCAGCGCCAGAATCCCGTAGCGCAGCCGCTTGTCGATCCGCAGCACCCTGGCCTTGCGCCACCCCAGGGCACGGCGCAATCCCTGGGCCGCGTCGGTCACCAGATTGACGGGACAGACCCAGCCGCAAAAGACGCGCCCGCCCGCCAGCGCATAGCCCGCCAGCACGATGAACCCGCCCCAGAGCGCGCTGCCGCCGAGCGGATGGCCCGCCGCCAGGCTCTGCAGCAGCACGAAGGGGTCGGACAAGGGCACCTGCCCGAACCAGACACTGCCGGCCAGCGTACCCTGGGCGAGCGGCAGGCCCAGCCAGGCGCCGAGCGTGAAAGCCGTCAGGATCAGGCCCTGGCAGACGCGCCTGAGCCGCAAGTAGCGGTTCTTAGGCATGGCGAGGGCTCACGCGGATGGCGGCCGGCGCGGCGATGCAGTCATGTTCGCACTTGCCGCAGCCGGTGCAGACGTCGGGATCGACGACGGGCGTGAACAGGCCGCCCATCGGCGTGGGACCGATCGCCAGGGAAATGGCCCGCCCCTGCAGCGGACAGGCGCGCACGCAGCTATCGCAGAAGGAATTGCCGACATAGCTGTTGCACAGTTCGGGATGGCTGAGCGCGGCCACCCCCATCTCGGCGTCACCGATCGCCTCCAGCCCCGGATCGAGCGCCCCGGTGGGACAGGCGTGCAGGCAGGGAATGTCGGCGCACATCTCGCAGGGGACTTCGCGCGCCACAAAATAAGGCGTGCCGCTCTGGGTCGAGCCGTCGAACTCGAAAAGACGCAGCGTGTCATATGGACAGGCCTCGACGCAGAGGCCGCAGCGGATGCAGGCCGCGTCAAAAGCCGCAGCACCCAAAGCACCCGGCGGGCGCAGATAGGTCGAGGCCCAGGCCGAAGACGATTCACGCAGCAGCGGCAGGCTCAGCCCGGCCCCCGCGGCCAGGCCGCACAGCCCGGTCTGCAGGAACCGCCGACGAGAAATCTGCTGGATGAACACCGATCTTCCTGTCCATGCTGCTGCGCCCATGGTAGTGACGGGAGCCGGGCATGCACAATCGGGACTTGTACCCGGGGCCCGCCTACAGCGGGGACGGCGCGCGGCGAAAGCGCAAGCGCGCGCCGACTGGCACCTGGGCCAGACGGTCCAATTGCCCGACCGCCACCACGGCGATGACCGGATACCCGCCGGTCAGCGGATGGTCGGCCAGGAACAGGACGGGCTGCCCGCTGGGCGGCACCTGCAAGGCGCCCGAGACGGTGCCTTCGCTGGGCAATTCCCCCTGGCGGGCGCGCACCAGAGGCTCGGCCCCCGCCAGCCGCATGCCGACCCGGTTGGACTGCGGCGTCACCGTCCAGTCCTGGGACAGGAGCCGATCCAGGGCGTCCGCAGCGAACCAGTCGTCGCGCGGGCCGGGGATCACGTCAAACACGGCCTGGTCCCCCGCGCGGGGCAGTTCGGCTTCGGCGCTTTCGCTGCATTCACCGTGTTCATCGCTCAGGACGGACCGGCCGATGGGGAGCCGGTCGCCGCGCTTCAGGGGCGCAGGCCCCATGCCGGCCAGGACGTCGGTGGCGCAACTGCCCAGCACGGGCTGCGCCGCCCAGCCGCCGCGCACGGCCACGTAACAGCGCACGCCGGCGCGGACCCGGCCGATCCGCAGTTCGTCGCCCTCGTTCAGGACAAAGGGATGCCCGGCTGCGGCAGGCAGGCGCATGCCCGACGCCGAAGTCACCGCCACCGGCGCCGCCGCGCCGGTCACCGCGACCACCGCCCGGCCACGGCAGACCAGCCGCAATCCGCCCAGCGCATGTTCCAGCACCGGCAAGCCGTCCGGATTGCCCACCAGCCTGTTGGCCCGACGCATCGATCCACGATCGAGCGCTCCGGAGCGGGACACCCCCAGGCGCGTCAGGCCGGGCCGGCCTTCGTCTTGCAACAGGGTCTGCAGGCCCGCGTCCCGCACCTCGCAGGCCGCCAGGGGGGCGGGTGCAGAAGCGTCGGGCGCGGCCGCCGGCGACGGCGGTTTGGACGCCTCCCCGGCAGCCGGCAGGCTGTACACGGCCCCAGGCGCTTCCAGATCACGGAAACGGACCTGGAAGCCCGGCTGCACCAGCGCGGGCTCGGCTCGATCCATGTCCCACATGCGCCAGGGCGTCTCGCCCAGCAACTGCCAGCCGCCCGGGCTGTCGGACGGATAGATGGCGCTGAAATCCCCGGCCACGGCCACCGAACCTCCCGGCACGCGCACGCGCGGCGCGGGCCGTCGAGGCACGCCGTGGAAACAGGGGTCGCCGCCCGCCAGATAGACGAAGCCCGGCGCAAACCCGGCGAAGGCCCCCAGATAATCGCTGCCGGTATGGCGCTCGATCAGCTCAGCGCGTGTCAGGCCGATCAGCGCGGCGACTTCCTCCAGATCCTCGCCCGCATAGCGGACGGGAATCTCCACCCGCCGGACGGCCGCCGCCTCCGGCGTCCGGCCGCCGCCGGACATCGCGCCCAGCCCGGCAGCCGCACGCCGCAGCCAGGCGGCCGCGTCCCGCGCGGTCAGGACGGAGGGCTGGAACAGCACCAGCAGCGTACGGGCGGCGGGAATCACGTCCTCCACCCCCGCAGGCCACGCGCCCAGCGCCTGGAACAACGCCAGGGTTTCGTCCAGCGAACCGAGTTCCGCCAGCACGGCGCCGTCGCCGGCGGGCAAACAGCGGGGAGGCGTCATGCAGCCCCCTTGGCGCTACGCGCCGTCCCCCCGAGGGGGAATGCGCGTTTGGGGCGGCCCGGCACGCTCATGCAGTCCGCGCATCCGTGAACGGCGTCAGGGCGACGCCGGCCGATTCCAGCCGCTGCCGGACCGCGCGCGCCATGGCCACGGCCCCCGGGCTGTCGCCATGCACGCAGATGGAGTCGGCCTGCAGGCGCACGCGGCTGCCGTCGATGGCGGTGATCTCGCCCGTGCGCACCAGATCCAGCATGCGGTCGGCGACCTGCTCAGGATCGTGCAGCACGGCACCCGCCTCGCGGCGCGACACCAGCGCCCCGCCGGGCGTGTAGGCGCGGTCGGCAAAGGCCTCGGCCACCACGGTCAGGCCGCGCTCGCGCGCCCAGTCCAGCAGGGGCGAGCCGGCCAGCGCCATCAGGACCAGACCGGCGTCCAGTTCCAGCAGGGCGGTGATGACGTCCTCCGCCTGGCGCCGGTCGTGCGCGATCGTGTTGTACAGGGCGCCATGCGGCTTGACGTAGGTGACCCGGGTGCCGGCGGCCGCGGCCAGGCCCTGCAAGGCGCCGATCTGATAGATGACGTCGGCCACCAGTTCGCGGCTGGTTGGGTCCATATTGCGCCGGCCAAAGCCGACCAGGTCGGGATAGCCTACGTGCGCGCCGACGGCCACGCCGCGCGCCGCGGCCGCGCGCAAGGTGTCGAGGATGCCCGCCGGGTCCCCGGCATGGAAGCCGCAGGCCACGTTGGCGCTGGTGACGATGTCCAGCATGGCGGCATCGTCGCCCATGCGCCAGGCGCCGAAACTTTCACCAAGATCGCTGTTCAAGTCCATGTCCGTTCCTTATCATGGCAAAACAAACTGCAGATTGTTGAACAATTCAGGATAGCCATGCATCCCCGCCATTATCCCAGCCCCAGCGCCGCGCCGAGCCTGACCGATACCGTCGCGGAAACCATCCGCCAGCAGCTCATCCACGGCCAGTTGCGCGCCGGGCAGCGGCTGTCCGAAGCCGGACTGAGCGAACAGCTGGAAGTATCGCGCAATACCCTGCGCGAGGCCTTCCGCATCCTGTCCAAGGAAGGCCTGCTGCGCCACGAACCGAACCGGGGGGTGTCGGTGGTGGTGCCGTCGATCGCCGACATCATCGACATCTACCGCGTGCGCCGCCTGATCGAATGCCAGGCCCTGGCGCAGGCCTGGCCCCGCCATCCCGCCCACAAACGCATGGAACAGGCCATGGAGCACGCGCGCAGCATGCGCGACGCCGGCAACTGGCTGGAGGTCGGGTCGGCCAATATGCTGTTTCACGCGGGCATCGTGGCGCTGGCCGACAGCGCGCGGCTGTCGGCCATGTTCGCCGACATCGCGGCCGAACTGCGGCTGGCCTTCGGCCTGTTGGACGATCCCGAATATCTGCATGCGCCCTTTGTCGATCTGAATGGCCGTCTGCTGGAACTGTTCGACCTGGGCGACACGGCGACGGCCGCCCGGGACCTGGAAAACTACCTGATCCAGTCCGAACGCATGGTGCTGTCGGTCTATTCCGCCCACGTCGACTGACTCTGCCGGCCGATTAATCCGACCCATAATTGTTCAACAATTTATAAAAATTAACCAGCAATCCAAGGCTATATCGACTACAAAAATATTCTTATTGTTGATAACCCTGATAGGCGGCGGACCGTGGATGCTCTATCTTTGTCGTCAGCCATCGCCCGGGCCGGTCTGCGGTCGCGCGGCAATGCCCCATTCCCGATCCTTCTCCAGGAGTGTCCCTCATGAAGCGTCGCACTTTCTTCGTCACCGCCCTGGTCGCCGGCCTGGGCCTCACCGTCCAGGCCCAGGCCGCCACGCAGTGGGACCTGGCCTCGGCCTACCCGGCGTTCAATTTCCACTCGCAGAACCTGACCCAGTTCGCCAAGGACGTGGATGCGGCCACCCAGGGTGACCTGAAGATCACCGTCCACGCCGGCGCGTCCCTGTTCAAGATGCCGGAAATCAAGCGCGCCGTGCAGGGCAACCAGGCCCAGGCGGGCGAATTCTTCATGGTCAGCTTCCAGAACGAATGGCAGCCCTTCGGCATCGACGGCCTGCCCTTCCTGGCCGGCAACTACGACGAAGCCTGGAAGCTCTACCAGGCCCAGAAGCCCGCCCTGCAAAAGAAACTGGACCAGCAGGGCATGGTGCTGCTGTACGCCGTGGCCTGGCCGCCGCAAAGCATCTACAGCAACAAGCCCGTCAATTCCGGCGCCGACCTGAAGGGCATGAAATGGCGCGTCTACAGCCCCACCACCGCCCGCATCGGCGAACTGGTCGGCGCCCAGCCCGTCACCATCCAGGAAGCCGAACTGTCCCAGGCGCTGGCCACCGGCGTCATCGAAGGGTTGATCACGTCCAGCGCCACCGGCGCGGACAACAAGCTCTACGAAAACATGAAGTACTTCACCAACGTCCAGGCCTGGATCCCGAAGAACGCCGTGGTCGCCAATAAAAAGGCGGTCGAAGCCCTGTCCCCGGCCTCGCGCGACGCCCTGCTGAAGGCCGCGGCCGACGCTGAAAAACGCGGCTGGGAAGCCTCCCGCAAGGTCGACGCCGACTCCATCGCCAAACTCAAGGCCGGCGGCATGGAAATCGTCGAACCCTCCGCCCAGTTGAAGGCCGATCTGGCCAAGGTCGGCGACACGGTCATCCAGGAATGGACGGCCAAGGCCGGTGACGAAGGCAAACAGATCCTGGACACCTACCGCGCCAGCCGCTGATCGTCTCCTGGGCGGCCCATCGGCCGCCTCGCCGCGCACCGGACGGCGCGCGGCGCTGAACCAGAAACCGCCAGGAACGCACCATGCGCCGATTTCTCGATGGACTCTATACCGCCAGCGCCTGGCTGGCCGGCCTGGGCATGATCGGCGTGCTGCTGATGGTGACCCTGACGATCCTGGGCCGGCTGCTGGGCTTTCCGGTCGGCGGCGCCGACGCCTATGCCGGCTACTTCATGGCCGGCGCCGGTTTTCTGGCCCTGGCCAGCACCCTGAAGCACGGCGAACACATCCGCGTCACCCTGATCCTCGGCATGCTGCGCGGCCGGGGCCGCCGCGGACTGGAAATCCTCGCCCTGCTGATCGCCGTCACCCTGTCGGGCTTCCTGGCCCTGTACTCGGCCCGCCTGGTCTGGCAGTCCTGGTCCTTCCAGGACATGTCCACCGGCATCGACGCCACGCCCATGTGGATCCCGCAGATTTCCATGGCGGTCGGCACGCTGGTTTTCTTCATCGCCTTCCTGGACGAATTCTGCCTGGAACTGCTGGGCAAACGCCCCGCCCCCACCGAGGAGCTCCACCATGAATGAGATCTCGGCCAGCATCGTCCTGATCGTGGTCCTGTTCGCGCTGCTGGGCGGCGGCGTCTGGGTCGGCCTGACCCTGGCGGGCGTCGCCTGGTTCGGCATGGAATTCTTTTCCAGCCGCGCGGCGGGCGACGCCATGGCCATGACCATCTGGGGCAGCTCCAGCAGCTGGACCCTGACCGCCCTGCCCCTGTTCATCTGGATGGGCGAAATCCTCTACCGCACCAACCTGTCGGAAAACCTGTTTCGCGGCCTGGCGCCCTGGGTCAACCGCCTGCCCGGACGTCTGCTGCACACCAACGTGCTGGGCTGCACGATCTTCGCCTCGGTCTGCGGATCCTCGGCCGCCACCTGCGTCACGGTCGGCCGCATGAACCTGCCGGAACTGCGGCGGCGCGGCTACCCCGACGCGCAGATCATCGGCTCGCTAGGCGGCCCGGCCACCCTGGGACTACTGATCCCGCCGTCCATCATCCTGATCGTCTACGGCGTGGCGGCGGAGACTTCGATCGCCAAACTCTTCATCGCCGGGGTCGTCCCCGGGCTGCTGCTGGCCCTGCTGTTCAGCGGCTGGATCGTCGGCTGGGCGCTGCTGCACCCCGATCGCGTGCCGGCCTCGGCGGGCGGCCTGTCCTTCGCCGAAAAACTGCGCGAATCGCGCCAACTGATCCCCGTGGTCCTGCTGATCCTGGGCGTGATCGCCAGCATCTACAGCGGCGTGGCCACGGCCACCGAATCGGCCGCCATCGGCGTGCTCGGCGCCTTCCTGCTGTCGGCCTGGCAAAAAACCCTGAACTGGAAGTCGTTCCGCGACTCCCTGCTGGGGGCCACGCGCCTGTACTGCATGATCGCCCTGATCCTGGCGGGCGCCGCCTTCATGACCCTGTCCATGGGCTATATCGGCCTGCCGCGCCAACTGGCGGAATTCGTCGGCAGCCTGAACCTGTCGCCCGGCATGCTGATCGTCGTGCTGGCCCTGTTCTACATCGTGCTGGGCTGCTTTCTGGACGGCATCTCCACCATCGTCCTGACCATGGGCGTGGTGCTGCCCATCATCCAGGCGGCCGGCATCGATCCGGTCTGGTTCGGCATCTTCCTGGTCATCACCGTCGAAACCGCCCAGATCACGCCGCCGGTGGGCTTCAACCTGTTCGTGCTGCAAAGCATGACCGGCAAGGAAATCACCTACCTGGCCCGGGTCTGCGGCCCCTACTTCGGCCTGATGACGCTGCTGCTGATCGTCCTGTGGTATTTCCCGATGCTGGCGACCTGGCTGCCCGGACATATGTAGCCTCACCCGTCCAGCCGCCCACCGCGAGCCCCCACTCCCGTCGGGGGCTCGCTTGTTTTCCAGCCGCATTCCCGATTATCGTAGCCACGGGGCCGCCTCTACCGGCCCGCAGAAGGAATGCCATGACCGCCACCCTGCTGATCGACCGCCGGCCCCATGACCTGGGCGGGGGCTTCACCGTCGGCCGCGTCCTGCCCTACCGCAAGCGCCGCATGGTCGGCCCGTTCATTTTCTTTGACCACATGGGTCCGCTGGAAGTGGCGCAAGGCGCGCCGCGCGAGCTGGACGTGCGCCCCCATCCACACATCGGCCTGTCCACCGTCACCTACCTGTACAGCGGCGCCATCACCCACCGCGACAGCCTGGGATCGAACCTGGAGATCCGCCCCGGCGAGGTCAACTGGATGACGGCCGGCAGCGGCATCACCCACAGCGAACGGCTGGAATACGCCCGCGCTCACGGCGCCACCATGCACGGCATCCAGGCCTGGGTCGCCCTGCCGCGCGAATACGAGGAAACGGCGCCGGCATTCCATCACCACCAGGGCGCCGGCGAACTGCCCGAATTCCACGAGGACGGCGTCACCGGCCGCCTGATCGCCGGGTCCATCGACGGCGCCACCGCCCGCGTCAACACGCATTCGCCCCTGTTCTACCTGCACTGGGACATGGCCGACGGCGCGCGCCGTTCCCTGAGCGCCGAATACTCCGAACGCGCCGTCTACGTGGCCCGAGGCGCCGTCGAACTGGACGGCCGGCCGCTGGCCGAAGGCCAGATGCTGGTCCTGGAACCGGGCCGCGCCGCGCAGATCCAGGCCTGTGGGCCCGCCACCGTCATGCTGCTGGGCGGCGAACCGATCGGCGAACGATTCATCTTCTGGAATTTCGTGTCTTCCTCCAAGGACAGGCTCGAACAGGCCCGCGAAGACTGGATCGCCCAGCGCATGACCCTGCCGGTCGGCGACGACCAGGAATTCATCCCCCTGCCCGAGGGCGCGGGCTGACGGCCCGACCACGCCATCCCACACCGCCCGCCGCAAGCGGGCGCATCATCCCCCCAGCAAGGAAACACACGATGTCGCTCAAGCTCCAAGTCATCATCTGCAGTACCCGCCCCGGCCGTGTCGGCCCCGCCGTCGCACGCTGGTTCCACGAATTCGCGCGCAAGCACGGCCAGTTCGACGTCGAACTGGTGGACCTGGCCGACTTCAAGCTGCCCCTCTACGACGAGCCGGTGCACCCCCGCATGCAGCAATACGAGCATGAGCACACCAAGCGCTGGAGCGCCAGCGTGGCCGGCGCCGACGCCTACATCTTCGTCACGCCCGAATACAACTACAGCGCGCCGCCCACCCTGGTGAACGCGCTGGATTTCCTGTACAAGGAATGGAACTACAAGCCCTGCGGCTTCGTCAGCTACGGCGGCGTCTCGGGCGGCCTGCGCTCGGCCCAGTCGGCCAAGCCCCAGATCACCACCCTGAAGATGATGCCCATGACCGAGGGGGTCGCCATCCCCATGGTGCCCAAGCACATCCAGGACAACGGCGAATTCGCCTCCAACGAACTGATCGACGCCTCGGCCGCCACGCTGCTGGATGAGCTGCTGCGCTGGGCGACGGCGCTGAAAACGATGCGCGCCTGATCCCCGCGGCGAGGTTCAGCGGGCCTCCAGGCCCGCGCGAACCTGCTGCTCCAGGGCGTCCAATGCCATCGGCCGCCCGAACAGATACCCCTGAAAGGCCGGGCAGCCATGGTCCTGCAGGAACCGGCGATGCGCCTCGGTCTCCACCCCCTCGGCGATCACGCCCAGGCCCAGGCTGTCGGCCAGCGCAATGATGGAGCGCGCGATGGCCGCATCGCTGGGGTCCCGCAGCACGCCGCGCACGAAGCTCTGATCGATCTTGATCTGGGACAGCGGCAGGCGCTTGAGGTAGTTCAGCGACGAATAGCCCGTGCCGAAATCGTCCAATGCAAAGCCCAGCCCCTGCACCCGCAGCGCACGCATGATCTCGATGGCACGGTCCACGCTGTGCAAGAGCAGGCTTTCGGTCAGCTCCAGCTTGATCCGCGCCGGATCGGCGCCGGTATCGTGCAGCAGCGCCTGAACATGCGCCACGAAATCCTCCTGCCGGAACTGGCGCGGGCTGACATTGATGGCCAGATCCAGGCGGCCGAACACCGGATCATGGCGCCAGCGGGCCTGCTGGCGCATGACCGTCTCCATGACCCAACGGCCCAGCGGCAGGATCAGCCCCGTCTCCTCGGCCAGGGGAATGAATTCGGACGGCGGCACCATCCCGTGGACCGGATGCTGCCAGCGCACCAGCGCCTCGGCGCCCGTCACGCGCCCCGCGACATCGACCTGGGGCTGATAGAGCACCAGGAACTGCTCCTGGCGCACCGCATTGCGTAATTCGACTTCCAGCGTCGCGCGGCGGGACACGGTCCTTTGCATGTCGGAATCGAAGAAACTGATTGTGTCGCGCCCCGATTCCTTGGCGCGATACATCGCCATGTCCGCCTGCTTGAGCGCCTCGTCCGCCGACGCCGACGCACGATCGAGCAGCGTCACCCCGATGCTGGCCGTGCCATGATATTCGTGCCCCGCCAGATCACAGGGCTCGCGCAAGCGGGCCAGGATCAGCTCACCCAAGGCGCGCGCCTGCGCGGCAGCCGTCGGCGCATCGGCGCTCAGGCCCGGCGCCACCACCGCGAACCCATCCCCGCCCAGGCGGGCGACGGTATCCTGGTCGCGCACGCTGTCGCGCAGACGCCGGCCCACCTGCAGCAGCAACAGATCGCCCACTTCGTGGCCCTGGGTATCGTTCAGGGCCTTGAAATGATCCAGGCCCAGGAAGAACACCGCCGTGCCCAGGCCCGAATGCGTCCCCCCGGCTAGCGCCCGCCGCAGGCGGTCCACCAGCAGGCGGCGATTGGGCAGTTGGGTCAGCGCATCGTAGAACGCCAGATGATGCGCTTCTTCCTCGGCGGCCTTGCGGCCTGTGATATCGATGTCGATGCAGAACATTTCCGGCGGCCGGCCGGGCACCTGGATAAAGGCATGGCTGGCAAACACATCGACAGCAGAGCCATCCTTGCGGTGCAGGCGCAGTTCAGCCGCCGGAATCGGGATGCCGGTCTCGAACATGCGGCGCATGTCCTCCCGCAAGCCCTCTTGCAGCGCGGGCGGGGCGATCAGATCCAGCCAGTCGCGGCCCATGGCCTCTTCGGCGGTATAGCCATAGAGATGTTCCGAGGCCCGGTTCCAATACGTCGTCGTGCCGTCCTCCCGATAGCCCTGCACCGAGATCGCCGGAATATTGAACAGCACCGAGCGGAAACGCCACTCCGATTCCCACAAGGCTTTTTCAGCCAGCCGGCTCTGGGTGACGTCGCGGGCCATGAAGACCACGGCAGCCCGGCCATTCACCAGCGTTCCGAGCGCCCGGGCCCGCCCCTCGAACCAGGCATGCCGGCCCGAACGGGTCTGCCGCTCGTATTCAATGCACTGCGTGCCGCCCAGGCTCAGCGTGTCACGGATCATGGTCATGAAACGGCCGGCCGTCTCGGCGGTCAGCACATCATGCACATTCAGCCCGACCAGTTCCGACGCCGGGACCGGCAATAGATCATCATCCTGAGACAGCACCTGCACGTAGCGCCCCTCGTCATCGAACACCAGCAGCACGTCGGGGATCGCCTGGGAAATGGCGCGCAGCCGGTCCATCGCATCCGCCAGGGCATGCTCGATGGACAAGCGGTTCCCCACGTCCCGCAGCAGCAGGCCGAGAATCACCGTGGCGACCGTGAACGTCAGCAGAAACGGCAGGGCGACCCGTTCGTTGAAAGACTGCGCCACGTCGGCGGGCAGGAACTGAAACAGCGTCAGCACCGCCACGTGCACCAGCAGCCCAAAACACGCCAGCGCAATCGGACCCACACCCAGCCGGCCGCGCATCCACAACCAGCGGTAGGCCAGGCCCGTCCCGACGCACAGCAGGATCACCAGCAGGCCGATCAGGACGCCCGCGCCCCCCAGATACAGCCGCGCCATGGCCGCCATCGCCGCGGCGACACCGGCCACCAGCGGGCCGCCGAACAGGCCCGCCATACTGAGCACCACCGAACGCGCATCGAAAATGACGCCCTGCTCCAGCGTCAGAGGCGTCAGCATGCCGATCACGCAGATGCTGCCGAAGATGAGGCCTGAGCACCACTGTCCCGCCCGCGGCCTCGAACGCCACACCTGAACACTCACACCGTGCAGAAAACACAGCGCCAGCAGCAGGGATACACCTTTGACGAGCTCGATGAACATAAGTTGTCGTGTTTACGGGGTGGGCCTGCCCTGCGGGATCGATGACCCACGCCAGCAAAGCGCCACTATAGCGCACGAAGGCGCGGCTCCGGCGCGCCTTCGCATCGAGCAACCTAGCGGTCACGGCGTTCGCCGCGCCGCAGGATTCCGGCGGCGCATCAGCCGCCGGCGCCGATCTCCTCGTGGTGTCCCGCTGCTCCCTGTTTCCAGTATGAGGCGATCCGCATGCAGCGGGGATCGGCGCCCGGCTTGGCGAGCAACTGCTTGCGCAGCGCGGCCATGACGCGATGCTCGCCGGCAGCCCAGATGAAGCCGGGACCCTGCGGGATTTCCAGCGCGTCGGCCGCCTCGGCCAAAGAATCCACCCATTGCAGGTCCAGGTCCGCGGCGCTGCGCCAGGCGCGCCGATCCGCCCGATCGCTCAGGCACACCCGCACCACAGCGTGCGTCCCCGAGGGCAGTTCCGCCAGACGGCGCTCGATCGCAGGCACGGCCGTCTCATCGCCCAGCAGCCAATGCCACTGCAGATCGTCGGACAACAGCATGCTGCCGCGCGGGCCGGCCAGGCCCAGCCATTGGCCAATCGGGGCGCCACGCGCCCATTCGGCCGCCGGCCCCGTGCCGTGCAGGGCGAAATCCATCTGCAGCGTCCGACCGGCCGGATCGAAGTACAGCGGCGTGTAATCCCGCATGACGGGGCGCGGTTCCTGGACGTGCGGCCGTCCGTCGACCATGACAGGCAGATTGGGTTTTTCCTGCCCCGCCTGCGGCAGGACGAGCTTGACGTGATCGTCAAAGCCCGCGCTCAGGAAACCATGCAGTTCCGGGCCGCCCAGCGTCAGGCGGGCGAAACCGGGACTGACGGACTCGCGTGCGAGCAATTGGACGTGGCGGGCGCGGAACGGGTGGCGCACCCGCTGGATGACATTTTTTTCTTCCGTGGACATATCGCTCTATTCGTTGTTAAAGTCCACTATTATTGACCTAGTAAGTTGACTTAGTCAACTATAAATTTTCGCCATGAAACCATCCCTGCCCATTGACGTCTTCGACAGTCTGCACGAGCTGTTGCACCTGTTCCGCGCGCGCATGCGCAAAGCCATGGAAACCGTGCATCCCGAGCTGACCTTCAATGAAATGCGGATCCTGATGCGCGCAGGCCGGCAGCCCGGCATCACGCAAAGGGATCTGGTGGAGCACAGTCACGCCGACAAGGCCCAGATGGCGCGTCTCCTGGCCCACCTGGAGGAGCGCGGCTGGCTGACGCGCAGTCCCAGCGAAAGCGACAAACGCGTGCGCTGCCTGCGCCTGAGCGCGCAGGGCCAGCAGTTCTTCGCGCAACTGCGCAGGCTTCAGGAATCCGTCGCCGCCGATCTGTTGCAGGCCTGTCCGCCGCCGTCGCAGGCGCAACTGCTGGCGCTGCTGCGGCAGGCTTGTGACAGCGCCGACGCCCATTCGGGCTGTACCCGCTAGAGGGGCTCCTCTGAACTGCCGCCATGCCAGACGCACGTGAAAAAACCCGTCAATTGCCATAAAATGCACATCGTATACTATTGCACATAGTGCATTATCAATTCAGGCCAAGACCGTGGCTTCTACAGACTGCGGCCTGAGCCCAAATCCTGGACAAGGAGTTTCACGATGCCGATCACGCCCTTCCTGACCCTGCTCAAAGAAGGCAAGCTCCACGCAGCCATCAAGACCAATGCGCTGTACAAACCGTTCTACACGCTCAGCTATCTGGCCGCCCTGAAGCAGTGCGGCGCGATGGATCAACTGGCATCCGGCCCCACACCTTTCGAAGCGCTTGCCGCGATCTATGCCGGCAACGCCAAGACCCGGGAAGCCCTGGAAAGCTGGCTGCAGATGGGCTGCAGCCTGAAGCTGCTGGCCCTGACGGGCCAGGGCTACGCGCTGACGGGATTGGCCCGGAAACTGTCGAAGCCGGAGAACGATGCAACGCTGGCGCTCTTGCAAGAAGTCAGCAGCCTGCACTATCGCCTGATCACGGAAACGCCGGAAAAAATCCGCAAAGGCGAGTTGTGGCAACTGGACGACCAGGACGGCTCGCTGACCGCGCGGTCCTCACGCGCCCTGGAGCCCTTCGTGCTGGAGGCCATCAAACGCTACTTGCCCCGCTCACAGCCGGGCGCGCTGCTTGAAATTGGTTGCGGCTCCGGGATCTACATCCGGCACGCGGTCCAGCACAACCCGCTGTTGACCGCCGTCGGCCTGGAATTGCAGGAAGACGTCGCGCAGGTCGCCCGGGAGCACATGAAAGACTGGGGCCTGTCCGATCACGTCCGCATTGAGACCGGAGACATCCGCACCTTTGCGGCCAGTCCCGATTTCGACGTCGTCACGCTGCATAACAACATCTACTATTTCGCCGTCGAGGAACGAGTCCGCATCCTGACCAGGATCCGGGAATTCCTGAAACCGGCAGGCACGCTATTGCTCACCACCTGCTGCCAGGGCGGCAATCCCGGCATCGAGGCCCTCAATCTTTGGGGCGCATCCAACGCCCACGGCGGCCGGCTTCCGGAAAAGGCAGAGATGATCGATCAGTTGAAACAGGTAGGCTACAGCGACGTGGATACCCTGCGATTGATTCCGGGCGACAGTTTTTACGCCTTCAGCGCGCGTCCATAAAATGGAAAGACCGACACCATGACACCCACACCCGAAGAACCCGGACGGCGCGAACGCAAGCGCAGGCAGACGCTGGAACATCTCGCCCGCACCGCCGCGAAATTGTTTGAATCGCTGAGCTACGAAGCCGTGACGATGGAGCGGATCGCCGAGGAAGCCGACGTGGCCAAGCGGACGCTGTACAACCACTTCTCGACCAAAGAAGCCATTCTGGCCTACTGGATCGACGCCGAGTTGAAACGCGACCTGGCGGGCCTGCAGGGCCGCATCGCCCGATGCACCACATTCCGTGCGCGGATCGAATGTGTCTTGCACGCATCGGCCGGTTGGTGCGAACAGCACCCGCAGCATCTGATGGCCTATCTGCGGCACCGGCTGCTCAGCGTCGGCGCGCCCGGCCCTCAGGGGACGCGCCCGGACGGCAGCGACATCGCGCTCGCGTGGGAACAACTGATCGCGGCCGGTCAGCAAAGCGGTGAACTCCGTTCAGAGGCCCCCGCCGAGCAGCTTGCGACCTGGTTTCATCATTTGTACTTGGGGGCCTTGCTGCGGTGGCTGAATACGCCGGGGCTGTCGCTCGAAGGAGAGTTTCGGGCGATCACGGAACTGTTTGTGGAAGGAGCAGCATCAAAATGAACGAACAGTCAAATCTCTACAGACCAACAGCACCAGATTCCTGCTGATAACACCAAAACCCATTCCTTTCATGCTTTCAAACAGCACCCGCCATCACCAATTTTTTCTTATGAAAATTTGACCGATCAGTCATAAAATATATACCATGTCACTCAAGGATCCGATCCGGACGGACCGGCGGGGATCGCACAGGAGGCGCACATGTTTCAAGAGTGGCGGGGCCAGACCATCCCCAGCCTGCTGCGGTACGGAGCCGACGCCTGGCCGGATCGTATTGCCGTCGACGACGGCCGGGAACAGCTCACCTATGCGGCGCTCGCACAGCGCAGCGACCGCATGCAAGAGGCCCTGGTTCAGCTCGGCATCAAGCGCGGCGACCACGTCGCCTATCTGCTGCCCTCCGGCATCCGGTGGCTCGAGATCCTCTTCGCGACAAGCGCGCTGGGCGCCGTGCTGGTGCCCCTGAATCTCACCTGGACCAGCGAAGAGATCATCCAGGGACTGACGCTGACGGACACGAACGTGCTGCTGGTCGCCGGCGAACACCGCGGCGCATCCCTCATCGAACGCATTCAGCCGCTGATCGATCGGGGCTCATCCGGAATCGCGCCGGCCCTGCGTCAGATCGTGCTGGCGCAAGGCCATGCGGATCGCGATGACCTGACATCACTCGAACACCAGTTCGCCCTCGCTTCACCGCAAGCGCCCGACAAGGACAGCGGCCCGGTGGCGCCGGGCGACAACGCCATGCTGATCCTGACGTCCGGCTCGACCTCCTTCCCGAAGCCCGCCATCCATACGCACGAATCCGTGCTGTGCGGTTCAGCCGGCTACGCCGACGGGCTCGAGGCCTGCGCCGACGACATCTTCCTGCACTGCATGCCTAATTATCACGTGGGCAGTATCGCCACGGCATGCCTGACGCTCATGCGCGGCGCCCGTCTCGAACTCATGTCCTTCTTCGAGCCCGGCGAAGCGCTGCGCCGGATACACAGCAGCCAGGCCACCCTGTTCTGGGGATTCGACACCCATTTCCTCATGATGCGCGACCATCCCGACTATGCGCCAGGCTTGCTCTCCAGCCTTCAGCGCACCATGGTTGCCGCCAATCCCGCCACGTTCGAGAAAGTGCGCGGCATGGGCCTGAAGCACATCGGCAGCCTGTACGGCTCTACTGAATACATGGGGTCCCAGACCTATTTCCCCTTCCGCGACCGGGCCGATGAGGCACGAATGAAGGCATCGAACGGCCGCGCGACGTCCGGCGAGATCCGCATCGCCCGGCTCGAGGGTGACGGCTGGGCCACGCCTGGAGAACTGGGCGAGATCTGCGCCAGGGGCCCCGCGCTCTTCAAAGGCTACTACCGCCAGCCCGAGGCCAGCGCGGCCTGCATGGATGCGGAGGGCTTTTTCCACAGTGGCGACCTGGGCTTTCTGGACGAGGACGGCTACCTCTACTACCGGGGCCGCCTCAAGGAAATGATCAAGTCCGGCGGCGAAAATGTGTCGGCGCTCGAAGTCGAGACCTTCCTGCTGGCCGAGATCCCGGGCGTGGTCCGCGCCATGATTTGCGCCACGCCGCATCCCAAATGGGGCGAGGCCGTCACCGCCCTGCTCGAGGTCGAGGCGGGACGCACCTATTCCGCAGAAGACATTCAGGCCTTCTGCCGCAACCGTCTCGCCGGCTACAAGATTCCCAAGCGAGTCCTGTTTCTCGCCAGCCCGGACTGGCCCATCACCCCCACCGGCAAACTGGACCGGCGCGCACTCGCGACGCGGGCTTCGACCCACTATGCCCACGCGGCAGATTCCGAACCGACGACATAAAAAGGGAACCCCATGTGGCAGTCCAAGTATCAACTGATCGAATTTGAAGCGCGCGGCGCCGTCCTGATCGTGCGCTTCGCGCGCGGCGAGGGGCTGAACGCCATCAACGCCCGCATGCATACCGAAATGTCCTGGCTGTTTCGCGACATTGCCGAGCACTCGGACTGCAGCGCAGTCGTGCTCACGGGCAAGGGCAAGGCGTTCTCGGCCGGCGGCGACATCGACTGGTTCTCGAACATTTCCCCCGCGGAAGTCGACCAGTTGTTCGTCGAGGCCCGCCGCCTCATCGTCGACATGCTGGAACTGCCCCAACCCATCATTTCCGCCATCAACGGCCCCGCCGTCGGCCTGGGCGCGACACTGGCGCTGTTCTGCGACATCAGCTACATGGGAAAAAGCGCGGTGATTGCGGATACCCACGTATTGGCAGGCATCGCGGCGGGGGATGGCGGCGCCGCGATCTGGCCCTGGCTCATCGGCATGCACCGGGCCAAAGAATTTCTCCTGACGGGACGCAAGATCACGGCCGGGGACGCCGAGCGCCTGGGTCTGGTCAATCACGTCGTCGACGACGACGCGCTGCTCGAAGCCGCCCTCGGCATGGCCCAAGAACTCGCAGGCGGATCGCAGATGGCGATACGCGCCACCAAGACCTCGCTCAACAAGATCCTCCGCGACACCGTCAACCTCAACCTCGACACCTCGCTCGCCCTCGAAAAGGCCTGCTTTTATTCAGCCGACCACAAAGACCGCCTCACGGCTTTCCTGACCAAGCGCCATGCCCGACAATCAAGCCACTCCTGACCCGCAACCGCCTGAATCGCCCAAGGTCCTGTTCCGCCAGGACGACGGCATCGCGCGCATTACCCTGAACCGGCCCAGACAGCTCAACGCGCTGGATGCCGAGGCCATCCATGCCCTGGCGGCGGCCATCGAAGACGCCTGCAACGACACGCGCACCCGGGTCGTGCTGATCGAGGGCACCGGCAAGGCATTCTGCGTGGGCGGCGACATCAATCTCTTCAGCCGGGCGATCGACGACCTGCCGTCACTGCTCGAATCGCTGCTCCAGCCGCTGCACGCCGCGATCGCCCGCCTCGCCGCATCGGGCCTGCCCATCGTCTCCGCCGTGAATGGGCCGGTGGGCGGCGGCGGCATCGGCCTGGCGCTCTGCGCGGATTATGTGCTGGCAGCACAGTCCATGGCACTGCGCTGCGGGTATTCCGCCATCGGCCTGACGCCGGACGCCGGCAGCGCGCGTTTCCTGACATTGCGCGCCGGCGTCGTACGCGCCAAGCAATTGTTCTATCTGAACGAAATGCTCGACGCACCGGCCTGCCTGGCGCTGGGCATCGTCGATGCCGTCCACCCCGACGAAGAACTGGCGGCCGCCGCGCAGGCCCTGGCACGCCGACTGCAAGCCGGCCCCAGAGAGCCCCTGGCCCGCATCAAAATGCTGATCGAGACCACCGGCGACCGGTCCTTGCCGGAGCACCTGGCGGCGGAACGCGAATGCATGGTCGCATCCTCGGGCGAACCGGATGCGCGCGAAGGAATCACCGCCTTCACGGAGAAACGCACGGCGCGCTTCGGCCCCTGACTCACGTGCACAGGTCTCGAAGCACGGCCTTCTGGATCTTGCCCATGGCGTTCTTCGGAAACGCCTGCAGACAATCGATGCGCCTGGGCACCTTGTAATCCGCCAGGTGCCTGCGGCAGAACGCGCGCAGCTCATCGAGATCCAGGCGCACGGCGTCTTTCGGGACGATGAAGGCCTGGATATCTTCCCCGAGCTTTGCATGCGGCACCGCCACGACCGCTGCCTCCAGGACCCCTGGATGCCGGTACAGGACCTCCTCGATCTCCACCGAGCTGATTTTCAGCCCGCCGCGATTGACGATGTCCTTGATGCGATCGCTGTAATAGAGATAGCCCTCGTCGTCCAGCCAGCCCACGTCGCCCGTGCGCACCCAACCGTCTTGCAGCACCTGCCGGCTGGCTTCTTCGTTCTTGTAGTACCCGCGCATGCAGGCAGGCGAGCGGACGGCAATCTGCCCGACGGCTTGGCCGGAGGCCATCCGCCCCTCATCGTCCAGAATGGCCACCTCGCACAAGGGCATGGGCCGGCCCGCCGAATCAATGCGCCGGAGCGCCTGATCCGGCGTCAGCAAGGTGCCCGAAGGCCCCGTTTCCGTCATGCCGTACTGCTTGCGCAGTTCGACCCCCGGATACTTCGCCGCCAGCGCGCGCACGGCAGCCGCCGGCATGGCCGCGCCCCCGT
Source organism: Castellaniella hirudinis (assembly GCF_042651965.1). NCBI lineage: Bacteria > Pseudomonadati > Pseudomonadota > Betaproteobacteria > Burkholderiales > Alcaligenaceae > Castellaniella > Castellaniella hirudinis. Next base: position 41,760 of record NZ_JBHSDY010000002.1, read on the forward strand.
AATCCCACAGCCGCATCGAAGGCAAGGCGCGGGGCGCGCGCTCCAGCGCATCGAGCATGAACACGTAATGGGAAGGCACCCCGATGACGGCGGTCGACCCCTCGTCCTCGATCCGGTGCAGCATCACGGCCGCATCGAAGCGAGGTTCGAGCACCAGCGTCGCACCGACCCAGAACGCCGGCATGGGCGCGAACTGGGTGCCGGAACTGGTGAAGAACGGGATCGCATGATGAAACACATCATCGTTGCGCAAGCCCAAGGCCGCCGCAAAGATCGCCCCCGTGGCCAGCGCCGATCCATGCGTATGCATGACCGCCTTGGGCCGGGCGGTCGTGCCCGAGGTGAAGACGATATTCGCCAGATCGCCGACGTCCAATGCGGGCAAATCGTCTTCCGCCACCGGCGCGCCGGCATCCGCGAGACGATCCCCCAGATCGAGCATCAGGCGCAGTTTCGGCAGGCCGGGCCGCAAAGCCTGCGCACGCGGCCTGAGCGCAGGCTGCACCAGCATCGCCACACAGTCGGAGAAACCGATGGCGTAGCGCAGCTCGTCATCCACGAAGCGGGGATTGAGCGGCACCATCACCGCGCCGGCCCGCAGCAGCGCCAGATATCCCACCAGACAGTCCACGTAGGATTCGCCGTCGGCCAGGATGCCGACGTGGTCGCCCGTTGCGATGCCCCGGGCCCGCAGCCCCTGGGCCAGCTCGACGGATTCCCGGCGCAGCGCCGACCAACTGATCCTGGACCAGACGCCCTGGCCGCGCGGCCCGATCAGCGCAATCCGATCGGGCTGCACGGCGGCCCAATGGTCCATCAGTGCATTGAGCGATCGGAACCGGGCCAAAGCCTGCGCCAGTTCCGGCGCCTCGTGCCGCGCGAGGGCCGGCGGGCGGGTCACGTCAACCCTTGACCAGCGGACACGTGCTGTCGGACAGCCTGGGGAAGGCCTCGTCGCCCGAAATCGTATCCCGGATCGTCAGCATGTCCCACGGGCCTTTCGATTCAGCCGGCGTCTTGACCTGGGCCAGATACATGTCGTGCACCATCATCCCGTCCTTGCGGACCTGGCCGTTGCTGGTGAAGAAGTCGTTGACCGGGATCTTGCGCATCTGCTCCATGACCGCGTCCGCCTCCAGCGTCCCCGCCGCAGCCACCGCCTTGAGGTAATGCATCGTCGCCGAGTACGCTCCCGCCTGATTCATCGTGGGCATCAGCTTGCGACGCTCATAGAAGCGCTCGGACCAGGTGCGGGACTCGGGCGTACGGTCCCAATAAAAAGCCGTGGTGAACAACAGGCCCTGCGCCAGATCCAGGCCCATGCCCTTGACGTCGGAATCGAAGAGGATCAAAGGGGCGACCTTGGTCTTGCCCGTCGTCAGGCCGAATTCACGCGCCTGGCGGACGGCATTCTGCGTATCCTGTCCTGCGTTGGCCAAGGCGATCACATCGGGATTCGCACTTTGCGCGGAAAGCAGGAACGAGGCGAAATCCGTTGCCTTGAAGGGATGGCTGACCGACCCCACCACCTTGCCGCCCGCCTGCTCGACCACCTTGGCAGTCTCTTCCTGCAAGGCCTTGCCGAACGCATAGTCCGCAGAGATGAAGTACCACGATTTGCCGCCGCCCTGGGTCAGGGCCTTGCCCGTGACATTGGCCAGCGCATAGATGTTCCACGCCCACTGCATGCCATAAGGCGAACACTGGTCATTGATCAGCGCCGTCGCGCCCGACGTAAAGACCGAGACGCGTTTCTTTTCCCGGGTCAGCTTCTGGAGCGCGAGGGCGGACGCCGAATCGGAGCTCTCGAGGATCATCTGCACGTCCTGTTGATCGATCCACTCCCGGGCGCGGCTGGTGGCCACATCCACTTTCAGCAGCGAATCCGCGATCAGAACCTCGATGGGACGGCCCAGCACCTTGCCCCCGAAGTCCTCCACCGCCATCTCCATCGCCACGCCGATGCCGGGACCCGCCAGGCCCGAATAGGCCCCGGAAAGGTCGGCAATCGCGCCGATCCGCACAGGCTGGTCTTTGGCCTGCGCCCGGGCGACGCCCGGGCCCGCAGCCAGCGCAAGCATCCCTGCGACGATCGCAGCGGTCTGTTTGATCTTCATGTCGTCTCCTGGTCTTGATTCTCAGTGTGGGTCAAAAGGCAGATTCAGGGATTCGCAGCCCGCCATCGATGCTGCGGCGGCAATTGTTCCAGCAGGAATGGGGCCGCCCCGGGGCCGACAAAAATCGCCGAGCCGCAGCGTTCGACATAGGTCCAGCGGCCATCCCGTCGCGTACAAATATCCGTGAAGTCGACGACCGAGGACGGCGTGTCGATTTCGAGAGGGGAAGCCCCCAGGCCCGAATAGACCGTGATGATGGAATGCACGCGCACGCAATCGGGGCCCAGCGCCTCGAGCCGCAAGTTGGACGAAACGTGGCGCGTCGTACGCACCGGCCGGCTTGCGTTCCGCGCCAGGAAGAAGGCCTCGATCGCAGCCCGGCCTTCGATCCGGCGCTCGCCAAAGACCATCCGGCCCTCGTCGGCATACAGTTGCGCGACGCTGCCGGCCTGGGGCCGATCGACCCGGAACCAGTACTCGGCGTTCAGCCGAGCCAGCTCAGCCTCGACCGAGGCCTGTTCCACCGCAACGCGTTCGACCATCATGTGTCCCTCCTGCATCCAGAGGCTTCCAGACTGTTGGGTACGGCATGCCGTAAATATAATTACAAATGACTGTTCAGTCAATAAATGGATTTTTCATCAACGAACATCACCAAAGGATAAGTTTGTAATTTGTTCTTGTGATTCTATAAAATACAGTTTTCATGACTATCCAGTCATGTAACACGACAACTTATAGAGGCCTGTCCATGCACCTACCCGGTTTGAGCATCGATCTCGGCGACGCGATAGAGGATCTGCGCCACGCCGTACGCAAGTTCGCGCTTGCCGAGATCGCGCCGCGCGCGGCGGAGATCGAGCGCGACAACAACTTTCCGGCCGACCTCTGGCGCAAGCTGGGCGAGATGGGCTTGCTGGGCATGACCATCGACGAAGCCTACGGCGGGGTCGACATGGGCTACCTGGCGCATATGGTCGCCATGGAAGAGATCACCCGGGCCTCCGCCGCCGTGGGCCTGTCGTACGGGGCGCACTCGAACCTCTGCGTCAACGTCCTGTACACCAATGGCACGCCCGAGCAGCGGCAGCGCTACCTGCCCAAGCTGGTCTCCGGCGAGCACGTCGGCGCGCTCGCCATGTCGGAACCCAACGCCGGTTCGGACGTGGTGAACATGACACTGCACGCGCGCCGCGAGAGCGACCACTATGTCCTGAACGGCTCCAAGATGTGGATCACCAATGGCGGAGACGCCGACACACTGGTGGTCTACGCCAAGACAGACCCCAAGGCCGGCTCCAAAGGCATCACCGCTTTCATCGTGGAGAAATCCATGCAGGGCTTCAGCCACGGCGCCAAACTCGACAAGCTCGGCTGCCGGGGCTCGAATACGTACCCCCTGTTTTTCGACGACTGCGTCGTGCCGGCGGAAAACGTCCTTCGCGGCGAAGGCCAGGGCGTTGCCGTGCTCATGTCGGGCCTGGACTACGAACGCGCCGTCATGGCCGCCGGCCCTCTGGGCATCATGGCCGCCTGCATGGACACGGCCCTGCCCTATGCGCACGAACGCAAGCAGTTCGGCCGCAGCATCGGCGAGTTCCAGCTCATGCAAGGCAAGCTCGCGGACATGTACACCACCTGGCAGGCCTGCCGCGCCTATCTCTACGCATTGGGCCATGTCTGCGACCGCCAGCCGCATTCGCGCAGCCTGCGCAAAGACGCAGCCGGCGTCATCCTCTATCTCGCCGAGAAGGCCACCTGGATGGCAGGCGAAACCATCCAGATCCTGGGCGGCAACGGCTACATCAATGACTTTCCGGCGGGCCGCTACTGGCGCGATGCCAAGCTCTGGGAAATCGGGGCCGGCACATCCGAGATCCGGCGCATGCTGATCGGCCGCGAGCTCTTCGCCGAAACGGCCTGAGCCCATCCGGGCCGCCCAGGCCCGCCCGTACGAAACCATGCGGCCGGTATAATGCCCCGGCAGGCTCGGATGACCACCAAAAGCGATGGGGGTGATGCCCACACATGTTAAAAATAAAGAAAACCCGCTCAGACAAATCCGAAGAAACCCGGCGCGCATTGTTCGATGCCGCCATCCAGACCGTCGCCGAAGAAGGATACGCAGGCGCTTCCGTCGACAAGATCGTCGCCCGGGCCAATGTCGCCAAGGGCACCTTCTACAATTACTTCGAGAACCAGCAGGATCTCTTCGACCAGCTTCTGCCCAACCTCGGCCAGAAACTGCTCGACTACATCCGCACCCAGCTCGACGAATCCCTGACCGGCCTCGCCCGGGAAAAGCGCCGTGTCGAGGCTTACTTCGACTTTTGCCGCAAGACACCGGGGTTCCTGCGCATTCTGAACGAGGCGGAAATCTTCGCCCCCAAGGCCTTCCATCATCACGTCAAAGTGTTCTACGAAGGCTACTTCCGCGCGATCCGGCGCAGCGCGCAGCGGGGCGAGGTCTCGGGCTACGACGAAGATGAGCTGGGCATCGTCGTTTTCATGCTCATGGGCATGCGCAGCTACCTGACCATGCTGTACCAGTACAAATACATCAGCCGCTCAAAGCTCGAATTGGACAAAGTCATCTCCACCTACGAGAAATTCGTGGCGCGCGCGCTGTTCGACTGACCCCTACTCTTTCGCCTTCACGGGATAGCTGGCCCCCATGCCCGCACGCGCATCCTGCTGGATGCCATACGTGGCGAAGGGGTAGCGCAGGCCGTTCTTGGCAAGCGCGCGCATCCCCGCCAGCGACTTCTCGATGTCGGCCGGCGGCAGCGCCATCAGCATCTCATCATCCAGCACCCCGCCGTAACGGCGTTCGGCAAAACAGGGAATCGACAGGCTGGGCTTGCGCGTGCGCAATGCCCGCCCCCAGGAATCGGCGCACGAGGATTCACCCACCACGCTCCAGTCGAAGCGCTCGTAGCCCGACCACTGCAGGCCGTTGATGAAATAGATCATCGCGCCCGGCGTCGCATAGAACAGCGCAATGTCCGGCGGACCGACCTCATCGCCAAACCCCGCCCAGCGTTCGAGCGGCGCCACCACCAGCGCCCGGTAACGGCCCACCGGCACAACATCCATGGCCGCCTGGTGGCGGGCCGAATCCTCGATCCTGGCGAACCAGACCCCCGTCATGGCACGGCCGCTGTACCATTCCTCATCCTGGCCGCCCAGCCCCACCACGGCACGGCACTGATCCCCCACCAAGTCGTCAGACGTCACCCCAAGAATCCAGCCCAGGCGCGCGGCTTGCCCCACCAGTTGGTCCAGGGTATGGATGGCTTGCGGGCGGCGCAGGCGCGGGATCGCGTCGAAAACCTCGACCGACTCGCACAGTTTCATCCCGATGGGCGGGGTACGCAGCTTGAGCATGCGCTCGAGGTCCGAAGCCAGCGCCGCAAGGTCGGCCGGGGTCTTTTGGGTCATGCGAGGCGTCTCCTGTCGTCATCCTTCGCCTGCCCGACGGCGCGGGCGGCATGAGGATGGATATTAGCGGATGGGCAGCGCGATGGGGACGTGGCCGCTTATGGGGGGATGATGATTCGATGCTTGCTTTTTGTCATTTATGCTAGCGTAATCACTCACATCAACTCATGGGGCCCAGATGAAACCGCACGTCAAAACCCTGGCAGGCCTCGCCCTCTTTTCCTGCTTGTCCGCCACAGCGCTTGCAGCCGACACGGCGGGCTGCACGCTGGAAAACGGCAAGACCCTCTCTTTGACGGATCTCGGCACGGCGCCCGCCTATCGCTATGGCACGAAGGACAAGGCAGAGCTGTCCCTCGCTGCCGGACAAAAGGACATACAGGTCTACAAAGGCCTCGTCATGTTTTCCGGCGGCGTCGCCAGCTATATCCGGTTTGCAAACGGCCAATATAGCTACGTCGCCTACGACGGCATGGGCAAAGGCTGGGCGTTCACCGGACTGATTGTCTATAAAAAGGACAAGGTCATCATGTCCAAGTCATGCAAGAACGACAAGAATGCCCTGGATTTTGACGTGAGCACTGTGCAAGCGCCGGAAGATCCTGAGATGGATACGTTTGAATTCGCTCCGTCCTAGCATGCCTCACACAGGACCGGCCAGGCACGCTCGAAAAAGCATCAAAAAGAGTACCTGAAACCCAGGACACGCTGGATCTGCCTGCGCAGCTTCGATCACTACACACAACAAAAAACCCGCATGGCTCAAGTCCATGCGGGTTTCTCAATTCGGTGGTGCCGTCGGCGAGACTCGAACTCGCACAGCTTTCGCCACTACCCCCTCAAGATAGCGTGTCTACCAATTCCACCACGACGGCATTTTGCCTTGCGACAAAGACGGGCATTCTAGCATGAAAACACACCGGTCTTGGCGGGCGGGGAGCGCGCCAGGACCGGCAAAGAAGCCGTCTTATTTCTTGTCGGCCGGGGCCGGAACGGCCGGCACCGAAGCGTCGCCTGCCGACGGCGCCGACGGCACTGCGGCGCCCGCGGACGGTGCGGCGGGCACGGACGGGACGGCGCTGCCGCCGCCCACGCTGGGCACGGCGGAACCGGCCGGGGCGGCTTCCTTGGCCGGGGCCGTGAAGCCTTGCATGATGCCGGATTCGATGGGTGAGCCGGCGGGATGGTGGGCCACCCAGGCCAGGCCGCCGGTGGTGACGAAGAAGATGATGGCCGCCCACTTGGTGGCGCGCGACAGGAAGTTGGCGGCGCCGGCGGAGCCGAACACGCTGCCGGCCGAGCCGCTGCCGAAGGCGGCGCCCATGTCGGCGCCCTTGCCCTGCTGCAGCAGAACCAGCACGATAACCAGAAGCGAAGAGATGACCTGCAGGGTCAGCAGGATCGAGGAAAGCCATTGCATGATGATAGGACTCCGGACCTTATGGTGTTCTCGGATCAGGCGACCGCAGCCGCGATGTTGAGGAATTCGTCGGCGACAAGCGACGCACCGCCCACCAGGGCGCCGTCGATGTCGGGTTGGGCGAACAGGGATGCCGCATTAGCGGCCTTGACGCTGCCGCCGTAGAGGATGCGGGTCTGCCCGGCGCCGTGCTGCGCCAGGGCGGCGCGGATGAAGGCGTGCACGGCCTGGGCCTGTTCGGGCGTGGCGGTGCGGCCGGTGCCGATGGCCCAGACGGGTTCGTAGGCAATCACCAGGCGCGCCAGGGCCTCGGCGCCCAGCGCCAGGACCGGGGCGAGCTGCTCGCCGATGACACGTTCGACCTGATCGGCGTCCCGGTCAGCCAGGGTCTCGCCGACACAGACGACCGGGGTCAGCCCCGCCGCCAATGCGGACGCAGCCTTGGCGGCCACCAGATCGCTGGATTCGCCATGCAGCGCGCGGCGTTCCGAGTGCCCGCACAACGCCCAGGTGACGCCGAAGTCGGCCAGCATGGCCGGAGCGACTTCACCGGTGTAGGCGCCCTGGGTATGGACGCTGACGTCCTGGGCGCCCCAGGAAATCGGCGTGCCCGCCAAGGCGGCCTGCGCCTGCGCCAGGTAAGGGAACGGCACGCACACGGCCAACTGGGTCTCACCCGCCCGCATCGCGCCGGCGGCCAGGCCGTCCAGCAGCGCGGCATTGGCCGCGAGGCTGCCGTGCATCTTCCAATTGCCCATGACGAGGCGCTTGCGAGTGTGGTGGTTCATGCTAGCCCTACAAAGAGTAACCCTGAATTGTAGCGTGTTTGCGCGTGCCGCGTCGATGTCAGGTATAGTCATCGAAAGCATCCAAGGTCGAACACACGTCTTCGAACACCTCATCCCATCAGGCACCCCAAAGGGGTGTGACACACCGATAGGAGGATCGCATGCCGGCTCACACCACCACCTGGAGTCCGTCGCTCAAATTCCTGCACTGGGCCCTGTTCATCGTCATCGCCGCAGCGGTGACCTGTGTGCTCATTGCCGGCGGCTACGAGCGCGGCGATCCCGCCAAGGGCCAATTCATGTTCTTTCACAAGAGCTTCGGGGTGACGGCCCTGGCCTTGATGATCGTCTGGGTGATCACGCGGCTGAACACCGGCCGGCCGCCGCCCATCGGGCAGGCCTGGCAATCGCGCCTGGCGGCCACAGTCCACTGGGCCATGGTCGTCCTGGTGCTCGCCCTGCCGATCGCCGGCCTGCTGATGTCGCAATTCGCGCAGCAGTCGGTCAGCGTCTTCGGCCTGTTTTCCGTCCCGGTCTGGCTGGCCGAGGACAAGGCGGCGGCCAAGGCCATCCACACGATACACGCGGGTTATGCCGGGCCGATCCTGATCGCCCTGGTCACGCTGCACATCATCGGCGCCCTCTGGCACCACTTCATCGATCGGGACGAGACCTTAGCCCGAATGCGCCCGGGAAAGGGCCGCTGACGCCGTCAGGCGCAAGGGCGGCTGCAAAACCGCCGCTGCTGTTTCAACAGCCCCGATCCGGGGCTGAGTCTGGTCCTGGTCCTGATCCTGGTCCAGCATGAAGGTCGCGACCAGTTGAGCCAGGGTGTCGGCCTGTTCCTGCAGGCTGCTGGCTGCGGCCGCCGATTCTTCGACCAGGCTGGCGTTCTGGCGGGTGACGTCGTCCATCTGGGTGACGGCGGAGTTGATTTCCTCGATCCCCGTGGTCTGTTCGCGGCTGGCCGCGCTGATTTCGCCCATGATGTCGGTGACGCGGTGGATGCCGTCCACGATGTCCTGCATCGTGGCGCCTGCGCGCGAGGCCTGCTCGTTGCCCTTGGCGGCGGATGCCACCGAGGTGTCGATCAGGCCCTTGATTTCCTTGGCGGCGCCGGCCGACCGCTGCGCCAGCGCGCGAACTTCAGAGGCGACCACGGCGAAGCCGCGGCCCTGCTCGCCGGCGCGGGCGGCTTCGACCGCCGCGTTCAGGGCCAGGATGTTGGTCTGGAAGGCGATGGAATCGATCACCCCGATGATGTCGGCGACCTGCTGGGACTTGGTGTTGATCTCGCTCATGGTGGAGACCAGCTCGGCGACGATGGCGCCGCCGTCCGTGGCGGTCTTGGCGGCGGAGGCTGCCAGGGTGTTGGCCTGCTGGGCGTTGTCGGCGTTCTGGCGTACGGTGGCGGTGATCTGCTCCATCGTGGCGGCGGTCTCGGCCAGGGAACTGGCCTGTTGTTCCGTGCGCGAGGACAGGTCCAGGTTGCCGGCGCTGATCTCGGCCGAGGCCGAGGCGATCGCGTCCGAACCGCCACGCACTTCGCTCAGGGCGCCACGCAGGTTGCGGGTCATGGTGGCCAGGGCGTTCAACAACTGGCCGATTTCATCCCGGCCGCGGGCGACGATGTCGGTGCTCAGGTCGCGCCGGGCGACGGCCTCGGCCAGATGCACGGCGCGCCGCAGCGGATGGGTGATGGAGCGCGTCACGCGCCAGGCGAACAGCGGCCCCAGGATCAGGGCCAGCAGGGTGGCCACTGCCAGGATGCTCAGGCCCAGCCGGCTCGTCCGCTCGCTTTCATCGAACAGGCGCTGCACGGAATCGGCCTGCTGTTGCGACAACTGGTCGATCCGGTCCATCAGTCCGGCCGTCTGCCTGGGCATTTCCTGATTGAAGAAGGCCTCGGCCTCACTGTAATTGCCGCTGTCGAGATCCTTGAACGCCTGGCCCCGTCGCTGGATGAAGGCGTCATGGGCCTGACTGATGCCCTGCAGCAGCTCGGCCGCCTGGGACCGGGCCAGCGATTCCGCCAACCGACCGGCCACCTCGCCCGCCTGCTGGTCGACGACTTCGATCTCCTGCTTCAGGCGCCGGAGTGTGTCGGGATCGGCCGCCAGCGTCGCCTGGGTCAGATTGGCGCCCTTGTTGATCTGACGCGCCATCTGCTGGACGAGCGCGGTGATCCTCAGCCGCTGATCCAGCGCCTGATTGTCCTGCTGCGTGTCCAGCATGCGCCAGGCGCCGATGCCCGACATCACCAGCAGCAGGATGATCACGAAGCCAAAGCCCAGGGTCAGCCGGGTGCCGATTTTCAGATTGCGCATGGTGGGGTCTCGTTCTGGATGGGGATGCCCCACGCCTGATCAGAAACCCTCCGGCTGACCCGACTTGAAGCCCAGCCCCATCTTAATCAGAACATCCACGCGCACCATCCCGTATCTGATTCTTTCTGTTATGCCCAATTGTTATAGGTATCAACGAGTTCGGATCACTTCGCGGCAGCGACCAGCGTCCCCAGCGTCTTGATGGCCGCCTCGGTGCGCTCGTCCCAGGCATGGCCGTAATTCAAGCGCAGACAATTCGTGAACTCCCGTTTGGCCGAGAAGATCGGCCCCGGCGCCACGCTGATGCCGCATGACAGCGCCTGCCGATGAATTTCCAGGGCATCGACGCCCTCCGGCATTTCCACCCAGAGGAAATAGCCGCCGACAGGCCTGGTGGCCCGTGTGCCGGAGGGAAAGTAATGGCCGACCGCCTGCGCAAAAGCCGTCTGACGCATCTGCAGGATCTTCCTCAACCGCCTCAGGTGCCGGTCATAGCCGCCCTTTTCCAGATACCGGGCGACCGCCATCTGCGGGAGGATCGGACAGGCCAGGGAAGTCGTCAGCTTGCGCCGCGCAACAGCCCGGACATAACGCCCCGGCAGCGCCCAGCCGACGCGATAACCCGGCGCCAGGCTCTTGGAAAACGACGAACAATGCATCACGAGCCCGGCCGTGTCGAAGCTTTTGGCAAGCGCCGGGCGCCGCGTGCCGAAATACAGTTCACCGTATACATCGTCCTCGATGAGCGGGACCTCGTGACGCGCCAGCAGTTCCACCAGCGCCCGCTTCTTCGCATCCGGCATCAGGCCGCCCAAAGGATTCTGGAATGTCGTCATCAGCCAGCACGCCTTGGGCCGATGCCGCAAGATGGCGCGCTCCAGCGCGTCCAACTGGATGCCTTCCCGGGGATGGGTGGGGACCTCGACCGCTTCCAGCCGGCGATCCTCGAGCGATTGCAAGGCGGCATAAAAGGTCGGCGCTTCGATGAGGACGGTATCGCCGGGCTGCGTGACCGCGGCCAGGCACAGATTCAAGGCCTCGAGCGCCCCGTTCGTCACCACGATCTCGTCTGGATGGACCTGCAGGCCGGCGGCCAGGTAGCGCAAGGCAATCTGGCGGCGCAGATCGGCGTGGCCGGGCGTCAGGTCGTCGACCGTGCTCCAGGGATCCAGCCGCCTGGCCGCAGCACCCGAGTCCCGTCCCAGGCGATCCAGCGGAAACAGCAGCGGGCCCGGGAATGCCGAACCGAGCGGCACGATCTCGCGCGTCATGGCGGATTCGAGCACCTCGAAGACCGTGTTGCTGATATCGACGACCGCCGCTTCGTCGACGGGATGGGACGGCGTATCGGCCTCCGGCGGCAGGAGCCTGGCGCCGTGGGACACGTAGTAGCCCGAGCGATCCCGCGCCCGGATCAGGCCCTGTCCCTCGAGCAGGTAGTACGCCTGGAAAACCGTCGAGGCGCTGACGCCGCGATTGGCCGTGGCCTGCCGCACGGAAGGCAGCCTGTCCCCCGCCCTCAGCTCCCCTGCATGAATGGCGGCCGCCAATTCGGCCGCCAGCGCTTCATAAAGTTTCACGATGCCTCCTGCCGACGGGGTTCCAAACGGCGCGCGGATGATACCCGTCCCCATGAATTGATACGGTATTTTTTCATAAAACTGATTATTCAATATTTGAGCACTAAAAGATAAGCTGCCTGCATTCATCGCTGGTTCCTGTTCCCAGCGGGATTCCCCACCGATCCAAGGACCGCCTCCATGAATCCGACCGCTGTGCTGCTGGCCACCTTCATCCTGTCCATCGCCGGACTTTTCGCCTTCATCTGGTCGTTGCGCAAGGGCTTGTTCGAGACCGAGTCCAGCGGCGCCCGCACCATCTTCTCCAGCGGCGAGATCGGCCGGCCCGAAGATCCATCGGCAGGCCCCACGCAGCACCGCTCCCTGGCGGCGATCTCCGGCGCACACCTCGTCCCCGGCCACGACACCAGGACTTCTCCGAAGGAAATGGCGGCGCGGGAAGCGGCGGACCGTTCCAGCGCCCTGCCCGCATTCGTCCTGATCGGGTGCGCCGTGGCCTGGCTGATCGCGGCTTCATTTGCCGGACTGATGAGCTCACTCAAGCTGCACTGGCCCGACTTGCTGACCGACACGGCCTGGCTCAGTTTCGGCAGGCTGCGCACGCTGCACCTGAACGGCGTCGCCTACGGATGGGCGCCCATGGGGCTGCTCGGTCTTGCCATCTGGCTTCTGCCCCGCCTGCTGCAGACCCCGCTTCTGGGCGGCCGGCTGGTGATCTTCGGCGCAATGCTCTGGAATGCAGCACTGATCGCAGGCCTGGGCGGGCTGGCCGTCGGCCTGAATGCCGGTCTGGAATGGCTGGAGATCCCCTGGCAGATCGGCGTCCTGTTCGCCATAGGCGGCATGCTGATTGGATTGCCCATGGCCCTGATGCTGACCCGCCGCACCGTCAAGCACCTGTATGTCTCCGTCTGGTACATGGGCGCCGCCCTGTTCTGGTTCCCGGCGCTCTACATCGTGGCCAAGGCGCCGGGCGTGCACTTCGGCGTCGAACAGGCCACCATGAACTGGTGGTTCGGCCACAACGTGCTCGGCCTGTTCTACACGCCGCTGTCGCTCGCCGCCATCTACTATTTCCTGCCCAAGGTCATCGGGCGGCCTGTGCAGTCCTACAACCTGTCCCTGCTGGGCTTCTGGACGCTCGCATTCTTCTACGGCCAGGTCGGCGCGCACCATCTGATCGGCGGTCCGATCCCCGAGTGGCTGATCACGCTGTCCATCGTCCAGAGCGTGATGATGGTCATCCCCGTCCTGGCGTTCTCGGTGAATCAGCACCTGACGCTCCGGGGGCACTTCAGCGCACTGCGCCATTCTCCCGTGCTGCGCTTCATCGTGTTCGGCGCCATGATGTATACGCTGGCGTCGATCCAGGGCTCGTTCGAAGCCCTGCGCTCACTGAACGCCATCACGCACTTCACGCATTTCACGGTGGCGCACGCCCACCTGGGCATGTACGGCTTCGTGTCCATGGTCATCTTCGGCGGCCTCTATTTCGTGTTGCCGCGCATCCTGAACACGGCCTGGCCCAGGCCCGGCCTGATCGCCTGCCACTTCTGGCTCGTGGTGGCCGGCTATGGCGTCTACATGACGACGCTCAGCATCGGCGGCGTGCTGCAAGGCCTGACGCTGCTGGACCCCACCCGCACCTTCATGGACTCGGTGGCCGTCACGATGCCCTGGCTGCAAGGGCGATCAGTGGGCGGCGCCCTGATGACGCTCGGCCATCTGGTCTTCGCCCTGCACGTGGTCCTGATCACGCTGCGATCCGGCATTTTCTCAACCGCCGATCGCCAGGACATCACGCCCCTGCCCCCATCCCCTTCCTTCACCGGATAAAGACACGCCATGGAAAACGAACTCAAGCTCGTCCTCGGCTCGATGGTGACCTTGTCTCTCGCCACCTCGGCCATGATCGTCGTGCCCTTCCTGCAACTGCGGCACGAGCCTGCTCCTGCCGAGCTCAAACCCTATACCAGCCAGGAACTCCGCGGCCGGCAGGCGTACCAGGCACATGCCTGTATCGCCTGTCACAGCCAGCAGCCCAGCACCACGGGCGCAGGCGTGCTCGATGCCAGCCGAGGCTGGGGACGGGCCTCCGTTGCCGGGGACTACTTCTACGACGATCCCCCTTTGCTGGGCAGCATGCGCACAGGTCCCGACCTGTTCAATATCGGCGCCCGCCAGCCCAGCCAGGACTGGCATCTCGGCCATCTGTTCCAGCCGCGCGCCTATACGCCCGGCAGCAACATGCCGGCGTATCGCTTCCTGTTCGAAATCAAGACGGCGGACCAGGTCACCGAAGGCGACAAAGTGGTCCATCTGCCGCCCGGCACGGTCGGCGAGGCGCAGGCGGTCGTCGCCAGACAGGAGGCGCTGGACCTGGTCGCCTATCTGCTCAGCCTGAACCGGACGTATCCCGTGTCCTCTGCGGGACTGCCCGCGGCACCGGCCCCATCCGGATCCGACGCCCGGCAAAAGGAGCCGTCATGAGCCCCCGCAAGCAATCCCGCGCGACCGAGCACGCAGACCCGCACGAGCTGAACAATCCGGTGCCGCGCTTACTCCTGGGCCTGATCGCCGCCTTGTTCGCCTGGGGCATCTATTACATCGTGGCATCGGCCCCCGACAGCCCCGCCGCGCTGGGCGACCACCGCGACCCGGGCCTGCTGGCCGGCACAGCCGTCCCACAGGACCAGACCATCGACGGCCGACGGATCTTCACGACGGCCTGCCAGGCCTGCCATCAGGCCGAAGGCCAGGGCCTGCCAGGCGTCTTCCCGCCTCTGGCAGGCTCAGAATGGGTCCAGGGCGCGCCCGAAGTCCTGACCCGCATCGTCCTGCATGGCGTGACGGGGGCCCTGACGGTATCCGGCACCCTGTACCATGGCGAAATGCCGGCGTTCGGCCATCAGTTCAATGATGCCGAACTGGCGGCACTGCTTTCCTACATCCGCAGCGCATGGGGCAACGACCAGCCGGCCATCGAAGTCCCGCTGGTCGCCGCCGTCCGCAAAGCCACGGCCTCCCGGAATCATCCCTGGGCCGGAGAAAATGAACTCCGGCACGAACCACCCTAGCCTCTTCATCACATCATGACCAGCTTCATCACACTGCTGCTGTTCCAGGTTCTGGGCGAGGCGGCGGCCTTCGCGCTTTCCGTCCCCATCCCCGGGCCCGTGATCGGCATGATCCTGCTGCTTCTGTGGCTCATCGCGCGGCAGCAGCAGGACAGCGAGCTGATCCGGTTTTCCTCGCGCTTCCTGCGCCACCTGGCCTTGCTGTTCATCCCGGCGGCCGTCGGCATCATGACGCAATTCGAACGCCTGGCGAACGAATGGCCCGCCATCCTGGCGGCCGTGTTCGGCAGCACCCTGGCGTCCATCGTCGTCACGGCGTATCTGGTGCGCGGCCTGGACGGCGAGGACTGACATGCACGCCACCTTCGAGCACGTCATCCGCCTGCCGATCACCTGGCTGCTGGCGACCCTGGCCGTCTACCGCCTGGCCCTGACGATCCAGCGCCGGGCGAACTTCTCGCCGCTGCTGCATCCCGTCGCCGTCTCGACGGCGCTTCTGGTCACGGTCCTGATCCTGGCCGAGGTCGATTACGACACGTATTTCAGCGGCGCCCGCATGATCCATCTCTTGCTGGGACCGGCCACCGTGGCGCTGGCCATTCCGCTGTTTCACCAGATGAAGATCATCCGGCGCCATTGGTTCAGATTCTGCCGGGGCGCGCTGCTGGGTTCGGGCATCTCCATCGCACTTGCCATGGGATTGGCCGCCCTGTTCGGCGCGTCCAGGACCACGGTGCTGTCGATCTCGGCAAAATCCGTGACCATGCCCATCGCGCTGGAGTTGTCGGAGAAACTCGGCGGGCTGGCCTCGCTGACCTCCGCGCTGGTCATGTTGACCGGCGTGGCGGGCGCCCTGATGACGCAGGCCGTGCTGGCCCGGCTACGGCTCTCGGATCCCTGCACGCACGGTTTCACCCTGGGCGTGGTCGCCCACGGCATCGGCACCGCCCGAGCCATGCAGGTCAGCCCGCGCGACGGGGCCTTCGCGGGGCTGGGCATGGGGCTGGCCGGTTTGCTGACCGCCGTGTTCCTGCCCCTGGCCTTCCGCCTCGCGGGCTATTGAATACGGGCCCGCCGAGGCGGGCACCGGGTCTCAGGCGGAAAAACTTATTCCGCGCCGATCACCTTCAGGCCTGCGGCCGCGCAGCCGGCGTCGATGTCGCCCGAGGGCGCACCGCCGACGCCGATACCGGCCACCAGCGCCTTGCCGAACTTGACCGGCAGACCGCCGGCCTGGATGACCATGCGGGAATCCATGTCGCGCAGACCGTCATTGGCGGGCTTGGAGGCGATGAACTCGGCCAGGCCGGCGGTGTCGCGGCCCATGCCGGCGGACGTGAAGGCCTTGCCGATGGCGCTGCTGGCGGTGTGAGGACCGGCGTTGTCGCCCTTCAGCAGGACCTTGGTGCTGCCGTCACGCGCCACGATGGCGACGCTGACGTTGTGGCCTTGGGCAACGCACGCCTTCAGGGCGGCGTCGGCGGCCTTGGTCGCCAGTTCCAGCGGCAGGTACGGCGCGGTGGGCAATTGGGTCGCGGCGGAGGCCAGGATCGGCGAGCACAGGAGAGCGGCGAGGGAGAGTTTGCGGATCATGTCGGTTCCTTTCAAGGGTGTTCGGGGTTGAATGAGTGAACACGTGAAAGGTTACCGGCCGCCCGGCCGCGCGGATATTCGTGGGGTTCGCGCGCAGGTCCGTAGTTCTACGGAGTCCCCGGCTGGCCCTCGATCCACAGACGCGTCAGTTCGGCCTGCGAGGTGGTGCCCAGCTTGGCGCCGATGGCGGCGCGGTGGGTCTCGACAGTGCGCGGCGACAATTCCAGCGCGTCGGCGATCTGGCGCGTGGTGTAGCCCTGGGCGACGCGATCCAGCACCTGGCGCTCGCGCGGCGTCAGCGCCGCCAGCAGTTCCAGGGTCTCGGCTTGCTGCGCGCGCCGCCGCAACTGGCCGTCCAGCGCATCCTGCCCGCGCTGGATGGCATCGATGAGGTCCTGTTCGTCGATCGGCTTGGACAGAAAGTCGATCGCGCCGTTGCGAAACGCGCGCCGGCACGCGTCGATGTCGCCATGGCCCGAGATGACGATGATCGGCCAATCCACGCCCTGGCCTACCAGACGTTCCTGCAGCTTGAGCCCGGAGATCCCCGGCATGCGGATGTCCAGGATCAGGCAACCGGGGGCCAATCGATCGGCCTGGGCCAGGAACAGGCCCGGATCGGCGAAACCCCGGGCCTCGATGCCGACCGTGGACAGCAGCAGGCACAGGGCCTCGCGCACGGCCTCGTCATCGTCCACCAGATAGACGGGACAGGTCATGACGGATCCTCCTCTTGCGCCCCGGCCAGCGGAATCGCCATCCGGAAGGTCGCGCCCGGATTCGGCCCATCGATCAGATCCAGGTCGCCGTCGATCCGCTCGACCAGGCGCCGGCTCAGCGCCAGGCCCAGCCCCATGCCGCCTTCCCGCGTGGTGGCGAACGGGGTGAACAGGTCCGCGCGGATGTCGGGCGCAACCCCGGGGCCGTTGTCCACCACGTCGAGCACGGCACGGCCCCCCTGCGGCCGCAGATCGACGGCGATCCGGGCATCCGCCCGCCCCTCCACGGCCTCGATCGCGTTGCGCACGAGATTGAACGCCGCCTGTTCCATTTCCACCGGATCGGCCCGCACCAGGACGGGATCGCCGGGCACGGAGAACTCGATCCGCACCCCGCTGGAGGCGGCCTTGGGCGCCAGCAGCGCCTGGACGTTGCGCACGGTTTCTCTCAAGTCGAACGCGGCGTTCGACGGCGGCCGGGGACGCGACCAGTCGCGGAACCGGTCCAGAATGGCCGAGGCGCGGCGGGCCTGGGCGATCATGCCGTCCAGCACGGATTCGAGCGCGGCGCCCTGCCCCGACGCCGCCAGGCGCCGGCCGGCCTGCGCCTGCGCCAGAATCGCCGTGAGCGGCTGCGTCAGTTCATGCGTCAGGCCGCTGGCCATCTCGCCCAAGGCATTGACCCGCGAGGCGTGGGCCAGGCGTGACTCCAACGCGTTGATCCGCGCCTGTTCCGCCACCACACGGGCGCGCGCCCGCTGCCGCCAGGCGCCAAGCGCCGCCCAGTAGAGCAGGCTGACGAGGGCCAGCAGCAGCGCGGTCGGCGCAGGCGGCAAGCGATCGGCCCAGCCGACGTTCAGGCCGGTTTCCAGGATCAGCGGCTGGGACGCGCTATCGATGACGCGGCCGGACCGCACGACGCCGGAAGGATGGCTCTGGCCCGCCAGCGGCCGGCCGTCGGGCATGGCCAGGGCCAGAACGACACCCGGCCGGTGCCAAAAGGCGCCCGCCTCGTCGACCAGTTTTTCAGCGTTGATCCCCAGCGCCAGGCCGTAGCGCGCCGCAGGCGTGTTGGGACTGCGCTTGACCATCAGATAATGATGCGCCCGTCCCGGATAGGGCATCAGCGCGATGTCCCCCGTGGATGCGCGTGCGGCCGCGCGTATCCTGTCCGCGAGATCCGGGGCCAGGGGGCCGGTGCCGATCACCGGCGCCTGCGCATCGAGCGGCACGAGCTGCACGTCGTCGATGCGCGGATAGAAATGGGTGATCGTGGACGCGACCTCCAGGAAGAGTTCGCGCTCCGGCTCGGCGGACGCCGAAGCAATGGCCGACAAGGCCGTCAGGTGCGCATCGTGCTGGCCCGCCCGCTGGGACAGCAGCCGGTTCAGGGCACCGCTTTCCCGTTCCAGTTCCTGAGCCAGCGACCGCTGCTGCCACAGCGCCATCGCGCCGATCGCCAGCAACAGCAATAAGCCCCAGGCCAGGATCGCCCAGGGTCTCGCGCGCATCGATCCACGCGACGTCGGCCGATCCCGCATAGGCACGCTCCGGAGGCAGTTGATCCAAGAGTCAAATGATACCTTGGTGCGTGGTGCACACCGCCCAGACGCACTTGAGCGCAACGCCGGCCATCAGGGCCGTTCAGGCTTGCGACGTCAAGACGATGCGACAGACATCCAGCAGCAAGGTCTTCAAATGCTGGATGGCGGGATCTCGCAGGCTGTCTGAC
This sequence comes from Castellaniella hirudinis, assembly GCF_042651965.1. Lineage (NCBI taxonomy): Bacteria > Pseudomonadati > Pseudomonadota > Betaproteobacteria > Burkholderiales > Alcaligenaceae > Castellaniella > Castellaniella hirudinis. Next base: position 60,554 of record NZ_JBHSDY010000002.1, read on the forward strand.
CGCCACCCCAGTTCGATGACATAAGGCCTGAGCGAACTGGCGAAAGCCCGCTACGACTTCGACGTGGTGGGCCATGACGCGCGGCAGGACGTGTTCTCACGTAATGACCGGTCCGTGTGTAACCATCAAGGGGGTATGGCACTAACAGCACACAGACAGTCGCGGTGCTCATACGCGACGTTCATACTGCGGATGATCCGAGTGCGCCGACCTGCCGAACAGGCGGCAAATCGGCGCCAGACAATCATTGGGAAGCGACAGCCCCAGGAGCCCACGTGACGAGCGCCCAAACCCAAAAACCCACGAAAGACCCCTCTTGCCTGCCGGCTATGCCGGCATCCACGGCGACATCGTGGAACTGCTGGACGCTGCGCGCCGGGCAGCAACGCGCAGCGTCAATGCGTTGATGACGGCCAGCTATTGGGAAATTGGCCGACGTCTCGTGGAGGCTGAGCAACAAGGCAGGCGACGCGCAAGCTACGGCGAGCAGTTGATAGAACGGCTGTCCAACGACCTGACCACCCGGTTCGGGCGGGGATTCGGTGTCAACAACCTGGAAAATATGCGGCGGTTCTTCCTTGCATATCCCGCCTCCGAAATTTCCCAGACACTGTCTAGGAAATTGGGCGGCGTCCCTGTCTTGGAGAATTCCGCGACGGTGTCTCGGAAATTCACCCTGGCCGAACTGGCCGGGGCGTTCACTCTGCCGTGGTCGGCCTATGTCCGGTTACTGTCGGTGAAAGACGAACACGCCCGCCAGTTCTACGAGGTCGAGGCGCTGCGCGGCGGCTGGAGCGTGCGCCAGCTTGACCGGCAGATTGGCAGCCAGTTCTACGAGCGCACCGCGTTGTCGAAAGATAAGGCGGCAATGCTGACTAAGGGCGCCTTGCCCAAGTCAGAAGACGCCGCGACGCCGGACGATGCCATCAAAGACCCCTACATGCTGGAGTTCCTGAACCTCAAGGACGAGTATTCCGAATCCGATCTGGAGGCGGCGCTCACCCAGAGGCTGGAGGATTTCCTGCTGGAACTGGGCGAGGGGTTTACCTTCATCGGGCGGCAACGACGGCTGCGTATCGACCAGACATGGTATCGGGTGGACTTGCTGCTGTTCCATCGTAAGTTGCGCTGCCTGGTCATCATCGACCTGAAACTGGGCAGCCTGTCGCATGCGGATGTAGGCCAGATGCACATGTATTGCAACTACGCCAAGGAGCACTGGGCCTATCCCGATGAAAACCCGCCTGTGGGTTTGATCCTGTGCGCCGACAAAGGCCAAGCCCTAGCGCGGTATGCGCTGGAAGGCTTGCCGTCGAAGGTGATGGCGGCGAACTACCGTACTGTGCTGCCGGATGCCGAACTGTTGCAGAAGGAGTTGGAGAATACGCGGCGCTTGCTCGAATCGCGCACATCGCATTAGCCAAGAAAAGGCCATGCGCTGTAATGCGGAACGTTGATCATCAGCAACTTTCCAAGCTGTTGATTTTAAATGGTGCCCGAGGCGGGAATCGAACCCGCACGGCCGAAGCCGAGGGATTTTAAGTCCCTTGTGTCTACCAATTTCACCACTCGGGCAGATGTGATGCGGCATTGTACCGAAAAGGGCCCCCACGCCACGCATGCTGACGCAGGCTCGCTGCCCCCCGAGGGGGCTCTTTCGCCTTGGAGCGGCCCGGCGGCGAAAGGGGCTCCCACACCCACCCTAATTCAACACCACCGCGTGCACCCGATCCCGCCCGGCCTGCTTGGCGGCGTAGAGCTGGGCGTCGGCGGCGGCCAGCAGTTCCGATGCGTCGGCCCGACCGCCTGCCAGGGTGGCGATGCCGATGCTCAGGGTCACGCGCGGGCGGTCTCCCTGGGTATTCAACAGTTCGGGCCGCGCCACGGCCGTACGGATGCGCTCGGCCACGATCCGGGCCGACTCTGAATCGGTCTCGGGCAGCAGGCAGGCGAACTCCTCGCCGCCGTAGCGTGCCGCCAGGTCGGCGGAGCGGGCCACGTTGTCACGCAGCACCTGCGCGATGGCGCGCAGACAGTCGTCGCCGACCTGATGGCCATAGAGGTCATTCACGCGTTTAAAGTAATCCACGTCCAGCATCATCAGGCTCAGGGGCGAGCCCGTACGCCGCCAGCGCGCGTGCTCACGCGCCAGCGCCTGATCGAAATGCCGGCGATTGGCCAGGTGGGTCAGGCCGTCGGTCTGGCTTTGTCTTTCCAACTCCTGGTTGGCGGCCTGCAGGGCCTCCTGCTGCCGCAGAATGTGCTGGTTGCGCTCGGCCAGCAGGTGGGACAGCCGGCGGTAGCGGCGCAAGGCCAGCACGCACACCAAGGCCAGCAGCACGGCAACAACGCTGGCGACCTGCAGCAGGGTCCGCTGGCTGCGCTGGGCCACGTAGCGCTCGATGAGCTGGACTTCGCCCTCCTCGTGCCGCGCGATGGATGCCGACACGTCCAGCGCCGCGAGATACCGGTCGAACACCCGCACCAGTTGCCGATGCTCAGAGGTGTCGCTGACGTAGAACCGATAGGCGCGCGGATATTCGTGCAGCACCAGGACGACCTCCAGGTCGAAATATTCGTGGCTGTAGCGCTTCTCGGCAAAAATGCTCTGGTTGAACACGGCCACGTCGATCTCGCCCGCCCGCAGCGCCTTGAACAGGCCGTCGCTGGAGGACTGGTCGTAAGTCCGCAGCCGATCCGTCGGCACCATATCCCTGAGCATGGGCTCGAATGCGACGCCATGCATGACGCCGACGCGGTAGCGCGCCAGATCGGCCATCTGGTGAATCTGCGGCTGCACGCCCTTGCGGGCGATGACGGCGTAGTGGCTTTTGTAATAGGGCTGGGTAAACAGGCCACGCAGCGCCCGGTCGGGCCGCAGGCTGAGCGGAATCATGACGTCGGCGCGATGTTCCTGAACCCCGGCGATCTTCTCGGCCACGGTCCAGCCCGGCGCCGGATCGATCTCATAATGCAGCCCGAGCTGGGCGGCAATGAAACACCAGGTATCGATGCCGACACCGGTATAGACGTTCCGGTCCGGGTCGAAGCGCGTCATGGGCGGGGCGTCCAGCACCACCACGCGCAAGGGCGGCAAGGCGCTGAGTTCGGCTCGCTCATCGGTACTGACGATGACGGGCTCACGCAGACGCACATGCTGCGCACCCGCGCAGTCAGCGGCCGGAGCAGCCAGCGCGGCCCACGGCAGCATGCACCCCAGCAACAATCCCGACAGAATCGACGGAATCCGCCCTATAGCAAGCATCCTTCGCCGGTGTCCAGAAAATGCTCGATCCGCGCGCGCCATCCGCTGATGTCCAGGTGCTGCGCGCGCAGCCAGTCTTCGTCGTAGTACGTCGTGGCGTAACGGTCGCCGCTGTCGCAGATCAGCGTCACCAGGGACCCGGTCCGCTCCTGCCGCCGCATGAGCGAGGCCATGCACAGCACACCCATGAAGTTCGTGCCCGTCGACCCGCCGACGCGGCGGAACAGCCGGTCGGACAGCACGTGCGCAGCCGCGATCGAAGCCTCGTCGGGGATGCGGATCATCTCGTCGATGACCGTCGGGATGAAGGAAGGCTCGACGCGCGGGCGGCCGATCCCTTCGATGCGCGAGCCGGTCGCCGTGATGCCCATGTCGCCGCTTTGCCAGGCCTCGTAAAAGGCGGAGCCTTCGACATCGACCACGCAAAGCCGGGTGTCCAGGTTGCGGTAGCGGATGAAGCGCCCCAGCGTGGCCGAGGTGCCGCCGGTGCCGGCGCTCATGACCACCCATTCGGGGACGGCATGGAACTCGCCTTCCATCTGGCGGAAGATGCTTTCGGCGATATTGTTATTGCCGCGCCAGTCCGTGGCGCGCTCGGCGTGCGTGAACTGGTCCAGATAATAGCCGCCCGATTCGTCCGCAATGGACTGGGCCGCGTCATAGACTTCCCGGGCATGGTCCACGAAATGGCAGCGCCCGCCGAAACGTTCGATCGCCTCGACCTTCTGCCGGCTGGTCGAACGCGTCATCACGGCGACGAAGGACAGGCCCAGCAGCCGGGCGAAATAGGCTTCCGACACCGCCGTCGACCCCGACGAGGCCTCGACCAGCAGCGTGTTTTTGCGAATGCGGCCGTTGCAGATGCCGTACAGGAACAGAGAGCGCGCCAGACGGTGCTTGAGGCTGCCGGTCGGGTGCGTGCTCTCGTCCTTGAAGTAGATGTCGATACCGCGCAACCCCGGGAAATCCGGCTTGACCAGGTGCGTGTCGGCGGAACGCCGGCCATCTGCTTCCAGAATGCGGATGGCCCGACGCGTCCAGTCCCGATCTTCGGGCGCCAGGACGCTGCGCCCCTGAGTGCAGTGATTCATTTTGTGTTTTTCCCTGGACCCGGTCACGAGCGGATGATGACATATTACAAGTTCTGTCGTCACCAGGCAGGCGTTTGTACACTAACGGCAGGCGAACCGATGATGCTGGCGGAGGCGGTGAGATTCGAACTCACGAACGGTTGCCCGTTGCCGGTTTTCAAGACCGGTGCAATCGACCACTCTGCCACACCTCCGCATGAAGACCGAGAGTGTAGCGCATAATGCCGCTTGCACATTCGAAGGAGCGCCACATGCAAGCCATTGAAATCACCGCGCCGGGCGGCCCCGAAGTCCTGCGCCTGACGGACCGCCCCACCCCGGCACCCGGCCCCGGCGAGGTGCTGATCGAAGTCGAAGCCGCCGGGGTCAACCGGCCCGACGTCTTCCAGCGCCAGGGCAGTTATCCGCCCCCCGCCGGCGCATCCGACCTGCCCGGCCTGGAAATCGCCGGCCGCATCGTCGGCGGCGATCCGGAATCCGCCGGATTCAAACCGGGGGATGCCGTCTGCGCCCTGGTGACCGGCGGCGGCTATGCGCAATACTGCGTGGCGCCCGCCGCGCAATGCCTGCCCGTGCCGGCAGGCCTGTCCATGGTCGAGGCCGCCGCGCTGCCGGAAACCTATTTCACGGTCTGGAGCAATGTCTTCGACCGGGGCGCCCTGACGGCCGGCGAGACCCTGCTGGTCCACGGCGGCGCCAGCGGCATCGGCACCACGGCCATCGCGCTGGCGCGCGCCTTCGGCCACACGGTCTATGCCACGGCCGGCAGCCCCGAACGCGTCCAGGCCGTCGAAGCCCTGGGCTGCGCGCGCGGCATCGACTACCGCACGCAGGATTTCGTTGCCGAGATCAAGGCGCTGACGAACGGCCGCGGCGTGGATGTGATCCTGGACATGGTGGCGGGCAAGTACCTGGAGCGCAACATCGACGTGCTGGCCGACGACGGCCGGCTGGTGATGATCGCCCTGCTGGGCGGCGCGAAAGGCACGCTGAACTGCGGCGACGTGATGCGCCGCCGCCTGACGGTGACGGGCTCGACGCTGCGGGCGCGCCCCGTGGCCTTCAAGGCCCGCATCGCGCAGTCGTTGCGCGAGCGCGTCTGGCCGCTGCTGGAGTCCGGCGCGGTACGGCCCTCGATCCACGCGACTTTCCCGCTGGCCGAGGCGTCACGCGCCCACGCGATGATGGACGCGGGCGAGCAGATCGGCAAGATCGTGCTGACGGTGCGCTGAAGCGCCGGCCCGCTCATCCGGCGCTGCGCAGCAATTCGGAGAAACGGGTCTCCACCCATCGCGCCGACGCGCCGGGCCGCGTGCCCCGGCGCCACAGTACGCGCACCGGCAGCGGGGGCAGCGTCAGCGACGGACACTCCAGTTGCCTGAGCGACTTCGGGTAGCTCTCCTCCCGTGCGATATTGACCGGCAGGATCGCCCATCCCAGCCCATCGGCCACCATGTCGGCGATGCTGTAGAAACTGTCCGAGCGCCACACGCGGGGGCTGTAGGCCTGCTCCCGCATGTCGTCCGCATGCATCAGGATCTGGCGATGACGGGCCAGTGCCTTGCGGCCGGCCAGCCCCGCCTCCAGCAGCGGATGGCCGCTGGACACGAACACGCCCTGCGGCACCGCGCCGATATGGTGCTGGTCGCAGTGCGCATAGGCAGGTCCCCTGTCGAAGTGAAAGGCCGCGTCGGCCCGCCGGCCGGCCACATAATCCGCGACTTCCGCAGCCGTGCCGTTGAGCAGGGTCAACTCCAGATGAGGGAAACGGTCCGACAGTTCCCTCACCAGGGCGCTGATGGCCATGTAGGGCAGCGCCTCGTCGAACGCCAGCGCCAGCCTGGCGTCGTCGCCGGCCGCCAGGGACAGGGCGCGCTGGTCGAGCTCGGACGCCTGCCGCAGGAGTTCCCGGGCCTCCAGCAGCAGCACCCGGCCGGCGTCGGTGGGGCGCGCCCGGTGGCCCGAGCGATCGAACAGCATCACGCCGAGATCGGCTTCCAGCAGCGCGATCGCCGTGCTGACGGCCGATTGGGCTTTTCCCAGGCTCCGGGCGGCGGCGCTGATCGAACCACTGTCCGCCGTGGCGATGAACTGGCGCAATTGGTCTAGATCCCAGCGCATGAGTCGTGGATTATCTATCTATTAATCAGATCGATTCCATCTTTATGGATCGCAAAACAAGAAAGATAATGTCTTCAGCTCCTTGTATTGTCAAGGAGGAAGGATATCGATCATGCACGCCGAACACATCAAACTGCGCCCGCTGGAGCGGGTGGATCTGCAATTCGTACATCAGTTGGACAACAACGCCAGTGTGATGCGCTACTGGTTCGAAGAACCGTACGTGACCTTCACCGAACTGCAGTCCCTGTACGACCAGCACGTCCACGACCAGAGTGAGCGGCGCTTCATCGTCGAATGCGATGGCCAGCGCGCGGGCCTGGTGGAACTGGTGGAAATCGACCACATCCACCGGCGCGCGGAATTCCAGATCATCATCGCGCCCGAACACCAGGGCCGGGGCCTCGCCACCCGCGCGACACAACTGGCGATGGAATACGGCTTCAGGGTGCTGAACCTCTACAAGCTCTACCTGATCGTGGACATCGAAAACAAGAAGGCGATCCGGATCTATACCCGGATGGGTTTCCAGACCGAGGGCGAACTGAAGGACGAGTTCTTCGTCAACGGCGAATACCGCAGCGTCCTGCGGATGCGCCTGTTCCAGCACGACTATCTGGGCAGGCATCCGCCGTCGCACATCCGCCTGACGGAGACGACCGTCTACTGATCCGACGGCCGTGCGGCGGACGAGACCGGCCGCTGTCACGAAAATGGGCGTCCCGGAGGACGCCCATTTTGCTTTCCCCGCACGGCCCGAAGACCGTGCGAAGGATACGGACAGCGATTACTGCGCGGCCGGGGCGGCCGGACCGCCTTGGGCTTCGATGCCGCCGATCGCCTTGACCGACAGGCGCAGACGGCCGCGTTCGTCGGCCTCGATGACCTTGACGCGCACCGACTGGCCGACCTTCAGCACGTCGTTGATGTCGGCAATGCGGTAGTTGGCGATCTCGGAGATGTGCAGCAGACCGTCACGGCCGGGCAGGACCTGGACGATGGCGCCGAAATCCAGCAGGCGCTGGACGGTGCCCTGGTATTCCTGGCCCACTTCGACGTCGGCGGTCAGTTCCTTGATGCGGCGCTCGGCTTCGTGGGCGCGGTCCAGGTCGGCGCTGGCGATGGTGATGCTGCCGTCGTCGCTGATGTCGATCTGGCAGCCGGTTTCCTCGGTCAGCGCGCGGATGGTGGCGCCGCCCTTGCCGATCACGTCACGGATCTTTTCCGGATTGATCTTGATGCTGAGCATGCGCGGCGCGAAGTCGGACAGTTCCTGGCGGGAGCCGTCGATGGCTTCGCGCATCTTGCCCAGGATGTGCAGGCGGCCTTCGCGGGCCTGGGCCAGCGCGACCTGCATGATTTCCTTGGTGATGCCCTGGATCTTGATGTCCATCTGCAGGGCGGTGACGCCGCTGACGGTGCCGGCCACCTTGAAGTCCATGTCGCCCAGGTGATCCTCGTCACCCAGAATGTCGGTCAGGACGGCGAACTTGCCGCCTTCCTTGATCAGGCCCATGGCGACGCCCGCCACGTGATCCTTGACCGGCACGCCGGCGTCCATCATGGACAGGCTGCCGCCGCAGACCGAGGCCATGGACGAAGAACCGTTGGATTCGGTGATCTCGGACACCAGGCGCAGGGTGTACTGGAAGTCTTCGGCGGCGGGCAGCAGCGGCGACAGCGCGCGCTTGGCCAGACGGCCGTGGCCGATTTCGCGGCGCTTGGGCACACCGAAGCGGCCGGTTTCACCCGTGGCGAACGGCGGCATGTTGTAGTGCATCATGAAGCGGTCACGGTACTCGCCCATGATCGAGTCGATGATCTGCTCGTCCTGCTTGGTGCCCAGCGTGGTGACCACCAGCGCCTGGGTTTCACCACGCGTGAACAGGGCGGAACCGTGGGCGCGCGGCAGCACGCCCAGGCGGATGCTGATCGGACGTACGGTGCGCGTGTCGCGGCCGTCGATGCGCGGTTCGCCGTTCAGGATCTGGCCGCGGACGATTTCCGATTCCAGCGCGAACAGCATGTTCTCGACTTCGACGTGGTCGGGGGCGGCGTCGCCGCGGGCGGCGGCGTGCTCGGCCAGCTTGGTGCGGACTTCGGTGTAGACCTGGCGCAGGCGCGTGGTGCGTTCCTGCTTGTCACGCAGTTGGTAGACGGCCTGCAGGGGTTCGAAGGCGGCGGCGCGCACGGCGGTGGCCAGGACTTCGTTGCGCGGGGCGGCTTGCCAATCCCATTCGGGCTTGCCGGCTTCGGCCACCAGTTCGTGGATGGCGTTGATGCAGGCCTGCATTTGTTCATGGCCGAACACCACGGCGCCCAGCATCACGTCTTCGGACAGTTGCTTGGCTTCGGATTCGACCATCAGCACGGCCGCTTCGGTCCCGGCGACCACCAGGTCCAGCTGGGACTCGCCGCGCACTTGCGAGGCGCTGGGGTTCAGGACGTACTGGCCGTCGATGTAGCCCACGCGGGCGGCGCCCACCGGACCGTTGAAGGGGATGCCGGAGATCGCCAGCGCAGCCGAGGCGCCGATCAGGGCGGGAATGTCGGGATCGACTTCCGGGTTGACCGAGACAGTGTGGATGATGATCTGGACGTCGTTGTAGAAACCGTCCGGGAACAGCGGGCGCAGCGGGCGGTCGATCAGGCGGGAGGTCAGGATTTCCTTTTCGGAGGGCTTGCCTTCACGCTTGAAGAAACCGCCGGGGATCTTGCCGGCCGCATAGGTCTTTTCGACGTAATCGACGGTCAGCGGAAAGAAGTCCTGGCCGGGCTTGGCGGTCTTGGCAGCCACCACTGTGGCCAGCACCACCGTGTCGTCGACGGACACCAGCACCGCACCGCCGGCCTGACGGGCGACTTCGCCGGTTTCCAGGACGACGGTGTGCGGGCCGTACTGGAACGACTTGCTCACTTTGTTGAACATTTTCTGATCCTATAAAAGGGACGCCTGCGGGGCTCTTGCCCGCGACCCGCCCACCAGAGGCGGGGCCGATTGCGGCGACCCATGACAAAAAGCCGCGCACGCTGCCAAAAACGATGCAGCGTACACGGCTCGTGCAAAGGGAGCAAAGCCCCCGGGCATTACTTGCGCAGGCCGAGTTTTTCGATCAGTGCGCGGTACGAATCGGGGTTGCGGCCCTTCAGGTAGTCCAGCAGCTTGCGACGGCGGCTGACCATGCGCAGCAGGCCGCGACGCGAGTGGTGGTCTTTCTTGTGGGTCTTGAAGTGGCCGGTCAGTTCGTTGATGCGGGCCGTGAGCAGGGCGACCTGGACTTCAGGAGAGCCGGTGTCGCTGGCGGCGCGCTGGAATTGCGCAACGATGTCGGACTTGACGATATCTGCAACAGACATTTCTATTCCTCAATGGACAAGCGGCAGCACCGAGGCGCGCTGCCGTGGGATCAAATGAAAACGCCACGCAAAACGTGGCGCGGAAAGATTATAGCGGATTACGGCCGGGAATGCGCGCCCGTCAGGACTGTTCTTCTGCGGAACCGTCACCGTTGTCGGCGCCCCGCATGCGCTGCCCCAGGCGGCGCGCCCGGCGCACGCGCCAGACCCACAGCACCCAGCCCGACAGGCTGTAGACCACGAACAGCAGGAACAGCACCACCGGCGGATCGCTGGACACGAAGACGAAGACCGCCACCACCACCAGCATGACCCAGAACGGCACGCTGCGGCCCAGCGCGAAAGACTTGCCGCTGAAGAACGGCGCGTTGGACACCATGGCCACGCCGGCGTAAATCGTCGTCCCGAAGGCGACCCAGGCGATGATGCCGTCGGACAGGGACAGTTTGTTGTCCACCGACAGCCAGACGAAACCGGCGATCAGGGCGGCCGCCGCCGGGCTGGGCAGCCCCTGGAAGTATTGCTTGTCGACCTTGCCGATATTGGCGTTGAAGCGCGCCAGGCGCAGCGCGGCCCCCACCACATAGACGAAGGCGGCCAGCCAGCCCCAGCGGCCCAGGCCCTGCAGCGACCATTCGTACATCACCAGCGCGGGCGCCATGCCGAAGGAAATCATGTCGGCCAGGGAGTCGTACTGCTCGCCGAAGGCGGACTGGGTATTGGTCAGCCGGGCCACGCGTCCGTCCATGCTGTCGAACACCATCGCCAGGAAGATGGCGATGGCCGCCACCTCGTAGTGCTGGTTCATGGCCTGGACGACGGCGTAGAAACCGGCGAACAGGTTGGCGGTGGTGAAAGCGTTGGGCAGCAGATAAATGCTGCGGCGGCGCTGCGGTTCGTCAGGCATCAAGTGTGTTGGATCGAGTGCGTTGAGTCAGATGCAGATCAAGCTGCGGGGGCGTCATCGCCGGCCGAAGCGACAGGCAGTTCGGCCAGGACCGTGCGGGTGGCCTTGACCTTGTCGCCCAGGGCGACCCTGGGGCGCGTCCCTACGGGCAAGTATACGTCCACCCGCGATCCGAAGCGGATGAAGCCGTAGCGCTGCCCCGCATACAGGGCCTGTCCGGCCCGGGCATGACACAGAATGCGCTTGGCCACCAGCCCGGCGACCTGAACGGCCGTGACCGTCTGCCCGTCGGCCGTGCGCAGCACCATGGCGTTGCGCTCGTTTTCCAGCGAGGCCTTGTCCAGCGCCGCGTTGAAGAACTTGCCCGGAAAGTACTCGATCGACTGCACCTCGCCGTCCACGGGGGCGCGGTTCGAGTGCACGTTGAAGACGTTCATGAAGACGCTGATCTTCAGCGACGGACGCCCGCCTGCATAGGGGTCGGCCGCGTCCTCGACGCAGACGATGCGGCCGTCGGCCGGACACAGCACCAGGCCCTCGCCCTCCGGCGCCTCGCGCGCGGGGTCGCGGAAGAACTGCAGGGCGAACACGGTGAACACCCAGAACGGGAGGGACGCCCACGGCGACCACCAGGTCACCAGCAGGGACACGATCAGCGCGCCGGCCAGAATGGGCCAGCCTTCGCGGGCGATCAGAGGATGCGGATAAGGAGGGATTTTCATGGTAGGCGCAAGAATAACCCAAATGAGGGGCGATGTCGGAAAACCGACGCCCCGCCCCTCAGGCCGCCAGCGGCGGCGTCACGTTCAATATTGATACGACACGCTGACGCGCAGGCTGCGGCCCGGCTGGGTGTACCAGTCGATGGGCCGGGATGGATTGCCATCGGGCACGTCCAGCGCATTCCAGTATTTCCTGTCGAACACGTTGAACACCCCGGCCTGCACGCGCAGTCCCTTGACGGCGGCGGGCGTCCACCAGGCGTTCAGATCCATGACTCCATAACCGGGCGCCTGGAAATCGGCCTTCGGATCGGCGACCTGCGTGCGCCGCCGCGCCAGCGTGGAGACCGCCTCGGCCCCCCATTGCGGCGTCCGGTAGCCCAGCGCCAGAATGGCCTTGAGCGGCGCCACGGAGTTCAGGTACTGGTCTTCGTCCAGATCCCGGCCATGGGTCCAGGCCAGCGAACCGCGCGTGTACCAGTGCGTATCGAAATCCCAGTGACCTTCCAGCTCCACGCCGTAGATGCGCACCCGGGCGCGGTTGACGGTGCCCGTGACCCCCAGGGGGTACACCCCCGCCCAGGCGGAATCCCAATTGGGAGAATCCGGCCCGATGGCCACGCTGTCGATATAGTCCCGGTAGCGGTTGTCGTAGAAACTCAGGCGCGCGCCGCGCGCCGCATCGCCCGCCTCGATCCCCAGTTCATAGCCGTGGCTGACCTCGGGCTTCAGGTCCGGATTGCCCACGCGCAGGTACGAACCCGGCGCGCCGTAGTTCAGATACAGTTGGGACGCCGAGGGCACCTTGTAGCCATAGCCGTACTTGGCGTAGAAGGACAGGTCTTCACGCGGCGCGTATTTCGCCAGCAGGGACGGTGAGACACGCTGACCGCTGCTGTCCTTCAGCGAGGTCACGTCCGCATTGGGATTGGCCGCATAATCGCCGCCGCTTTGCGGCGACTGGCGGTAGGCGTCGAAACGCAGGGAAGGCGTCAGCGCATAGCGGCCCTGCGCCCACGAGATCTCGTCCTGGGCCCAGACCGACCATTGATGGCCTTTCACTTCTGGCATGTCGGCCTGATTGGTGTGCAGGAACTCGCAACTGCGCGGGCCCATGAAAGCGCCGGAAGGCAGCGTCGCCGGGCAATTATCGTAGCCGCTGGAATACTGCGAGTTGCGGTTCCGGCTCCAGTCCAGCCCCGCGGACCAGTGATGCTGCACCGATCCCGCGATGAGATAACCATCCGACTGGCTGACCAGCCCGTAATCCATCTCCTTGACCGAATTGCCGCGGCCATACGGACCATAGGGATATTGATAAGCAAACATCGACCCTGGCGGCCTCGCCCCGCGCGCATCCGGGATGCGCACGCCGTCGTTGCCGCCCTCATGGCGGCTGCGCTGCCAGTACAGCTTGATCTCGCCATTCTGAATCGCGGCCTTGGAGGCTTGCGCGTGAAACCCGTAGGACAGCACCGCCCGCCGGCGCGAGTCCTTCTCGAAACCATTGTGGCCCTGCTCGTAGGAAGTGCCCGTCCCCTGTTCGGACAAGAGCTCGCTGTCGCTGCTGCGGTCGAACAGCTCGCCGCTCAGGCCCAGGCTGTGCTCGGCATTCAGGTCATGCTGCAGCTTGACCAGCAGGTTGCGCTGCGTATAGGCCAGGGGATTCGGCTTGTCGCGCTTCGTCCCCAGGCCGCCGGTCTCGCCCCAGTTCTTCAATTCGTGTCCCCGGCGGATACCCGCCTGCAGCAGCCAGCGGGTATCCCCCTGCCCCAGGCGGCCGGCCAGCGCCGCCGCCACGCTCTGGCTGTCATCGGCGCCATCGAAGCTGCTCTTGACCAGGGCGCCGAAATCCCGGCCCGAGGACAGCAGGTCGTCGGGCGCCAGCGTGCGCAGGTCCAGATAGCCGGCCAGGGCGCCGGACTGGGCTCCGGCGGCGCCGCGCACCAGGTCGATGCTGGACAGGGTGTTGAAGTCGATGGTGTTCAGGCCGCCCTTCTCGCCCCGGGCGCCGTCGTTCAGCCAGGGAATACGGATGCCGTCCACACGGGTCACGACGCGATCGCCATCCTGGCCGCGCACATTGATGCTGTTGGTCTCGCGGCTGAAACCGACCCCTGGATCGCCCCGGCGGGCGAAATCTTCCCAGCTGTCGATGCCGCGTTGTTCGAGCGCTTCCTTGGCGATGACCGACGATCCGGGCGGCAGCGCCCCGTCGGCCTGCCCTTCCACCCGCAACGGAGACAGCGTCTGGACCTCCGGCGAGGCCTGCGGACCGGACGGCGTCTGCGCCAGACCGACCGGCGCAACCAGCGCCAGGCAGATGCCCATGCCTATTCTACGTGCCATGCTCTTTCTTCCCTTATTTTAAATTCAAATGATTTTTAACTTGAAAATGATACTTGTTCTTATTTGCAATATCAATAACTCAAGTAGGGATACTTCAACAAGTTTTGATACCCTTGAAGCTGCAAGCAAAAAAAAACACATCCGATGACATCGAGGAGACATGCCATGCGTAGTTCTCTGGGCCTTGCCCATTCCCGAAAAGCACGCACAGGCCACAGGCTCCACCCGATTGCCGGCGCGGTGCTGATCCTGGCATTGGCGGGGCTTTGCGCCCCTGCCCTGGCGACTGACTACACGGGAGCCAACGGCACCTCCGGCGCCGATGCCACAGCAGGGGCGCTCCAGGAGGCAACGGCGGCAGCGGCGGTCCAGCCCTCTTTTCCCCTGGGCCATCCATCGGCAGCGGCCACGTGCGTGGCGGCGCCGGCGGCAACGGCGGCGCGGGCGCGGGCGGCGGCACCAACACCCAGGCCGGTGCAGGCGGTGACGGCGGCAACGGCGGTCAGAGCCTCGTGTTCACGGGGGTCTCGGGTCCGTCCCTGACCAGCGAAAGCGGCGCGCTCATTCAAAGCGGTGTCGGCGGCGCGGGGGGCAGCGGCGGCGCAGGGGCCACGGGCCTCAGCGGCGCTCCAGGCAGCAACACCAACGGCAGCAGTGGCGGAAGCGGCGGCAACGGCGGCAATGGAGGCGACGGCAGCGCAGGCATCAGTGCCACGGCTGTCACCATCACCAACCGGGGCGAGATCACTGGCGGTGACGGCGGCAGCGGCGGCAGCGGCGGTGCTGGCGGCAACGGCGGCAACGGCGGCGATGCGGGCGGCGGCGGCGGCAATGGCGGCAATGGCGGCGACGGCGGATTCGGCGGATGGGGCGGCGCAGGAATCTCTGCCACCGACACCACGATCATCAACAGCGGCACCATCTCCGGCGGCGCAGGCGGCAACAGCGGCGCAGGCGGCAGTGGCGCCAACGGCGGCAACGGTTCTCCGACTGGCCTGACCGCCCCCGACGGCCCCTCTGGGATTCAGGGGCAAGGCGGCGTCGGCATCAGAGGCAATGACCTTGCCATCGTCAACAGCGGCGCCATCTCCGGCGGCCAGACCGGAGGGAGTGGCGCCCGCGCCAATGCCATCGAATTCACCGGTGGGAACAACAGCCTCGAACTGCAAGCCGGCTGGTCCATCGAAGGCAATGTCGGCGGAACCGGCACGAACACGCTGATCCTGGGCGGCCACACCACCGATGCCACGACGTCCTTTGACGCGTCCCGGATCGGCGGCTCCCAGCAATTCCGGGACTTCGCCCTCTTCCAGAAAACCGGCGCCGGCACCTGGACGCTGACGGGCAGCGGAACGCAAGACTGGACCATCGATGACGGCAGTCTGGTGGTCAATGGCACGGCCGGCAACATCATGCTCAACGGTGGCACGCTCAGCGGCATCGGCACAGTGGGCCATGTCAACGCCGCACCCGGCAGCACGATCGCCCCGGGCAACTCCATCGGCACGCTCAATGTCGCCAGTGTCACCTTCGACGCCGGTTCAATCTACCAGGTCGAAGTCAACGCAGCGGGGCAATCGGATCGGATAGAAGCCGGCGGCACGGCCACGATCCATGGCGGCACCGTGCAGGTCCTGGCCGGGTCCGGCAACTACGCGGCCCGGACCGACTACATCATCCTGAGCGCCGCCAATCCCCTGATCGGCACTTTCGACGGCGTGACCTCGAACCTGGCCTTTTTGACGCCTTCGCTCCGCTACGACACCCACCGCATCACCCTGTCGATGGCACGAAACGCTGTCCGCTTCCCGACCGTCGGCCGCACCCCCAACCAGCGCGCGACCGGCGCCGGCGTGGAAAGCCTGGGCGCGGGCAATACGGTCTACGACGCCGTGACCAGTCTGTCGGCCGATCAGGCACGCACGGCCTTCGACCAGCTTTCAGGCGAGATCCATGCCTCGGCCGGCAGCGCCCTGACCGCCGGCAGCCAGGCCATCGGCAACGCACTCGGCCAGCGGCTCCAGTCCGTCCTGGGATCGGTGGGCGCCGGACACTCGGGGAACACCACCGCCGCCGCCCCGCGCCTGCTGGCCTACGGCTACGGCGCCACGGCCGCGGACAGCGGCGGCCTGGCGACCCTGGGATCGCCGCAAGCATCGGCCGACAGCGGGCGCTTCAGCGCCTGGGGTTCGACCTTCGGCACCTGGGGCCGCACCGACAGCGACGGCAACGCCGCCGGTCTGCACCGGTCCAGCAGCGGCTTTCTGGCCGGTGTCGATGGGCTGGTCGCGCCCAAGCTGCGCCTGGGCGTCCTGGTGGGCTACAGCCACGACCGCTTCGACACCGACGGCAGCGACGCGTCCGGGTCGAGCGACAACTATCACCTGGGCCTGTACGGCGGCTCGCAGCACGGCGCGCTCAGCCTGAAGGCGGGTGCGATCTACACCTGGCACCAGGTCTCCACCCGACGCTCGGCCGCCTTCCCCGGCTATACCGACCGCCTGACGGCCGACTACGACGCCCGCACCTTCCAGGCCTTTGGCGAGGTCAGCTATCGCATCGACGCGTCGGCGGCCTCGTTCGAGCCCTTCGCCAATCTGGCGTACCTGCGACAGCACACCGACGGCTTCACCGAACAGGGCGGCGCCGCGGCGCTGCACAGCGCGTCCGGCAACAGCGACACCACCTACACGACACTGGGCCTGCGGGCCGCCATGCCCTTCGACCTGGGCCGCGCAACCGGGACGGCACGCGGCCTGATCGGCTGGCGCCATGCCGCCGGCGACACCACGCCGCGCACGACGCTGGCCTTCTCCGGCGGAGAGGCCTTCTCCGTCGCCGGCGTGCCGATCGACCGGGATGCCGCCGTCCTGGAAGCCGGCCTGGACTTCACGGTCGGAAAGCGCACCACGCTGGGCATCGCCTACACGGGGCAATTCGGCGCGCGCAGCCACGACAACGGCGCCCGGGCGCATCTGAACATCCGGTTCTGAAGCCCCCCGGGGAAGTCCCCCGCGCCTTCGGCTTGCCACCCACCCACGCGATCCGGCCATAAAAACGGCCGGGGCCGCCCTATCCAGGCAGCCCCGGCCGTTTCCTGGACCGGGCCGGAACCCGGCCTGAGCCGGGCGATGATCAGTTCTTGGACTGGTCGACCAGCTTGTTGGCGGCGATCCAGGGCATCATGGCGCGCAGCTTGGAGCCGACCTGCTCGATCTGCGATTCCGCGTTCAGGCGGCGACGCGAGGTCAGTTCCGGGGCGCCGGCGGCGTTTTCCAGGATGAAGTTCTTGGCGTAGACACCGGATTGGATGTCGGCCAGGCACTGGCGCATCGCGGCACGGGTTTCGTCGGTCACCACGCGCGGGCCGGTGACGTATTCACCGTATTCCGCGTTGTTGGAAATCGAGTAGTTCATGTTGGCGATGCCGCCCTCGTAGATCAGATCCACGATCAGCTTCAGTTCGTGCAGGCACTCGAAGTAGGCCATTTCCGGCGCGTAGCCGGCGTCGACCAGGGTTTCAAAACCGGCCTTGATCAGTTCGACGGTACCGCCGCACAGCACGGCCTGTTCGCCGAACAGGTCGGTTTCGGTTTCTTCACGGAAGTTGGTCTCGATGATGCCGGCACGGCCGCCGCCGTTGGCCATGGCGTAGGACAAGGCCAGGTCGCGGGCCTTGCCCGAGACGTCCTGGTGCACGGCCACCAGGTGGGGCACGCCGCCGCCCTGGGAGTAGGTGTTGCGCACGGTGTGGCCCGGAGCCTTGGGGGCGATCATGATGACGTCCACGTCGGCGCGCGGCACGACCTGGCCGTAGTGCACGTTGAAGCCGTGGGCGAAGGCCAGCGCGGCGCCCGCCTTCAGGTTGGCGGCGACTTCGCTGCGGTAGACCTGGGCGATGTTCTCGTCGGGCAGCAGCATCATGACCAGATCGGCGGCCTTGACGGCTTCGGCGACTTCCTTGACGGTCAGGCCGGCGTTCTCGGCCTTCTTCCAGGACGCGCCGCCCTTGCGCAGGCCGACGACGACCTTGACGCCGGAATCATTCAGGTTTTGCGCGTGCGCGTGGCCCTGGGAGCCATAACCGATGATGGCAACGGTCTTGCCCTTGATCAGGGACAGGTCACAATCTTTGTCGTAGAAAACTTTCATGTTGGATACTCCGATTTTTTAATTCTGAAAAGAGAGGTTAGGTACAACTGGGCGCCCGTACAGCAAGACGCCCGTGCGAGGTTTAGAGCGCTTTTAGAGTTTTAGAACCCGTTCGCCGCGGCCCACGCCGGAGACGCCGGTGCGGACCGTTTCCAGGATGGCGCTGCGATCCAGCGCCCCGATGAAGGCGGCGATCTTGTCCTGCACCCCGGTCAATTCGATGGTGTAGGTCTTGTCGGTGACGTCGATGATGCGCCCGCGGAAGATTTCCGCCATGCGCTTCATTTCCTCGCGCTCCTTGCCGACCGCGCGGACCTTGATCAGCATCAGTTCGCGTTCGACGTGGGGGCCTTCGGACAGATCGACGACCTTGACCACGTCCACCAGACGGTTCAGGTGCTTGGTGATCTGCTCGATGATCTCGTCGGAACCGACCGTGACGATGGTCATGCGCGACAGCGTGGCATCTTCGGTGGGCGCAACGGTCAAGGTTTCGATGTTGTAGCCGCGCGCCGAAAACAGCCCCACCACGCGCGACAGGGCGCCGGGTTCGTTTTCCAGCAGAATGGAAATCACGTGTTTCATGGTCTTATCCCCTCACAGATCCTCGGAACCCAGCAGCATCTCGGTCAGGCCGCGGCCTGCCTTCACCATGGGCCAGACGTTTTCGGTCTGATCAGTGATGAAATCCATGAACACCAGACGGTCCTTGTATTTCGTGAACGCTTCGCGCAGGGCGGGCTCGACGTCGGCCGGCTTGTCGATGCGCATGCCGACGTGGCCATAGCTCTCGACCAGCTTGACGAAATCCGGCAACGCATCGACGTAGGATTCGGAATAGCGCGAACCGTATTCGATCTGCTGCCACTGGCGCACCATGCCCAGATAGCGGTTGTTCAGGCACAGGACCTTGGGCGTCAGGTGATACTGCTTGCAGGTGGACAGTTCCTGGATGTTCATCTGGATCGAGCCCTCGCCGGTGATGACGGCGACGTCGCGGTCCGGATTGGCCATCTGCACGCCCATGGCGTAGGGCAGGCCCACGCCCATGGTGCCCAGGCCGCCGGAATTGATCCAGCGGCGCGGTTCCGGGAAGGGATAGTACTGGGCCGCCCACATCTGGTGCTGGCCCACGTCGGACGTGACGAAAGCCTGGCCGCCCGTGACTTCCCAGAGCTTCTGCACCACGAACTGCGGCTTGATGAGCGTGTCGGAGTTGTCAAAGTCCAGGCACTTGCGGCCGCGCCAGGTGTCGATCTGCTTCCACCAGGCGTCCAGGCGCTGTTCGCTCAGGCCCTGCTCGGCCATCGACTGGGCGTACAGGCCGATCAGGTCCTGCAGGACTTCTTTCACGTCGCCCACGATGGGCACGTCCACCCGCACCCGCTTGGAGATCGAGGACGGATCGACGTCCACGTGCACGATCTTGCGCGGCACCTGGGCGAAGTGTTTGGGATTGCCGATGACGCGGTCATCGAAGCGCGCGCCGATGCCGATCAGCACGTCGCAGTTCTGCATCGCCATATTGGCTTCGTAGGTGCCGTGCATGCCGGGCATGCCGACGAAACGCTCGTCCGTGCCCGGATAGGCGCCCAGGCCCATCAGGGTCGTGGTGCAAGGAGCGCCGGTCAGCCGGACCAGCTTGCGCAGTTCGTCCGCCGCGTTGGCCAGCACGACCCCGCCGCCGGCGTAGATCATCGGACGCTCGGCGGCCAGCAGCATCTGCACGGCCTTCTTGATCTGCCCCTGGTGGCCCTTGGTCACCGGTGCGTAAGAGCGCATCTGGACCGGGCCGCGCGGCGGCGTGTATTTGCACATGGCCACGGAGACGTCCTTGGGAACGTCCACCAGCACCGGGCCGGGACGGCCGGAGCGCGCGATGAAGAAGGCGCGGCGCATGGTTTCAGCCAGATCCTTGACGTCACGCACCAGGAAGTTGTGCTTGACGCAGGGCCGGGTGATGCCGACCGTGTCGCACTCCTGGAACGCGTCCTGGCCGATGGCGTGCGTGGGGACCTGACCGCTGATGATCACCATCGGGATCGAGTCCATGTAGGCCGTGGCGATGCCGGTGACGGCATTGGTCACGCCCGGGCCGCTGGTCACCAGACAGACGCCGGTCTTGTGGGAGGATCGGGAATACGCATCGGCCGCGTGGACGGCCGCCTGTTCGTGCCGCACGAGCACGTGCTGGAATTTGTCTTGCTTGTAGATCGCGTCGTAGATGTAGAGGACTGCCCCGCCGGGGTAGCCAAACACGTGGTCTACGCCTTCCTCGATCAGACAACGCACGACGATGTCGGCGCCATTGAGTTCCATGATGATTCCTTTCTTGACCTGTGTCGGACACCAAGCGGCCTGTCGGCAGCCCGGGCCAGTCCCGGCGATCCGCCACATGATCCGACGCTGGGCGATTCACGGAATCGCTTTGCCCGGACACATTGCGGGACCAGTCTGTACCCCTTGGCACCAGACACTTCGCGCCTTCAGGCGCAATGTGGTGGAAATGGACGCCCCGGACCGCGCTTGTGACACATCCTGGGACATATAAAACGGAAGACGAAAAAAACCGGGTGTGTGACCCGGGAGTGCTCGCCACGCCGGACGACCGCGATGGGGTCGACCGAAGGGCCTAATTTACCGCGTTGCAACATTGGCCGCAAGCGGACCCATCCAGCGGGCCAGATCAGCACCGCGCCCTAGCGACCCCGCCCGGCAAGCAGCCCCGGACTCGGAACTTCCTTAGATACTTAAAACAGCGGGTTCTCTATACTTCTCATTCGCTCTACTTCCCATTCGTTCACCCGCTCCCCGGATGCCGGCCGCATGATCCTGCCCACTTCGCAGTTGCAGCGCTTTTTCTACAGCCACTATTTCTTCGGCGGGCTGCGCCAGGCCACGGGCGTGCTGCTGCCGGCCCTGGTGCTGTCGGGCCTCTTCGGCTGGCACGCTGCCGGCTTCGTGGCGGCGGTCGGCGCCGCCTGCGTCGCCATCCTGGATCAGCCCGGCGGCCCCCGGCGCTACGGCATCAACGGCATGTTCGCCGCGCTGTGCCTGGGTTCGGCCACCACCGCCCTGACCGGCCTGGCGTCCAGCCACCTCCTGGCCATCTGGCTGCTCGTGCCCGCCCTGTGCTTCGGTTTCTCGATGCTGACGGTCTACGGCAAGCACGGCGGCCTGCTGGGCTTTGCCTGCCTGCTGATCATGACCCTGACCCTGCGCACGCCGCTGACGCTGGCCGACGTGCTGCAGCACACGCTGACCTCGTTTCTGGGCGGGGCCTTTTACCTGCTCTACAGCGCCGCCGCCCACCGGCTGATGTGGCACCGCGAGGAGCAGCAAGCCCTGTCCGTGGCGTTGTTCGCCACGGCCGATTACGTCGCCGCGCGGGCGCGCTTCTACGACATCCACCTGGACCTGGACGACAGCTACCGCAACCTGATCCGCCGCCAGGCCCTCATGACCGAAGCCCACCAGGCCGCCCGCGACATGGTGCTGCGCGAACAGCCGCGCGGCACGGCCTCGCACGCGGACCGCCTGCGCCAGGGGCTGCTGAACCTGTTCGTGGACATGATCAACCTGCTGGACAGCATGGTGGCGACCCACACGGACTACGCCACCCTGCGGCGCGCGCTGCCCGACAGCGACATCCTGCTGTTCGTGCGCGACGCCATGATCAAGCTCTCCGCCAACGTGGCCGAGCTGGCCCTGAACGTGGCGCGCAACCGCCGCCACCGGGTGCGCAACAGCGTCAAGGCCGAACTGCGCGCCCTGGAATTCGA
This sequence comes from Castellaniella hirudinis, assembly GCF_042651965.1. Lineage (NCBI taxonomy): Bacteria > Pseudomonadati > Pseudomonadota > Betaproteobacteria > Burkholderiales > Alcaligenaceae > Castellaniella > Castellaniella hirudinis. The sequence goes on from NZ_JBHSDY010000002.1 coordinate 82,300, forward strand.
GCTGCAGCAACTGCGCGAAGGCGGCATGCCGCACTCCGACCCGGAACTCTATGCCCTGCTGGTCCAGGTGCTGCGCCGGCTGCGCAATATGGCCCGCCAGGTCGACCGGATGGCGGACCATTCCGTGAACCCCTTCCCGCCGCAGGCCAACCCGCTGCGCGCGAACCAGTCCCTGAACCGCTTCCTGACGCGGCAGAAATGGCGCGCGGGCCTGCTGACGCGCAACCTGAACCGCCAGTCCGCGCACTTCCGCTACGCGCTGCGCGTGGCGGTCGCGGCGCTGCTGGCCATGCTGGTGGGCGCGATCCTGGCCCACACCCCGCTGGTCAGCACGATCGACCCGGGCATGGCGGGCCACGGCTACTGGATTGTCCTGACGGTACTGATCATCATGAAGCCCGGCTTCGCGCTGACCCGCCAGCGCAACGGCTGGCGCCTGATGGGGACGCTGATCGGCTGCGGCCTGTCGCTGCTGCTGTTCAGCCTCGTGCACAACCCCTATCTCTTTCTGCTGATCCTGGTGGCCTGCAGCGTCCTGGGCTACAGCCTGGTCCAGGTGAACTACACCCTGTCGGCGGTGTTCAACACCCTGTTCGTGCTGCTGATCTTCCATTTCCTGGCGCCGGGCTCCAACGCGGTCGTGGGCGAACGCCTGGTGGACACCGTGATCGGCAGCATCCTGGCGCTGACCTGCAGCTACATCCTGCCGTCCTGGGAACGCAACACCCTGGACGAACTGGCCCGCGCGCTGCGCGCCGCCAACGAAGCCTTTCTGCAAGCGGGTCTGGATCACGTCCACGCCGCGCGCGCAGCGCGGTCCGCAGACACGGCGGATGCGATGGACCCCGGCGAGGCCGACGTGCGCTGGCGCCTGGCCCGCAAACACGTGCACATTGCCTTCAGCAATTTCGCCGCGGCGTTCTATCGCATGATGGACGAGCCCGTCAGCCGCCAGCGCCACGTGCCCGAGCTGAACCGCCTGCTGATCCAGAACCATACGCTGGCCTCGCAGATCGCCGCCGTGATCCCGAACCTGGCCTTGATCGACGACGAGCCCGACGGCATCCGGCAAGCGCTAGCGGCCACGCAGGACGCACTGGCGGGCCGGGAGGCCTCGCCGCCCAAGGTCATCGAGACCGAGGGCGACTACGCCGCCCTCGCCTACCCCTTGCGCCAGATGATCAAGGCCGCGCAGCGCATCGAGGAAAACATGCAGGCGCTGGAAGCGCCGCCGGCCGGGACGGCGGCGCAGGCCCGGCCGGCGATGACCGCCTGACGCCGGCCCCGGCGCACGGGGCCTGCGCCGGCTGCGTCTATGTGATCGCCGCGCCCATGATCAGGTCGGGCAGCCAGGTGACGATGCCCGGGAACACGCACAGCAGCACGATGGCGACCATCATCACCAGCACATAGGGCAGCGCCCCCCGGAGGATTTCCTGGGTGGGCACGTCCGGCGCGATGGCGTTCAGGACGAACAGGTTCAGCCCCACGGGCGGCGTGATCAGGCCGATTTCCATATTGATCGTCAGCACCACGGCGAACCAGTAGGGATCGAAACCCGCCTGGGTGATGATGGGCAGCAGCAGCGGCGCGGCCATGACGATGATCGCTACCGGCGGCAGGAACATCCCCGCCACCAGCAGAAAGACGTTGATCAGCCCCATCAGCAGCCAGCGGTTGATCTCCAGCGCCGCGATCGCCGCCGCCAGCGACTGGGTGATGAACAGCGACGACAGGGCAAAGGCGAACAGTTCCGCCGAGGCCATGATCATCATGATCATGACGCTTTCGCGCATCGCCGAACTGAACACGTCGACGTAGGTCTTCATGCGGAACAGGCGGTAGATCAGGACGACCACCACCAGCGTCAGCAGCGCGCCGGCCCCGGCGGCCTCGGACGGGGTGGCCACCCCGCCGTACAGCACGAACAGCATGCCCAGGATGATCAGCAGCAGGGGGAGGACCTTGGGCAGGGAGGCGAGTTTGTCGCGCCAGGAATAGTGCTGGGTCCCGCCGCCGAAGCGAAAGCCCTTGCGGCGGGCGTCGTACAAGGCCCAGGCCATGAACATGCACGTCAGCAGGATCCCGGGCAGCACGCCGGCCAGGAACAGCCGGCCGATCGAGGTCTGGGTCGAGATGCCGTAGACGATCATGGTGACCGAGGGCGGGATCAGGATGCCCAGCGTGCCGCCCGCCGCAATCGAGCCGGTGGCCACCGAGGCCGGATAACCCCGCCCCAGCATTTCCGGGATGCCCATCTTGCCGATGGCGGCGCAGGTGGCCGGGCTGGATCCGGTCATGCCGGAAAAGATCGCGCAGGCGCCGATGTTCGACAGCACCAGGCCGCCGGGCACTTTGTGCAGCCAGCGGTCCAGGGCCTTGTACAGGTCGCCGCCGGCCGGCGTGCCGGCCACGATGGCGCCCATCAGCACGAACATGGGGATGGCGACGTAGCCCAGGTTGGCGATGCCGGCGAACATGGTTTCCGCCAGCACGTAGATCACGTCCGGCCCCATGTCCAGGAACAGGCCGACCACGGCGGCCAGCCCCAGGGCGAAGGCGATGGGCATGCCGGTCGCCAGCATCAGGCACAGGCCCAGGATGATGCAGATCCCCGCAAGGGCAGGCGTCATGACGGCTCTCCCGACAGTTTCATGAGTTCGACGACGTACTGCAGGCTCAACAGGACAAAGCCGAACACGACCGGCGCCAGCGGCATCCACAGCGGCACGGCGGCCACGCTGGGCGTCGTCCAGCCGCCTTCCAGGGCCTCGAACAGGTGCAGCCCGGTGGCTGCGGTCATCAGGAGGCAGAACGCCAGTCCCAGCCAGGCGCCCACGCGGTCCAACCAGCGGCGGGTCCGGTTACCCACCAGCATCTGGATGAAATCCACACCGACGTGCCCCTTGGTCATGAGCACATAAGGCGCACCCAGGAAAATCGCCGCCGTGGCGCTGAACACCACGGCCTCGGTCTGCCAGATCGTGGGTGCGCGGAATACGTAGCGCATCAGGATCATCTGGCAGACCACCAGCATTGCGAACACCAGCAGCAGGGCCGACAGCACGCCGCAGGCGCGCGACAGACCTTCCACCCAGCGTGTAAAGGTTCGATTCATGCAAACTCCTCGTGCGTCGCGCAAGGCGGGGGAAGCCGGCGGCTTCCCCCGGACGGACCGGACGCTACTGAACGGCCAGCGCCTTTCTCAGCAGTTCGTCGCCGCCCTTCACCTTCTCGGCGAACAGGCGGTAGGAAGAGTGCTTGGCCACCGCCATCCAGGCCTGGTAGTCCTCGGGCGACATGGTCACGATCTCCACCCCGGCCTTGGCGTAGATGTCGCGCATCTTCTGTTCGCCCTTGAGCGATTCGGCGGTGAAGTAGTCCTCGGCCTTCTTCGCCGCAGCCAGGATGGCCTCGCGCTGCTTGGGCTCCAGACCGTCGAAGACCTTCTTGGACATCAGCACCGGCTCGTACATGAACCACAGCGCGTTCTCGCCCGGCGCGGTCAGGCACTTGGCCTGCTCGTACAGGCGGTAGGACACGAAGCTGTCGTTGGACGTATTGGCCGCGTCCAGCACGCCCGTCTGCATGGCCGAATAGACCTCGGACGAAGGCATGGACGAGATCGATGCGCCCGCCGCCGCCAGCATCTGTTCGAAGGCCGGACCGGCGGCGCGGATGACCTGGCCCTTGATGGTGTCAGGCCCGGTGATGCAGTTTTTCTTGGAGGCGAAACCGCCCGCCAGCCAGGCGTCTGCGATCACCACGGCGCCCTGCTTCTCCACCAGCGCCTTGATGTCCTTCATGAAGTTGGACTGGTTCAGGCGCTGGGCATGCTCGTAGTTGCGCACCAGGCCCGGCATCAGGGTGGCGGAAAACTGCGGCACGCGGCCCGAGGCGTAATCCAGAGGAAAAGCCGCCATGTCCAGTTGTCCGCGCGTGAGCGCGCCCCACTGTTCCGTGGCCTTGTACAGTGAAGAACCCGGGAAGACCTGGATCTTCAGTCCCACATTGGCTGCCTCGACCTCGCGGGCGATGAGCTGCACCATTTCATCGCGCGGATCGCCCTGCCCGCCCGGGAACTGGTGCGAGGCCCGCAAAGTGGTCTCCGCCAGAGAAGTGCCCGAGCCGGCCGCCAGGGCCAGCCCCAGCATGGCGCATAGCATGTGTCGCTTCATGGTTGTCTCCTGATGATTTTTATAAAGGTCGCCGGCCCGGGTCCGGGCGCGGCCATGGCCCCGGCGGGGCCTATCGAACGCCCCTTTTCATTTCAGGTCCGCGTACTGCTGCCGCAGCACGTTCTTCTGGACCTTGCCCATGGCATTGCGCGGCAGCGCATCGATCACGTGAATTTTTTTCGGCACTTTGAAGTTGGCCAGCCCCGACTTCAGCCCCGCCTGGATGGCGGCCGGGTCCACCGACGCCCCGGCGCGCGGCACCACCACGGCCACCACCGCCTCGCCGAAGTCCGCATGCGGCACGCCGATGACGGCGGATTCCTGGACGCCGGGCATGACGTCGATGACCATCTCGATTTCCTTGGGATAGACGTTGTAGCCCCCGGAAATGATCAGGTCCTTGCTGCGGCCGACGATGCTCAGATAGTCGTCGGGGATGCCCGAGCCGCCCAGCATGCCGATGTCGCCGGTGCGAAACCAGCCGTCGGCGGTGAATTCCTCGCGGGTCTTTTCCGGCATGCGCCAGTAGCCGGCGAACACATTGGGACCGCGCACCTGGACGTGGCCCGGCTCGCCCGCCGCGACGGGCCGGTCGGCATCGTCCACCACCCGCACCGTCTCGCCCGGCAGCGCCGGCCCCACGGTGCCGGGGATGCGCTCGCCGCGCGCCGGGTCCCAGGGGTTGGATGTGATCATGCCGGTCTCGCTCATGCCGTAGCGTTCCAGGATGGTCATGCCGGCACGGTCCTGGAATTCGCGGAAAGTATCCACCAGCAAGGGCGCCGAGCCGGAGATGAACAGCCGCATATTCGTGCAGGTCCCGCGCGTGAAGCGGGGATCGGCCAGCAGGCGGACGTAGTAAGTGGGCACCCCCATCATCAGGGTGCAGCGCGGCAGGTAATGCAGCGCCTGATCCACGTCCAGTTTCGGCAGCCAGATCATGCGCGCACCCGCCAGCAGCGCCCCATGCGACGCCACGAACAGGCCGTGGACGTGGAAGATCGGCAGCATGTGCAGCAGCACGTCATCGGCGCGCCAGCCCCAGAAGTCCCGCAGCGTCAGCGCATTGGCTGCCAGATTGGCGTGCGTCAGCATGGCGCCCTTGCTGCGTCCCGTGGTGCCGGAGGTGTACAGGATGGCGGCCAGGTCCCCGGGCGCGCTGTGCGCGGTCTCGAACACCGGGTCCATCGTCGCGGCCGCCTCGACCAGCGACCCGCCGCCGTCAGCGTTCAACGTCAGCACCTGCAGGGCGCCCCGGGACCGCGCCAGGGGCTCGCACCAGTTCTTGGCGCCGTCCCCGCAGACCACCACGGCAGGCTCGGCATCGCCCAGGAAATAAGCGACTTCGGCCTCGCGATACGCCGTGTTCAACGGCAGGTAGACCAGACCGGCGCGCAAAGTCGCCAGATACAGCATCAGCGCCTCGGGGGATTTCTCGACCTGGACGGCGACGCGCGCGCCCGCCGGGGCGCCGAACGAGCGCAGCAGCGCCGCCATGCGGCCGCTGATCTCATCGATGTCCGCCCAGCGATAAGTGCGCTCGGGGGTTTCGATCGCCACCGCGTCCAGATCGGACGGGAAGCCGCCCCGCAGCACGGTGTAGAGATTCGCGTTGTCCAAGTCATTCTCCTGTGAAAACGGGGTCGCTGCCCTGCAGAAAAGCCTGCACACCCTGCCGATGGTCGGGACCGTCGGCGTAGGCAAAGCAGGCTTGCCATTCGGCGTCGCTCAGAGGCGCCGGGTCGCCGGCCAGACGCGCGGCAGTCCATTTGTTCAGGCGCGCGGCGCGCGGCGCGCCCGCGCACAGGCGCGCCACCGTGGCCGCCAGCTCGGAGTCCAGGGCATCGGCCGCCACGACCCGCGTCAACAGGCCCTTGACCAGGGCTTCGTCGGCGTCGAACACCCGCCCTTCGAGCAGGATTTCCAGCGTCACGGCGCGGCCCGCCAGTTCCAGCAGCCCGCGCATCTCGTCGGGCGCCATGGGAAAGCCCAGGCGATTGATGGGCGCGCCGAAACGCGCGCCCCTCGCGGCCAGGCGCAGGTCGCAGCGGCTGGCGATCTCCAGCCCGCCGCCCACGCAGACGCCCTCGATCGCCGCGACCACCGGATGGACGCAGTCCGACACCGCACGCAAGGCCGGAGCCAGGGTCTGCCGGTGATAGGCCATGACACGCGCCTGATCGGCGCGTACCCGGGGGAATTCACGGATGTCCGCCCCGGCGGCAAAATGCCCGCCCGCACCGCGCACGACCACGCAGCGCAGGCTATCGTCGGCCGACAGGCGCGCAAAGGTCTGCGTCAGTTCGCCCCACATGGCGACCGTGATCGCATTCAGCCGCCCGGGATGATCGAGCGTGACGGTGGCCACCGCGCCCTCGACGCGCAGGCGCACGCGTCCCGCGCCGGGATCCGGATGCATCGAGTCGGGACTCGGGGTATCAGGGCTTGCGGGTTCAAGACTCATAGCCACTGCACGCCTCGGGACATGCGGGGCTTGCCCTCGGCCAGGCGCGCCCGGTTCTCGTCGAGCTGTTCGGGTTCGTACACGTAGTTCACCATCATGCCGCAGGACTGCTCCAGCCCCCGGGCCGAGGCGTCCGCCGCCCAGTTCACGCGTTCGATGCGGGCGCCGTTGCCCAGGTGGAAACGCGCCACCGCATCCAGCGGATCGCCGTCACGCAACTGAATCAGATAGTGAGCCGCCAGCCGCAGTCCGCTGCGGCGCACGGCGTCCGGCGCCTCGCCCTGCGCGGCGGCGCGCAGGCGTTCCAGCCAGCGGACGCCGGCTTGCGCATCGTCGGCGGCGGCCTGGCGCTCGGCCTTGTCCTTCAGCAGCGCCTGGAGATCCCCGCCGGACTGGCGGCTCAGCCAGTCGGCAAAGCCGGGAATCGGCGACAGGGTGGCAAAGGACTTGAGCTGCGGCAGTTCGCCCAGCAGTTCCTCGATCACCCGCTTCAGCAGGAAATTACCGAAGCTGATGCCGCGCAGGCCTTTCTGAGTATTGGAAATCGAATAGAAGATCGCCCAGCGCGCCTTGCCCAACCCGTCGACCGGCCGCGCCGGGTCGATCAGGGCCTGCACGTCCGCCGCCATCTGTCCGTCGAAGGCGACCTCGACGAAGATCAGCGGCACGTCGCTCATGCGCGGATGGAAAAAGGCATAGCAGCGCCGGTCGGCGGCCACCCGGCGGCGCATGTCGTCCCACGAGCGGATTTCATGAACGGCTTCGTAGCGGATCAATTTTTCCAGCAACGAGGCGGGCGAATCCCAGTTGATGTGGCGCAGTTCCAGCATGCCGACGTCGAACCAGTTCGACAGCAGGGCCGCCAGTTCCTGTTCCAGCACCGACAGCCCAGCGACCTGGTTGCGCCAGCGCAGCATGTCGGCGCGCAGTTCCACCATCAGTTCCAGCCGGTCGCTTTGCGCATACAGGCGGCGGAACAGCCGCGCGCCCCGGTCGCCGCGCGGCTCGATGTCCACCCCGGCGCGCACCAGGCAGGCCAGCAGGGAACGGCGCTCGTCGGCATCGGCGGCGCGGTAGCGTTCCGCCCATTGACGCGCCAGTTGGTTGGCGCCGCCGTCGGTCAGCGAGGCCTCGTAGAGCGCGCGCAGCGCGTCCGGATCGGGCAGATGGTCACGCTCCAGCCAGCGGCCCAGGCGCGCCAGCAGGCCGCCGGCCCGGGGAGCCTGCGGCGCGTCGTCGGGGACGATGGCCCGGCCGCCCGAGGACTCGGCGGATTTTTCGGTGTGCGCAGCCCGTGCGGCCGGCTTCAGATCAACGGTGTTCATGAGGAGTCTCCACGGCCTGAACGGCACGCAGCCCCGACGTCATGGCGGCCGGCTCGTCCCGGTGCGCCAAGGCACGCAAGGCGTCGAGCTGGCGCATCAGGTGCTTGCGCGTCACGGCTTCGGCGCCTTCCGGGTCGCGCGCCTTCAGGGCGGCGAAGATCGCCAGATGCTCGGCGCAGGATTCATCGATCCGTCCCGGATAGGTCAGGCTGCGGTGGCGCGACAGGCTGAGCACCTGGCGCAGTTTGTCGATCAGGCCGGACAGCCAGGGGTTGTCGGCCAGATCCTGGATGGCGACGTGAATCCGGGCGTTGGCCGCGTAGTATTCATCGATCGAACCCCGCTCCGCGTAGCGGCGCAGATCGTCATGCAGGGGTTCGAGCCGCCGCAGGTCGGCGTCCGTGATTTTCCGGGCGGCTTCGAAGGCGCACCGGCCCTCGAGCATCGCCATCAGGGGGAAGATGTTTTCCAGGTCGCGGCCGGACAGTTCGTTGACGAAACAGCCCCGGCGCGGCTCGATGCGCAACAGGCCCTCGGCCACCAGCACTTTCAGCGCCTCGCGCAGCGGCGTTCGGGAAATACCCAGCGACTCGGTCAGGCGGACCTCGTCGATCCATTCCCCCGCCCGCAACTCCTCGGCCTGGATCATGCCGCGCAGGCGATCGGCGACTTCCTGGTAGAGAATCTTCTGGACGATCCTGGCTGCCATCGAGGCCTCCTGCGCAGAGCCCGGAAATTAATAATTCATAATTACAGGGATAGCGTGCCATGGCCTTGGACGGCCCGGCAACCCGCGTTATCCCTACGTGATGCCCAGGGATCAGGCGGAACGCCGGAACACCAGCCGGTCGGCGGTGGATTCGCGCGGCGCGTAGGCATAGCCCTCGGACGTGAAATCCCGCAGGCCGGCGACGTCATTGATGCCATGATCGATGACGTGGCGCGCCATCAGGCCGCGCGCCCGCTTGGCGTAGAAACTGATGACCTTCCAGGCGCCGTTTTTCTCGTCCTGGAACACGCATTCGACCACACGCGCATTCAGCGCCTTGAGGTCCACGGACTTGAAGTATTCGCCCGAGGCCAGGTTGAGCAGAATGCGGTCGCCGGGCAGCGCGTCCAGGCGCCGGTTCAGCTCGCCGGCAATGCGGTCGCCCCACCAGGCGTACAGGGTGGCGCCCCGCTCGGTCCGCAGCCGCGTGCCCATCTCCAGCCGGTGGGGCTGGATCAGGTCCAGCGGCCGCAGCGCGCCGTACAGCCCGCTGAGAATCGCCAGGTGCGCCTGCGCCCAGTTCAGTTGCGCATCGGACAGTTCCGGCGCGCGCAGGCCCTCGTAGACGTCGCCGTTGAAGGCCAGGACGGCCTGGCGCGCATGACGGGCGTCAGGCGCGTCCACCCAGGCGGCATAGCGGTCGGCGTTCAGGCTCGCCAGGGCGTCGGACAGGCCCATCAGGCCCGCCAGATCGCCCGCCGACAGCGTCTGCAGCGTCCCGATCAGCGCCCGCGTCTGCTCGGGGAACACCGGCTGCGACTGCAAGGTCGTGCGTACCGGCGTGTCATAGTCCAGCTTCTTGGCCGGGGACAAGACCATCAACATGCGGCGTCCCTCGGCGTCAGCGGGCGGTCCAGCCGCCGTCGATGGACAGCGTGGTGCCGGTCATCTGCGCGGCGGCGTCCGAGGCGATGAAGACCGCCGCCTGGCCCAGTTGTTCAGGCGTGACGAATTCCAGGGACGGCTGTTTTTCGGCCAGCAGTTCCTTGGCGGCGGCTTCGATGTCGATGCCCTTTTGCTGCGCGATCGCCTGGATCTGCTTTTCGACCAGGGGGGTGCGCACCCAGCCCGGGCAGATGGCGTTGCAGGTCACGCCCGTGCCGGCGTTTTCCAGTGCGGTGACCTTGGTCAGGCCCACCACGCCGTGCTTGGCGGCCACATAGGCCGACTTGTTGGCCGAGGCCACCAGGCCGTGCGCCGAAGCGATGTTGATGACACGGCCGAATTTCTGCTGCTTCATCGTCGGCAGCGCGGCGGCGGTGCAATGGAACACGGCCGACAGGTTCAGGGCGATGATGGCGTTCCACTTGTCGGCGGGAAAGTCCTCGATCAGGTCCGTGTGCTGGATGCCGGCGTTGTTGACCAGGATGTCGAGGCCGCCCAGCGCCTTGATCGATTGCGCGATGAAGTCGCGCGCGGCCTGGCCGTCCATCAGGTCGGCGTTCAGGTACGCGGCCTTGACCCCGAAGTCCTTTTCCAGCCCGGCGCGCTCACGCTCGATGGCGGCGGCCTCGCCGAAACCATTGATGACCACGTCGGCGCCCTGGCGCGCCAGTTCACGGGCAATGGCCAGACCGATGCCGCTGGTGGAACCGGTGACGACCGCTTTTTTACCTTTGAGCATGATGCTCTCCTTCCGCAAGAATTCGGGAAAAACCACCGGATCAGTGTAACGCGGTGCGGCTGAATGCCGCCTTGCACCTCCATGGAGGCGCTGCTAATATGAACGCCGTCTGGAGATGGCATTCCTCCATGAAACCGCCGCGCATTGCGGCTGATGATGCCTACGGCCTTCGGCTCACCGCCGGACCGTAGGCATTTTTCATTTTCATCACCGGAGTCCTCATGCCCGCATCCCTGCTTGCCATCTCTCTGGGCGCATCGCTCGGCGCCATCCTGCGCTGGGTGCTCGGGCACGCCCTGAACGGCGTGTTCCCCGCGCTGACGCTGGGCACGCTGGCGGCCAACCTGCTGGGCGGCTACATCATCGGCATCGCCATCGCCGTGTTCGGCGGACACGCGGGCCTGTCTCCCCAGATGCGGCTGTTCGTCATCACGGGCTTCTGCGGCGGGTTGACGACCTTCTCGACCTTTTCCGCCGAACTGGCGGTGATGCTGGAACAAGGCCGATTGGGATGGATGGCCGCCGCGATCATCCTGCACGTCGCAGGATCATTGATCATGACCCTGCTGGGCATGGCCACGGTGGCCTGGCTGCGCGCCCTGTCCTGAAGACCGTCAGCCGGCCGCCTTGGCCATTTTGGCCGCCTTGCGGCCGGCCAGCCAGCGGCCCAGGATCACGACCAGCAGCGCACCGGCGGCTTCCACAGCCAGTTTCAGCGCCGTGGACGGCGTTCCCAGGTGCTCGATGACCATCACGTCGGTGACCAGCATGCCGCCCGCGATCCAGCCCAGCAGACCGCCGCCGAACGTCACCACCAGCGGATAGCGATCGATCAGCTTCAGCACCAGCGTGCTGCCCCAGACGATGATGGGCACGCTGACCAGCAGGCCGAAGATCACCATGCCGATCTGATGGCTGGGATCAGCGCCCTGGGCCGCTCCGGCAATGGCGATGACGTTGTCCAGGCTCATGACGAAATCCGCAATGATGATGGTCTTGATCGCTGCGAGGACCGAGGAGCCCCCGTTGATCTTGTCGTGATGACCGTCATCGGGCAGCAGCAGCTTGACGCCGATCCAGAGCAGCAGCAGCGCGCCGGCGATCTTCAGGAAGGGGATGTTGAGCAGCGTCAGGGCAAAGGCGATCAGCGCCACGCGCATGATGATGGCCCCGGCGGTGCCCCACAGAATGCCCTTCATGCGCTGGGCGTGCGGCAGATTGCGGCAGGCCAGGGCAATGACGACGGCATTGTCGCCACCCAGCAGGATGTCGATCAGAATGATCTGGAAAATACCTGCCCAATGTAGCGTTTCGAGAAATTCGAGCATGAAGATCCTCTGGTGAGAGATGGTCGGTTATTGAAACGAACCGCCTGGAGGATCAAGCCATTTTCATGGCGGGAAGACGAACCTTGCCCTAGGCGGCAAGGTCTTGCTCGCAACCGGAATCTGTTCGAAGGATTCCCTGGGTTGCCCGGGCACCGGGTGTTGCGCGCGAAGCGCAAACGCCGTCATGACGATGCCGCGGAAAGTGAGCTACTCCCCTTGAAGACGCCATTATAGACGAATTCAAGCGCGAGGGGCTCAATCCGGCCCGGCCGCCACGCAGCGATCACGCCCCTGACGCTTGGCCTCGTACAGCGCGGCATCGGCCTGCGTGATCAGCGCCGCCGAGCCGCTGGCGCCGTGCTCGCCAGAGTTGGGCACCTGGCTGCACACGCCGGCGCTGATGGTCACCCAAGGCCCCGCCATGGAATCGGCGTGCGGCATCTGGACGGCGCGCACGGCGTCCACCATCTTCCGGGCTATCGAGGCAGCGCCTTCCGCGTCGGTGTCGGGCAGCACCGCGACCAGTTCCTCCCCGCCATAACGCGCCACCAGATCCGTACCCCGACGCAAGCAGCTCTTCACGGCGCGCGCCACCGCCTGCAGGCAGGCATCGCCCTGCTGGTGACCATAATGATCGTTGTACCGCTTGAAGCAATCCACATCGATCATCACCAGCCCTACCGGGCGCTGAGCGCGGCGCGCCAGGGCGCAGATCTGCTCCAGCCATTCGTTGAAATGCGCGCGATTGGCGATGTCCAGCAGCGCATCGGTACGCGCCAGGGTGTTCAGGCGCGCATTGGCGTCTTCCAGTTCGCGGGTGCGCCGGGCGACGCGCTCTTCCAGGTGCAGGTTGGCATCGATCAGTTGCGCATTTTGTTCCGACAGCGCGGAATAGAGCTTGCCCACCATTTTGATGAGCACCTGGGCGCTGTGATCATGCGAATTACGTTCGCGTTCATACGCTTCCCCGGGGCTCAGACCCCGGCGGATCAATGCCATCTGCCGCGCCATGCTCTGGTCGATGCCCAGGATGTGCAGCCCCAGCCAGGACGTCAGAAAATCAATCAACGCGGTGCCCGCCTTGGTGTTGCCCATGTAGGCACGGCGATTCCCCTGCCCACGCACCTGATCCACGAACTGCTGATGGGCCATGCGATGGCCCTCGACATGGCGTTCGTCCAGGCGGAACCGCATCATCATCCCTTCTTCTTCACGGAAATGATATTCGGCGTAGGACAGCAGCCGGGCGTAGATATCGGCCAGCAACGTCTCATCGCTGCCTGCGGGTGAAAGCAAGGCCGCATTCAACTCATTGAACAAATTGATCAAAGCATGATGCTGTTCATCCACGGAATCCAGCCCCGTGACGAAACCGCCATCCCACGCGAAAACGGTATCCATGCCAGCCGCCTGTCCCGGTATTCGAAATAGATAAGCCAACATACTAAACGCTGCTCCCGGTGGCATGACGACGCCGGGCAGAAGTCTTGATATGGATTAAGAAATACCATCCTGCGCGAGAGCTTCCGGCATCACGCGCGATCCGAGCTTGGGATAAGATGACGGGAACTCGCAGGACAGGATTCGCCACACATCAAAGGGGTTTCTCATGCCGGGCCGTATTGCCATTCACCTGAACGACGACACCGTTTGCGAACGCCGCATGGACATCGGCCTGCGGCTGGCCAAAGAACGCGGGGCGCAAGCCGTCGGGGTCTACCCCTCGGCCAGCGTCGCCGGCCTGCAGCAGGATGAAAACATCCTGCCCCAGGACGTCCGCGCCAAACTGCGCACACGCCGCGACGAGCACCGCGAAGCCACCCGCGTCCAGTTCCTCGACAAGGCCCAGGCGCTGGGCGTCCAGGCCCACTGGCGCGCGCCCCACGGCGACGCCGAGGACGGCCTGACCCTGCACGCCCGCTACTGCGACCTGATCGTCATGAGCAAGGCGGATACGACCGACAGCCTGTCGTCGCTGCGGCTCAACCTGCCGGAAGCCGTGGTCATGGCCTCCGGCCGCCCCGTGCTGCTGCTGCCCAATTTCGGCACCATCGACACCATCGGCCAGCGCGTCCTGTTCTGCTGGGACCAGCGCCGCGAAGCCGCCCGCGCCTTCTCCGACGCGGCGCCGCTGCTGCGGCACAGCCAGGCGCTCACCATCGTGGAAATCGACCGCGACGACAAGCTGGCGCGCGACCTCGACATCCACGAAAACGACCTCGCCGACTACTGCGTCAGCCTGGGCTATCCCAAGCCCAAACACGTGCTGAAGGACAGCAAGGGCTACGGCGTCGGCAACGTCATCCTGAACACCGCCACCGATACCGACGCCGACCTGATCGTCATGGGCGCCTACGGCCACAGCCGCATGCGCCAGTGGATCATGGGCGGCGCCACCAGCACCCTGCTGTCCACCCTGACGGTGCCGGTGCTGCTGGCGAATTGAGGTCTTGACCGGATCGATCGGGCCTTTTCCCCCTGGAGTTCTGCTTGCTGCACCGGTTCGAAAGCCTGCTTGATCCGTTCCCGCCCGAGGACGCGCCCCCGCCGCCCAAAGGCCTGTTTCCCTTCTTGTGGGCCTGCACGCACGGCGCGCGCCGCGCCATTGCCGCGCTGGCGCTGCTGAGCGCGGGCGTTTCCATCTACGAAGCCTGGCTGTTCGCCTTCCTGGGCCAGGTGGTGGACCTGCTGGAGGCCTGGCGGACCGGGGCCGAGGCCGCCGCGCACGCCCAGCGCGTGCTGTGGGGCATCGCCGCCATCCTGGTCGCCAGCATCGCCCTGGTGACGCTGCGCACCCTGATGCAGCACCAGGTCCTGGCCATCAACCTGCCGCTGCGCTTGCGCTGGAATTTCCACCGCCTGATGCTGCGCCAGAGCCTGGCCTTTTTCTCCAACGAATTCGCGGGCCGGGTCACGACCAAGGTCATGCAGACCGCCCTGGCAGTGCGCGACGTGCTGCTGACCTTCAGCGAAATCGTGCTCGGCATCGGCGTGTATTTCATCACCCTGATCGCCGTGGCGGGCGGCTTCGACGGGCGGCTGATGCTGCCCTTCATCGGCTGGCTCGTCCTGTACGGCCTGGCCATGGCGTATTTCGTGCCGCGCCTGGGCAAGGTCGGGCAGGAGCAGGCCCACGCCCGCTCATCCATGACCGGGCGCGTCACCGACGCCTACGCCAACATCGCCACCGTCAAACTGTTCTCGCACACCCGGCGCGAAGCCTGGTTCGCCCGCGCCGCGATGGAAGATTTCCAGGACACCGGTTACCGCCAGATGCGGCTGGTCAGCCAGTTCGAAATCGTCAACCAGACGCTGGTGGCGGTCCTGATCCTGTCGACGGGCGGCTACGCGCTGTGGCTCTGGCACGGCGGGCACGTCGGCACCGGCGCGGTCGCCGCCGTCACGGCCATGGCCTTGCGGGTCAACGGCATGTCGCACTGGATCATGTGGCAGATGGCCTCGCTGTTCGAGAACATCGGCACCGTGCAGGACGGCATCGCCACCCTGACCCATCCGCCCAAGGTGCTGGACGCGCCCGACGCCCAACCGCTGAAAATCAGCCGTGGCGAAGTCGTCTTCGAACAGGTGTCCTTCAACTACAACGGCGAACGTCAGGTCTTCGACGGACTCGACCTGCACGTGCGTCCCGGCGAAAAGATCGGCCTGGTCGGCCGATCCGGCGCCGGCAAATCCACGCTGATCAATCTGCTGCTGCGCTTCTACGATGTGGACGGCGGCCGGATCCGGATCGACGGCCAGGACATCGCCCACGTGACGCAGGACAGCCTGCGCGGCGCCATCGGCATGGTGACGCAGGATACCTCGCTGCTGCACCGCTCGATCCGCGACAACATCGCCTACGGCCGCCCCGACGCCGGGGACGAAGCGATCCGCACGGCCGCGGTGCGCGCCCAGGCCGATGAATTCATCCAGCAACTGGGCGACCCGGGCGGCCGCCGGGGTTACGACACCCTGGTGGGCGAACGCGGCGTGAAGCTGTCCGGCGGCCAGCGCCAGCGCATCGCCATCGCCCGCGTGATGCTCAAGAACGCGCCCATCCTGCTGCTGGACGAGGCCACCAGCGCCCTGGATTCGGAGGTCGAGGCCGCCATCCAGGAAAGCCTGGACGAGATCATGCAGGGCAAGACCGTCATCGCCATCGCCCACCGCCTGTCCACCATCGCCGCCCTGGACCGGCTCATCGTCCTGGACGAAGGCCGCATCATTGAACAGGGCAGCCACACCGAACTGCTGGCGCAAGACGGCGTGTACGCACGCCTGTGGCGCCACCAGAGCGGCGGCTTTCTGGCGCAGGACATGGACGACGTCGCCACCGGGACGGCCTGACCCGCGTCCGCGCCGGTGTGCCGCCTGGTGCTCAGCCGTACGCCCGCACGAAGAACGCCACGGTGATGAAAGCGGTCAAGAGCAGCGTCCCGGCCCGGACGATCGGGGCCGGGATGCGTTTGCCCAGCAAGGCCCCGCCATAGCCGCCCAGGATGGCGGCCACCAGCATGATCAGGGTTTCGCGCCACTGCACCGCGCCGGCCGCGATGAAGATCAGCACCGCCATGGTGTTGGCGGCGGTCACCATCAGCGTGCGCGGCGGATGCATGCTTTTGATGTCGTGCGTGCCCAGCAGGCCCCAGACCGCCATCATCATGATGCCGACCGCGCCGCCGAAATAACCGCCATACACCCCCAGCCCGAATTGCAGGCCCAGCACCAGGGCCGGGCGCACGCGCCAGCGCGCGCGCATCCATTCGCCCAGGCGGCGGCCGAACCCCAGGGCAAAGGCCGCCACCAGCAGCAGCCAGGGCAGCACCAGGTCGAAGGCCCGTGTGGAGGTATGCAGCAACAAGAAGGCGCCCGCGATGCCGCCCAGCAAGGTCGCCACCAGCAGTGGCCGCAGGCCGACGTCGCCCACGCCGACGAGCCCGTCGCGGTAGGCCCAGGCGCTGGCCATGCCCCCGGGATACAGCGCAACCGTGCTGGACGTATTGGCCAGCACCGGCGGCACGCCGGCGGCGATCAGGGCGGGCAGGCTGACGAACGAGCCGCCGCCGGCCAGGGCGTTCATGGCGCCGGCCGCCACGCCGGCCCCCGCGACCAGGATCAGAGGGTCCATCGGACGGACGCGGAACGGTCGAGGATGAGGACGAGCGGCATGGGGTCTCCGGGGCGGTTGGACAGGCGAGAGTCATCCAGGACCGGAGGCCGATGCGGCAGGCCCCGATCCAATGCGAAAGCGTACTGTCCAGCCCCACGATCCTGCAAGCCTGCCGGTTTTCGTCCAGCCGGACATCAGGGAAAGCCCTTTATCCACCATGAAACCATGGTGCGCAGGCATTCGTTCAGACAAAATAACAATCAGTCATACTTTCACCCACACTGGAATCTCTCTCCACAGTCTTCGTGGCGGCTCCATGCGCCCGGATGGAGCCGGTCGGCCGGCAAGGTTCAATCTCCGTGGAAAACGCCAGCATGCTCTTCGATATCGTCCACACCAGCGGCACCGTGGTCTATTTCATCTTCGTGATCCTGTTCTGGTGGATGAGCCGCGTGCCCAGAACCGATCCGGGCGCGGGCTGGTGGGCCTGCGCGCTGCTCAGCATGGCGTCCGCACGGCTGCTGCTGTTCGCCCTGGAAGGCATCGCCACCCCACGCACGGTCACCCTCACCTATGCCGCATTCATCTGCCTGGAAAAAGTCCTCTTCGTCCTGGGCCTCATCCGGTTCCTGAAGCTGGGCATCCGCGACCGCTGGATATTCGGGCCCGCCGCGCTCATGGGCCTGTGGACGGGCGTCGCCTGGCTGACCCCCGCCTCCCTGTCGGCTTACAGCATCGGCCTGACCGCGTTCAACGCCGCCGCACTCGCCTTCGCGGCCGCCTGCTGCCTGCGCCAGCGCCACGCGGTGTCCGGCCGCCTCATCCTCGTCACGGCGCTGGTCTCCGGCGTGCTCGCGCTGCACTGGACCACCTTTCCCCTGGCCTTCTTCCAGGCCCACTGGCGGATCATCGGCCTGGCCATCGGCTCCGCCCTGTCCCTGGTCCTGTATCTGTCGCTGCTGGCCAACGTCCTGCAGCAACTCCAGCACCGGCTGCTGGACGCCGAAGCGCACGCGCTCGAACTGGCCTACTACGATCCCCTGACCGGGCTGAACAACCAGAACTACCTCGGCAAGCTGTTCGAGCAGGCCTTGCTGCTGGCGACCCGCCCCCACCATTTCGTGGCCGTGTTCTACATCGACCTGGACAACTTCAAGCCCATCAACGACAGCGCGGGGCACCGGACAGGCGACGAGGTGCTGAAAGCAGTCGCCCGGCGGTTGAAGGCCTGCACGCGCAGCACGGACATCAGCGCCCGCATCGGCGGCGACGAATTCATCGTCGTGGCCACGCAACTGGAACAGAACGCCCAGATCGACCTGATCGCGCGCAAGCTGCTGGCCCGCCTGAGCGAGGACATCACGATCGAAGGGGCGGCCTACACCCTGGGCGCCAGCATCGGCATCAGTCTGTACCCGGCGCACGGAACCTCGCTGACCGCGCTGATCGAAGCCGCCGACGCAGCGATGTACCAGGTCAAATACCACGGCAAGCACGGCTATGCGATCCACGGCCGCGACGGGCCGCGCAGCGCAGAGGCGGCCAGCGCCGCCTAGTGTGGCGAACGCAGCACGAATTGAGTGATCTCGGACGGCCGTCCCAGACGGATCGCCAGGCCGTTCCACAGACCCGTGCCATTGCTGACGTACAACTGCATGCCGCCCACCTGGTACAGGCCGGACACGAAGCCCGCGTTGGCCCACTTCGTCAACAGGTGTGGTCCCAGGATCTGCCCGCCATGCGTGTGGCCGGACAATTGCAGCGCCACCCCGGCCTGCGCGTGCTGCGCCGCGCCCTCCGGGCGGTGGTCCAGCAGGATCACCGGCACGCCCGGCTCCAGGCCCTTCAGGGCTGCGTCCAGGTCGGGACGCGGCAGCCCGAACGGCACCGCTTGGCGGTCGGTGATTCCGGCCACCGCCAGCGCGGCGTCGCCGCGCCGGATGAGGACGTGGGCGTTCTCCAGCATGTCCAGACCCAACGCCCGGTAGGCCGCCATCCAGCGCTGGTAGTCGGCGTAGTACTCGTGATTGCCGGGGATCGCCAGCACGCCGTCGCGCGCCCGCAAATCATGCAGGGGGTGCACGTCGGCCGCCCGAGCCTCGGGCGAGCCGTCGGCCAGGTCGCCCGTGATCACGATCAGGTCGGCATTCAGGGCATTGGCCTTTGCCACCACGGCTGCCTGCCAGTATTCCGGCAACAGGCGGCTGGCATGCAAATCGGTCAGTTGTACGAGGCGGTAGCCATCGAAGGCCGGCGACAGGCCGGGCAGCGTCAGTTCCAGGGTCTTGACGTCAGGCACCCGGACCGCCTGCCAGATGCCGAGGGTCGCCAGGATCAGGGCCAGCGCGCCCAACGACAGGTGCAGCGCCCGCCCGCCCAGGATGGCCCGCCCTGCGTCGCGCGCCACCAGGAACACCAGCCCGCCCGCCACGTCGCGCAGCAGCAGGAGCATCGCCAGCAACAGGAACGCGCCAAAGGCCCAGCCCAGGCCGATGAGGACGCCCTGGGGCAGTTCCGGCGACGCCAATGAACCAAAGAAGCGGCTGGTGAACCAATGGTACTGGGCCACCAGGAAGATCAGCAGCGCCAGGGCGACCCGCGTGCCGACCCCGCACGGCAGGGGCCAGATGAAACGCCCCAGCACGTACAGCCAGATGGCGCCGGTGATGAACGGCAGCGTGGAACCCATGGATCGACCCGGAATGCGAAGGAAAGCGTCATGTTAACAACATCACGCTTCCGGCCGATCCATTCCGGGATGCGTGCCGCGCGGGTCGAAGATCAGCGGGCGGGCGCTCTGGAGACCGGTTCAGGGGGCTGAATCAGGGATGCGTCGCAGAGATTCGTCTCAGGGATTTTCGAGGGCCCGATTGATGCGTTCGGGCTCCACCGCCGAAACGCCCTCGATCGCGGCCAGGGCGGCCAGCAGGTTTTCCTCGATGCTGCCGGCGATCACGCCGACGGCGACCAGTTCCCGCTCCACCGTCAGCCCCGCTTGGCGGCAATGCTCCACGACCTGGGGATAGCGGTCGCGCCAGGTTTCGTGCACCAGCACTGTCAGGTGGATCCGGGCCATGTCACGTCTCCGTCATGTCAGTCATGTTTCCGATGGCGCCTGCACCAGGCCGGCGCCCACATCACGGGCGGAATCCTGCAGGGCCCGGGCGGACTGCGCCAGCCGCTCGCCCAGGCGGGCGGCGCGCGCGTCCGGGTCGGCCTGCGCGTGCAGCGCGGCCACGCCCGCCACGAACGGCGTCGCCATGCTGGTGCCGCTGATGCTGTTGTACAGCTCCGGCGCGGGCCAGGACGACAGGATGTCCACGCCGGGCGCCGCCACGTTCACCTCGCCGCCGTCGCCTTCCAGCCCGGCGCAGGAAAACGGCGCCACACGCAATTGCTCATCGACCGCGGCCACCGCCAGGATCGAAGGGCAATTGGCCGGATGGCCGACCGGCGCGACGGATTCCGGCCGATGGCTCTCGTTGCCTGCGGCCGCCACGATCAGGGTGCCGGCGGCCAGCGCGCGCCGGGCGACTTCTTCGAACACGGCCGAATAGCCCTGCCCCGGCTGCACCGGACTGCCCAGCGACATGGAGACGATGTGGCAACCGTGCTCGACGGCCCAGTCGATGCCTTCCAGGATGCCGCTATCGCCGCCGCTGCCTTCGTCGCCCAGCACCTTGCCCACGTACAGTTCCGCCTCGCCGGCCACGCCGTAACGGGGCTGCGAAGCGGGCGCCGCCGGACCGGCTGCGATGCCCGCGCAGTGCGTGCCGTGGCCGTTGCCGTCCTGGACGGGCTGGCCTTCCACGAAGGACTGCGACACGATGTCGCGGCCGGCGAAATCCGGATGGGACAGGTCCAGGCCGGTATCCAGCACCGCGATGCGGATGCCCTTGCCCGTATAGGGCGAGGCATCCGCGCCCACCGCATGCACGCCCCAGGTCGCGCTCGCCTTGGCCTGCCGGCCGGCCTGTCCGCGCGCGGGGGCCGGCGCGCGGGCCCCCGCGGCAATGGCATAGACGGTGCGTTCGGGCTCGATCGCCAGGATGGCGCTGTTCCCGGCCGCCGCCGCATCGACCAGGCGCTGCCGGGTCTGCTCGGTGCACTGCACGCGCGCGACGCCGATGCGATCAAAGACCAGGACGCAGGGGGCGGCCCGCTCGGCCGTCGTCGCGCTCGAACGGTTGATCACGGTGACCTGGGTCAGTTCGGCGAGCGCACGGGCGCCCCCGACGGGGTCATCCGGACGCAGCAGGACGAGATAGCGCGCTGCCGCGACCCGGGCTGTGGACTGTGTGCTCGGCATGGATTGCTCCTCGCTGTCCGCTGACGGGATAAGCCACATTAGCACGATGCCCCAGGCCGGACAGCCCCTGGAAATGCGCGCTTTCAACATGATGGATCCTGCCATGACCCTGTCGGCCGCCCCGCGCCGCCCAATATGAACGCCGGATGAACGACGACTTCACGAAGGATTCAGGCGCCGGACTCCATACTGCCTCCATCACCGATCCGCATCGGTCCGCGCACAAGGAATCACGTATGAAAATTCGAACCATCCTGACCGCTTTTCTCGGTATCCT
The DNA here is from genome assembly GCF_042651965.1 of Castellaniella hirudinis. NCBI lineage: Bacteria > Pseudomonadati > Pseudomonadota > Betaproteobacteria > Burkholderiales > Alcaligenaceae > Castellaniella > Castellaniella hirudinis. The sequence continues at coordinate 103,684 of NZ_JBHSDY010000002.1, forward strand.
GGCCCTGGCCTGGGCCTGGGACGCCTTGGTCCTGAACCCCATGGCAGGCGACTGGCCGTGGGTGGTCCGCAAACAGGCGATTTACCTGAGCGGCGTCTGGGCCATGGGCCTGATGTCCCTGGTCATGATCCTGGCCACCCGCCCCGCCTGGCTGGAGCCGGCGCTGGGCGGCATGGACCGCATCTACCGCCTGCACAAATGGGCCGGCATCCTGGCCATCGTCCTGGGCGCCCTGCATTGGCTGCTGGAACTGGGCGGCGGCACCCTGCGCGCCCTGATCGGCGCCGCTGTGAACAAGCCGCCCAAGGTCGCCGTGCCGGACTTCATGACATCCAGCCACGGCCTGGCCAAGGACGTCGGCGAATGGGTGATCTACGCCCTGCTCGTCTCCCTGGTCATCACGCTGTGGAAGGCCTTCCCCTACAAGTCCTGGCGGCTCCTGCACCGCGTCATGCCCCTGCTCTACCTGGCCCTGGTGTTCCACTCCGTGGCCCTGACGCCGCTGGTCTGGTGGACGCAGCCCCTGGGCCTGATCATGGGCGTACTGATGCTCGCAGGCAGTCTGTCGGCCATTCCCGCCCTGCGCCAACGCATCGGCCGGCGCCGCCGCCACGCCGGACGCATCGAGTCCGTGCGTGCCCTGCCGGCCGGCATTACGGAAGTGACCTGTGCCATGGACGCCGGCTGGCCCGGCCACCGGGCGGGACAATTCGCCTTCGCCACCTTCGACCCTCGCGAAGGCGCCCACCCCTACACCATCGCCAGCGCCGACTCGGCCGACGCCCGCCGCCTGACCTTCCAGATCAAGGCGCTGGGCGATTACACCCGCGATCTGGCGCAGCGCCTGGAACCCGGCCGGCCGGTCCAGATCGAAGGCCCCTACGGCCGCTTCGACCACCGCCGAGGCGACGCCCGCCAGGCCTGGGTGGCCGGCGGCATCGGCATCACCCCGTTCCTGGCCTGGCTGGAATCGCTGCAGGCCCGCCCGGACAGCGCGCCCCAGGCTCAACTGCACTACTGCGTCCGGGACGCCGCGCACGATCCCTTCATCGAACGCCTGCGGACACTCTGCGCCGCCCTGCCGCACATCACGCTGCACGTCCACGATGCCGGCGCCGGCCAGCGCCTGGACGCCGAAACCCTGCGCCGCGCAGCCGACGCCCGCCCCGGCGACGCCCTGGACGTCTGGTTCTGCGGCCCGGCCGGCCTGGCAAAGCATCTGGAAGCCGGTTTGCGGTCCCTGGGACTGAAGGATGTTCCGGTGCACCGGGAGGCGTTCGAGATGCGATGAAAAGTATCGTATAATGCTGGACTTGGCCTGGGGCACCCCAGGCCCCAGTCGTCACCGGCGCAATGGCAGAGTGGTGATGCAGCGGATTGCAAATCCGTGTACGTCGGTTCGATTCCGGCTTGCGCCTCCAGGCTTTACAGAGATTTGATGATTCGCAGTGTGGGGGATTTTTGACATACCCCAGATAATGCCCGCCACTGAGCGGGCTTTTTTGTGTCTGGATTGAGGGTGCTACTGGCCGCGCCCGAGACGATGCGTTCCAAGCCATGGGAGAGACGGAGGCTTGGTTTGAGGTGCGGGTGGCAAAGCCACGTCCGATGAAAACACATCTCCACAATGCTAAGCGGCCCAGAGACAACTGATACAAAGTAAAGCTAGCTATCCATCTCTATAAGTCCCAGACTGAATGAAACGAGGCAGCAATCACTCAAGGCCGATAACTAATCTAACAGATTGTGCCAACGCCTCTATAAAAATCGCATGCTTAGCGCGTGCGGCCCTTTGCACACTGATTTCGTCGAAATCGGAACGTTTCGCGATGGGCAACCCTGGCTCAGATGTGCATAACAAACCGGCCAGGCTACTTGGAGCCCTTATGATCCTCTACCTCTCGCCCGCTGGCGTTTTCGCCCCGAAACTTCAGGCAGCAGACATGGATTGCCCGCCGTCGCCCCCCTCCCCGTTCGACGAGCTCGAACGCAACAGGCGCCGTATTAAGCACCGTGCCCATTTTCTCAAGCTGATGAAAGAAAAATTCCCTGGATTGCCCTACTAAACCTGCAATCTGGCCACGCAGTGGTACTGCCAAACTCTTAACCTAACACCCATGCCATCAACCCATTTTGGGCGACGGCAACCGAAATCTCGGAGTACACCATGGAACAAATCAGACCCCTCAACACCCCTTCCGCCAACGAGAAGAAGGATGAATTGCAACCGAAGCCCGCCCCCAAGGGCGGTCCTCAGGAATCCACTGGGCATGAGCGCAAGGATCAAGCGCCGAAAAAGTAACGGTAGCCAAAAGGCTACTGGAGGAAGACCCAGCAATCCTTCCTTCATCTGCGCCACCAGCCGCCTTCGGGCGGCTTTTCTTCGCTCTCACCAGCGTGGCCCTATTTGCAGTGCCGAAACTGATAGCGCTCGTTCGACAGGATGCGCTCCTGATACTTGCGATCCAGCCGCTTGGCCTGGTCCCCAGGCATATCCACCACCCGGTACACGTCGCAGAAATTACCGGCGACGGGCGCGGTGCAGCCGGTCAAACTCGTCAGGCAGAGAATCATCATCCAGCCGATCCACTTCATTGGCCACGGCATCGGCCTCTCGTTTTGCTTGCTGATCACGTCGCATTACCTCCGTTTCTGCCTCTTGCCTGCCCGCGGACTTGCCCGACTGCCAGATAGCCAGCGCCGCGACGAGCGCAGCACCGGCCCCGGCGACCCAGGGCCAGATGCGGCCCCACAGGCTGGTAAAAAATGCGGCGATCATGATTCCTCCTCAGCCGCCCAGTCGCCCCACCCCCAGGCCCGCTTGTCCTCAGTCGGATGATCGTCGGCGCGCGGGCGGCTCGCGCATGACCAGCCACGCCCCCGCACATCCCACAGATGACGCCAGCCAGCAGCCCGCAGGCTGGTGCCGGGTTCACTGGCCAGCGTGTATGTGATGCCCCGCCGATATCCCAGCGCCAGGGCTACGCGGCGAGAAGCGCCCAGCAGGGCGCTGCATGCGTTGCGCGTGCCGTCCGTGCACACTCTGGTCACCTCGACCGTCAGGCCATCAGCCAGTGCGCGCGCCACCGGGCGGCCAGCAACCGCCACGCCCACCAGGCGGCCATCAGCATAGGCGGCCTGCTGCCATATGGAGCCGACCGGCGGCTTGTGGTGCCGGTGGTGCCGGGAAATCCACGCGAACGCCTCGCGCTGTCAGGCGGCATTGGAAGGGGACGGCGAAAGCCGCGCTCAAGCCCTGGTGGCGTCGTAGCCAGGGAGACGATCTGACGGAAACCAGCCGCCAGACGCTGTGCAAATCAGCGACCCGCGCCCAGGCATCGCGGCATCTTGCCGGGCGCGGAGTTATCCGAAATCAGCTTGGAAGCAGGCTGATTCCTGATGACACTCAATACAGGCCGCTACCGGTCCGAGTGCATCTGAATTGCTTTGGTCCAGCGCGACTCCAGGTCGTCAATCTTGACCTGGAGTTCTCGATGCTTGGCTGCGGTCTTTTTAAGCACAGCCCTGGCAATAACCAGGGCATATGCCCCCGACCCGGCAAAAACACACACGCCGAAATTCGCAATATCCGCATTCGTGGGTTCCGCAACCCGATACATGAAATGGTATAGGCCCGTGAAAAAGACGATGAAAAGCCAGAGCACTGTCCCGTTCTCAAGAACCCTTCTTGCTCTCCAACTGATCTTATCTGGCGTCCTTTTGGTCTGTGCTGCGGGAAACATGATGACCAGCTGGATGACAGCTACAACCAACGTGATCGTGGCAATCACCGCCATAAACACTTCCATTTTTGTCGTCATTTATTGGCTCCACTCCAAGGCAGAGCCATAGCTTAAGACAAGGAGTCCACCATGTCCGCATTCTGCGTATTCGGCATGACCGAGCCGCTGGCAAAGGCGCTAGCTGCCAAGAAAAGCCCCCTCCGGAAGCAAGATGACCACCGCCTGACGCCTCGATGAAATCGAGGCGTGGCGACACGACGAGGCCAAGCGGATCTTCTCAAAGGGCCGCGCCCGTCAGGTATCCGCCCTGTTCGACGCGCCGCAGTTCTGCGAAGACTGGATGGCTTTGGCCCGGCGCACCACGAAAACATCCCGCCTGAAAACCATGGTCCGCAACATCAAGCGAGACGGCGCCGGAAACCCGGTATTGAACAAAAAGACGAAGCGCCCGGTGATGGCCTGGTGCCCGCTTTGAAAACGCCTGCATGACTCGGATATGAGTAGTGCCGAGGTCCAGGCCGCACCCGATTGCGTCAAGTCGGGAAAACAACAGGGGGCCAATGTTTCAAAGGCCCCCTTCACATCCAATCTGATTAGATCGCTTTAACCTTCGTTGCGCTGGGGCCTTTTGGGCCTTGGCCGACGACGAATGAAACACGCTGGTTTTCATTCAACGTCTTGTGACCAGATCCTTGAATTTCGCTGAAGTGTACGAAGAGGTCCTTCCCGCCATCATCGGGCGTGATGAAGCCGAAGCCCTTGTCGTTGTTGAACCACTTAACGATGCCTGTTGTTTCCACAGTAATTCCTAGAGAGTACGGGTCTGACGAGTGTACTCCGCTAGGGCCTCGCCAGACTGCGATAAGTCGGGGCCATCGCACAGGCTGACGAACTGACCCCAGAGATTAATCCTAGCGGTGACGTTTGCCGGGATTTTTCTTGTGGTGAGTGTGCGCGCCACGCTCTTTACTCACATGTCGGCCGCTGCGAGTGCTAAGGGTCACGCCTTTGGGATCGACGGGACGGGGAGTGCGCTTACGGTCGGCTTCAGTAACGATCTTGTTGCCCATGAAAACCTCTCTCAAGTTTATGTAAATCCCGTCATTGTCACACATTTGCACTCAAACGACAGCATGTACGGCGTCACCTCGTCCGCCAGAACGCCGGGGCCAGCAACAAAGGAGAACGCCATGGGCGGCGATGCAGCGTAGCGGCGCAACCCGGCACCACCACCAAATTTCAGACCTTCAGCAGACCGTACCGGGCTGCCGCCTAGTGCTGTCTGCCGAGGGCTGAACTCCTGAACCCGCCAATACCGCCCCGTGCACACGGGCGTGACGGCGGGGAACGCAAGCAACCCTCGACCTTTTGGAGACTGACATGAGCGCTCTCGACTCGCTTTTCATGTGGCTTTCGCTGATTTCCTGCGCCGCCGTTGGCGACCATGCCTGGGTGAGTCGCATCCGCCCTGCCCAGGCGGCCGATCCGGCCTGCGACCGGAAGGCGGCCGAGATTGAGCGGCAGATCGGATATGCCCAGGGAGCCGGGAACCGCGCCCGCCTGGACGGTCTGCGGAAGGCGCTTGCCGCGAACCGCGAGAACTGCACCGACAGCCGGTTGATCGAGGGACTGAAACAGGACATCGCGGAACAGCAAGAAGAAATCGACGCGCTACGCGCCGAGGTCCGCGAAAAAGAATCCGAAGGGCGGTACGACAAGGTCAAGAAACTCGAGCGCAAGCTGGCGGACGCACAGCAGGACCTGAAGGATCTCCAGCAGTCGCTGGCGGAGATGGGCAAGCCATGAAAAAACCGGGCCTCCTGCTTCAGGAGGCCCGGCTATTTCGTGCTTTCCCGCGCATCCCCGCCGAAGGCGGAAATGCGCCGGAGATCAGAGCACCTGGATCTTGGTGGCCTGGGGTCCCTTCTGTCCGGGTGCGGACACGAAGGAGACACGCTGGTTTTCTTCAAGGGACTTGTGGCCGGAGCCCTGGATCTCCGAGTAGTGCGCGAACAGGTCCTTGCCGCCGGATTCGGGCATGATGAAGCCGAATCCCTTTTCGCTGTTGAACCATTTCACGATGCCGATTTCTGTAGTCAATGTCATTCCTAAAGGATAAAAGGGAAATATTCCCCGCCCCCACTATGGGGGCTTGTTGCGTGCGGCACAATCTCGATTTCAATTTGTCGCAAACACGGTACCGGGCGGATACGGCGCGACAGGCGCTTGCAGACGCGATCGCGCCGGCCTGGCGGGCAGCGCGCGCGCCCGGATATAACTGAAGGCCTCGGCCTTGGCGAAGTCGACCGCCGCCTGGGCCGATTCGAAGCGCGGCGTGAACCGCATCAGGCGATCCTGGGTCATGCTGGCATGGCCGCTGCGAATCGAGACGGAGGCGATATACCGCCCGGTCTGATCGCGTCGGACCAGCGGAGAAACCAGGTACTTGCCGACCTGTATGGATGGATACATGAAAACCTTTCGATGCCGGCGACAACGGCCTGGCATCCGATGAAAACAATGAGAGCGCGAAGCGCGTGCGGTTGAACTCTACCCGCGGCTGGCCCGCAGGGGTGTTCGCTGCGGGCGAGAGGCTGCCGAAACGGAAAACCCGGGGGCCGGGAATGCCTGGCAAAGGAAGAAGGACAGAATCGTGTGCCGCGCGTTTTTCATGGAATCATTCTGCACGTCGCGGCAAACTCCTGGAAGTATACTACATGGAGACCATGTTCACCCATTTTTTTGGTATCACCCTCGAAACAGAAATCGAGAAGCTGGTCTCCAACCGACCCCGGGAAACCCCATGCGGCACATCCTCGTCTATTCCGACTCGCTCACCTGGGGCATCGTGCCCACCACGCGGCAGCGGCTGCCGTTCGAGCGGCGCTGGCCGGGGGCGATGGAGATCGGGCTGCGTGCGGCCGGGCATGATGTGCGGGTGATCGAGGATTGCCTGAACGGTCGGCGCACGGTCTGGGATGATCCTTTCAAGCCGGGCCGGAACGGGCTGGAGGGCCTGGCCCAGCGCATTGAAATCCACTCGCCGCTGGACCTGGTGATCCTGATGCTGGGCACCAATGATTTCCAGTCCATGCACCCGCACAACGCCTGGCATTCGTCGCAGGGCATCCTGGCGCTGATCGACGCGATCCGCACGGCGCCGATCGAGCCGGGCATGCCGGCGCCGCGCATTCTGGTCGTCGCGCCGCCCGCGATCCGCACGCCCAAAGGCCCCATCGCGCCCAAATTCGCCGGAGGGGAACACAAGTGCCAGGGGCTGGCCGAGGCCTACCGCATGGTCTGTGAACAGACCGGGTGCGATTTCTTTGACGCCGGCAGCGTCACCCCGTCCAGCGAGGTCGATGGCGTCCATCTGGACGCCACGCAGCATCTGGCGCTCAGCCAGGCGCTGTGCGGCATCGTCGGCGATCTGCTCGACCGCGTCGACAGCGCAGCCACGGCCTGAGCCGTCCGAACCACGGCACCGCAACACCGCCGCCTGCAGCCTCCAGGCAACGGCACCTCGCCCGCTACCCCAGCGCCGTATCCAGAAACATCATCACGGCGAAGCCGGCCATCAGGCCGACGGTGGCCGCTGTCTGGTGGCCATTGCGATGGGTCTCGGGGATGACTTCGTGGGACACGACGAAAATCATGGCGCCGGCGGCCAGTCCCAGGCTGACGGGATAGGCGATGGGCAGGCCGCTGGCGATGCCGACGCCCATCAAGGCGCCCAGGGGCTCCATCAGGCCGGAGGCGACGGCGACCAGGACCGCTCGCCCGATCGGCAGGCCGATAGCGCGCAGCGCCAGGGCCACGGCCAGGCCTTCGGGGATGTCCTGAATGGCGATGGCCGTGGTCAGCGGCAGGCCGACTGCCAGGTCGCCCCGGGCGAAGCCCACGCCGATTGCCATGCCTTCGGGCAGGTTGTGCAGGATGATGGCGAACACGAACAGCCAGACGCCGCCGATGCGCGCGGCGGCCGGGCCATGGGCGCCGGAACTTTCGTGCTGGTGGGGCGTGAAGAAATCCAGCCCCAGCATCAGCAACACCCCCAGGCCCAGGCCGACGGCGACCGTCAGGGCCGCGCCCGTGCCGCTGTCCAGCAGATCACGGGCGGCGTCCAGGCCGGGCAGGATCAGCGAAAACGAGCTGGCGGCCAGCATCATGCCGGCGGCGAATCCCAGCATGCAGTCCTGGGCGCGCGTCTCGACGGACCGCAAGCCCAAGGCCAGCAAGGCGCCCAGGGCCGTGGCGCCGAAACCGGCCGCGCCGCCCAGGGCCGCATAGCCCAGGTAGCCCCGCTTTTCTTCTGAAAAAGATTCCGCGCCGCCGCCGAGCAGCAGCCAGAACATGGCCAGCAATGCCACCCCCAGGCCCAGGGCCGCGATCCGGTGCTCACGCAGTTGACGCAGCCAGGCCTGGATCAGCGGCGCCGGAGCCGCCCGCGCGTCACTCATCGGCCTGTACGCCCGTCGGCAAGGCCGCCATGGCCTGCGCCACTGCCGCCGTCAGCCGCTTGCCGTACGACACGTGCAGGAATTCGTTGGGGCCATGGGCGTTGGACTGCGGCCCCAGCACGCCGCAGACCATGAACTGGGCCGCAGGGAAGCCCTCGCGCAGCAGATTCATCAACGGGATCGTGCCGCCCTGGCCGATATAGCCGCAGGGCGCGTCGAAATACCGCCGCGACGCGGCATCCAGCGCCGCAGTCAGCCAGGACGCGGATTCCGGCGCGTTCCAGCCGCCGGCCACGCCGGGATCGGGCTGGAACAGGACACGGGCCTGATAGGGGGCGTCCTGTTCCAGCAAGTGTTTCAGTTCCTCCGCCGCCGCGCCGGCATCGACCAGCGGCGGCAGGCGCAGGGACAGCTTGAAGGCGGTGCGCGGGCGCAGCACGTTGCCGGCGCTGGTCAGGGGCGGCAGGCCTTCGGCGCCGGTGACGGACAGGGTCGGCCGCCAGGTGCGGTTCAACAGCGCCTGCTGCGGGTCCGTGGTCATGGGCAGGACGACGCCGCCCTCGGCGCCGCAGCTCCAGGGGAAGCGCTTCCAGACTTCGTCGCCCAGAATGCGGGCGGTCGCCTGCGCCTGCTCGGCGCGTTCGGCCGGGATCTCGCAATGGAAGCTGGCCGGCAGCACACGGCCCGTGCCGCTGTCCTCCAGCCGGTCCAGCAAATGGCGCAGGATGCGGAAGCTGGACGGCACCACACCGCTGGAATCGCCCGAATGCACGCCCTCGTCCAGCACCTGGACTTCCAGGGTGCCGGTCACCAGGCCGCGCAGCGAAGTCGTCATCCAGAGCTGGTCGTAGTTGCCCGCCCCCGAATCCAGGCACACCACCAGGGCCACGCGGCCCAGCCGGTCGCGCAGGGCATCGACATAGGGCAGCAGATCGTAGCTGCCGGATTCTTCGCAGGTCTCGATCAGGCCGACGCAGCGCGGGCGAGGCACGCCCTGGCGGTCCAGCGCTTCGAGGGCGGTGAGCGAGGCGTAGACGGCATAGCCGTCGTCGGCGCCGCCCCGGCCGTACAGCTTGCCGTCGCGCATCACCGGCGTCCACGGCCCCAGGCCGGCGCGCCAGCCGGAAAATTCCGGCTGCTTGTCCAGGTGGCCGTACATCAGCACCGCGCCGCCGTCGTCCTGCCGTGTCGCGGGGGCTTCGAAGTACAGCACCGGGGTGCGGCCCGGCAGGCGGATGACCTCGACCGTCAGGCCCTGGATGCGCCGCGTCCGCACCCAGCGGGCGGCGTCTTCCACCACGCGGTCGATGTAGCCGTGGGCGGCCCAGTCGGCATCGAACGCGGGACTTTTCGCCGGCACGGCAATGTAATCGGTCAAGGCGGGAACGATTTCGCGGTCCCAGACGTCATCGACAAAGGTCCGGAGAGCGGCAGGATCCAGTCCTGCGGGGGTGGCTGCAGCCAACGGCGTATCCATGATGTGTCCTGCTGACGTGATTCAAAAGGTCATTCTACGCCCCGGAGCCGCCTGGATCCCGCTCGGCTACACTGCCTGGACAGGCCGCATCCGGGAACCCTCAATGGACGATCAAGTACTCGCCGCCATGGCCCGCTGGCCGAATGTGCCGGCCGTGCACGGCTGGCTGTCGCTGTCGGCGCGCGGCCAGTGGCGCCTGCATCCTCATGGACGCGGCTGGGGCGCGCCGGAGGGCGGCCCCGAGGAACCCGGCGAAGCCATCACCAGCCCGCAGATCATCGCCTTCATCAACCGCAACTATCTGGCGGACGATGCGGGCCGCTGGTGCTTCCAGAATGGTCCTCAGCGCGTCTACGTGCGCCTGGACGGCGCCCCCTGGATTCTGGGCCTGGAGACCGACGCGCAAGGCCGCCCCCTGCTGCGCACCCACACCGGCGCCGGCTACGGCCCGGTGACGCATTGGTGGCTGGACCCGGAAGGCCGCCTGTACGCCCAATCGGACCGGGGCGCCGGACTGGTGGCGGATCGGGACCTGGCGCGAACGATCGACGCGCTGCGCGCCGTCGACGGCCGGCCGCTGGACGACTGGCTGGAGCGGCCCGCCCCCGCCGGCATCGCCGTGCGTCTGGGCGGCGGCGCCGAGACGCCGCTAGGCCTGGTGTCGGCCGATGCCCTGGAAACCACGCTGGGTTTCATCCGCCGGCCTTGAGCCGGACAGTCTCGGGGTTTTCCCCAGATCCGAGAAAAGTGCCATGTTCGCCCCGGAATGTGCATTCAGGAGAATTCACTAACATATTTACAATTTTTGGGAGCCGTTCATTCGTCATTCGATCCATCCGATCCAGGAGACAAACCATGACAAGCACGACCCCCATGCTGGAACGCATCCAGGCCATTCTTCCCGAACTCGCCGCCCACGCAGCCGAATCCGAACACGAACGCCAGGTGCCCGCCAAAACCATCGCCCTGCTCAAGAGCACCGGCCTGCACCGCGCCTTCCAACCCAAAGCCTACGGCGGCCTCGAAATGTCGCTGCCCGAATTCGGCGATTGCATCGCCGCCCTGGCGGGCGCCGACGCCGGCGCGACCTGGGCCTTCAGCCTGCTGTGCACCCACAGTCACCAGCTCGCCATGTTCTCCAGGCAATTGCAGGATGAACTCTGGGGTGAAAACCCCGACGCCACCGCCAGCAGCAGCATCGCGCCCTTCGGCCGCACCGAGGAAGTCGAGGGCGGCGTGCTGTTCAGCGGCGAAATGGGCTGGAGCAGCGGCTGCGATCACGCCGAATGGGCCATCGTCGGTTTCAACCGCATGAACCCGGCCGGCGAAAAGACCTACTGCTTTGCCGTGGTGCCGCGCCGGGACTACACCATCCGCGACGACTGGTACGCCATCGGCATGCGCGGCAGCGGTTCCAAGACGCTCCTGCTGGACAAGGTCTTCGTACCCGAACACCGCATCCAGGCCGCCAAGGACATGATGGAAGGCAAGTCCGCCGGTTTCGGCCTGTACCCCGACAGCAAGATCTTCTACACCCCGTACCGGCCCTATTTCGCCAGCGGCTTTTCCTCCATCAGCCTGGGCATCGCCGAACGCATGCTGGAAGCCTTCAAGGAAAAGACCCGCAACCGCGTGCGCGCCTACACCGGCGCCAGCGTGGGCACGGCCACGCCGGCCCTGATGCGCCTGGCCGAATCCACCCACCAGGTGGCGGCCGCCCGGGCCCTGCTCGAAAAAACCTGGGAAGACCACCGCGCGCACGGCGAGGCCAGGCGCTATCCCTCTGTCGAAACGCTGACCGCCTGGCGTACCAACCAGGCCTACGTGGTGAAGATGTGCGTCGAGTCGGTCAAGCGCCTGTTCGAGGCCGCCGGGGCCGGCGCCTGGTTCGAAACCAACGAAATGCAGCGCCTGTTCCGCGACAGCCACATGACGGCCGCCCACGCCTATACCGACTACGACGTGTGCGCCCAGATCCTGGGACGCCAGCTCATGGGCATGGAGCCCGACCCCACGATGATCTGAGGAGAGCCGCCCATGGACGCCCCGCACCCCATCGAACCCACGGCATTCGACCCACGCATCCTGCGCCGGGCACTAAGCAATTTCGCCACCGGCGTCACCGTCGTCACGGCCTGCGCAGGCGAAGACAGGGTCGGCGTGACCGCCAACAGCTTCACCTCGGTCTCGCTCGATCCGCCGCTGATACTCTGGAGCATCGACAAGCGCTCGGCCAGCTTCCCGGTGTTCCGACGCGCCACCCATTTCGCCATCAATGTCCTGGCCATGGACCAGATCGAGCTGTCCAACCGTTTCGCCCGGCCCAGCGAAGACCGCTACGCGGGCGTCGCCTGGCACCCCGGCCAGGGCGGCTGCATCCTGCTGGACGGCGCCTGCGCCAACTTTCAGTGCGAGAAGACCCAGATCATCGAAGGCGGCGATCACTGGATCCTCATCGGCCGGGTGCTGGCCTTCGAAGACCGGGGCACGGCCCCCCTGCTGTACCACCAGGGTTCGTACGCCATGGCGCTGCCCCACCCCCACCGGCAGCCGCCACAGGCCGCATCCGCCGGCGCCGCCGCCAACGACCTGCAGGCCCGGCTGGCCGATCATCCCTATTTTCTGATGACCCAGGCCGTGCGCCACTACCAGGAAAGCTACCAGCCCCGGCAGATCGAGACCGGCTGGAGGCCCGGCGAAGCCCGCCTGCTCATGATCCTGAACGACGGCCCCGCCCGGGACATGGCGATGCTGGCCCGCCAGGCCGACATGCCGCAGCACCAAGTCGAACAGACGCTGGACCTGCTGCGCAGCCGTGACCTGGTCGAACGCACGCCGGACGGCGAAACGCTGACGGCGGCGGGCGCCACGCAAGTCCGGGGCATCTGGACGACGGCGCGCAGCCACGAAGAAAAAGTCTTCGCCCGCTTCGACCGGGCGCAGGTGGAAACCTTCAAGCAGGTCCTCAGGGGCATCATCGCCGCCCCGGTCTAAGGCCCAAGACGGCCGGCCATGCGCGCCCGATAGACACCCGGCGACTCGCCCGCCTGCCGCAAAAAGAAGCGGCCGAAGTAGGCCGGGTCGTCGAACCCCAGCGCATAGCCCACCTGACTGACGGCCTGTCCGGTATAAAGCAGCAGGCGGCGCGCTTCCTGCATCAGGCGGTCATTGATCAGCCGCTTGGGGGGCTTGCCGGTCATGCGGCGGCACACTTCGTTGAGCCGCTGCTCGCCGATGGCCAGGTCGGCCGCATAGCGGGGCAGCGTCCAGTGCTCGCGGAAATGGGCCTCCATCAGGGCGCTGAACTGCTGAAAAAGCTGCAACTCCTCGCGGCACGGCGGGGGCGAAGCCAGGGCCTCGGAAGACAGCCGCAACAGGCTGATGAAGATCAGCCGCGCCAGGAGCGCCAGACTCTGCGTCTGGCCGGGGCGCCGCTCGGCATGCTCACGGCGCAACAGGCCGAACAACTGATCCATGCAGCGCGCCTCGGCGGCGTACCCGCCTTCCAGCGCCCCGATCGGCAGGCAGACGGGCGCGATCTGCGCGCCGTCGCCCGGCCAGGCCAGGTCATCACGCGGCATCGGCCCGAGCGACCGCGGCCTGACGGTCAGGACATGGCCGTCGGCATCGTCATCGGTCACGAACGCATGCAGGAACGCGGGCGGAGTCAGGAACACCATCGGCGCCTGCAGGCGATAGAGCCGGTCTTCCAGTTGCACGCGCACCATGCCGTTCAGGACGTAATGCACCTGAAAGAACTGGTCGTGCCGATGCATCGCCATGCTGCGCCCCAACTGGCTGGCCAGGGTGCCGAGCGCTTCGTAGTGCAGATCGGCATCCGCGTGGCCGGGGCCCGCGATGTGGCTCAGGTCGAGATTAGGGATGGCCTGGCGCGACATGCCGTGATCCAGCGAGTTGTCCTGATCCCCATTCTATACGCGATACGCCGTCATCACGCCGCATCGCCCGCAGGCTAAAATCCTGGCATGACCTCGCCCGATCCCGCCTTCTACCACCCCGCCCCCCGCGCCCAGCAGTTCTGCTCTCAATGCGGCCATGCCCTCAGCCGGGAAATCCCGCCGGACGACAACCGCATCCGCGACCTGTGCCATCACTGCGGCGCGGTCCACTACCAGAACCCGCGCAACGTGGTCGGCGTGGTGCCGATCCTGGGCGACCGGGTGCTGCTGTGCCGCCGCGCCATCGAACCGCGCTACGGCAAATGGACGCTGCCGGCCGGCTTCATGGAACTGGGCGAAACCACCGAACAGGGCGCCGAGCGTGAAAACCAGGAAGAATCCGGCGCCCGCATCGAGATCCAGTCCCTGCTCACGGTGATCGACGTGCCCTTGGTCAATCAGGTCCACCTGTACTACCTGGCCGACGTCCTCGGCCCGGACCTGGCGCCGGGACCCGAAACCCTGGAAGCCGCCTTCTTCGCCCTGGACGAAATCCCCTGGAACGAACTGGCCTTCCGCACCGTCAGCACGACGCTGGAGCACTATCTGCAGGACCGCGCCCGGGGTGACTTCCCCACCCACCACTACGCCATCAACCTGCGCTTCCCGGATTGATCAACGGGGCCCCCGCCGCAACGACGCCATGACGATCGCCTGGGTCGAAGACCGCGATCCCCTGCCCGACCCGGCCCATGCGCCGGTGCCCGCCAGCGGCCTGGCGGCGGCAGGACTGGACCTGTCACCCGCCCGGCTCTACGAGGCCTACCGCAAGGGCCTGTTCCCCTGGTACAGCCCCGGCGAACCGGTGCTGTGGTGGAGCCCCGATCCGCGCATGGTGCTGCGCTGCGAGGATTTCCACCTCGGCCGCTCGCTGGCCAAGCGTGTCCGGCAGTTCGACCGGGAGGCTGCACCCGGTGCAGCGCCGGACGCCGGAAAAACGCCATCGCCACCCGGACCGCCGCCCGACCTGCACGTCACCCTGAATCAGGCCTTCCCCGCCGTGATCGCCCACTGCGCGCAACGCGGCGCCCCGCGCATCGGCCTGGGCGCCGCCCGCACCGGCCGGGACTGGTCCGCCCCCGACACGGCATCCGGCCGGGACGGCACCTGGATCACGCCGGACATTCAGGCCGTCTACACCGCCTGGCACCGCATGGGCTACGTCCACAGCATCGAGACCTGGATCAGCGGCCGGCTGGCCGGCGGACTGTACGGCGTCAGCCTGGGGCGGTGCTTTTTCGGCGAATCCATGTTCAGCCTGGCTGCCGACGCCAGCAAGGTCGCCCTGGCCTATCTGGTGAGCCACCTGCGGACCCGGGACGTGCCCTGGATCGACTGCCAGCAGGAGACGCCCCATCTGGCCAGCCTGGGCGCACGGCCCGTGGCACGCCCCGGATTCCTGGCGATGCTGGCGGCCGGCCGCGACGCCCCGGCCCCGGCCTGGGGGCGTGGCCGGCTACGGGCTGACGGAAGACTGGAATCGGTGCCACAATGAATCGATCGCCACTCCGGCCCGTTTCATGAGCAATCCCAGCGAATCCGTCTTCCGCCGCCTGCAGTTCTACACCACCGCCAGCTATCCCTGCAGCTATCTGCCCGGCCGCATGGCGCGCTCCGAGGTCGCCGCCCCCACCCATCTGGTGGACGAATCCGCCTACGCCCGTCTGATCGAACAGGGCTTTCGCCGCAGCGGCCTGTTCACGTACCGGCCTGCCTGCGAACACTGCCAGGCCTGCATCCCCATCCGCGTCGACGTCCGGCGCTTCCGGCGCGACCGCACCCAGGGCAAGCTCTGGCGCCGCCTGCAGCCCGTCCTGACGGCCCGGCTGGCGCCGCTGCACTGGGACGCCCGGCATTTCGATCTCTACCTGCGCTACCAGAAAAGCCGCCATCCCGGCGCCGGCATGGACCAGGACGACCAGGCCCAGTACACGCAATTCCTGCTCACCAGCCGGGTCCATTCGGAGATGGCCGAATTCCACGACGCCGACGGCGTGCTGCGCATGGTGGCCATCATGGACCGCGTCGACCACGGGCTGTCGGCCGTTTACACCTTCTACGATCCCGATTGGCCGGGCAGCCTGGGCACCTACGGCATCCTCTGGCAGATGGACTACGCCGCCCGCCTGGGCCTGCCCTGGCTGTACCTGGGTTACTGGATCGAGGAAAGCCGTAAAATGGCTTACAAATCACGCTTCAGGCCGCATCAGATCCTGCGCAACGGCGTCTGGACCGAACCGCCGGACGCGCCGCCGACTGACGGCGATTGACGCCGAACGCCGGGCTGCGGCCCTTCCCAACCTCATCCGACGATTCCCATGTCCCTGTTGTTCCAAGCCTATCCGCTGGCGCGCGCCGCCCTGTTTTCCATGGACCCCGAACAGGCCCACGAATGGACGCTGCACGCGCTGCAGCGCAGCCAGGGCTGCGCCGCGACGCGGCTGCTGAACGCGCGCCAGCCGGTGCTGCCGCGCACCGTCATGGGCCTGCCTTTGCGCAACCCCGTCGGCCTGGCGGCGGGCCTGGACAAGAACGGCGACTGCATCGACGGCCTGGCCGCCCTGGGCTTCGGCTTCATCGAGGTCGGCACCGTCACCCCGCGCGCCCAGCCCGGCAATCCCAAGCCGCGCATGTTCCGGCTGCCGCGCGCGCGCTGCCTGATCAACCGCATGGGCTTCAACAACGACGGCCTGGACACCTTCATCGCCAACGTACAGCGCAGCCAGTGGCGCCGCCAGGGCGGCATCCTGGGGCTGAACATCGGCAAGAACGCCGACACGCCGATCGAACGCGCCGTGGACGACTATCTGCAGTGCCTGGACGGCGTCTATCCCCACGCGGACTACGTCACCATCAATATTTCTTCGCCCAACACGCGCAATCTGCGCAGCCTGCAAAGCCACGACGCGCTCGACGCGCTGCTGGGCGCGCTGCGCGAACGCCGCGAGGCCCTGGCCGACCGCCATGGCCGGCGCACGCCGCTGGTGGTCAAGATCGCGCCCGACCTGGGGACCGAGGAAATCGACGCCGTCGCCGAACTGGCGCCGCGCCACGGCATTGACGGCATCATCGCCACCAACACCACGCTATCACGTGACGCCGTGCGCGGCCTGCCCCACGAGGACGAGGCAGGCGGCCTGTCCGGCCCCCCGGTCCATGCCATGTCCCTGGCCGTGATCCGCCGCCTGCGCGAACGCCTGGGCAAGGACACCGCCATCATCGGCGTGGGCGGCATCGAATCCGGCCGCCAGGCCGTGGAAAAGATCCAGGCCGGCGCCGACGCGGTGCAGCTCTACACCGGGCTGACCTACCGGGGCCCGGCGCTGGTCGCGGAGTGCGTGCGGGCGCTGGAAAACGCCTAGCGTCCGGCCCCGCCCGGACTCACCCTCGCCGCCGAAGGAGCACCGTCCCCCATGCCTCGAATCACCCGCCTGTTCGCCGCACTGATCGCCGCCGCGAGCTTGACGGCCCTGGAGGCGCAGGCCTGCACCCGTGTCATCTACCATGGCCCGAACGAGACCTACCTGACGGGCCGCTCGATGGACTTCAAAGACCCGATCGTCAGCAACCTCTGGGTCTTTCCTCGCGGCATGAAACGGCACGGGGCGGCCGGGCCGCGGTCCGTGGCATGGACCTCGTCCTACGGCAGCCTGATCGTTTCCGGCTACGAGATCTCGGCGGTGGACGGGATGAACGAGGCGGGCCTCAACGCCAATCTGCTGTGGCTGGCCAACGCCGCGTACCCCGAGGACGACGGCGTCACGCCCCGCCTGTCGCTGTCGATCTGGGCGCAGTACTTCCTCGACCAGTTCGCGACGGTCGACGAAGCGGTGCGGCATGCCCGCGCCATGCCGGTGCAGGTCGTCAGCGGCGAAGTGCCCGGCCGGCCCGGAAGCCTGGCCCCGCTGCATCTGTCCCTGTCCGACGCGACGGGCGACAGCGCGATCTTCGAGTGGATCGACGGCAAGCTGCGCATTCATCACGGCCGGGAATTCCGGGTGATGACGAACGAACCCTCCTACGACGAGCAGCTTGCGGTCACGCGCTACTGGAGCGGAGTCGACGGGCGCACGTTCCTGCCCGGCACGAACCGCGCTTCCGACCGCTTCGTGCGCGCAAGCTATTACACCGACACGGTGATCCAGAGCGACGAACCCCGGATCGCCGCTGCGGCGGTGTTCAGCATCGTCCGGAACGTCTCCGTCCCCTACGGCATCAGCGTGCCGGATGCGCCCAATCTGTCCACGACGCGCTGGCGCATCGTGGCGGACCACAAGAACAAGCTGTTCTATGCCGAGTCCGCGACGGCGCCCAACACATTCTGGGTGGATCTCAAGCGCCTCGACTTTTCAAAGGGCGCCGGACCCCGGACCCTCGACCTGGGGACGGACATGGATCGGATCCTGGCCGGCGAAGTCTCGGACCGGTTCGTATCCGCGCCGCCTTTCGACTTCATGGAAGCCGAATAGCCGCGGCGGCCGGGCCGATTCAACCGGCCTGCCGCCCGCCCCGCGCGCGACGCAAGCGCTGCGCCTGCTTCAGCGCCCGGCCGCGCACATAGCGGTGATGCAAACGATCCAGGTACAGGTACACCACCGGGGTCGTGAACAGGGTCAGCGCCTGCGACAGGATCAGGCCGCCCACCATCGTATAGCCCAGCGGCTGGCGCAGTTCGGACCCCGCGCCCGTGCCCAGCATCAGCGGCAGCCCCGCCAGCAAGGCGCACATCGTGGTCATCATGATGGGCCGGAAGCGCAGCAGGCAGGCCTGGTAGATGGCCTCGCGCGGGGACAGGCCCTGCTGGCGCTCGGCCACCAGCGCAAAGTCGATCAGCATGATGCCGTTCTTTTTGACGATGCCGATCAGCAGCAGGATGCCGATGATCGCGATCACGCTCAGGTCGAAACCGCTGCCCATCAGGATCAGCAACGCCCCCACGCCTGCCGACGGCAGCGTGGACAGGATGGTCAGGGGGTGGATGTAGCTTTCGTACAGCAGCCCCAGCACGATGTACACGGCCACCAGGGCGGCGGCAATCAGATAGGGCTGGGTCGCCAGGGATTCCTGGAAGACCTGGGCCGTGCCCTGGAAGGCCCCCTGGATCGACAGCGGCAGGCCCATGGTGGCCTGGGCCGCATGGATGGCGTCCACCGCCTGCCCCAGCGAATACCCCGCCGCCAGGTTGAACGAGATCGTCACCGCCGGAAACTGGCCCTGGTGATTGATGGACAGGAAACCGGGCTTGGACGTATCCACCTGCGTCAGGCTGGACAGCGGCACCTGCTCGCCGGTCAGGGGCGACTTGATGTACAGGCGCGAGAACACGTCCGGGTCGGCCTGCAGCTCCGGGGTGATCTCCAGAATGACCTGGTAGCTGTTGATCTGGGTGGAATACTGCGCCACCTGGCGCTGACCCAGCGCGTTGTAGATGGTGTTGTCGATCTGGGCCGGGGTGATGCCGAACATGGCCGCGCGGGCGCGGTCGATCGTGACCACCGCCGTGTTGGCGCTGTTTTGCTGGTCGGTCGCCAGGTCGGCCAGTTGCGGCAAACCGTGGAATCGCTCCAGCAGGCGCGGCGCCCAGGTATTCAGTTCGTCCAGGTTGGCGCTCGTCAGGGTGTACTGGTACTGGGTGCGCGACATGCGCCCGCCGACGTTGATGTCCTGCCCGGCCTGCATGAACAGGCGCACGCCGGGCACGTGTTCCAATTGCGGCCGCAGCCGGCGGATGACGTCGTCGGCGCTGGCGCGCCGCCCGGCTTCGCGCGGCTTCAGGCTGATGAAGAAACGCCCGGTGTTGAAGGTCGGCGCATTGCTGCTCATGCCGAACGAGGCGATATCCGGGTCCTGGCGCAGCACCTCGGCCAGCGCCATCATGCGCTCGTTCATGGCGCCAAACGAACTGTCCTGCGACGTCTCGGCCACCCCGAAGATCGCGCCCGTGTCCTGCTGCGGAAAAAAGCCCTTCGGGATCACGATGAACAGCGCCGCGGACGCGGCCAGCGTCGCCAGGAACACGCACAGCGTGGCGAATTGATGGTCCAGCGCGTAATCCAGGCCCCGGCGGTAGACCGCCAGCATGCGGTCGAAACCGCGCTCGAAGGCCTGGTAGACCCGTCCATGCGAGATCTGCTGCGGATTGCGCAGGTAGCGCGAACACAGCATGGGCGTCAGGCTGAGCGTCACCAGCACGGAAATCACCACGGTCATGGTGACGGTCACGGCAAATTCGCGGAACAGCCGCCCCACCATGCCCCCCATCAGCAGCAGGGGGATGAACACGGCCATCAGCGACACCGAGATCGACACGATGGTAAAGCCGATCTCGCGCGCGCCTTTCAGGGCCGCCTCCATCGGCTTCATGCCTTCTTCGACGTGGCGCCAGATGTTTTCCAGCATGACCACGGCGTCGTCGATCACGAAACCCACGGAAATCGTCAGCGCCATCAGCGACAGATTGTCCAGGCTGTAGCCGGCCACATACATCAGCGCAAACGTCCCCATCAGCGCCAGCGGCACCGTGACGCTGGCGATCAGCGTGCCCGAGATGCTGCGCAGGAACATGAAGATCACCATCACCACCAGCACGATCGACAACAGCAGCGTGAACTCGACCTCGTGAACCGAGGCGCGGATGTTCTGGGTGCGGTCGATCAGGGTGCTGACCTGGATGCTGGCCGGCATGGAGGCCATCAGGCGCGGCAGTTCCGCGCGGATACGCTCGACCGTGTCGATGACGTTGGCCCCCGGCTGCTTGGTGATCCCCATCACCAGGGAACGGCCGCTCCGGGAGACGTCGCCCGGCCCCGCCCCCTTGCCGGCGAAAGCCCAGCCGGCCTGCTTCATGTCCTCCGGGCCGGGCACGGCGATGCCGATGTCGCGCACGCGCACCGGCGCGCCGTTGCGCCAGGCGATGATCACGTCATTCCAGGGGGCCGCGTCCAGGATCTGGTCGTTGGTATAGATGGTGTAGCTCTGGCGGCTGCCGTCGATCGTGCCCTTGGGCTGATTGACCGTGGTGGTGGCGATCACGCCCCGGATCGACTCCAGGTCCAGCCCCAGCGCGGCGATCTTCTGCGGATCGACCTGGATGCGGATGGCCGGCTTCTGCTGGCCGAAAATATTCACCTGGCCGACGCCCTCGACCCGCGAGAGCTGCTGCGCCAGGATGTTGTCGGCAAAGTCATTGACCTCGGTGACCGGCAGCACGTCGGACTGCACCGACAGGATCAGGATGGAAAAATCCGCCGGATTGACTTTGCGAAAGGTCGGCGGACTGGACAGGTTCGAGGGCAACTGGCGCGAGGCCGCGTTGATGGCGCTTTGCACGTCCAGGGCGGCGCCGTCGATGTTGCGGTCCAGCGCGAACTGCAGCGTGATGCGCGACGAGCCCAGCGCGTTTTCGGAACTCATCTGCACCAGGCCGGGGATGGTGGAGAACTCCCGTTCCAGCGGCTGGGCCACGCTGGTGGCCATGGTTTCCGGGTTGCCGCCGGGCAGCTTCGCGGTGACCTGGATGGTGGGGAAATCGACCTGGGGCAGCGGCGCCACGGGCAGCAGCGGAAACACCGCCAGGCCCAGCAGAAACAGGGCCATCGCCAGCAGCGAAGTCCCGATGGGGCGGCGGATGAACGGTTCGGAAATGTTCACGAAGCGTTCCCCGGCGCGGCTTTCTCGTCCGGCGCGGCCTGGCCGTCAGGCTCAGCCTGTCCGTCCGGCCTGGTCTGGCCGGCGGCCTCCATTTCGGCGACCTTCAGGCCGGGCCGCAACTTGTACTGGCCGTCGACCACGACGCGCTCGCCTGCGGACAGGCCCTCGGCCACCACGGCCAGGCCGTCCTGGGCCACGAGGGTCCGCACCGTCTGCGCGCGCACGGCATCGTCGGGCCCGACCACGTAGACATACAAGCCCTGCGCGCCGCGCTGCACGGCGGACTCCGGCACGACCAGGGCGTTGGCCCGGTCGCCCAGGATCAGCCGCACGTCCACGGTCTGCCCCGGCCACAGGGCCTGATCAGGATTGTCCAGCCGGGCCTTCAGGCGCAGCGTGCCGCTGGCGGCGTCAATCTGGTTGTCCAGCAGGACCAGCGCGCCTTGGCCGAGCCGCTCCGAGCCGCCGCGATCATAGACTTCCACCGCTAGCCCCGGAATCGGACGGTCGAGGACCGTTGCGCCCTTCGGGTCAGGCGCTGCCGCGCCCTTCGCAGCCGATCCAGAACCCATCCCGGGCGCCGCCGCGCTGCCGGCCGGATTTTGAGCCGTCCCGTGCGCCGCCGCCCGGACGGCGTCCCGGACCTGCGCAAAGGCCTTGTCCGGCACGGTGAAGCTGACGGCGATCGGATCGACCTGATTGATCAGCACCAGACCGTCGGCATCCGTCGCGCGGACCAGATTGCCCGGGTCCACCCGCAAAGCCCCGGTGCGCCCCGTCAGCGGCGCCGTAATGCGGGTGTAGTCCAGTTGAACGCGCGCGGCCTGAGCCTGGGCCTCGTCGGACTGGATCGTGGCATGCAACACCGCGACCTGGGCGCGCTGGGCATCCAGGGTCTTGCGGTCGATGGCGCCATGGCGGGCCAGCTCGACATAACGCTTCAGGTCTTCGCGCGCATTGTCCAGTTGCGCCTGGTCGCGCACGCGCTGGGCGACGGCCTGCGCCAATTGGGCCTTCTGGACGCGATCATCCAGTTGCGCGATGAGCTGCCCCTGCTGCACGACCTCGCCTTCACGAAAGCCGACGGATTCCAGTTGGCCGTCAATGCGCGCGCGCACCGTCACGCTGGCCCAGGCCTGGACCGCGCCCAGCCCCTGGATGCGGATGGGCATGTCGCGTTCAGCCACAGTAGCCGTATGCACCAGGACCGGGGCCGCCCTCGGAGCCGCCGCGGCGACGGCCGGCCTGGTGCGGCCGGACCACCAGATCCACGCACTCAGAATCAGCAGCGCCGCCAGGCCCCACCACAGAAAATTACGACGCACGGAGGAAATCGCCATGAGTCCTCGAAACGGGATGATCGACAGGGACCCCCGCCGCGCCACTGCGCAGACGGGACAAGCGGCCGAATGGCCGCCTGTGGGCGAGTATACGAGGAAAATCCCACCTCACGGCCCGCATACCGCGCACCCATAAAAAAACGACCCCGGGACTTTCGTTCCGGGGTCGGCGCCCGACCGGGGTTTCCTCGGTCGGGTGATCTGGCTGGGTCCGGCCGGCGGTGAGGCCGGCCGAGATCGCTAGATCGATCAGGCGGCGCGGCGACGCGAGCTGGTCTTGGTGGCCTTGCCGACGTCGGCGGCGGCCTTCAGCGTGGCGTTGGTCGCGGCGGCGAAGTTCGACTCAGCGGCGCTGGCGGCCTGGCGAGCGGCCTTGGTGGCGGACTCGTAGGCGTTGTTGGCGGTGGCCAGCGAGGACTTCAGCAGCGCCACGGCGCCTTCGGAACCGGTGGGGGCGTTGCGGGCGAATTGCTCGACCACGTCGGACACTTGCTGTTGGCCTTGGGCCAGTTGGGCTTCGGCCAGCTTGCTCAGGTCGCCCTGGATGCCGGCCAGGATGCCGTAGACGTCCTTGCCGTAGGCCACGGCCTGTTCCGGACGGACGAAGGCGGAGGTAAAGGCCAGCAGTTCCTGGGCGTCCTTCAGGTCGGTGACTTCCTGGGACTTCTGGGCGGCGTCTTCCAGGGCAGCCTTGGTGGCCTTCAGGTTCAGGTCGACCAGCTTTTCGAAACCGCTGAAGAACGTGCCTTGGACGGCCAGCAGGTTGTCGATGACGGCCTTTTGGGTGGCCAGCAGGGATTGTTGATTCGCGCTCATGATGACTCCTTGTCAATTGATAGAAGGTTTCCTCAGAGGCACAATGCCCGGCACCTTCTCGATCGCAGCGTTTGCTGCAACGCACAAATGAAATTCTAAAGGAATCACCTGGGATGTCAACTGATTTTGTTGCGGCGCAACAAAATAGTGCAACTCAGTGTTGCGCCTCGTAGCCCAGGGCCTCGGAAATGAGCGCGCTGGTGCTCATCAGCAGCGGAATCCAGTCGTCGCGCATGCGCTCGGCGGGGGCCGACAAAGACAGCCCTGCCAGCAGCGCCCCGGTGTCGTCATGCACACCGGCGGCAATGCAGCGCACGCCGAGTTCCAGTTCCTCGTTGTCGCGCGAATAGCCGTGCCGGCGCACCAGCGCGAGTTCGCGTTCCAGTTGATCGACCTGAGTGATGCTGTTGCGCGTGGTGCCGGACAGCCCCGTGCGCATGGCATAGCTGCGCACGCTGCGGGCATCCCACATGGACAGGAACAGCTTGCCGGTGGACGTCAGGTGCAGCGGCGCCCGGCCGCCGATGGCGCGCACCACCTGCATGCCGGAGCGTTCGCTCCAGGCGCGCTCGATATAGACGATTTCGTCACCCTGCACCAGCGACAGATTGACGGTCTGGCCGGTCTGGCGGTGCAGTTCGCGCATCGGGCCAATGGCCGCCGCGCGCACGTCCAGCCGCCCCTTGACCAGCGATCCCAGTTCCAGCAGGCGCATGCCCAGGCGGTACAGGCCGCTGTCCACGCGTTCGACGTAACGGCCCACGGCCAGATCGGCCAGGATGCGGTGCGCCGTCGAGGCGTGCAGGCCCGTGGCGGCCGACAGTTCCTTCAAGGTGATCGGGTCGCGCTGCGCAGCCAGGACGTCCAGGATGCGCATGGCGCGATCCAGGACCTGGATCGTCACCGCGCCATGATCACCCGATGCCGCGGCGAGCGCCGGGGCGGAGGACGGAACAGAAGTATGAGGAAGATGTGCCATGGGTTCGTTTTGTTGCAACGCGCCATTTTTCCATACTATGAAAAAACATCTCACATGGCAAGCATTTTCTGGGGTGGTCAGGCCGGGGGATCGAGCCGGCCGCCCAGCGACAGGACCTCGGCGCGCAGCCAGGCCAGGGCCTCGGCGGCGGCTTCGGGAGCGCCCTTGACGCCCAGTTCGATGTGCGGATGGCCGCCCGCGTCGCCGACATTGGGCAGGCTGAAGGCGCGGATGCCCGCCCAGCGCAGTTCCAGTGATTCCAGCGCCGGGGTGATGCGCGATTCGGGCAGACCGAACACCAGGAAGGAATGCTCGATCCGGGACTCGGCATGGTGCCAGCGGGCATAGCGCGTATCCAGCGTCCAGGCCATCATGGCATGCGCCATCACCGGAAAGCCGGGCATGAAGCTGTGGTTGCTGATGAAGAAACCGGGGATCTTGTTGTAGCTGTTCGGGATGATTTCCGAACCCGCGGGGAACACGCCCATCTGCAGCCGCTGCTGGTTTTCGGGCGTGGACATGTCGGCGCTGCCCTGCCCCTTGGCGGCGGTCTCGGCGCAGCGTTCGCCGATCAGGCGTTCGGCCTCGGGGTGCAGCGCCAGCGACACGCCCAGGGCGCGCGCGGCGGCCTGCCGGGTGCGGTCATCGGGCGTGGCGCCGATGCCGCCGCAACAGAACACCAGGTCCGGCGTGGCGAAACTGCGGCGCAGACACTCGACGATGTCGTCCTCGTCGTCGGAAATGAATTCGGCGGCCTGCAGCCGCATGCCGCGTTCCTGCAGCAGTTCGATCAGGCGCGAAAAATGCTTGTCCTGGCGGCGCCCGGACAGGATCTCGTCGCCGATGGCGATCAGGCGCACGCGCGGCGGCGTCCCGGGAATCGGGCAGGCGTCCGTCCCGCAACCGGGCTGTGCGGACGGGTCGGCATCATGGAGAGCAGCGGAATTCGACATGGGTGTTCCTGGTCGGGAAATCTATCAGGGTCGGACAGCAATGAGAATCAGAGGTCGATGACGGTTTCAGCCCGCAGGCGGCGGATGGCTTCCAGGCAGAAATGGGCGTACACCAGCGCCGAGAACACCGGCATCACCAGCCAGAACAGCGGGATCAGATTGACGACGGCCAGGCAGGCCGCAATCAGCCAGAGCTGGCGATTGTGGCGGCGCCACAGCAGCCGGCGTTCGGCCGCGCTGGCGTGTTCGATCATGGCGTCCACGCGCAGCATCCGGTTCAGTGCGAAAGCCCACCAGAACACCGGCAGCACCAGCGCCATGGGCGGTATCAGCCACAAAGGCATGGTGAATATCCACCCCAGGCAGAACAGCGCCCCGACCCAGACCGCATTCCAGATCCCCAGCGCCGTGGTGTTGCGCCCCTGGCGGTCCAGCCCCTTGTAATCGCGGTGGTCCAGGTGATGCAGCACGATGGGCATGACGAACACAGCGGCGATCACCAGCCCCAGAATGCCCGCCATGGGCAGCAGCAGCCCCGCGGCCAGCAGCGGCACCAGCCACAGTTTCAGGGAAAACAGGCCGATGGCGATGAGCCAGCCGTCGATGGTGTTGAACAGCCCCCAGGACGAGGCTGCCTGGTCCAGCCAGCCGGTCAGCGGCTGCCAGAAGAACCACAGCAGCAGCGCCGCCCCCAGGAAGGCGATCACGAAGGGCAGGAACAGGGCCGCGAGCATGCGCGGATGGAGCTGGCTGGCGACGGCCCGGCGAAAGGCCTGCCCGACCAGGGACAGGCCATGGGTGGAACGGGGATCGCGCAGGGCGAGGTCTTGATGCGTCATACGGAGGAATGATCCTTGAATGATTCTGAAACCGATCCGGGCAAGCCGGAATCCAGTCCCCGAACCCATACAATCATCTTATTCAAAGAAAGGGATGCCTGTCTGCATGAAATTGTTCGATCCGCACGCCGACCTGCACGCTTTGCGCGAGCGCCTGTCCACGGACTCGGGCCGCCGCGTGGCCTGCTACTGCGCCGCCTGGTGCCGCACCTGCGACGCCTGGCGCCCCCTGCTGGAATCCCTGGCCGATGAATACCCCGGCTGGACCTTTCTGTGGGTGGACGTCGAGGACAGCCCCGACTGGCTGGGCGACGAGGACATCGAGAATTTTCCCACGATCCTGGTGCAGGACCGTGACGGCACACGCTACTGGGGGGCGCTGCAGCCGCGCGCCGAGCAGTTGCGCCGCCTGCTCGACGGCGCAGCCGACCTGCCGGTGCTGGCGGCCGGCCCCGGCAGCTTAAGCGGGTTTGCCGCCACCTAGGAGAACGCCGACCGAACGGCGCGCCGGCGTCACCGCAGGGCGCGCTTCCGGTTCGGCGCGCGGCGCGGCCGCAGCGGCGGGTTCGTAAGGACGGGAAAAGAAATCATCCACCGGCGCTGCGGGCGCGGCATGCCAGCCCGATGAGCCGCGATGCCCCCCCACCGGGCGGCGGCGTTCGCTGACGCGCGGCAATTCGAGCTCGCCGCGCGGGATCGTGGTCTTGATGAGCTTTTCGATGTCCTGCAGATAGCGTTCTTCGTCGGGCGCGAACAAGGCGATGGCCTCGCCCGAGGCCCCTGCCCGGCCGGTACGGCCGATGCGGTGGACGTAGTCTTCGGCGTTGCGCGGCAGATCGTAGTTGATGACGCAGGGCACGCCGGCCACATCCAGGCCACGCGCGGCCACGTCGGTGGCCACCAGGACTTCCAGCGTGCCGGCCTTGAAGGCGTCCAGCGCCTTCATGCGCTCGATCTGGGTCTTGTTGCCGTGGATCGATTCGGCGCGCACGCCGTCCTGTTCGAGCTGGCGGGCCAGGCGGCTGCAGCCGATCTTGGTGTTGGAGAACACGATGACCTGGTTGAGCTGGCGGGACTTGACCAGATGCACCACGGCGCGGCGCTTGGCTTCGCCTTCCAGCGGATAGGCGATCTGGGTGACGGTGTCGGCCGTGGCATTGGGGCGCGCGACCTCGACTTCGACCGGGGTGCGCAGGAAGGTGCGGCCGAGCTTGCGGATTTCCGGGCTGAAGGTGGCGGAAAACAGCAGGCCCTGGCGGCCCGGCGGCAGCAGCCTCATGATGCGGTCCAGGTCGGGCAGAAAGCCCATGTCCAGCATGCGGTCGGCCTCGTCCAGCACCAGAATACCGACCTGGCTGAGATTGACGTTGCGCTGTTCGACGTGATCCAGCAGGCGGCCCGGGGTGGCGATCAGGATTTCGCAGCCCTGTCGCAGCAGATCGCGCTGCGGGCGGATATCGACCCCGCCGAACACCACCGCCGTGCGCAGCGGCACGAAGCGGCTGTACTGGGCGACGTTGGCATGCACCTGATCGGCCAGTTCGCGCGTCGGCGTCAGGATCAGGGCGCGCACCGGATGCCGCGCGGGCGAGGCGCTGCTGTTGGCAAACGGCATCAGCCGGTGCAAAATCGGCAAAGAAAAAGCGGCGGTCTTGCCCGTGCCCGTCTGGGCGGCGCCCATGACGTCGCGGCCGGACATGGCGATGGGGATGGCCTTGGCCTGGATCGGGGTAGCGGACACGTAGCCGGTGGCCTCGATCGCCTGCATGATGCCGGGATGCAGGCCGAATTGGGCAAACGGAACGGGCGCCTCGGGGGCGGCGGTGTCTTGGGAGATGGAGTCGGTCATTCGTCGGATAAGGTGCGCAGGCACCCGGAAATCCGGCCCCACGCGTTCATGAACTCCCTATTTTACCGTGCATCGTCGCGGACCGGGCAATTGGTACAATGGTGCCCTGACAAATTCCGGGAGACGGCGATGTCCATGTCTGATCGAGACGGCGTGATCTGGTACGACGGCAAACTGGTGCCTTGGCGCGATGCGACCACGCACGTGCTGACGCATTCGCTGCACTATGGCTTGTCCGTCTTCGAAGGCGTCCGCGCCTACCGCACCGACCACGGCACGGCGATCTTCCGCCTGGAAGACCACACCAAGCGCCTGTTCAACTCGGCGCACATCTACCAGATCAAGATCCCCTTCTCGCGCGAGGCGATCTCCGAGGCCCAGATCGAGGTCGTGCGCCGCAACGAACTGGAATCCTGCTACATCCGGCCGCTGGTGTTCTACGGCTCTGAAAAGATGGGCGTCTCGCCCAAGGGCGCCGCCGTGCACGTCGCCATCGCCGCCTGGCCCTGGGGCGCCTACCTGGGCGAAGAAGCCCTGAAACAAGGCATCCGCGTCAAGATCTCATCGTTCGCGCGGCAGCACGTCAACGTCACCATGCCGCGCGCGAAAATCGCCAGCACCTACGCCAATTCCATCCTCGCCAACGCCGAGGCCCTGGACCACGGCTACGACGAGGCGATCCTGCTGGACACCCAGGGCTTCGTGGCCGAAGGTTCCGGCGAAAACCTGTTCATCGTGCGCGACGGCGTGGTCTACGAACCGGACATCGCCTGCGCCCTGACCGGCATCACCCGGGCCTCCATCCACCAGATCGCCGCCGACCTGGGCCTGCGGGTGGAATCGCGCCGGCTGACGCGCGACGACCTGTACATCGCCGACGAGGCCTTCTTCACCGGCACGGCGGCCGAGGTCACCCCGATCCGCGAAATCGACGGCCGCCAGATCGGCGCCGGCGAACGCGGCCCGATCACCACCCAGATCCAGAAGGCCTTCTTCGACGCAGTTTCCGGCAAGACGCCGAAATACCACCACTGGCTCTCGAAAGTCTGATCCCCCATCCCGAACCCCAACCCGGGCGGCGCGGCCGCCCGGCTCTTTCCAGGAAACACCATGAGCAGCGTGCCCGAAAACGCCCACAACCAGGACATCGTTGAAGTCGGCGCCGACGACCTGCCGGTCTACTGCCCCGGCCCCAAGGCGCCCCTGTGGAGCCAGCATCCGCGCATCTACATCGAGGTCGTCAAGAACAAAGTGGCCCGCTGCCAATACTGCGGCACCCGCTACGCCCTGCGCGAAGGCGAAAAGGCGCACAGCCACTAAGCCGCCCCGCCTGCCCCACACCCATGTTCCCCACGCCCGAAGAAGCCGAATACGCCTTCTACGAAGCCATGCGTCAAGGCGACACCGCCCTGATGATGCGCGTCTGGAGCGACGACGAAGACGTCGTCTGCATCCATCCGGGCGGCTTGCGCACCTACGGTCCCCGGGCCGTCCGGGAAGCCTGGGAACATATCTTCACCAACGGTCCGATCAGCGCCTTTCCGGCCCAGGTCAAGGCCATGAACGGGGTGATGACCGCGGTCCACACGCTGATCGAGCAGATCATGGTGAACACCTCGCGCGGCAAGGACACCCTGAGCTTCTACACCACCAACATCTACCAGAAAGGCCCGGAAGGCTGGCGGATGATCGTGCACCACGCCTCGCCCGCACCGCGCGAGGCCGAACTGCTGGACCGGCCCGATCCGTCCCGCACCCTGCACTGATGAGCGCGCCGGGCCGCCCCAAGCGCGAACGCCGACGTGCGCAGCACGGAGGCAAGGTCTCATGACCGCGCGCATCGACACCAGTCCCTGCCCCCTGCCGGTCTGGCTGCCGGGCGGTCACGCCCAGACCCTCTACGGGGCCTTCTGCGCCCAGCATCCCACCCTGCATTTCGCGCGTGAGCGGGTCGATACGCCGGACGGCGATTTCATCGACCTGGACTGGTGCGGCCCCGGCCTGAACCCCAATCAGCGGTCCGATGGCCAAGCCACGCCGCACGAACCGGGCCTGGTGGGCACGGCCGCGCGGCGCTGGATCGAAGACACCGACTGGGCCGCGCTGGCGGGCGCGGGCGACGGCCCCGCCCTGATCCTGTTCCACGGCCTCGAAGGCAGCAGCCTGAGCCCCTACATCCAGGCGGTCGCCCATGATTTCCGGGCGGCCGGCTGGGTGGTGGCGGCCGCGCACTTTCGCGGCTGCTCGGGCGTGCCCAACCGCATGGCGCGGGCTTACTACAGCGGCGACTCGGCCGAGATCGATTTCATCATCAGCCACGTCCGCGCCCGCCTGCCCGGCGCCGGGCTGCACGCCGCCGGCGTCTCGCTGGGCGGCAACGCCCTGCTGAAGCTGCTGGGCGAAGCGGGCGGCACCCCGCACGGCCTGCGCGCCGCCGCGGCGATCTCCGTGCCGATGGATCTGGCCGCCTGCGGCCGACGCCTGTCGGACACGGTCTGGGGACGGCAGTTGTACTCCCGCTATTTCCTGCGCAGCATCCGCCACAAGATCTTCGACAAGGCGCGCGAATTCCCCGGTTCAGTGGACGTGTCACGCACCCAGAGCATGCGCAGCCTGCGCGAATTCGACGATCTGTACACCGCGCCCATGCACGGATACCTCAACGCCCTGGACTACTGGACCCGCGCGGCCAGCCTGCCGCTGCTGCCGGCGATCCGCACACCGGTCCTGGCGCTGAACGCCCGCAACGATCCCTTTGTGCCAGAAGCCTCGCTGCCCGGTTCACGGGACGCGTCCGACGACGTGCTGTTGCACCAGCCGGCCCAGGGCGGCCACGCAGGCTTCGTCACCGGCATGTTCCCGGGCCATCTGCGCTGGCTGCCGACGCGGCTGCTGCGGTTTTTCGAGACCGGCGCCTGAAACCCCTACACCCCGTTCGGATCGGATGGATGGGCTTGTCAGGCAAGGCGCAAACCGCAGCGATAGTCAGACTATCGCGAGGATTTGCAACGCAGCATGGCGAGGCCAGGCGCCGATCAGGATTTCTTGAATGGTTCCAGCAGCGCGCGCTGATTATCCAGGCGTTCGCGCAACGCACGAATCCGCATGTCCAGCCGTGACTGGACGTAGAAATCCTTGGACAGGCTGCGCGCCTGCTGCAAGTGTTCGACCGCCGTGGGCAAGGCGCCGGTCTGCTCGAAGTAGCTCGCCATGGCTTCGTGGGCCTCGACCTCGCGCCCCAGGCGCTGCAGGCTGTTCGCCAGCAGCTTCTGGAATTCCGGCGTGTCCGGCCATTGCTTGACGACAGTCTGCAGGAAGGCGGCCGCGGCCTCGTCCTGGCCGGCCTTTTGCAAGGCCCGGGCGCGCCCGTCGGCCACCCCCTGGCTGTGGGGCCAGCGCTTCCAGGCCGCGGCCGACGCCTCCACGGCCGCGGCAGGACTCGCGGCCAACTGGATCGCCAGCATGTCCAGTTGCGGCGCCGCCTGCACGGCCTGCGCCTGCTCCAGGCGCGCGCGCGCTCCGGCCGGATTGCCCGCCGCCTTGTCCAGCGTCGCCAGCCCGAACAGGGCGGCCGCCTGGCGCGGGCCCTGCAGATCACGCGCCTCGCTGCTCAGCGTCTGCTGCAGCCGCTGCTGGTCGGCATGGTCACGCGCCTGGATCAGGGCCAGGCGGGCGCGCACGAACCAGAACTCGGGATCGGGCTTCACGGCCGCCGCCGGATGGCCCTCGATCCGGTTTTCAAGGTCCGACAGGCGCTGGATGGACAGCGGGTGGGTCGAGGCGTAGCCGCCGCCCGTGCCTTCGTTCAGGCGCGAGGCGTTCATCAAGCGGCGGAACATGTCCAGCATGCCCTGGGGATCGAAACCCGCCTGGCGCATCATCTGCAGCCCGGCCCGGTCGGCTTCCTGCTCGGCGCCCCGGGAAAAACCGAGCTGCCGGTCGATGGCCGCGGCCTGGCCGAAGGTCGCAACGCCCATGGCAAGGTCGCCCTGCCCGGCCAGCGCCGCCAGCAGCGCGCCGATCAGGCTGGCCACCATGATGCCCGTGCCCTGGGATTGCTGGGCAATACCCCGGGCGATGTGGCGCTGCATGACGTGGCCGATTTCGTGGGCCAGCACGCCGGCCAGCTCGGATTCGCTTTGCGCGCCGACCACCAGGCCGGTGTTCACGCCGATGTAGCCGCCCGGCAGGGCGAAGGCGTTGATCGAGGAATCCCGCACGGCAAACACCGTGATGTCCTGCGCCAGGGCCTGCGGCGCATGGGCGGCCAGCCGCCGCCCCAGCGCGGTCAGATACTGGTTCACGTCCAGATCGCCGATGTAGGTGGGGTCCTGGCGGCCTTGCTCCATGATGGCCTGGCCCAGAGTGCGTTCCACCGCCGGGGACAGCTCCGCCGACGAGGCCGCGCCCATCGAGGGCAGCCCCATGGGCTGGCCCCAGGCCGGCGGCACGCCGACCGCCAGGGCGCCAGCCAGGCTCAGGCCCGCACCCGCGCGCCGCATCCAGGTCTTCATGGTGTGTCCTTTAGCCACGTTTGGCCCCGTTCAAGCACGGCCGGCATCGCCTCAGGCCGCGCCCACCGGCCGCCTCGAAGGACGGCGCTTGGGCTGCGGCAGGCGGTTGCGCGACGACAGGCGCATCAGGGTGCCCAGCGCCACCAGCAGGCCGAAGGTTTCGATCAGCCCCGCCGGCACCCACATGATGAGCCCGCCGATGATCTGATCATCCAGCACCCCGAAATTGGGCAGCGCGCGGCCGCACAGGTCGAACACCGGATAGATGTCATGTTCAGTAAACACGATGACGGCCCCGGCGATCATCTGCGGCACCATGGTGAAAATGGGCGAGAAGATCCGCCCGCCGGGCGACACCGCAGCCGGCGGATGGGGCCGCCGGTCCAGGATCAGGTTCCAGTACATGAAGCCGGTGATGACCACCGCCCAGTTCATGAACCGGTACAGCCGCCAGTCCAGCATGGAATAGAACTGCACGGTCGGCTCCAGCCAGACCAGCACCATCATCAGGAACAGAAAGGGCACCAGAAACCGGTGCGTCGCCAGGGCTTCCAGCACGCGCACGGGGCCGGACGTCCGGCGCGCCGCCGCCAGCCGCGTCCGCCAGGCCAGGGGCAGGCCGGCGCGCATGACCTGGCCCGGATAAGCGCCCATGATCAGCAACGGCCCCAGGTGGTGCAGGACCAGATGCTGCAGGCGATGGATGAAGAACATGCGCTCGGCGTAATAGTCCAGTTGCGTGTGCATGGACAGGTACAGCATGACCCAGCCGACCCAGAACAGGGACTGGCGCACGGCCCCGACGCGGTGCACGCGCCGCCCGCGCACGAACAGCCACGCCGACACCACAAAGACCAGCACCAGGGCGGGCGAGAATTCCCAGGGTTGCAGCCAGGCGAGTACGTCCATGAGATCCAGAATATTTCAATCCACGCCCGTCATCGGGCGCAACAACTTGGAAGAGATGACGCCTCTCCCAAACGACGCAACCCAGTTTAAAGCATCATTCTAAAATAGACCCTTTTGCTGCTTTCGATACCGCGCCATGGCCTCTCCGACCTACGACATCGCCATTCTGGGCTCCGGCCCGGTCGGCTGCGCCCTGGCCCTGTGCCTGGCGGACGCGGCCCCGGACCCCGCGCGCATCGCCCTGATGGGGCCGGAGCCGACGCCGCGCCCGGCCGGCCAGACCATCGATCCGCGCGCCCTGGCCCTGAACCACGGCAGCCGCCGCTTCCTGGAAACCCTGGACGCCTGGCCGGCACGCGCCGCCGACATCCTGACCGTGCACGTGTCCCAGGCCGGGCACCTGGGCCGCACGCTGATCGACCAGGCCGAACTGGACGTCCCCCGGCTGGGCTGCGTGGTGGCCTACGACGACCTGCTCGACACGCTCTATGCGGCCGTGCGCCG
The DNA here is from genome assembly GCF_042651965.1 of Castellaniella hirudinis. Taxonomy (NCBI): domain Bacteria; kingdom Pseudomonadati; phylum Pseudomonadota; class Betaproteobacteria; order Burkholderiales; family Alcaligenaceae; genus Castellaniella; species Castellaniella hirudinis. Next base: position 137,676 of record NZ_JBHSDY010000002.1, read on the forward strand.
CGCCGGCGTCACCCGGGTAGCCGAACGGCCGCCGCGCCCCCTGGCGGGTTCGCCGGTCCAGTTGCAACTGGCCGACGGGCCGCGCAGCGCGCGCCTGGCGCTGCTGTCCGACGGCGCCCGCCCCCAGGGCCTGCACCGCGAATACGGCCAGCACGCCGTGCTGGCGACCGTGCGGGCCGGCGCACCGGTGCCGGGCCGCGCCTTTGAACGCTTTACCCGCACCGGCCCGCTGGCCCTGCTGCCGCACCCGGCCGCCGCCGATCTCTACAGCCTGGTCTGGTGCGTGCCGCCGGAGCGCGCCCAGGCGCTGAAAGCGCTGCCGGACGCCGCGTTCGACGCCGCGCTGCAGGCCGCCTTCGGCCGGCGCCTGGGCCGTCTGCAGCGGGTGGACGAAGCCCACGCCTTTCCCCTGTCCCTGCACGCCGGCCCCAGCCTGTTGGGCCAGGGCCTGGTGGCGGTGGGCAACGCCGCCCAGACCCTGCACCCGGTCGCCGGCCAGGGCCTGAACCTGGGCCTGCGCGACGCCGCCCAACTGGCCCAGGCGCTGCGGCCCTGGCTGGCGGCGCCGGACGCCCCGGTCCAGCCCCTGCTGGAACGCCATGCCCGGCAACGCCGCGCGGACCGCGCGCTGACCATGAGCGTCACCGACACCCTGCCGCGCCTCTTCGCCACCGCCAACCCGTTGCTGCGCCACGCCTGCGGCCTGGGACTGGCCGCCCTGGACCTGCTGCCGGCGCTGCGCAAACCCCTGGCCCGCCACTTGCTGCAAGGCCAGCGCCTGTAGGCGCGCACCGCACAGGCCCCCGCACCGAACCGCCTACAATGCCCGCCATGCGCATCGGACCCTGGACCCTGCCCCACCCTGTCTGCGTGGCCCCCATGGCGGGGGTCACCGACCGCCCCTACCGGCGCCTGTGCAAGGCGCTGGGGGCGGCCTACGCGGTGTCGGAAATGGCGGCCAGCAACCCGCGCCTGTGGGACAGCGTCAAGACCGCACGCCGCCTGAATCACGACGGCGAGCCCGACCCGGTGGCGGTGCAGATCGCCGGCGCCGACCCCGGCATGCTGGCCGAAGCCGCCGTGTTCAACGTCCGCAAAGGCGCGCGCATCATCGACATCAATATGGGCTGTCCCGTGAAAAAGGTCTGCAACGTGGCCTCCGGCTCGGCTTTGCTGCGCGACGAAGACCTGGTGGCTCGCATCCTGGACCGCGTGGTGTCCGCCTGCGCCCCGCTGGGCGTGCCGGTCACCCTGAAGACCCGCACCGGCTGGGACCGCGACAGCCGCAACGCCGTGCGCATCGCCCGCCTGGCCGAGGACTGCGGCATCGCCGCCCTGACGCTGCACGGACGCACCCGCTGCGACCTGTACAACGGCGAGGCCGAATACGACACGATCCGCGCCGTCCGCCGGGAAATCCGCATTCCGCTGATCGCCAACGGCGACATCGACTCGCCCGAGAAAGCCCGCCGCGTCCTGGATTACACTGGAGCCGACGCCATCATGGTCGGCCGCGCCGCCCAGGGTCGGCCCTGGATATTCCGCGAGATCGCCCACTACCTGGCGCACGGCACCCATCTGCCGCCGCCCACCTACGGCGAACTGCGCGAACATCTGCTGGGCCACCTGGACGACCATTACGCCTTCTACGGCGAACACACCGGCGTGCGCAGCGCCCGCAAGCACATCGGCTGGTACCTGGCCGATCTGCCGGGCGCGGACACGCTATTGCCGCGCATCATGGCGCTGGACAGCACCGCACTGCAGTCCGACGCCCTGCGGCGCTGGTTCGACGAGCGCCCCGCCGACGCGGCTCTCGAACCCGCGCCTTCCCATCACTGATTTTCCAACTGATCCGACATGAGCACCACCACTCCCCTGGAACACGCCGTCCGCGAACAGCTCGAACGCTATTTCGAGGACCTGGGCGACTCCTCTCCGCACGACATGCTGTCCATGGTCGGTCTGTGCGTCGAGCGCACCGTCCTGCAAGTCGCGCTGGAGCGCACCGGGGGCAATCAGACGCGCGCCGCCGACATGCTCGGCATCACGCGCGGCACCCTGCGTAAAAAACTGCAGACGCACCAGATCCAGGCCTGAACGCCGTCCGTTTTCTTTTCCTTCCCTGCCGCCACCATGACCATCCAGACCGCCCTGATCTCCGTGTCCGATAAATCGGGCATCGTTGAATTCGCCCAGGCCCTCGCCCAACGCGGGGTCGCCCTCCTGTCCACCGGCGGCACCGCCCGCCTGCTGGCCGACGCCGGCCTGCAAGTGACCGAGGTCGCCGCCCACACCGGCTCGCCGGAAATCCTGGACGGCCGGGTCAAGACCCTGCACCCGCGCATCCACGGCGGCCTGCTGGCGCGCCGCGACGATCCCGCGCACCTGCAAACGCTCAAAGAGCAAGACATCCCCCCCATCGACCTGCTGGTGGTCAACCTGTACCCCTTCCAGCAGACCGTCGCCAGGCCGGACTGCATCCTGGCCGACGCCATCGAGAACATCGACATCGGCGGCCCGGCCATGCTGCGCTCGGCGGCCAAGAACCACGGCTCCCCGGCCGGCGGCGGCGTCACCGTGGTGATCGACCCGGCCGACTACCCGCGCGTGCTGGCCGACCTGGACGGCCCGGCCCGCCAGCCGTCCTACGGCCTGCGCCTGGAACTGGCCGCCAAGGTCTACGCCCACACCGCCGCCTACGACGGCGCCATCGCCGCCTATCTCAGCAGCCTGGCGGCGCGCGAACCCGAGCCCGCCCAAGTCCCTGAACGCGAGACCTGGCCGCGCGTGCTGACCATGCAGATGCGCCGCGAACAGGCCCTGCGCTACGGCGAAAACCCGCACCAGGGCGCGGCCTTCTACCGCGACGCCCAGGTCGGCGAAGGCCTGCTGGCCGGCTACCGCCAGATCCAGGGCAAGGAACTGTCCTACAACAACATCGCCGACGCCGATGCCGCCTGGGAATGCGTGCGCAGCTTCCAGACCGGCGCCTGCGTCATCGTCAAGCACGCCAACCCCTGCGGCGTGGCCCTGGGCGTCAACGCCCTGGCGGCCTACCAGCAGGCCTTCAAGACCGACCCGACCTCGGCCTTCGGCGGCATCATCGCCTTCAACACCCCGGTGGACGAGGCCGCCGCGCAGGCCGTCTCCGAACAGTTCCTGGAAGTTCTGATCGCCCCGGCCTACACCGGCGCCGCCCTGGCCCTGCTGGCCGCCAAGAAGAACGTGCGCGTGCTGGAAGTCCCCCTGGGCACGACCCACAACCCCTACGACGTCAAGCGCGTCGGCGGCGGCTGGCTGGTCCAGGACCCGGACAATCTGTCGGCCACCGAGGCCGACGTGCGCGTCGTCACCCGTCTGGCGCCCAGCGCTGGACAGATGCGCGACCTGCTGTTCGCCTGGAACGTCGCCCAGTACGTCAAGTCCAACGCCATCGTCTTCTGCGGCCAGGGCATGACCCTGGGCGTCGGCGCCGGCCAGATGAGCCGCATCGACTCGGCCCGCATCGCCTCGATCAAGGCCGAAAAAGCCGGGCTGACGCTGGCGGGTTCGGCGGTCGCTTCGGACGCCTTCTTCCCGTTCCGCGATGGCCTGGACGTGGTCGCCGACGCAGGCGCGACCTGCGTCATCCAGCCGGGCGGCAGCATCCGCGACGACGAGGTCATCGCAGCCGCCGACGAACGCGGCATCGCCATGGTCTTCACCGGCACCCGCCACTTCCGCCACTGATGATCATCCTGGGGGTCGATCCGGGCTTGCGGCGCACGGGCTTCGGCGTGATCGAAGCCCAGGGCGCGCGGCTGCGCTACGTGGCCAGCGGCACCATCGTCGTGCCCCCCGCGCTGCCGCTGCACGGACGCCTCAAGGTCATCCTGGACAATCTGCGCGAAGTCGCCCGCGACGCCCGGCCCGACCAGGCGGCGCTGGAAAAAGTCTTTCTGAACGCCAACCCGGCCTCGACCCTGCTGCTGGGCCAGGCGCGCGGCGCCGCCCTGTGCGCCCTGGCCGACTGCGGCCTGGACGTCGAGGAATACACCGCGCTGCAGATCAAGAAGGCCGTGGTCGGCACCGGCCGCGCCAGCAAGGAACAGATCCAGACCATGGTGCGCCACCTGCTGTCGCTGGACGGCGAACCCGCCCCCGACGCCGCCGACGCCCTGGCCTGCGCCATCTGCCACGCCCATTGCGCGCCGCTGGCGGGACGCCTGCAGGCGCTGGCGCCCGAGACCCTGGCCACGGGCCGGCGGCGCCTGCGCACCGGCCGTCTGGTGTCCTAGGGCTTGTCTTGAGGCCATGTTCACACCCCGCATCCACCCCAAACCTCGGAGTCAGCCATGATCGGCCGCATCACCGGCACCTTGATCGAATCGTCCCCCCCTACGGTCTGCGTCCAGGCCGGCGGTCTGGGCTATGAGATCGACGTGCCCATGAGCACGCTCTACAAGCTGCCCCCCGTGGGCCAGACCGTGACCCTGCACACCCACCTGGCGATCCGCGAGGACGCCCATGTGCTGTACGGCTTTGCCTCGCCCGCCGAACGCGCCGCCTTCCGGGCGCTGATCAAGGTCAGCGGCATCGGCGCGCGCATCGCCCTGTCCGTGCTGTCGGGCCTGAGCGTGGAGGATCTGGCCGACGCGGTCGAGCGCCAGGAATCCGGCCGCCTGGTCAAGGTGCCCGGCATCGGCAAGAAAACCGCCGAACGCCTGCTGCTGGAGCTGCGCGACAAACTCGGCGCCGTCGCCGGACTGGCGCGGCCCGACGGCGCGCCGGTATCGGCAGCCGGCGGCAACGACGTGCTCAACGCCCTGCAGGCCCTGGGCTATTCCGCCGCCGAGGCGCGCCGCGCCATGGGCGTCCTGCCCGAAGGACTGAGCGTGTCCGAAGGCATCCGCCAGGCCCTCAAGACCCTGTCGCGAGCCTGAGCAGGACAGTCATGCACGACGACGATCTGATCCCCTTCTGGGACGAAGACGGCCAACCCATGGACTTTCCGGACGGCGGCCGGACGGCCGGGCCGCGCCGGGCCGCGCCCGCGCAGCCGCCGCGCTATGCCACGGCGCTGGATGCGCTGCGCGAAGTCTTCGGCTACGACGCCTTCCGCGGGGAGCAGCAGGCCGTCATCGAGCACATCATCGGCGGCGGCGACGCGCTGGTGCTGATGCCCACCGGGGGCGGCAAGTCTCTGTGCTACCAGATCCCGGCCCTGGTGCGTCCAGGCACGGGCGTCGTCATCTCGCCCTTGATCGCCCTGATGCAGGACCAGGTCGACGCGCTGCTGGAACTGGGCGTGCGCGCCGCCTTTTTGAATTCTTCGCAGACGTCCGCCCAGGCCCGCGAGGTCGAACAGGCCTTTGTGCGCGACGAACTGGACCTGCTGTACGTCGCCCCGGAACGCCTGCTGACCCCGCGCTGCCTGGATCTGCTGGACCGCGGACACGTCGCCCTGTTCGCCATCGACGAGGCCCACTGCGTGTCCCAATGGGGACACGATTTCCGCCCCGAATACCAGGAACTGAAGCTGCTGGCCGAACGCTGGCCCGACGTGCCGCGCGTCGCCCTGACCGCCACCGCGACGGCGGCCACGCGCGCCGACATCGTCGCCTGCCTGTCGCTGGACGAAGCGCCCCAGTTCGTCGCCAGCTTCGACCGGCCCAACATCCGCTACAGCATCATCGAAAAGCACGAAGTCCGGCGCCAGTTGCTGGACTTCATCCGCGCCGAACACACCGGGGAATGCGGCATCGTCTATGCCCTGTCGCGCTCGCGCGTCGAACAGACGGCCGAATTCCTGTCGCGCAACGGCATCGACGCCCTGCCCTATCACGCCGGCCTGGACGCCCGCACCCGCGCCGACAACCAGGCGCGCTTCCTGCGCGAAGACGGCATCGTCATGGTCGCCACCATCGCCTTCGGCATGGGGGTCAACAAGCCCGACGTGCGCTTCGTCGCCCATATCGACCTGCCAAAATCCGTCGAGGGCTACTACCAGGAGACCGGGCGCGCGGGACGCGACGGCCTGCCCGCCGACGCCTGGCTGGCCTACGGCCTGCAGGACGTGGTGCAGCAGCGGCGCATGATCGACGATTCGGACGGCGACGCCTTGCACCAGCGCCGCCAGATGCGCCAACTGGACGCCATGCTGGCCCTGTGCGAAACCGTCACCTGCCGGCGCCAGGACCTGCTGGCCTATTTCGGCCAGACCATCCAGCCCTGCGGCAACTGCGACACCTGCCTGGAACCGCCCGCCGCCTGGGACGGCACCGTAGCCGTGCAGAAACTGCTGTCCACGGTCTACCGCCTGATGCGCGAACGCGGCCAGCGCTTCGGCGGCGGCCACCTGATCGACATCCTGCGCGGCCAGATGACGGACCGCGTCAAGCAGCAGGGGCACGACACGCTGAGCGTCTTCGGCGTGGGCGAAAACCTGTCGGTGGACGCCTGGCGCGGCATCCTGCGCCAGGCCCTGGCCCTGGGCCTGCTGACGGTGGACCTGGAAGGCTACGGCACCCTGGCGCTGACCGAGGCCAGCCGCGCCGTGCTGAAGGGCGAACGCACCCTGATGCTGCGCCCCGTGGCCGTCAAGCGCGCCAAGCCCGGCCGCCAGCGCACCACCACGACCGCGCAACTGGACGCCCTGCCGCCCGACGCCCTGGCGCGTTTCGAGCACCTGCGCGCCTGGCGCGCGCGCACCGCGCGCGAACACAATGTGCCCGCCTACGTGATCTTCCACGACGCCACGCTGCGCGAGATCGCCCTGCGCAACCCCGACAGCCTGGACGCCCTGGCCGGCGTCAGCGGCGTGGGCGCGCGCAAGCTGGAAACCTACGGCCCGGATGTCGTGGCCTGCGTGGGACAGATCCGGGATTAGCGGACGGCTTTGGGGCTGGATCGCCCCAGGAAAAACCCGAGTGCCGCACGCATTTTCATTCATATGACGGATGCGCGAAATTCCGCGCTTGTCTAGGCTGCAAGCGGGGAGGCGGGATTCACCTCGCCCCAAAGACAAGACCTCGGGAGCGTCCCATGAAACCCATCCGCGTGCGGTCCTGTGCGATGACCCTGGCCTGCCTGGCCGTGTTTTCCAGCCCGGTGTGGGCGGCCAATAGCGGGGGCAGCACGGGCACCGCCTGCGGCGCCGACTACATCGGCGTCTGCGCCACGACGGGCGACGCCAGCGGCGGCCGAGTATTCATCGATACCGATCCGGGCGTCCTCTACGTCAGGGGAGGCTACAGCCTGCAAGGTAACGCGTTCAACAATCAAGTCACCATAAACGGCTCAGGCATCCCATCCCCCTTCTACGTCCACGGCGGTTACAGCGCGCACGGCAGCGTCAGCGGCAACACCCTGCTTGTCACGGACAGCCCAGGACTCAAGGCGACCTTGGCAGGCGGCTATACCGATGCCAGCGTCAACGGCCATGCTGTTGACAATCGCATCATCCTGAGCGGTAACAGCACGATTTCCGCCATCTACATCCGAGGGGGATACGCGCAAAACGGCGATGCTATCGGTAACCTCATTTCTATCCTGGATGATGCACAAGTCATCAACGATAGCCCCCTCTACGGCGGCCACGCCCCCGCTGGCAAGGCCAATGGCAACATTGTTTCCATCCAGGATCGCGCTCAGATCAACGGCCGTATCTACGGCGGTTACAGCAAGGGCGACGCATCGGGCAACCGGCTTATCTTCAACGGCAACAGCAACACCACACTCCCCGACCCCGGCGGTTTTGGCGGCTACAGTGATGCAGGCAATGCCAACGGCAATACCGTCCTGGTCTCGGATAATGCGAGAACCCTTGGATCCCTGACGGGCGGCAGGGCAGGCGGAAACGGCGACGCCAACGGCAACACCATTCTGATCACGGGCCATGCTACCGTCGATTCAGATCTGACGGGCGGCAGTGCTGCAATGAACGGCAACGCCATCGGCAATCACATCATCCTCAGCGGCAACAGCGTATTTGTTGCCGGCAACCTCATCACGGCCGGTTCGGCGCTCACAGGCGATGCCATCGGCAATACGGTCTCCATTCTGGACAAGGCACAGATTGCCACCGGCAAGGTCTATGCCGGCCAGTCCCAACACGGCACCGTCCAGGGCAACCGCATCATCCTGGCCGGCACGCCCATTCTCAACAATGTTGAACTGTTCGGCGGCTATAGCCTTGTTGCCGATCCCAGCGTCGTCATCCGCGACAACACCCTGGAAGTCCGCTCCGCCGGGCTGACCGCCAAAAGCGTAGCCGCCTTCGACACCTACCAATTCCTGCTGCCCAAGGGCGTCTCGGCCGCCGCCCCCATGTTGACGATCGGCGGAGGCGCCGTCACGGACCTCGGCGGCGCCCGCACCCTGATCGACGTCGCCAGCGATGCGGGTGTCCTGGCGACGGGCACCCAGGCGACGCTGCTCAGCAACGCGGCGGGCCTGAACTCCACCACCTATTCCCTCGCCCCCACCCGGGTCGTCGGCCATCAGGGCTTCGCGCTGGACTACCAGTTCGACGTGGTCAACGATGGCAAGAACCTGACCGCCACAGTGCAGAATGTCAGCGCCAGCGAGGCCAGCAAAGCCCCCGTCGAAGGCCGCGCCAGCATGCTGGCCCTGGCCAATCAGGGCGGTGATCTGGCCGCCGGCCTGGGCATGAACCGCGCCCGCAGCGTCGCCGCGACAGGCGACTGGACCGCCTTCGGTGCGGTCGCCGGCGGACATTCGCGTTATGAATCGGGCTCACACGTCACCGTCGACGGCGTCTCGCTGATGGTCGGCGTCGCCCGGCGTTTCGCCCCCGGCGCAGGATCGCTGACGGTCGGCCCCTTCATCGAAGCCGGTTACGGCAGCCACGACAGCCACAACGACTTCTCCGGCCAGTCCGTGCGTGGCAGCGGCAACAGCCATTACGTCGGCGCCGGGGTGCTGGCGCACTATGACTTCGACCGCGCCACACCCGATCTGGGCGCCTACGCCGAGGCGTCCCTGCGCGCCGGGCGCCTGGACAGCGACTGGCGCAGCAACGATCTGAAAGGCGCCAACGGGCAATCAGCTTCGTACGACAGCCAGGCCGCCTACGTCGGCGCTCACCTGGGCGCAGGCTATCGCCTGCCCATCGGCGAGCGCTCCAGCGCCGACCTGTACGCCCAATACTTCTGGTCCCACCTGGACAGCGACAGCGCCGATATCGCCGGCGCCCCTTACGACTTCAAGGCCGTCGATTCCAGCCGCACCCGCCTGGGCGCACGCTTCCTCCACGCCTACAGCGACCAGACCCGCGTCTGGGCCGGCGCCGCCTGGGAACACGAGTTCGACGGCGTCGCCCGCGCCACCGTCTACGGCCTCGACACCCCCAGCCCCAGCCTCAAGGGCGACACCGGCGTCTTCGAACTGGGCCTGACCCTGACCCCCAGCAGCCGTCAAGCGCTGAGTATCGACATCGGCCTGCAAGCCTATGTCGGCCGACGCGAAGGCTTCGGCGGCGCGGCGGCTGTGAAGTACGCGTTTTGAACGGGGAACACCCTGCCCTCACTGCAAAACTTCATTCATTTGAAGGATGCGGCAGCGTACCCGCCTCGGCTAAGCTGCCGACAGAGCCGGTCCGACATGCCGGCGGACCAAGGCACGCCCCATGAACGATGAAAGCAGTATCGCCGCCGGCATCACGATCCTGGGCATCGTCCTGCCCCTGGCCCTCCCCGTCGTGATCCTGTTCTTCCTGCGCCGCCGCATCCCCGGCCTGTCGGCGCTCTTTTCCATCCGCAATCAGTTCCTGTCCCGGCTGCTCGGCTACCAATGGTTCCGGATCCCCGTGGGCCTGTTCATCGGCCTGATGATCGCCTCGGCCGGCGGGGCGCTTCATCCGCCCTTGCTGACCGTGGCGGCCCCGGTGCTGTGCGACGGCGACATGGACATTTCATCCCGGAACTATTCCTACAAACCCGGGCAAAGCGGGATGGCCCACACGATTCGCTGCGAACGCGAAGGCCGCCTCCAGGAGGTCACGCTCCGGGCCATCGGCGTCTCCACCCTGATCTACGGCACGGGCGCCTGGGTCCTGCTGACGCTGCTGTATCTGTGTTCCAGGCGTCATCAGGACGAGAATCCGACCGGAGGCCTTGCCGCAGGGATCAGCGCGGGATTCGGCGGACGTGTCTCGACGGACGATCTCATCGCCGCCTTTACCCAAAAGATGAAAAAAGGCGCCGGCTCACCCGCGACCTTCGACCTGCGCAGCCACACCATCACCTCGTCAGGCGGCACATCATCATCCACCGGTGGCGACGCGGCTTCCCGCCTGCGACAATTGAAAGCGCTGCGCGACCAGGGCCTGATCAGCGCGCAGGACTATGAATCCCGCAAGCAGGAGATCCTGGATGAACTGTGATCGTCTTCTGGACGTGGCTTGCGAAGCCGGCCCGTCGTCACGTCAACGGCTGCGCCCCCTGCCCTCCGCCCTGGCGGCCCTGCTGGCCGCCGGCTGGTTCGCCGTCCTGCCCGGCCCGGCCATGGCCGACTCCATGCGCGTGGATACCCCAAAAGGCGTGTTCGAATGCGAATCCAGCACTGCAACAAACAACCTCCAGGTGCTGAGACTGGACGGCCAGGAGCTATACCGCCAACCCCGCGGCCCGGATGACCCGCACGAAACCGACTTGCTGAAGGACGGCATCATCGACCGCAACCTGGGCTGTCCGCAGGTGACGGGCCAACGCGGCGGCTACGTCGTGCTGGAACGCTATCTGCAACCGCCCCACTACGGGGTGATGGGCTACCTGCTCGTCGACTTCGACCAGGACGAACCCACCCTGACCGACCTGGGCGCCAGCGACGGGGCGGTCCCGAGCAGCGACGACCCTAAAAAACAAGGGCTGTACCTCAACGACGGCGGTCTGGTGCTGCGCTACACCGGCATCCTGCCCGACGCGCTGGCCCCCGAAAACCAGCCGGACGATCCCCCGCCGGCCGACCACGCCATCCTGTACAGCTTTTCATTGGGAACGCTGCAAAACCTGGACACCTGCCTGCCCCTGAAAGGCGTCCCGCTGTTCGGCGACATGGATTTCCTGGCCAAAGCCACCGATCCCGCCCGCTATCTGCCTGCAGGCTTCAAGATCGGCGCATCCCGAACCGAGACCGTGGCTGCACTGCGGCGCTACGGCACGCCCTACGATCCCGACGACACCGACGGCGGCTCAGTCAAGACCGCCCCGCAACTGGTCATCCCCCTATGCGGAGACGCCAACGGCGCCGTCATGCCCCTGTTCCAGTTCGAAAAAGACCGCCTGAAGGCCGTTCGTTTCGAGGAACTGGAGTTCTAGACGGACCTTGAAGCCGGGGTCTCGAAGCCAGGTCCGTTGCGTACCCAAGACCCGCCAGGACATTTTGATCCGTCCGGATTTTCCAGTCTGGCGAAGTCGATACGCCTGACTCACAATGGCCGCCCATCTCTACTGGACTCCGGCCATGCCTGCACGCGCCTACCCAAACCGCGCAACCTGCCTGGTGACACGCAGCACAGCAGCTTTTCTTCATCTATACGCAATTAACGGATAGAATAGCGATGAAGGCCATTTTCATCGAGCTGCCTGCGTTCCAAAGACACTGTGAACGATACCTGGACGACTCCGCTTTTCGCAGTCTGCAATCCATTCTGCTTCAGCAGCCGTACGCAGGTGATGTCATCCCTGGAACTGGCGGGCTGCGAAAAATCCGATTCCTCGACGCGCGTCGCGGCAAAGGTAAACGGGGTGGCTTGCGCGTGATCTACTACCCCTGGACCGCAGGCCGGCAGTTCTGGCTATTCACTGTGTATGACAAAGATGAAATGAACGATCTGTCCGCCCAAGAACGTGCGCTCTTGTCCACCCTGCTGCACAACGAACTGAAGGCACGCGGCCCATGACGAACAAGCGAAACCTGTTTGCCGAACTGACGGAAGGATTCGAGGCCCTGGCGGCCGAGCGCACGGGGAAAGTCACCTTGCGCCGCCACGTCATCGACGTGGGTCCTGCACTTGAAATCACTGCGGACGAGCTGACCAGGCTGCGCCAGCGCTTGAACCTGTCGCGTGGCGTATTCGCGCGCTACTTGCGCACCAATCCGCGCACACTGGAAAACTGGGAACAGGGGCGCGCCAAGCCCAACGCCCAAGCCGCGCTGTTGATCCGGCTGGTAGAACGTTATCCGGACACCGTTGACCGGCTCGCCACCCTTTGAACAAGCCGTGCACGCGAACCTCTGCGCACGTGACTCTGTCGCTCGCGTTCTGCGCATCTGACTATAAAGCTTCCTAAAACAACTCTCCCCCGCCTCCGGCGGCGGGGGCCTTCAGGCCCAGGTGTTCCCAGCAGCGGCGCGTGGCCATGCGGCCGCGCGGGGTGCGCTGCAGGTAGCCGTGCTGGATCAGGTAGGGTTCGATGACGTCCTCGATGGTGTCGCGCTCTTCGCCGATGGCGGCGGCCAGGCTGTCCACCCCGACGGGACCGCCGTCGAATTTGTGCACGATGGCTTCGAGCAGTTTGCGGTCCATCAGGTCCAGGCCCTGGGGGTCGACTTCGAGCATGGCCAGCGCCGCCTGGGCGGTGGCGGTGTCGATGCGTCCGCCCGCGCGCACGTCGGCATAGTCGCGCACCCGGCGCAGCAGGCGGTTGGCGATGCGGGGCGTGCCGCGCGAACGGCGGGCGATTTCGGCGGCGCCGTCCTCGGTGGCGTCCGCACCCAGCAGGCCGGCGCTGCGCTGCACGATGTGGGCCAGTTCGTCGGCCGAATAGAACTCCAGCCGCGAGACGATGCCGAAGCGATCGCGCAGCGGGTTGGTCAGCATGCCGGCGCGCGTGGTCGCACCCACCAGGGTGAAAGGCTGCAGGTCGATCTTGACGCTGCGGGCGGCGGGGCCTTCGCCGATCAGGATGTCGATCTGGAAGTCTTCCAGCGCGGGATAAAGGATTTCCTCGACCACCGGGGACAGGCGGTGGATCTCATCGATGAACAGGACGTCGTTGCGTTCCAGATTGGTCAGCATGGCGGCCAGGTCGCCCGGGCGTTCCAGCACCGGGCCGGAGGTCTGGCGCAACTGCACGCCCATTTCATGGGCCACGATGTGCGCCAGCGTCGTCTTGCCCAGGCCCGGCGGGCCGAACAGCAGCACGTGGTCCAGCGATTCACCACGCTGGCGGGCCGCCGCGATGAAGATGTCCAGTTGTTCGCGCACCCGTTTCTGGCCGACGTAGTCGCCCAGGGACTTGGGCCGCAGGGCGCGCTCGACGGAGTCTTCGGCGCGCGAGGCCACGTCCGGCGTCACCAGACGGGGTTCGGGCGGGCGGGCCGAGAGGGAATCAGCTTGGATGACCATGAAAAGACTGTGTTGATATCCAGTATCAGGACTGTACCGGGATTATGCCATCACGGGCGCCCCCTGCGCGGCGACAGCACGAAATCCGCGTCCCCGTCCAGTGCCCGCTTCAACTGCGAATAACGTTCCAGCAGGTCGGACTTGTACACCACCCCCAGCAGCCGGGCGGGCCGGTCGCGGCTGACCACCGGCAGCCGTTCCCCCTGGAAGGCGCTGAACTGCGCCTGCGCCTCGTCCAGGCTCAGATCGGGATACAAGGGCTTGACGAAGTCCAGGCGCAGCACCTCGCCGCAGGTCTTGGACTGCACGTCGACCTCGCCCAGCATCATGCGGGTCAGGTCCTGCTGGGCGATCACCCCCTGCCAGGCATCCTCGGCGTCGGTCACGTACAGGTACTTCACCGGATAGTCCAGGAACATTTCCTGCGCCTGGCGCACCGGCGCATCCGTACGGATCACCGTTTCCGCCGGACGCATCAGGCTGTCCAGCCGGGCATGGCGCAGGCGCTGGCGCAGCGCCTGATTGTCTTCGTGATGCAGGGTGACCTGATACATCACCGCCTGGGCCAGGCCGCGCGACACGAAATACGCGGCCACGCAGGCCAGCACCAGCGGCAGCACCATCTGGTAGCTGAGCGTCATCTCGAAGATCATCAGGATCGCCATGAAAGGCGCGCTGGTCGCCGCCGCCAGAAAGGCCCCCATGCCCACCAGGGTCAGGACCGTGCCGTGGCCCGCCAGCTCGGGCCAGACGGCCCCCAGGCCCTGGGCGAACAGCGTGCCCAAGGCCGCGCCGACGAACAGCGTCGGCGTGAACACCCCGCCCACGGCGCCCGATCCGGCCGTCAGCGCCGTCGCCAGCACCTTGCACAACAGGATCCACAGCACCATCTGCCAGGCCTCGGGCTGGTGCAGCAGGGACACGACCACGCTATAGCCATTGCCCGCCATCTGCGGCATGCCGATCAGCACGCCCCCCAACAGCAAGCCGCCCAAAGCCAGGCTCAGGGGCAACGGCAGGCCGGTGCGGCCGAACAGCGACTTCACCCCGTGGATGCAGCGCAAAAACTGCGGCGCCCCCACCCCGGCCAGGACGCCTAGGGCCAGACTAGGCAGCAGCAGGTTCGCCGGCACCGCCTCCAGGCCGGGCATGGCATACAGCGCCGCATAGTGGCCGCTCAGCCGCATGACCAGGTTCGATACGGCGGCGGCGACCAGCAGCGGGCCGAAATTCTGGAAAGACATGGAACCAAGAATGATCTCGCCCACGAACACGGCGCCGGCAATGGGCGCGCCGTAGGCCGCCGACACCCCGGCCGCCGCCCCGCAGGCCACCAGCAGGCGCAGATGCGCGGTGCCCGCGTGCAGCAGCCGCCCCAGCACCGAAGCCCACAGGGCGGCCAGATGCACCATGGCGCCCTCGCGGCCGATGGAGCCGCCCGTAGCGACCGTACACAGCGAGGACAGGGAACGCAGCAGGCCCTGGCGCACGGACATCCGCCCATCGCCGATGGCCACGGCCTCCATGTAATCGGAATGCGCGTCACGCGACACGCGACGGGCCGCGACCAGCAACCCTCCGGCGCACAGGCCGCCGACGGCGGGCGCCAGCAGGCGCAGCCACCAGGGCAGATCGCGCATCACCTGGGTGATGGCCCCGGAATGCCCGGCAAACAGCCACTGGACGCCGTGAATCCCGGCATGAAAGGCAATGGTCACCGCAGCGCCGCCGACGCCGGCCAGGGCCGCCCAGCACAGCATGGCGACCGCGCCATCGGCTCGAAGGTGCAGGTCAGGCCCCCGCATGCGCGCTCCAGAACCCGACCCTAGGGCCTGAAATCCGGCGGACTGGGCGGCCGCGACCGGCCCAGCATGCGCCAGTACACCCAGAGATTGAAGATCAGCGCCACCGGCAGCGCGATCACGACGGCGGACAGGGCCAGCCGCAGCGTCGCCACGGGCGCGGCGGCGTCCCATAGCGTGATCTCGTCCAGCACCAGATAGGGGAAGAAGCTGTAGGCCAGGCCGCCCAGCACGGTCAGGACGATCACCAGCACCAGGGCATACGGCAGGGCCGAGGCGCGGTAGCTATGGCTGATCATGCGCTGCAGCGTCATTTCCGTCAGGACGAAGCACACCAGCAAAGCGCCCCAGACCAGGCCCACCGCCAGCCAGTGCGAGCCGTCGCCCCACTTCAGGAACACCCCGGCGTTGGAGAAATCCAGCACCACCGATACGCCGATGGCGCCCACGGCGCTCCAGCGCAGGGTGCGGCGCGCCCAGCCTACGGCGCGCACGCGCAATTCGCCCGCCTCGCGCATCATCAGCCAGGCGGCGCCCAGCAGGCTGTAGACCGCTACGGCGCAGCCGCCCATCAGCACAGCAAAGCCGGTATTGCCCCCGCCCGGCTGATAGGCCACCGCCACCCGCGCCAGGATGTAGCCATGGGAAAACGCGACCAGCACGGCCCCCGCGCCAAAGCCGAACTGCCAGCGGCCTTGATGTTCGGGCGGCGCCCGCAGGCGCCACTCAAAGCAGACCGAGCGCAGCATCGTGCCCAGGGCCAGCAGCGACAGCGGCAGGTACAGGCGTCCCAGGGTCTGCGGCCAGGCGTAGGGAAAGGCCACGGCAAACAACCCGACCCCCAGGAACACCCAGAATTCATTGGCATCGCGCCAGGGTCCCAGCAGCGACAGCATGCGCGGCCGCAGCGTGGGCGGCGCCACCAGGGACACGCAGCCCACACCGATGTCGAAACCGTCCAGCAGCACGCCCGCCACGACGATGGCGAAAAACACGACGATCAGCGCCAGGGGAATCCAGAAGGCCGGGTCCTGGGCGCCCAGGCCCAGCAAGGCCGCCAGAGAATCGATCATGCGCGCCCCCGGTGACGCGCCACCGGCACCACGCCGTAGCGGGTGGCGTAGCGCAGCAACTGATGAAAGCCCACGGCCAAGGCGCCATAGACCACGAGCTGCAGGGCCAGGACGGCCCACAGCGCCCCCTCGCTTGCGCTCGTGCCGATCTCGCGCAGCGAGACCGTGCCCTGGATGGCGTACGGCAGGTTGCCGATCAGCAGATGCCCCCAGCCCGCCGCCTGCAGGATCACGGCCAGCCAGGCCATGGTCCGCAGGCCGATGCGGCCGGCCCGCGACAGGCTATCGGGCTCATGGCCCAGACGGCGGCCCCGCCACAGCGCCCAGGCCGCCATCGCAGCCAGCACACCGGTCAGCAGCACGGCCAGCCGCGCCGACAGATAGGTGGCCAGCAAAGGCGGCCGGATACCCGACAGATCGCTCAATCCCCGCAGCGGGCCTTCGGCGGGCAGCCGCACCCACTCGGGCCAGTCGGACGGTCCCGCCAGGCGCCAGGCTTCACGCCCCCGGGATTCGTCCGGCCAGGCGGCCAGGGACAGGTGTTCCGGTGCGCCGCTGGTCCATTGCGGCACCACGGCCGCCACGCGCGCCGGCTGCAAGGACAGCAGCTCACGCGCCAGCACGGCAGCCAGCACGGCCTGCAGCACCAGCGCCAGCAACACCAGCCGCAGGCCCCAGGCATAGACGCTGCGGTCGCCTGCATCGCTGGGGCGGACCTCGGTGCGCCAGGCGGTCACGGCCAGCATCAGCGTCGCCGCCAGCAGCAAGCCGCCGCACAGCAGCATGCCGAACAGCGCGGGCGCCACACCGCCGCCCAGCAATTCCAGCCAGTCCGCCACCTGATAGCGGCCCTCGGACAGGACCGCGCCCGCCGGCCACTGCAGCCAGGCCAGCAGCACCGCGATCCACCAGGCCGTCAGGGACGTGCCCACCGCCACCATGCCCACCACCAGCGTGTGGGCCCGGTCGGACAGGGTCCGCTGACCATACAGCATGGCCCCCAGAAAGCAGGATTTGAAGATGAAGGCGGTCAGCACCGCCATGCCCACCAGCGGCCCGGCGACCTCGCCGGCCCGGTCCATGAAGCCCGGCCACAGCGTGCCCAATTGCAGCAGCAGCGGCAGACTGGCGGCAAAACCCAGAATCAGGGACAGGGCGAACACGCGCGCCCAGAAACGATAGGCGAGCAGCGCCGCCTGGCTGCGGCCGGCCAGCAGCCGGAAGCCGAACAAGACCCAGGCCAGGCCCAGTTCCAGCGCCAGGAAGAACAGCACGAATCCCAAGCTCAGGTAAAACTGGGACAGTGACAGAACCCATGCGGTTTGCGTCATAATGTGCGCTAGTTTATATGAACGTCTCCCATCCCCGCACCATGACCACCGATTCAGCGCCAGTCTCCAATTTCCTGCGCACCATCATCGACAACGACCTGAAAGCCGGCCGCTACCAGGACCGGCAATGGGCGCTGCCGCCCAGCCCGGCCGAGGTCCGCCGCGCCGGCGCACCCGACCCGGCCCGCATCCGCACCCGCTTTCCGCCTGAACCCAACGGCTATCTGCACATCGGCCACGCCAAGAGCATCTGCCTGAACTTCGGCCTGGCGCGCGACTACCAGGGCATCTGCCACCTGCGTTTCGACGACACCAACCCCGAAAAGGAAGAAGACGAATACGTCCACGCCATCATCGACATGGTGCGCTGGCTGGGTTTTGACTGGACGCAGGGCGGCACCGAGCACTGCTTCTACGCCAGCGACTACTTCGAAACCCTGTACCGCTTCGCCGAGGCGCTGGTGGAGGCCGGCTACGCCTACGTGGACGAGCAATCGGCCGACGACATGCGCGCCACGCGCGGCACGCTGACCGAGCCGGGCACGAACTCGCCCTGGCGCGATCGCCCCGCCGCCGAATCCCTGGCGCTGCTGCGCGACATGCGCGACGGCAAATTCCCGGACGGCCGCATGGCCCTGCGCGCGCGCATCGACATGGCCTCGCCCAACATCAATCTGCGCGACCCGGTGCTGTACCGCATCCGCCACGCGACCCACCACCGCACCGGCGACACCTGGTGCATCTATCCCATGTATTCCTGGGCGCACCCGGTCGAGGATGCGCTGGAAGGCATCACGCACAGCATCTGCACGCTCGAATTCGAGGACCAGCGCCCCTTCTACGACTGGATCCTGGAACGCCTGGCCGAACTGGGCCAACTGGCTGCGCCCCTGCCGCGCCAGCATGAATTCGCCCGGCTGCACCTCAGTTACGTCGTGACCAGCAAGCGCAAACTGCGCCAACTGGTCTTCGACGGCCACGTGCAAGGCTGGGACGACCCGCGCATGCCCACCCTGGCGGGCCTGCGCCGCCGGGGCTACACACCCGGCGCCATCCGCCTGTTCTGCGAGCGCCTGGGCGTGTCCAAGGCCGACTCCCGCATCGACTACAGCATCCTCGAAGCCGCGCTGCGCGACGACCTGGACCCCGTCGCCGCCCGCGCCGTGGCCGTGCTCGACCCGGTCAAGCTCATCATCACGAACTTCCCGGAAAACCACGAGGAACCCTGCTCGGCCCCGCTCAACCCGCACGAACCTGACGGCGCCCGGCGCAGCTTCCCCTTCACGCGCGAACTCTGGATCGAGCGCGACGACTTCCGCGAAGACCCGCCCAAGAAATACTTCCGCCTGTTCCCGGGCAATCTGGTGCGCCTGAAATACGGCTACGTCGTGCGCTGCACCGGCTGCGTCAAGAACGAACAAGGCGAGATCGTCGAAGTCCACGCCGAATACCTGCCCGAAACCCGCAGCGGCACCCCGGGCGCCGACAGCGTCAAGGTCAAGGGCACCGTCACCTGGGTCAGCGCGGCCCACGCCGTGCCCGCCGAGATCCGCCTGTACGACCGCCTGTTCACCGAACCGCATCCCGACAGCGGCGATCGCGACTTCCTGCAGGCGATCAACCCCGAGTCCTGCCGGATCGTGAACGCCTGGCTGGAACCGGGCACGCAGGCCGAACCCGGCGCGACCTGGCAATTCGAGCGGCTGGGCTATTTCGTCGCCGACCGCGAGGACTCCACGCCCGAACGTCCGGTGATCAACCGCGCCGTCACGCTGCGCGACACCTGGGCCTGAGCGGAAGGAACCCCAAAGACATGGCCAAGACCACCGCTGCCCTGGATTTCAAGAGCGCCTCCCTGCACGTCCTGCGGGCCGTGCTGCACACGGCCGACACCGCCGAGTTGACCCGGGCGCTGGATCAGCGCATGCAAGAGGCCGGCGCCTTCTACGAAAACGAGCCCGTGGTGCTCGACGCCCAGGGTCTGGAGCAGGCGCCCGACTGGCAGACGCTGGCCGACGCCCTGCGCCGCCACCATCTGCACCCGATCGGCGTGCGCGCGCCCGAAGCCCTGCTGGATTCGGCCCACCGGGCCGGCCTGGCGCCCCTGGACATCTCCGCCAGCCGCCAGCCGGCAGGCCGCGCCGCCGCGCCGGCCCAGGCCGCCCAGGCGCCGGATACGCCCCGGATGCCGGACGCCGCGCCCCAGGAAACCGCCCCCGCAGCCCGCGCCCGGCCCGGCCCGAGCGCCAAGGCCGCCCCCGCCGCGGATGAAACCGCCCCGCCCGCCGACGCCGGCACCTCTGCGGAAACGCTGGTGATCCGCCACCCGCTGCGCTCGGGCCAGCGCATCTACGCGCGCGGCGGCGACCTGATCGTCATGGGCATGGTCAGCCAGGGCGCCGAAGTCATCGCCGACGGCCACATCCACGTCTACGGCCCGCTGCGCGGCAAGGCCATGGCCGGCGCACGCGGCAACACGCGCGCCATGATCCTGACCACCCAGCTCGACCCGGAACTGCTGGCCATCGCCGGGGTCTACCGGGTGGTCGAGACCCGCCTGCCCGAAACGCTGCACAACCGTCCTGCCCAGATCGAGCTCGACGGCGATACGCTGCGCATCCGGGCGCTGCAGCACAATACCTGACGGATCTGTCCGCCCAGCAACGGACATCCCGTCACATCCGGACACGCCCCGCCTGCGGCCTGACGGCCTTCGCGGGGGTTTTTGCTTTACGATGTCATGAATTTTTCGAACAGGGGAACACAGTCACCATGGCGCGCATCGTTGTAGTCACCTCCGGCAAGGGGGGGGTGGGCAAAACCACCACCAGTGCGAGCTTTTCGGCCGGTTTGGCCATGCGTGGTCACAAGACGGTCGTGATCGACTTCGACGTCGGCCTGCGCAACCTGGACCTGATCATGGGCTGCGAACGCCGTGTGGTCTATGACTTCGTCAACGTCATCCAGGGCGAAGCCACGCTGAACCAGGCGCTGATCCGCGACAAGCAACTGGAAAACCTGTACATCCTGCCGGCGTCCCAGACGCGCGACAAGGACGCGCTGACGCGCGACGGCGTGGAAAAGGTCCTGACCGACCTGGCCGCCATGGACTTCGACTACATCGTCTGCGACTCCCCCGCAGGGATCGAGACCGGCGCGGTGATGGCGTCTTATTTTGCCGACGACGCGCTGGTGGTCACCAACCCCGAGGTCTCCTCGGTGCGCGACTCCGACCGCATCCTGGGCATTCTGTCGGCCAAGTCCCGCCGCGCCGAAAAAGGCGACGAGCCGATCAAGGAACACCTGCTGCTGACCCGCTACAACGCCAAGCGCGTGGCCGACGGCGAAATGCTGTCCTTGAACGACATCGAGGACATCCTGCGCATCCGCCTGATCGGCGTGATCCCGGAATCGGAAACCGTGCTGCAAGCGTCCAACCAGGGCATCCCGGCCATCCACATCCGCGACTCTGACGTCGCCCTGGCCTACCAGGACGTGGTGGACCGCTACCTGGGCGAAGAAAAGCCCCTGCGCTTCGTCGACTACGAGAAACCTGGCCTGTTCAAGCGCCTGTTCGGGGGTAAATAAGCATGTCGTTCCTGGATTTCCTGCGCGGAAGCAAAAAGACCTCGGCCAGCGTCGCCAAGGACCGCCTGCAACTGATCCTGATCAACGAGCGCGGCAGCGGCCGCAACGCGCCCGATTTCCTGCCGCAAATGCAAAAGGAACTGATCGCGGTGATCTCGAAATACGTGCAGATCAACCCCGACGACATCAAAGTCAACCTGGACCGCCAGGATTCCCTGGAAGTGCTCGAGGTCAAGATCGAGATGCCGCAACCCGAAACGCGGAATTAAATGATGCGGGGCGGCCGTAGGCCGACCCACATCAAATCCACGTCAACGTCGCCCACACCACCAGCGGAATCGTCGCCACGGACAGCACATTGCCCAGCAGCACCACGCTGGCCACGGTCTTGGGTTCCACGCGATACTGTTCACACAGCAGATAATTCAGCACCGCCGGCGGCAACATCACCGACAAGGCCACCATGCGCGCCCATTCCGGCGTCAGGGGCAGCAGCCACAGCACGATGGGCAGCGTCAGCAGGCCCGCCAGCAGATACAGCAGATTGATGCGCAGGGCCAGGCCCAGTTGCTCGATCTTGTCCTGGGACAGGCGCACGCCCAGGCCGAACAGCATCAGCGGAATCGCGATCTGCCCGGTCAGGTCCAGCGTGGTCGTCACGAAGGGCGGAATCCATTCCCGGTGCGGCGCCAGGGCCACGCCCAGCAGGGCCGCCCAGATGTTCGGATTGCGCAGCCACATCCAGCGGCTGCCGCCGCGCGACAGCAAGGACAGCCCCAGAGAAAAGTGCAGCAGGTTCGACAGCACGAACAGCACGACGATGTCGCCCAGCAGGTCCTTGCCGTAGGCCAGCATCATCAGCGGGATGCCGATGTTGCCGGTATTGCGGAACATCCCCGGCACCAGGAAGGCGGGGCGGGACACCCCCGGCGCACGCACCAGCGCCAGCAGCAGGCCCGGCACGACGATGACCAATACCCCGGCGGCCATCAGCGGCCAGCCGCGCGCCAGGTCGACGGGATTGTCCAGCAGCGCAGAAAACACCAGCGCCGGACAGAACACCATCACATTGGCGTGGTTGATGAACGCCATGTCCGGCGTGCGCGCCTGGCGGCGGCCAAAGGCAAAACCCAGGACCGCCACGGCGAAGACGGGCAGGACGATATTCAGCAGGGTCAGGAACATGAAGAAGGCGGGGATTGACGGCGGCAGCCCAGAGTGTACAGCGCCCCGCCTTCTGTTCCTGGATCAATACCCCAGCGCAAAGTCCCCGGCAGGCAGATCCATCAGCACGTCGGGACCGGCCTTGATGGCCTCCACGTGCGCGCGGGTGCGAGGCAGGATGCGGGTGAAGTAGAAGCGCGCCGTGTGCAGCTTGGCCTGGTAGAAGGCCTTGTCGCCCTCGCCCGCCGCCAGCTTCTCGGCCGCGACGCGCGCCATGTCGGCCCAGAAATAGGCCAGCGTCACGTAGCCCGAATACATCAGGTAGTCCACGGACGCCGCGCCCACCGCCTCGCGGTTGGTCATGGCCTTCATGCCGATCTTCAGGGTCAGGTCGCCCCATTCCTTGTTCAGTTCGGCCAGGGGCTTCACCAGTTCGGAGATCGCGCGGTTGCCGCTGTTGGCCTTGCAGAACTTGTGCACGACCTTGGTAAAGATGCGCAGCGGCTCGCCCTGGGTCATCAGCACCTTGCGGCCCAGCAGGTCCAGCGCCTGGACGCCGGTCGTGCCTTCGTACAGCATCGAGATGCGGCTGTCGCGCACGTTCTGTTCCATGCCGTGCTCGGAGATGTAGCCGTGGCCGCCGAAGACCTGGACGCCCAGATTGGCCGCCTCGAAGCCGGTCTCGGTCATGAAGGCCTTGGCGATCGGGGTCAGGAAACCCAGCAGCTTGTCGGCCTGTTCACGCGCGGCGGCGTCCTGGCTGTGCTGCATGATGTCCACTTGCTGCGCGGCGTAGTACAGCAGCGCGCGGTTGCCCTCGGCGTAGGACTTGATCGTCAGCAGCATGCGGCGCACGTCGGGGTGCACGATGATGGGGTCGGCCGGCTGGTCCGGGAACTTCGGGCCGCTCAGAGCGCGCATCTGCAGGCGCTCGCGGGCGTAGGTCGAGGCGCCCTGGAGGGCGACTTCGGCGTGCGCCAGCCCCTGGATGGCGGTGCCCAGGCGTGCCGTGTTCATGAAGGTGAACATGCAGTTCAGGCCCTTGTTGGCCGGCCCGATCAGGAAGCCGGTGGCGCCGTCGAAGTTCATCACGCAGGTGGCGTTGCCGTGGATGCCCATCTTGTGCTCGATCGAGCCGCAGGACACGCCGTTGCGCGCGCCCAGGCCGCCCTGGCCGTCGGTCAGGAACTTCGGCACGATGAACAGGGAGATCCCCTTGGTGCCGGCGGGCGCGTCCGGCAGGCGGGCCAGGACGATGTGGACGATGTTTTCCGCCATGTCGTGTTCGCCGGCGGAAATGAAAATCTTGGTGCCGCTGACCTTGTAGCTGCCGTCGGCCTGGGGTTCGGCCTTGGTGCGCAGCATGCCCAGGTCGGTGCCGCAATGCGGTTCGGTCAGGCACATGGTGCCGGTCCATTGGCCGGTCACCAGGGGCTCCAGGTAGGTCTTCTGCTGTTCTGGGGTGCCGTGCGCCTGCAGGGTGTTCATGGCGCCGTGCGACAGGCCGGGGTACATGCCCCAGGCCCAGTTGGCCTCGCCCATCAATTCGCTGATGGCCATGCCCAGGGATTCGGGCAGGCCCTGGCCGCCGTGGGCCGTGTCGTGCGACAGCGCCGGCCAGCCGCCTTCGACGTACTGGGCATAGGCTTCCTTGAAGCCCGCCGGGGTCTTGACGCCTTCGGGCGACCAGGTGCAGCCTTCGCGGTCGCCGACCTGATTCAGGGGCGCCAGCACTTCCTGACAGAATTTCGCGCCCTCTTCCAGGATGGCGCCGACCATGTCGGGGGTGGCCTCCTCGCAGCCCGGCAGGGACTGATAGTGGGCGGGGTAGTTCAGGACCTCGTCACGCACGAAACGGATGTCGCGCAAGGGGGCTTTGTAATCAGGCATCTCCGGTCTCCAAGGGGATTTTCGAGGGCGCCGCCGGCGGTTCCGTCCAGGAATCCCGCCCGGGCGCCGGTCGGTTCATTCAAGCCGTCGAATCTAAATTCAAACGATCGTTTGAATTTAAGGGAGAAGCCTGTTTGAAGTCAAGGCCCGGACGCGCAAAAAAAGCGCCCCGAAGGGCGCTCATGACACTGCATGCGCTGATGATCAGCGGTTCTTGCCGACCTGATCGCCGATGACGCCGCCGATGGCCGCACCGCCCACCGTGCCCAGAATGCCCCCGCCGGTGACGACGGCCCCGGCCACACCGCCCAGGCCCGCGCCCGTGACGGCCGATTTCTGGCGGTGGCTCATGTTGTCCCAGGATGAGCATCCGGCCATGGCCGTCGCCAGCATCAAGGCCGCGCCGATTTTCCCGAATGTCCTGATCGTCATAGTGATTCTCCTTCTCGTGTGCTGCGTGGTGACTCATGCCCGGTCGGGCGTCCTGGCTTCTTTATAAGCGGGCATCTTCAAAAAAGCTGTGAGCCAAGATGTCGATCCTTGTGACTTGTAACAGCCGCATCAGGCGCACAACGCGCTTTACTTCACCAGGGCCAGCACATCCCGAAAGGCCGGATGCGCCGGCGTTTCCAGCCATTCGTAGATCGCCATTTCAGACGTGACGGTCTCCAGGCCGTAGCGGCGCCAGCGTTCGCAGGCCGCCGCCCAGTCAGACGCGCGCCGGGAACCGATGCAATCCGTGACCAGCACCGGCTCGTAGCCCGCCTGCGCCAGACCCAGGCCGGTTTGTAACACGCAGATATGGGCTTCTGTGCCTGTCAACAACACTCGGGAACGGCCCGCCGGCCATGATTCCAGGAAAACAGCTTCACGGCAGGCGTTGAAATGGGTCTTGGAGACGGTCCGCTCGATATGAGGCGCCAGATCGGGGTGGGTCGCACCGATCTTCTCCGGCCAGTGTTCCGTGGCCCAGACCGGGACGGACAGCCGGCGGGCCGCCTGGGCCAACCGGGCCACGCGCCCCCGCAAGGCGTCCGTGTCCTGAATCGCCGGCAGCAGTTTTTCCTGCATGTCCACGATCAGCAGCGCACTGGCGCCGGTCGTCAGCAAAGCCTGGTTCACATCGACGTATTTCATGACGCACTCCTGGGGGGTCTGTCCTGCCGTACCGAAAGGCTCCGCCGCAGCAGCGGAGCCGACCCGGTTTATTTCAAAGCCTTGTAGCGGATCCGGCGCGGGCGGGAGGCCTCTTCGCCCAGACGCGCCTTCTTGTCGGCCTCGTATTCCTGGTAATTGCCGTCGAAGAACACGACCTGGGAGTCGCCTTCGAAAGCCAGGATGTGCGTGGCGATCCGATCCAGGAACCAGCGGTCGTGGCTGATGACCAGCACGGAGCCGGCGAATTCCAGCAAGGCGTCTTCCAGCGCCCGCAGGGTTTCGACGTCCAGGTCGTTGGACGGTTCGTCCAGCAGCAGGACGTTGCCGCCCGCGATCAGGGTCTTGGCCAGGTGCAGGCGGCCGCGTTCGCCGCCCGACAGCTTGCCGACGTGCTTGCCCTGGTCCGCGCCCTTGAAGTTGAAGCGGCCCAGGTAGGCGCGCGCGGGCATTTCGAAGCGGCCCACGGTCAGCAGGTCGGCGCCGTCGGAAATGGCGTCGAAGACGGTCTTGTCGTCGGGCAGGGAATCGCGCGACTGGTCGACGTAGGCCAGCTTGACCGTCTGGCCCAGCGCGACTTCGCCCGAATCCGGGGTTTCCTGGCCGGCGATCATGCGGAACAGCGTGGATTTACCGGCGCCGTTGGGGCCGATGATGCCGACAATGGCCCCGGCGGGAATCTTGAAGCTGAGATCATCGATCAGCAGCCGGTCGCCAAAGGACTTGGACACGTTGCGGAATTCGATGACTTCGTTGCCCAGGCGCTCGGCCACGGGGATGAAGATTTCCTGGGTTTCGTTGCGCTTCTGGTATTCGTGCGAGGACAGTTCCTCGAAGCGCGCCAGGCGCGCCTTGGCCTTGGCCTGGCGGCCCTTGGGATTCTGCCGCACCCATTCCAGTTCTTTCTTGATGGTGCGCTGGCGGGCGGATTCGGCGGCTTCTTCTTGCTTGAGGCGGTCTTCTTTCTGTTCCAGCCAGGAGCTGTAGTTGCCCTTCCAGGGGATGCCGTGGCCCCGGTCCAGTTCCAGAATCCATTCGGCGGCGTTGTCCAGGAAGTAACGATCGTGGGTGACGCCGACGACGGTGCCGGGGAACTGGCGCAAAAAGACTTCCAGCCATTCGACGGATTCGGCGTCCAGGTGGTTGGTCGGCTCGTCCAGCAGCAGCATGTCGGGCTTGGACAGCAGCAGGCGGCACAGGGCCACGCGGCGCTTTTCACCGCCGGACAGTTTGCCGACGACGGCGTCCCAGGGCGGCAGGCGCAGGGCGTCGGCGGCGATTTCCATCTGGGTTTCGATGTCGTCGCTGCCGCTGGTGGCGGCCGCCGCGATGACGGCCTCGAGTTCAGCCTGCTCGGCGGCCAGGGCGTCGAAGTCGGCATCGGGCTCGGCGTAGGCGGCGTAGACCTCGTCCAGGCGCTTGCGGGCCTCGAAGACTTCGCCCAGGCCGGCCTCGACGGCCTGGCGGACGGTGTGCTCGGGCTCAAGCTGCGGTTCCTGCGGCAAGTAGCCGATGCGCAGTCCCGCCATGGGGACGGCTTCGCCCTCGATGTCTTTGTCGACCCCGGCCATGATTTTCAGGAGGGTGGATTTGCCCGAGCCGTTCAGGCCCAGAACCCCGATCTTGGCGCCGGGGAAGAAGGACAGGGAGATGTCCCGCAGAATCTGACGCTTGGGCGGCACGATCTTGCCGACCCGGTGCATGGAATAGACGTACTGTGCCATGTCGCAACCGTGAAAAGGCGGGTCGAAGGATTCAACCGCGCAAAGTTTCGATTGTAGGCCGGACGGGGGGACACTGCTGGCTGTTCGAGTCCAACGATGACCGGGACAGACACCTCTGTCTCTGCCGGAGGGCCAGGCGGCCCTTCGGGCTTCCCGGGTCTGCCTCGTTCCTTCGGCAGCACCCGGCGCCTGGCAACACCGGCGCCGTCAGAGGTGTCCATCCCGGCTAGGAAGGACGTCTTATGGCGAGCTCGGCACCGTACAATGCTGAGAATCATTGTTCCAGATCTACTCCCCATCATGACCCTCCCCCTCGCATTCACTCCGGCCGAGGCCGATCTGCTGGGCCGCACGGCCGATGCGCTGTGCGCTTATCTGGGCAAGCCCGTGATCGCTGAAATCGTGGCCGAGCCCGACGAAGGCTATGAATGGGCGCTGTTCGCCCTGCCGCTGGGCCCCAAGGACGAAGAAGGCGACGCGCCCCGCGTTCAGGCCGGTGGGCCGGGGGCGCGTTTCCTGGGGAATTGCGGCGGACTGGACCTGAGCGACGGCCAGGCGGTGGACTGCGAATTTCTCTGGGCCGTGCAGTTGTCCGACCTGGAAGGCGTGCGCTACATCAAGGTGGACGCCCACGGCGAGGAAGTCGCCTGGACCGACACGCTGACAGATCTGCTGCCCTTCGATCTGCATGAAGCCGAGGCGCCCCCGGACGAAGACGAAGACGACGAAGAGGAATAGGCCGTCAGGCCGCCACTGAATGCTTGGATCGCGCGGCGGCGGCGCGCAAGCGGTCACGCAGGTACAGCGCCGCGCCGGCCGGCCACATGACGGCCACCAGCAGGCGCGACGCCCAGTGGTTCAGATAGCGCCCCGCAGGACGGGCCACCCGCTGGGCGCGCAGATGCAGGCTGAAGCGGGTGTAGCGGATCGCCGCGCCAAAGAACGAAGCCGGCTGATAGCGGAACCAGCCCAGGCAATAGGCCACGGTGTCGTGCGCCAGCAGCCATAGGCCGAGCGCATGCCGGCCGCCATCGGCCCGCCCTTCGCGCGACAGATTGCTGCCGTCGTCGTGATACACGCGGAACACCTGATTGACGAAGCGGGTCACGTAGCCGGCCCGGGCGAGCGCCCGCCACACCAGGCTTTCGGGCACGAAGCCGGGGATGTCCTCGGGGAAGGGAAACTGGCGCAGCACGTCCGTGCGCAAACAGCCGAATTTCTCGCCCCGGACGTGGTAGCGGAAGGTCATGTCCAGCGAGGACACATCCATCACGTCGCGGGGATACATATCGCCCACCACGCGGCCATCGGGCCGCGCGCACAGGCCGGTGATCGCTACGGTGCGGTTGCGCTGGGCGGGCGGGATCTGTTCCCAGACGCTGGCCATCTGATACAGGGCGTTGGGATCGAGCTCGTCGTCGCTGTCGATGGCGACCAGCCATTCGCCCTGGGCGTGGCGCACCCCGTTGTTGAAGGCTGTTTTCTTGTGTTGATTAGGTTGCCAGACGTAACGAATCGGGAAACTGGCTTCCTGTTGCCACCCCTGGATCAGGGTCCGGGTGGTATCCGTCGAGCCGTCATCCACCACCACCCATTCAAAATCCTGGAAGGACTGTTCCCGCAGCGAGCGGTACACGCGTTCCAGCGTGTGTGCGCGGTTGTAGGTCGGCGTGATGACGGAAAACAGATGGCGCCAACAAGCCATGCCGTGAGGCTCCGTTCCAATCAGCTTCGATGACCCATGATAGCCGCAAAAAAAAACCACGAACCGTCGGGTTCGTGGTTTCCCTGATGCCGAATTGTATATAAACAATACGGCCGGCCGGCGTCGAACAATCAGACGCGCTTGACCTTTTCGAGCATCTTGAAGACGCCCTTGGGGGCGCGCACGAACAGACGCTTGAAGGCCTTGCCGAGGCAACGGCGCTCCAGCGTGTTGCGCCGGGTGCGTTTGATTTCTGCCATGTGAATCTCCTGGTGTACGGGTGTAAGGCGGGCTTTAAAAGCAAAACACGCTATTTTAGCACTTTACTGGCGCACACCCTCGATTTCGATCTGCAGACGCACGGTGTCGGGGATACCCGGCAGGCCGAATCCCATACCCCACTGGCTGCGCTGGAGATCCACCCGGAAGTCCCCGCCGCAGACTTCACGGGCCAGGCGCTTGTTCTGGTAGCAATTGAAACGAACGGCATTCAGTTTGACCGGATGGGTCTGCCCCAGCAGGGTCAGATTGCCCTCGACGGCCCGCACCAGGTCGCCCTCGAAGCGGAAAGCGGTGGACTCGAACACGGCATCGGGGTGCTGCCCGGCCTGGAAGAAGTCGCCGCCCAGCAGATGCTCGTCAAAGCCCTTGGAACCCGTGTTGATCGACTTCATATCGACGCGGATCTTCGCCTGGCCCGTCTTGGCCGCACGGTCGAAGGCGACGTCCCCCTCCACCGTGTCGAAGCGGCCCCGCACCGTGGACGTGCCGTTGTGCAGGACTTCGAAGATGATGAAGGTGTGGTCCGCATCCGTCTTGTAATCGGCCGCCTGGACCAGAACGGGGGCGGCGCACAACAGGGACAGGGCGAGCAAGCGTTTCATGGCGGTTCTCCGGTGTTCCACGAGGGCCGGAATCGGCCCGTTGACGTTCAGCCCATTGTAAGGATCAGGCGGCGCCGATGGACTCGCGCCCCGCCCGAATCTCTGACGCGGATCAAGCCGGACGACTTCCCCGGGCCGGGCTGCGGTCCCGGCGAAAAGTCCCTGTTCCCCGCATCGCAACGACGCGACGCGCCGGATTATGATGGTGGGATGAACGCACCTATCCGCATCTTCGGCGCCCGCCAGAACAACCTGAAAAACCTGGATCTGACGATCCGCACCGGAGAACTTCTGGTGGTGACCGGCGTGTCCGGGTCCGGCAAAAGCTCGCTGGCCTTCGACACCCTGTACGCCGAAGGCCAGCGCCGCTACGTCGAGACCTTTTCACCCTATGCGCGTCAATTCCTGGACCGCATGGACAAGCCCCAGGTGGACCGCATCGAAGGCATCCTGCCGGCCATCGCCATCGATCAGGTCAACCCGGTGCGCAATTCGCGCAGCACCGTGGGCACGATGACGGAGTTGAATGACCACCTGAAGCTGCTCTACGCCCGTGCCGGCCACCTGCCTTGCCGCAACTGCGCCCGGCCGGTCATATCCGACGACCCGGCCGGCATCCGGCGTCAACTGGACGGCCTGTGCGCCGCCCGCGATCCCCGCCTGGTGATCACCTTCCCGGTTTCGGTGCCCGCCAATTTCACCGAGGACGAGGTGCGC
The DNA here is from genome assembly GCF_042651965.1 of Castellaniella hirudinis. Classification (NCBI taxonomy): domain Bacteria; kingdom Pseudomonadati; phylum Pseudomonadota; class Betaproteobacteria; order Burkholderiales; family Alcaligenaceae; genus Castellaniella; species Castellaniella hirudinis. The sequence goes on from NZ_JBHSDY010000002.1 coordinate 168,063, forward strand.
GGCTTCCTGGAGCAGCAGGGCTACACGCGCATCCACCGCCAGGACGAACCCGCGCCCGGAGCCGATGCGGCCGCCGGAAAAACGACCGTGAAAGCCGCCGGCAAATCCACCGGCAAGCGCAAGGCAAGCGATCCCGGCCGGCGCGTGCTGCACGTCGTGCAGGACCGCTTCCGCCTGGGCAATGCGGAGTCCGCACGGGTGGACGAAGCGCTGGAAACGGCGCTGCGCCAAGGCAACGGCAAACTCGCCGTCCACGCCCTGTTCGACGAAGGCGAGGAAGAATGGCGCTTCAGCGCCGGCCTGCACTGCGCGCAATGCGACATCGACTACAGCACGCCGCTGCCCAGCACCTTTTCCTTCAATTCCCCGCTGGGCGCCTGCGAGCACTGCCGGGGGTTCGGCCGGGTGATGGGCATCGACTACGGCCTAGTGGTGCCCGACGAGACCCGCAGCCTGCGCGACGGCGCGATCAAGCCCTGGCAGACCGCCAGCTACAAGGAATGCCAGGTCGAGATGGAACGCTACGCCCCCCAGGCGGGCGCGCGCCTGGACGTGCCCTGGCGCGACCTGACGGACGCAGAACGCGGCTGGGTGATCGGCGGCGCGCCCGACTGGAAGGGCGGGATGTCCGCCTGGAAACACCAGTGGTACGGCGCGCAACGTTTCTTCGACTGGCTGGAATCGCGCGCCTACAAGATGCACGTGCGCGTGCTGCTGTCGAAATACCGCAGCTACACGCCCTGCCCCCACTGCAAGGGCGCGCGGCTCAAGCCCGACGCCACGCTGTGGCGCCTGGGCCGGGACCAGTCCCCGATCCCCGGCACGGCCCGTTTCCTGCCGGTGCATGCCCACTGGACGCCCGAACAACTGGCCGCCCTGCCCGGCCTGGGCCTGCACGATCTGATGCGCCTGCCCCTCTCGCGGGTGCGCGACTGGTTCGACCGCATCGAACTCGGCCGTTCGCTGGACGACGCCCTGACCGAACTGCTGGACGAGGTCCGCGCCCGCCTGCGTTTTCTGTGCGACGTCGGCCTGGGCTATCTGTCGCTGGACCGCCAGAGCCGCACCCTGTCGGGCGGCGAGGTCCAGCGCATCAACCTGACCACCGCGCTGGGCACGTCCCTGGTGAACACGCTGTTCGTGCTGGACGAGCCGTCCATCGGCCTGCACCCGCGCGACATCCACCGCATCGTCCAGGTCATGCACCGGCTGCGCGACCACGGCAACACCCTGGTGGTGGTGGAACACGATCCCCAGGTCATGATCGCCGCCGACCGCATCCTGGACGTCGGTCCGGGGCCGGGCGAACGCGGCGGGCACATCGTCTTCGACGGCACGCCGGCCGAACTGTCCGTCGCCGACACACTGACGGGCCGCTACTTCGGCGGCCGGATGCGCATCGAATCGCCGCGCCCCCTGCCGGTGCAGGACAACACCCCGCGCCTGCTGCTGCAAGGCGCCCGCGCCAACAATCTGCAAGGCGTGGACTTTTCCCTGCCGCTGGGCCGGCTGGTGTGCCTGACCGGCGTGTCCGGCTCGGGCAAGTCCACCCTGGTGCAGGACGTGCTCTATCCCGCCCTGCTCAAGCGCCTGGGCCGCGCCACCGAGGCCCCCGGCGAATACGCCGCCCTGCTGGGCGCGGAACGCATCGCCGACGTGGTGATGGTGGACCAGACGCCCATCGGCAAGACGGCGCGCTCCAACCCCGCCAGCTACGTCGGCGCCTTCGACGCCATCCGCAAGCTGTTCGCCGCCGCCGCGCTGTCGCAGGAACGCGGCTATACGGCCGGCACCTTCAGCTTCAACACCGGCGACGGCCGCTGCCCCGGCTGCGGCGGCACCGGCTTCGAACACGTGGAAATGCAGTTCCTGTCGGACGTGTACCTGCGCTGCCCGGACTGCGACGGCCACCGCTTCCGCCCCCAGGTCCTGGAAGTCCGCATCGAACACCTGGGCCGCAGCGCCTCGATCGACGAGGTCCTGGACATGACCGTGAGCGAGGCGCTGGACTTCTTCAAGGGCCTGCGCGACGTGCAGTGGGGCCTGGCGCCCCTGGCCGACGTGGGCCTGGAATACGTGCGCCTGGGCCAGCCGGTGCCCACGTTGTCGGGCGGCGAGGCGCAGCGCCTAAAGCTGGCCGGACACCTGGCCGAGGCGGCGCGTTCGCGCGCGCCCCAGGGGGCGTTGAAGGGCAGCCTGCTGCTGTTCGACGAGCCCACCACCGGCCTGCACTTCGACGACATCGCCCGCCTGATGCGGGCCTTCCGCAAGCTGCTGGCCGCCGGCCATTCGCTGCTGATCATCGAGCACAATCTGGACGTGATCCGCGCCGCCGACTGGATCGTGGACCTGGGGCCGGAAGGCGGCGACCAGGGCGGCCGCATCATCGCCCAAGGCACGCCGGACGAGCTGATGCGCCATCCGGATTCGCACACGGGGCAGGCGCTGGCGGATTATGCGAAGCAGATCGACAGCCCTGCACTGGTCCTGAACGAGCCGGCCCCGCGCCTGCCGTCGGCATCGGCCAGCCCCGACATCCACATCCTCAACGCCCGCGAGCACAATCTGAAGGGCATCGACGTGCATATCCCGCGCGACGCCTTCACGGTCATCACCGGGGTGTCGGGCTCGGGCAAGTCCACGCTGGCCTTCGACATCCTGTTCAACGAGGGCCAGCGGCGCTACCTGGAATCCCTGAACGCCTACGCGCGCGCCATCGTGCAGCCGGCCGGCAAGCCGGACGTGGACGCGATCTACGGCATCCCGCCCACAGTCGCCATCGAGCAGCGCACCAGCCGGGGCGGACGCAAGTCCACCGTCGCCACCATGACGGAGATCCACCATTTCCTGCGCCTGCTGTACGTGCGCCTGGGCACCCAGATGTGCCCGGACTGCGACGTGCCCGTGGCGCCGCAGACGCCGGAGCAGATCGTCGCGCAACTGCTGCGCGACCACACGGGCGAGCACATCGGCCTGCTGGCGCCGCTGGTGGTGGCGCGCAAGGGCTATTACACCGACCTGGCGAAATGGGCGGCCTCGCACGGCCACACCCATCTGCGCGTGGATGGTGAATTCATCCCGGTCAGCCCCTGGCCGCGCCTGGATCGCTACCAGGAACACACCATCGAACTGCCCGTCAGCGACCTGATCGTGGACGTGCGCGACGAAGCCGGCCTGCGCGAGGCCGTGCGCGCCGCGCTGGCGCTGGGCCACGGCAGCTTCCGCGTGCTGGCCGGCCTGACCGCGCCCGGCCCGTCGTCCCTCGAAGCGCGCCGCGCCGCCGGCCTGGCGCCGGATCCGCGCCTGCTGACTTTTTCCATCAAGCGCGCCTGCCCGAACTGCGGCACCAGCTTCCCGGAACCCGATCCGCGCCTGTTTTCCTACAACTCGCGCCACGGCTGGTGCCCGGGCTGCTTCGGCACCGGCCTGCAACTGAGCGGCTTCACCGAGGATCAGACCGGCGAGGAATCCGTCTGGCTGGACGAGGCCACCGGCCTGCCGCAGCCCTGCTCCCAATGCCAGGGCCAGCGTCTGAACCGCGTGGCGCGGGCCTTCCGCTGGCGCGACCGCTCGATCGCCGAACTGGCCTCGATGCCCGTCAGCGACGCCCAGCGCTTCTTCCTGGGCCTGGGCGCCCAGGGCCGCGAGGCCGAGATCGCCCGCGACATCCTCACCGAAATCCGCGGCCGCCTGAACTTCATGATGGACGTGGGCCTGGGCTATCTGGCCCTGGACCGCGCCGCCCCCACCCTGTCGGGCGGCGAGGCCCAGCGCATCCGCCTGGCCGCGCAGCTCGGCTCGAACCTGCAGGGCGTGTGCTACGTGCTGGACGAGCCCACCATCGGCCTGCACCCGCGCGACAACCGCATCCTGCTGGACGCGCTGACGCGCCTGGAAGGCAACGGCAATACCCTGGTGGTGGTCGAACACGACGAGGACACCATCCGCCGCGCCGGCCACGTGATCGACATCGGCCCGGGCGCCGGGGTGCGCGGCGGCATGGTGGTCGCCCAGGGCACGGTCGAGGAAATCACCCGCAATCCGGCCTCGGTCACCGGGCGCTATCTGCGCGAACCGCTGGTCCACCCCATGAACGGCCGGCGCGCCGTGGACGCCGCCACGCCCAGCCTGGACATCGAGGACGCCACGCTGCACAACCTGCGCCAGGCCAACGCGCGCATCCCGCTGGGACGGCTGAACGTCGTCACCGGGGTGTCGGGCTCGGGCAAGTCCACGCTGGCGCGCGACGTGCTGCTGGACAATCTGGCCCGCCGCGTCGGCCAGCGCCAGACCGGCCCCTGGCAAGGCTGCCGGACGATCCACGGCTGGGAAGCCATCGACCGCGTGCTGGAGGTCGACCAGACCCCCATCGGCAAGACGCCCCGTTCCTGCCCGGCCACCTACGTGGGTTTCTGGGACGACATCCGCAAGCTCTACGCGGGCACGCGTGAATCGCGGCTGCGCGGCTGGACAGGTTCGCGCTTTTCCTTCAACACCGGCGACGGCCGCTGCCCGGAATGCGAAGGCCAGGGCATGCGCACCATCGAAATGAGTTTCCTGCCGGACGTGAAGGTGCCTTGCGACGCCTGCCACGGCGCGCGCTTCAACCAGGAAACCCTGGGCGTGCAATGGAACGGCCGCAGCGCGGGCGACGTGCTGCGCATGGAAGTCGATGACGCCATCGGCCAGTTCTCCGCCCACCGCCGCATCGCCCGCGCGCTGCAACTGATGCAGGACGTGGGCCTGGGCTACCTGACGCTGGGCCAGCCCTCGCCCACGCTGTCCGGCGGCGAGGCCCAGCGCATCAAGCTGGTCACCGAACTGACCAAGGCGCATCTGGACGAAGGCGTGATCCGGACCGGCCGCGCCTCGCGCGTGCCGCACACCCTGTACGTGCTGGACGAGCCCACCGTGGGCCTGTCCACGGCGGACGTGGAAAAGCTGATCCGCGTGCTGCACCGGCTGGTGGACGCCGGCCATACGGTGGTCGTCATCGAACACAATCTGGACGTGATCGCCGAAGCCGACTGGATCGTGGACCTGGGCCCCGAGGGCGGCGACCAGGGCGGCCGGGTGGTCGCCCAGGGCAGCCCCGAAAAACTCTGCGCGGGCGAAACGCACACGGGACGGATCCTGGCGGAGTTCCTGGCCTCCGGAGGCACGCGCCGCGCCGGAGAGTCCTGATGTCCTGCCTGTTCGAAGACCGGCTGGCGGGCCGGTCGCTGCGCCTGTCGGACCCGGTGGACCGGATCGCCGTCCACCGCCGGGAGGACCTGCCCGCCGCCTGGGACGCCATCGAAGCCGCCCGGCAGGCGGGCCATTGGGTCGCCCTGCTGCTGGACTACGAGTTGGGCGAGTGGCTGGAACCGGAGGCTGCCGGCGCGGCCGGTGACGGGGCGCGCGACGCCCTGCCCCGCCTGACAGCGCTGGTGCATGCCCGGGGCGAGTGGGGGCCCTGCGCGGGGACGGATGCGGCGGACGGCCTGGCCGACGCCCAAGGCCGGCCATGGCGGCCGAATCCGCAGCCGGGCACATCCCGCGAACGCCACGCGCAGGCCATCGAGGCCATCCGCGCCGGCATCGCCCGGGGCGACTACTACCAGATCAACTACACCCTGCCGCTGCACCTGGACTGGCCGCCGGGCCTGGACCCCGCGCAGGTCTACGGCTATCTGGCCGAACGCCATCCCGTGGCCCACGCCGCCTGCATCCAGGACGGCGAACGCTGGATCCTGTCGCTGTCGCCCGAGCTGTTCGTCGCCCGCGAAGGCGCGCGCCTGCGCGTGCGGCCGATGAAGGGCACCGCCCCGCGCCACGCCGATCCGGCCTGGGACCGGCAGGCCGCCGAGGCGCTGCAGCGCAGCGCCAAGAATCGCGCGGAAAACCTGATGATCGTGGACCTGCTGCGCAACGACCTGGGCCGCATCGCCGTGCCCGGCAGCGTGCACGTGCCGGCCCTGTTCAGCCTGGAGGCCTATCCCTCGGTCTGGACCTTGACCTCGACCGTCGAGGCCGAGGCGCCGGACGTGCCGCTGGCCGAAGTGATGCGCGCCCTGTTCCCCTGCGGCTCCATCACCGGGGCGCCGAAGATCGCCGCCATGCAGGCCATCCGGTCGCTGGAAGCGCGCCGGCGCGGCATTTATTGCGGCAGTGCGGGCTGGCTGGCGCCGGACGGGGACTTCTCCCTCAACGTCGCCATCCGCACCATCGAACTGCGCGGCGGCCGGGCCGGGTTCGGCGTAGGCGGCGGCATCGTCTACGATTCCCAGGCCGACGAAGAATGGGAGGAATGCCTGTGGAAAGCCCGCGTCCTGAATCCGGAGTGAGCCGGGCCGGTCCAGCCGGGCAGCCCGGTTCGGCCCCGCCCGCGCCCCCCGCCGCCGAGATCCGGCGCCTCGCGCCCGATCTCATCGAAACCCTGCGCCTGGAACAAGGCCGCATCGCGCTCTGGCCCGGACATCGGGCGCGGCTGCTGGCTTCGGCCCAGGCCCTGGGCTATCCGCTGGATGCCGCCACGCTGGAGGGCTGGATGGCCGGGCGGATCCGGGACCTGGATGCGGGCGAAGCGGCCGTCTCGCGCCCCGACACGGACACGCCCCCCGCCAGCGCGCCGCAACGCCTGCGCCTGCTGCTGGCCGCCGACGGCCGCTTGTCCCTGGAGTCCGCCCCCCTGCCGCCGACCGCCGAACCGGTCCGTCTCGCCTGGGCGGCGGACGTTCTGGGGCCGGATGCCGTGCTGGACGCACGCGATCCCTGGCTGCGGCACAAGACCACCCACCGCCCCCGATTCGCGGCGGCGCAGGCATGGCTGCACGCCCGTCCCGAGTATTTCGACCTGATTTTCTGCAACACCGCCGGAGACGTGTGCGAAGGCAGCCGCAGCACGATCTACGTCCGGGACGTGGACGGCGCCTGGCTGACTCCGCCCCTGGCCAGCGGCCTGCTGCCCGGCGTGCGCCGCCAGGCCTTGCTGGACGCAGGCGCCGCGCGCGAAGCCCGGCTCAGTCCGGCCGACCTGCGTCAGGCCACGGCGTTGCAGGTGTCGAACGCCTTGCGCGGTTGTCTGGACGCGCGATTGAGCTAACGCCCCGCCGCCAGCCCCTGGCGCAAGGCCCAATCGGCCGCCGCCATGCCCATGGTGGCGGTGATCGCCACGGCCGAGCCATAGCCTGCGCAGGACAGGCCTTGCGGCGCGGCAATGGGCGTGACGGAACCCTGGTCCGCCGCCGCGTCAGCCGTGCCCCCCGCCGGCGCCGCCCCGCGCGCCCAGGCCGAAGGCAACACCACCGGCTGATCGAACCACAGGCAGTGCACCCCCATGCGCGGCACGCGGTGGCGCGGCTTGCCGCCCGCCGCCCCGCCCTTGGGGTAGCCGTGGCGCTGGCGCAGTTCCTGGCGCACCCGGCCCAGCAGCGCGTCGTGCGTCACGACGGACAGATCCCCGGCCCGCAAGGCCAGCGGGTCCGTTTTGCCGCCTGCACCGCCGCACACCAGCACCGGCCAGCCCGCCGCGCGGGCGCGCAGGATCATGGCGATCTTGGCCGCCACCTGGTCGGTGCAATCCAGCAGCACGCCGGGCGGCCCCGACAGGATCGCGTCCACATTGTCCGGACCGATGAAGTCATCGACGCATTCGACGCAGCAGCCGGGGTTGATGTCGCGGATACGGTCCGCCATCGCGGCGACCTTGGCCTGCCCCAGCGTGCTGCCCAGGGCGTGGACCTGGCGGTTGATGTTGGATTCGGCCACATGGTCCAGATCCACCAGCGTCAGCGCCCCCACGCCCGAACGGGCCAGGGCTTCCGCGCACCAGGCGCCCACGCCGCCGATGCCGGCCACGATCACGCGCAGGTCCGCCAACGCCAGACGGGCGCCCTCGCCATACAGGCGATCCAGACCGCCAAAACGGCGCGCGGCGTCCGTCTCGGCGGCGGCATCGGTGGAATCGGCAAGCAAGGGATCGTGCATCACGGCGGCGCGGAAAACGCGTGGAGAAAAGGAATCCTCCATTTTAGCCAGGGACGTCCCCCAGCAAGTCCGCTACAGTCCTCTACAATAGGCCAGTCTCTTCTCCATCCATGCCGCCCACCCCCGTGAACATGCCCGCCGCCCGCGCCAGCCAGCTTCCGCCCCCGCCGGAAGCCTTTCACTTGCGAGACACGGCCTGGCACCGGGCATCCATCAAACAGCACCTGCAACACTGGGACGGCCATTCCGACCTATGGGTGTTCGGCTACGGGTCCCTGATCTGGCGGCCGGAATTCGATCATCTGGAAGCCCGCCGCGCGCGCATCCACGGCTATCACCGCGCCCTGTGCCTGTGGTCGCGCATCAATCGCGGCACCCCGGAGCAGCCCGGCCTGGTCTTCGGCCTGGATCTGGGCGGCTCCTGCGAAGGCACCGTCTACCGCATCGCCGCCGCCCGGGCCTACGACATTCTGCTGCCTCTGTGGCAGCGAGAAATGCCCAGCGCGTCCTACGTGCCGCGTTGGCTGAACTGCCAGACCGCAGCCGGTCCGGTCTCCGGCCTGGTCTTCACCATGGACCGCCGCGACGAGGGCTACGTGACGGGCCTGTCCGTCGACGAGATCGTCGCCATCGTGCGCCAGGGGCGCGGACGCTACGGCCCCTGCACCGAATACGTGCTGCAAACCGCCGACGCCCTGGAGGCCGCCGACATCACCGACCACCGCCTGCGCACCATTGCGCAGGCGCTGCGCCGCCCCCTTTGATACGCTTTCCTTGACGCCTTTTTCGACCGAAACACCATGTCCATCGCCGATATCCGCCAGACCTACCAGAAATTCGAACTGCTCGAATCCGCCGCGGCCGCCGACCCCTACGCCCAGTTCGACCAGTGGTTCCAGCAGGCCCTGCACAGCGAGGTACGCGAGCCGACCGCGATGACGCTGGCGACGGCGGACGTGGCCGGCCGCCCCTCGGCGCGCATCGTGCTGCTGAAAGGCTTCGACGCCCAGGGTTTTGTGTTCTACACCAACTACCAGTCCCGCAAGGGCTCGGAGCTGAGCGCCAACCCTCAGGCGGCGCTGCTGTTCTTCTGGCCGGAACTGGAACGCCAGGTCCGCATCGAAGGTCCCGTCAGCCCCGTCTCGGCGGAAGAGTCCGACGCCTACTACGCCAGCCGCCCGCTGGGTTCGCGCATCGGCGCCTGGGCCTCGCCCCAGAGCCGGCCCATGACCCACGAAGCCCTGGCCGAACGCGTCGCCGAACTGAGCCGCACGCTGGGCGACGATCCGGCCCGCCCGCCGCATTGGGGCGGCTACCGGCTGCAGGCGACCCGCGTCGAATTCTGGCAGGGCCGGCCTTCCCGCCTGCACGACCGCCTGGTCTACGCGCGCGACGCCGAAGGCGACTGGGCGCTCGACCGCATCGCCCCCTGAAGCCCCATGCGCTCTCCCCCCAAGTCCGCCGATTTCCCGGCCCTGTTCTTCCGCTCGGCCCTGGGCCGGTTTCCGACCGGCGTCACCGTCGTCACGGCGCAGCATCCCGGCACCGGCGCCCCGCTGGGGCTGACGATCAGTTCTTTCAGCTCGGTCTCGCTGGAACCGCCGATGGTGCTGTGGACGCTGACGCACACGGCCGCGTCCCTGGCGGCCTTCAAGGCGCTGGACCGCTACGTCATCCACGTGCTGTCCGCCGGACAGGTCGATCTGGCCCGGCGCTTTGCCAAGGGGCCGCAAGACGAACGTTTTGCCGGGCTGGAGCTGGATCACGCGCCCAACGGCACGCTGATGCTGGCGGACACCCGCTGCGCCGCCTGGTTCGAATGCCACAACACCCAGCGCCATGAGGCCGGCGACCACACCATCTTCGTCGGCCAGGTGGAACACTGCCACCGCCAGTTGCTGTCGCCGCTGATCTATCACGCGGGCGACTTCGAACTGACCCCCGGCAGTGAACCGCTGTCCCGCAACTGAAGCCCGACCCGCCCCTGACCGCAGCCCGGGCCGACCCCGCGCTGCCCCGACACCCATCATGCACGACTACATCCTGACTCTTTCCTGCCCCGACCGCATGGGCATCGTCCATACCGTCAGCGGCTGGCTGCTGACGCATCACGGCAATATCGTGCATGCTCAACAATTCGGCGACCCGGATTCGTCACGCTTCTTCCTGCGCGTGCATTTCGCCCTGCCGGCCGCCGAGCCGGTCGAGTCCCTGGCGGCCGATTTCGCCGGCATCGCCGAGCGCTTTGAAATGCAATACAAGTTCCACGACGCGGCCCGCAAGACCCGCCTGCTGGTGCTGGTCAGCCGCCAGGGGCATTGCCTGAACGACCTGCTGTTCCGGGTGAGCGGCGGGCAGATGCCTGCCGAAGTGGCCGGCGTGGTGTCGAATCATGCGGATTTCCGCGCGCTGGCCGCATCCCACGGCCTGCCCTTCCATCATCTGCCCGTGACGGCGGACACACGCGCCGCGCAAGAAGCGCAGATCCTGGACCTGATCGAGCGCGAACAGGTCGACCTGGTGGTGCTGGCGCGCTATATGCAGATCCTGTCGCCGGCGCTGTGCCGCGCCCTGGAAGGCCGCGCCATCAACATCCATCACAGTTTCCTGCCCGGCTTCAAGGGCGCGCGGCCCTATTACCAGGCGCATGCGCGCGGCGTGAAGCTGATCGGGGCGACGGCGCACTACGTGACCGAGGACCTGGACGAAGGCCCCATCATCGAGCAGGACATCGAACGCGTCGACCACGCCATGGGTCCGGCGGATCTGACGCACATCGGCAGCGACATCGAATCCGTGGTGCTGTCGCGCGCGGTGCGCTGGCACGTCGAGCACCGCATCCTGCTGAACGGCCACCGCACGGTGGTGTTTCGCTAGGGAGCCTCGTCCCGAAGCGACCCGGCCTGGCTCAAGCCGAGCCGGACGTCGTTTCCAGCTCGAACAAGTTGGTCACTTCGACCTCAAACACCTGGGCCTCGTCCTGGTTGAACAGGCGCCAGGTCCAACGGATGATGCCCAGGTCAGAGCGCGTGGACGACACGCGCTTGGAATCCACCGTCGCTTCCAGCCGCAGCCGGTCGCCCGGGCGCACCGGGTGCATCCAGCGCAGGCGATCCAGGCCCGGCGAGGCAAAGCATTCGGAATCGTGCAGGACGGCCTCGACGGCCATGCGCATGGCCAGCCCGCAGGTCATCCAGCCGCTGGCGATCAGGCCGCCCCAGCGACCCTCGCGCGCACGTTCGGCGTCGGTGTGAAACCACTGGGGGTCGTAGGCGCGGGAAAAAGCCAGCATCTCGGCCTCGTCCACGGTGACCGGGCCGTGATGAATCACCAGGCCAGGTTCGAAATCCTTGAATTTCATCGAAAAATGCTCCGGAAAGCGGAAAGAAATGCCCCCACGCTGCGCCCTTCGGGCTTGCTGCCCCCCGAGGGGGTGCTTTTTGCCTTAGGGCGGCCTGGCGGCAAAAAATGCCCCCACGCTGCGCCCTTCGGGCTTGCTGCCCCCCAAGGGGGCACTTTTTGCCTTGGGGCGGCCCGGCGGCAAACGATATAACCAGCCGTTGAGTGTAGCCTCAATCGAAGGCGGCCGACGCGCGCGTGATCCGATCGTTGATGCCCTGCCAGTCAGGCCCGGCCGGCGGCCGCTGCAGCAGGATGCGGTCGTAGCCGGCCTCGTCCAGTTCGCGCAGCAGCGCATACAGGCGGCGCGCATACACGACGGGATCGGCGGGCAGCACGACCCACTCGGCCCCGGCGGGCGCTGCACCCGGCGCGGCGCCCAGCACCACAGCCGCCACGCGGCGGCTGCCGGCCCCCGGAATGCGCGCACCTCCGACCCAGGCAGCCAGATCGCCCGCCGTCACCAGGGACACCGGCGTGCGCGGCGCATAGTGCGCCTTGAGCGAACCCGACACCCGGGGCGCCGCCGCATCCGGCAAGGCCGGCGCCACGCCCAGCACCTCGGCGATCTGCGCAGCCGTCACGTGTCCGGGGCGCAGCAGCACGGGGCCGACGCCCTGATCGAGACGCGACAGGTCCAGAATGGTGGATTCGATGCCGACGTCCGAGGCGCCGCCTTCCAGGATCATCAGCGCATGGCTGTCCAGGTCCGGGAATTCGCCGCGCACGTGATCGGCGCGCGTGGGCGAGACCTGGCCGAACTGATTGGCCGAGGGCGCCGCCACCCCGCCGAAGCCATGCGGCTTGAGCGCGGCAAACGCATGCAGCAAGCGCTGCGCCACCGGATGCGAAGGGCAGCGCAGGCCGATGCTGTCCTGACCCCCGCTGACGGCATCCGGGATGCGGGCCGCGCGCGGCAGGATCAGGGTCAGCGGCCCCGGCCAGAAGGCCGCCATCAGCAGCCGGGCCTGAGGCGAAATCGAAGCCGCCCAATAGCCCGGATCGGTGTCCGGCGACAGATGGACGATGACGGGATGGTTGGCCGGCCGCTGCTTGGCGGCGTAGATGCGCGCGATGGCTTCGGGGTTTTCGGCGTCGGCGCCCAGGCCGTAGACGGTCTCGGTCGGGAAGGCCACCAGCCGGCCCTGGGCCAGCCGCTGGGCGGCTTCCAGGATCTGATCAGGGCCGGCTTCGGCCGGAGGCGCATCCGAACGCGGCGCGGCCGCGTCTCCCGCGTCCGAGCGCGGATCAGGCATCGGGCAGCCCCAGCACGGCCGACACCCGGGCGATGCGCTCGCGCAGTTGCGCGGCGTCCGCCCCGAGAATGTTCACATGGCCCATTTTCCGGGCGCGGCGCGCCTGGGATTTGGCGTACAGGTGCAGGCGCGTGCCGGGCACCGCCAGCACGCCCGCCCAGTCCGGCTCGCACTGCCGGTCCTGCGCGTCAAACCACAGATCGCCCAGCAGATTGAGCATCGCAGCCGGCCGCAGCGACTCGGTATCGCCCAGCGGCAGACCGGCCATGATGCGCGCCTGCTGCTCGAACTGGCTGACCAGGCAGCCGTCCTGGGTGTAGTGGCCGCTGTTATGGGGGCGCGGCGCCATTTCATTGGCCAGCACACGGCCGTCGCGCAGCACGAAGAATTCCACGCACAGCACGCCGTGGTAATCCAGGTGCCGGGCCAGGGACAGGGCATGGCTGCGCGCTTGACCGGCGACGTCGGACGGCACGGAACCATCCGCGACCGACAGCGCCAGAATGCCGTCACGGTGGGCATTGCGCGAAGGCGGATAGCTGACGGCGCGGCCCTGCAGGTCACGCGCCACCACCACCGAAATTTCATAATCCAGCGGCTGCAAGGCTTCCAGCACGCAGGGCACGCCGTGCAGCGCCTGGAAGGCCTCGTTGGCCTCGCCGCGCGAGGCCACGCGGACCTGGCCTTTGCCGTCGTAGCCCAGGCGAGCGGTCTTGAGAATGCCCGGGAACAGCGCGTCGGGACAGGCGTCTACGTCGGCTGCGGACTGGATGGCCGCATGCGGCGCCACCGGCACGCCGGCGGCCTGGATGTAGGCTTTTTCCGCCAAACGGTCCTGGGCCACCGCCACCGCGTCGCCTGAAGGCGTCGTGATGCGCGACTGCGCCAGACGGCGCAGGCTGTCGGCCGGGACGTTCTCGAATTCCGTGGTCACGGCGGCGCAGCGCTGCGCCAGGCGGTCCAGCCCGGCCGCATCGTCATAGGCGGCGCGGATGTGCTCATCGGCCACCATGCCCGCCGGACAGGTCGCGTCGGGGTCCAGCACGGCCACCCGGTAACCCAGGGCCTGAGCCGCCTGGCAGAACATGCGGCCCAACTGGCCGCCGCCCAGCACGCCCAGCCAGGCGCCCGGAGACAGCGACGTCGCCGTGTCCACAGCCCCGCTCATGACGCCTCCGGCGGCACGGCCATGGCGCGCGCGACACCGGTCTGGCGCGCGCGGTAGTCTTGCAGTTTCTGCAGCAGGGCCGCGTCCGTCATGGCCAGGTTGGCCACCACATGCAGGGCGGCGTTGGCCGCGCCCGCCTCGCCGATAGCGAAGGTGCCGACCGGCACGCCGCGCGGCATCTGCACGATGGACAGCAGGGAATCCTCGCCGCGCAGGTAGCGCGAAGGCACGGGCACGCCGAACACCGGCACCGGCGTCAGCGCCGCCATCATGCCGGGCAGGTGGGCCGCGCCGCCCGCCCCCGCGACGATGGCGCGCAGACCGCGCGCCACCGCCTGGGCGCCATAGTCGACCATGTCCAGCGGCATGCGATGCGCGGACACGACCCGGGACTCATAGACGATGCCGAATTCGTCGAACACCGCCGCTGCGTGGCGCATCACGTCCCAGTCGCTGGACGAGCCCATGATGAGGCCGACCGCCGGGGCCTGGGCGCCCTCGCTCATTTCACCCCCTGGGTCAGCCGGTCCAGGGCTTCGCGGTACTTGGCCGCCGTGCGTTCCAGCACGTCGGCGGGCAGGCGCGGCGCCGGGGCGGTCTTGTCCCAGTCCTGGGTTTCCAGCCAGTCGCGCACGAACTGCTTGTCGAAGGACGGCGGGCTGATGCCCACGGCGTAGCCGTCGGCCGGCCAGAAGCGCGAGGAGTCCGGCGTCAGCACTTCGTCCATCAGGTGCAGCGTGCCGCGCGCGTCCAGGCCGAACTCGAACTTGGTGTCGGCGATCAGAATGCCCTGGCTGCGCGCGTATTCGGAGGCCTCGGCGTACAAGGCCAGTGTGACGCGGCGCAGTTCCGCGGCCAGGTCGGCGCCCACCTGGGCGACCACGTAGTTGAAATCGACGTTCTCGTCATGCTGGCCGAATTCGGCCTTGGCCGCAGGCGTGAAGATCGGTTCCGGCAGGCGTTCGGCCTGACGCAGCCCCGGCGGCAGCGCGATGCCGCAGACTGCGCCGGAGGCCTGGTAGTCCTTCCAGCCCGAACCGATGATATAGCCGCGCGCGACGGCTTCGACCAGAATCGGTTCCAGGCGCTTGACCACCATGGCGCGCCCGGTCACCTGGTCCCGTTCACCGGGGGCGACCACGTCTTCCGGGGCGATACCGGTGACGTGCGTGGGAATCAGGTGCCCCAGGCGCCCCAGCCAGAATCCGGTCAGGGCCGTCAGGACCTGGCCCTTGCCGGGGATGGGGTCGTCGAGAATCACGTCGAAGGCCGAGATCCGGTCGGTGGCGACGATGAGCAGCTTGTCTTCGCCCACGGCGTACATGTCGCGGACCTTGCCGCGCCCCAGCAGGGGCAGCGACTCGATGTTGGATTGGAGCAAGGCCTTCATGGGGATTTATTTCACCAATTGCTGGAGTTCGCCGGACGCGTAGCGCGCGGCCATGTCGGACAGCGGGATCGCCTTGATCTTGGAGGCGTTGCCGGCGGTGCCGAACTGCTCATAGCGGGCCAGGCAGACCTTTTTGGCGGCCTCGCGGGCCGGCTTCAGGTATTCGCGCGGGTCGAACTTGGCGGGGTTTTCCGCCATGAAGCGGCGGATGGCGCCCGTCATGGCCAGGCGGATGTCGGTGTCGATGTTGACCTTGCGCACGCCGAACTTGATGGCTTCCTGGAGTTCTTCCACGGGCACGCCGTAGGTTTCCTTCATGTCGCCGCCGAACTGGCGGATCTCGGCCAGCAGTTCCTGGGGCACGCTGGAGCTGCCGTGCATCACCAGGTGGGTGTTGGGCAGGCGGGCGTGGATTTCCTTGATGCGCTGCACCGACAGGATGTCGCCGGTGGGCTTGCGCGTGAACTTGTAGGCGCCGTGGCTGGTGCCCACCGCGATGGCCAGGGCGTCCAGCTGGGAACGCTTGACGAAGTCGGCGGCCTGCTCGGGATCGGTCAGCAGTTGCTCGCGGGTCATGGTGCCCTCGGCGCCGTGGCCGTCTTCCTTGTCGCCCTTCATGGTTTCCAGGGAGCCCAGGCAGCCCAGTTCGCCTTCGACGGTGATGCCCAGCTTGTGGGCCATCTTGACGACCTGCTGGGTCACGTCCAGGTTGTATTCGTAAGAGGCGATCGTCTTGCCGTCGGCCATCAGCGAGCCGTCCATCATGACGCTGGAGAAACCCAGGTTGATGGCGCCCTGGCACACCTCGGGCGACTGGCCGTGGTCCTGGTGCATGACCACGGGGATGTGCGGATAGGAATCGACCGCAGCCTGGATCAGGAGCTTGAGGAAACCCTCGCCCGCGTATTTGCGCGCACCGGCCGACGCCTGCATGATCACGGGGCTGTCGGTCTGGGCGGCGGCCTCCATGATGGCCTGGACCTGCTCCAGGTTGTTGACGTTGAACGCGGGGATCCCGTAGCCGTGCTCGGCCGCGTGATCGAGGAGTTGACGCATGGAAACCAGGGCCATGGCTGGACCTCCAGAAAGAGTGGATAGTGAAAAAACCGGATTCCGGGATTTTAAGGCGGAACGGGAATCAGTGCTGGCGCACGGGACGCCGCCGGCGAACGCCCCGTCCAACGGATCCGGATCAGCCTGAACGCCGCGCGGCCTTGGGCCGGAACGCCCGCACCACGGCGTCATGCGTCTCGACATAGGGGCCGCCGATCAGATCCAGGCAGTACGGCACGGCGGCGAAAATGCCGGGCACCTGGACGGCGCCGTCCTCATCGCGCAGGCCTTCCAGGGTTTCCCGGATGGCCTTGGGCTGGCCGGGCAGATTGATGATCAACGCGGCGTGGTCGGCCAATTCACGGATCACCGCCACCTGACGCGACAGAATCGCCGTGGGAACGAATTTCAGGCTGACCTGGCGCATCTGCTCGCCAAAGCCGGGCATCTCGCGCGTTGCCACGTCCAGCGTCGCCTCGGGCGTGACGTCGCGCCGCGCCGGACCGGTCCCGCCGGTGGTCAGCACCAGATCGCAACGCGCTTCATCCACCAATTCGCGCAGCGTGGCGGCAATGCCGGCCCGCTCGTCCGGGATCAGCCGGGCGATCACTTGCGGCGGCCGCGTCAGGGCGGACGCCAGCCAGTCCTGCAAGGCGGGAATGCCCTGATCCTGATAGACGCCGGACGAGGCCCGGTCGGACACGGACACCAGCCCCACGATCAGTTCATCGGGGTGGCTGCGGCGCAGCGGGAAGGAATCGCTCATGGGATAGACTGTCTGAAGATGGAAACCCATACATTCTATTAGGCAGTGAACACAAACACTCTGCTGCTCGTCGGCGGCGACCTGTGCGCCCGCACCGCAAACGTCCTGGACCCGGACGCCTGGACCTGCATCGGCCTGCGGCGACGGGCCATGGCGGCCGCGCCCGGCGCCCGCATCCGCTGGCTGCGCGCCGATCTGGCCGATCGCGCCGTCCTGGCCGGGACGCTCACGGCCACCCCCATCACCCATCTGCTGTACGCCCCTGCGCCCGATGCGCGCACGCCCGAAGCCTACGCCCGCGCCTATCCCCTGGGCCTGCGGGCGCTGCTGGACGCCCTGCCCGGCCTCGACCGGCTGCAACGCTGCGTGCTGGTCGATTCGACCGCCGTCTGGGGGCCGGACACGGCGGGCATCCATCCCAGCCGCGATTCGGCGCGGGCCGATCCGCCTGCCGGCCCGTGGGTGGATGAGGACACACCCGCGACGCCGGCCGATTTTCGCGGCGCGGCCATGCTGGAAGCCGAATCCCTGCTGCACGCCCGGCTGCCCGGGCGCGGCGTCGCCCTGCGCCTGTCGGGCCTGTACGGCCCCGGGCGGCTGCGCCTGATCGACGGCCTGCGCGCCGGACGGATCGCCGCGCCGGACGGCCCGGGCCACTGGGCCAATCGCATCCACGTCGACGACGCGGCGCGGGCCTGCGCCCATCTGCTGAGCCTGGACGCGCCCCGGTCCTGCTACATCGGCACCGACGACCGCCCGATGCCCACGGCGGACCTGTACGACGCGCTGGCACGGATGGCAGGCGGACCGTCCCCCGCCCGGGAACCCCGCCCGCCCGAAGGCAAGCGCCTGTCGAACGCGCGGCTGCGGGCCAGCGGCTGGACGCCCGCCTGGCCCGACATGCTCGACGGCTATGCGGCCTGCCTGGCTGACGAGCGCCCCGGACCTGAAATACACTGACCTCATGCCGAACATGCCCTCTACGTCATCACTCGAACTCAGCACGACTCTCAGCCTGCGCAGCGGCGACCAAAGCTGGGGCACGGAACGGCGCATGGCCCTGCTGGCGGCCATCGGCACCGAAGGCTCGATCAGCGCGGCGGCGCGCAAAGTCGGACTCAGCTACAAGGCGGCCTGGGACGCAGTGGACCTGATGAACAGCCTGGCCGGCGATCTGCTGGTCGAGCGCGTCACGGGCGGCAAACGCGGCGGCGGCGCGCATCTGACCGAGCGGGCGCGCGAACTGATCGCCTGGTATCAGGCGGCGCAGGCGGAACATCAGCGCTTCATGGAAAACCTGACGCGTGTGGGCCCCAACGGCGCCCGCCATCTGGATCTGCTGCATCACATGACGCTGCAGACTTCGGCCCGCAACTGCTACGAGGGCACCATCGGCGCCATCGAGTCCGGCCGCATCAATGACCGCATCCGGCTGGACCTGGGCGAAGGCGTGTCCCTGAATGCCACGCTGACCCACGCCAGCACCGAACGGCTGGGCCTGGCCGAAGGCCGGCGCGCCCTGGCATTCCTGAAAGCCCAGGCCGTACGCATCCGCCCGCAGGCGGCCAGCGCCGCGGATCTGAACCTCTGGACCGGTCTCATCGACCATCGCACGGATGACGACACGCTGGCGGAGATCAGCCTGGACATCAACGCCAAGGTCCGCATCACCGGGCTGGCCGCCCCCGGCGCCCCTCGCGGCAGCCTGCTGGCCGGCACCACCGCCACGGCCTGTTTCCAGGCCGCCGACGTGCTGATCGGGACGCTGGATTGAGGCGACGCCTCAGGCCCCTACGACCCGCTCAACCTGCTCCGCACTCCCCTGAATTTCCCCGTGGGCGATGTGGAACACCTCATCCGCCAGCGCCTGGACATCGGCCTGGTCATGCGTGATCAGCACGGTCGGGATGTCGATGTCACGCTGCAGTTGCGCCAGTTCTTCCCGCATCCGCACCCGCAGGCCGGTGTCCAGGGCCGACAGGGGCTCGTCCAGCAGCAACAGGCCCGGATCGGTCGATAGCGCGCGCGCCAGAGCCACGCGCTGACGCTGGCCGCCCGACAATTCGGCCGGATAACGGTCCAGCAGCGTGGTCAGGCCGAAGGCCCGCACCCAGCGCTGCGCCGGCTCCGGCAGATCGCGGCGGCCGTGCAGGTTCAACCACCCCCGCCGCAGGCCAAAGCCGATGTTCTGCCGCACCGTCAGGTGGGGAAACAGCGCATAGTCCTGGAACAGATAGGCCAGCCGCCGGGCGCGCGGCGGCACGTCCACCCCCGCCCCGGCATCGAACAGGACACGGCCGGCGACCTCGATCCGGCCCCGGTCCGGGCGCAACAGCCCCGCAATGGCCTGCATCGTCAGACTCTTGCCCGACCCCGACGGGCCGAACAGCGCCACGCGCCGGGCATCGGTGCGCCAGCGCGGCCGCAGCAGGAAACCCTCATCGCCGCCGACGCGGCATTCGATCTCGACGGACAGACTCATGACGCACTCCGGCGCGCGGACCGTCCCTGGCGACCGCCGCGCCCGCCGGGCATCAGCCAGGACGCCAGGCACAGGATCACGACGCAGGTCACCGACGTGACCAGCACCAGGACGTTGGCCGTGTCGTCATTGCCGGCCTGGACCGCCTCGTAGATGGCGATCGACAGGGTCTGCGTGCGCCCTGGAATATTGCCGGCCACCATCAGCGTTGCGCCGAATTCGCCCAGCGCGCGCGCAAAGGCCAGCAAGACCCCGGCCAGAATGCCGCGCATCGCCAGCGGCAGGCTGACGCGGAAGAACACGGCGGCCGGCGACACCCCCAGCACGGCAGCAGCCTGCTCCAGGCGGTGGTCCACGTCCAGAAACGCCGCGCGCGCAGCCTTCAGCACCATCGGAAACGCCACCACGGCGGCGGCCACCACCGCGCCCTGCCAGGTAAAGACCAGCTCGATCCCATACGACTGCAGCCACTCACCCAGCCAGCCGCGGCGGCCGAACAGCACCAGCAGGTAATAGCCGGTCACCGTGGGCGGCAGCACCATGGGCAGGGTCAGAAAGGCGTCGACCACGTCGCACCAGTGCGAAGACCAGCGCGACAGCCCCCAGGCCACCGCAATCCCGCCGATCGTCGCCAGCACGGTCGCCCAGCCGGCGACTTTCAGCGACAGCAGCAAGGGGACCCAGATACCGTCCATTGAAACGACCCGCCCTGTTTCAGATCAGACTGAGGCCGGCCTGCTTACGGCTTGGCGAAGCCATAGCGGGCCAGCACGGCCTGGCCGTCGGCCGACATCACGAACTTCAGGAAATCCGCGGCCTCCGGCGCACGGCCGTCGCGCTGGACCAGGGCGATCGGGTAGACCACCGGCGTGGGCGTCTCGATGGCCTGGACGACCTTGACCTTGTCCTTCATGATCGCGGCGTCGGTGGCGAAGACGAAGCCGGCATCGACCTCGCCGCGCTCCACATAGCTGAGCACCTGGCGCACGTTCTCGCCCAGGATCTCATGCGCCTTGACCGTGTCCCAGGCGCCGGCCTTTTCCAGGGCGGCCTGGGTGTAGCGGCCCACCGGCACAGAGGCCGGATTGCCCAGCGCGATGCGCGTCACGCCGTCCTTCTTCAGGTCGGCCAGCGACGCGATGCCGCGCGGATTGTCGGCCGGCACCACCAGCACGACTTCGTTGCGCACGAAATTCACCCGGGTCGCGGGATCCACGGCCTTGGCGGCCTCGGCCTTGTCCATGGCCTTCTGGTCCGCCGAAGCGAACACGTCGGCGGGCGCGCCTTCGGTGATCTGGCGCAACACCACATCCGACGCGCCGAAGGTCGTCAGCACCTTGGTCCCCGGGTGGGCGGTTTCGTATTGCGTCGCCAGTTCCTTGAACGCATTGGTCAGGCTGGCAGCCGCCGACACCAGGACTTCACCGGCGAAGGCCGGCATCACCATGCTGGTCAGGGCGCACGCGGCCACCC
The DNA here is from genome assembly GCF_042651965.1 of Castellaniella hirudinis. Classification (NCBI taxonomy): domain Bacteria; kingdom Pseudomonadati; phylum Pseudomonadota; class Betaproteobacteria; order Burkholderiales; family Alcaligenaceae; genus Castellaniella; species Castellaniella hirudinis. The sequence continues at coordinate 189,018 of NZ_JBHSDY010000002.1, forward strand.
AGGTACGAATCTTCATGCAGAGCTCCTTTGGTTTCGATCTTCGTCATCGTCACAGTCCGCCCGGTCCCGGGATCCGGGAAGACACCGGGCAGGCAAGGCGTTCATCGTAATATATATAGGTATATTCCGCTATTCAGTCTGCGTGATGATTGATATTGGACAAGCGCGCCCGCCTCGCGGCCTGCGTGCCGCCCGGATCCGTCAGGCGGGTAAAATCCCTCCATGCCCAAGACGGACGCCCTTGCAAAACGGGCGCAGCCCTCCCCCTTCCCGACGATCGACACTTTCCTGGACGCCTTGTGGCTGGAGGACGGTCTGGCGGACAACACCCTCGCCGCCTACCGGCGTGACCTGAGCGCCTTCGGCACGTGGCTGCGCACCGCGCATGGCCGTCCGCCCGAAGCCGCTCGGCAGGAAGACATCCAGGCCTGGCTGGCCGCCCAGCACCGGCAGACCAAGGCCAGCACCGCCAACCGTCGCCTGGCGGCCCTGCGGCGCTTCTTTCTATGGGCGATGCGGCGCGGCCTGTGCGCCGAAGACCCCTGCCTGGGCCTGCGCAGCGCCCGGCAGCCCGCCCGCTTCCCCAAGACCCTGTCCGAAGCCCAGGTCGAAGCCCTGCTGGCCGCGCCGGACGTGGACGCCACGCTGGGCCTGCGCGACCGCGCCATGCTGGAAACCCTGTACGCCACCGGCCTGCGCGTCAGCGAACTGGTCGGCCTGGCCGTCCAGGACCTGAGCCTGAGCGACGGCGTGGTGCGCGTCGTCATGGGCAAGGGAGGCAAAGACCGCCTGGTGCCCCTGGGCGCCGAGGCCCTGCACTGGATCGAGCGCCACCTGCGCGAAAGCCGGCCCGCCATCCTGGGCGCGCGCCCCTGCGACGCCCTGTTCGTCACCGCCCGGGGCGCCGCCATGACGCGCCAGGCCTTCTGGCTGCTGATCAAGAAATACGCCCTGCAGGCCGATATCCGCGTGCCCCTGTCGCCCCACGTCCTGCGCCACGCCTTCGCCACCCACCTGCTGAACCACGGCGCCGACCTGCGCGTCGTGCAAATGCTGCTGGGCCATGCGGACATCTCCACCACCCAGATCTACACCCACGTCGCCCGCGAACGCCTCAAGACCCTGCACGCGCAACACCATCCGCGCGCGTGAGAGGCCGCACCCGCAAGGATTCCCCATGTCCAAGATCAAACACACCTCCGAGACCCCTGCGACCCACTGGCTACGGCAGCAGAAGATCCCCTTTGGCGAGCACCCTTACGATTACGTCGATCACGGCGGCGCGCGCGAGGCCGCCAGCCAGTTGGGGGTGCCGCTGCATCAGGTCGCCAAGACGCTGATCATGGAAGACGAGCAGGCCCGGCCGCTGGTCGTGCTGATGCACGGCGACTGCGAGGTGTCCACCAAGAACCTGGCCCGCCAGACCGGGGCCAAGAAGATCGCGCCCTGCTCGCCCGACACGGCGCAGCGGCATTCGGGCTATCAGGTCGGCGGCACCTCGCCCTTTGCGACGCGCAAGCGCATGCCCGTCTGGGTCGAGGCCGGCCTGCTGGATTACGACACGGTGTACCTGAACGGCGGACGGCGGGGCTACCTGATCAGCGTGGCGTCCAGTGTGCTCAGCGGGGCGCTGGGCGCCAAGCCCGTGACGGTGGCTTTGGGCGACGAAGGGCAAGCGCCCGGGGCCTAAGCGCCGCCCGACAGGCGCCGCTCGGCCCAGCGGGCCAGACCCAGCAGTTGCTCGTCCCGACCCGGCGCGCCCACCCACTGGATGCCCAGGGGCAGGCCCGAAGCCCCCATGGCCGTGGGCAATGCCAGACACGGCAGCCCCAGCAAGGTCCAGGCGCGGTTCATGACGGAATCGCCCGCATGGCTCAACGTCGCCGGCGCCTGTCCGCAGGCGCTGTAGGTCAGGATGGCATCGTACTGGGCGAATACCCGGTCCAATTGCCGGCGGCCCCAGGCCGCCCGGTCCAGGGCCTGACGATAATCCGCCCAGGCATGCGACCAGCCGCGCGCCAGGCGCCCTCTCAGGGCGGGACTGAGCAGATCCGGATGAGCGTGCTGCTCCGGCAGCAGGGCGCGGGCCGCCTCGAACTCCATCACCAAGGCCTGGTCGCTCGCCAGATGCTCCAGTGCCTCGGGCAGCTCGACCCTGGACAGGCGCGCGCCGGCCGCCGCCAGCCGCTCGGCCGCCTCGTGCAGGTGCGCGACGGCGTCGGCCTGGGCATGAGCTTGCAGAAACCCAGGACAGAAGGCTATCCTCGGACCATGCACCGACACTGCCGACGCCGCCGGCATCGACAAGGGACGGTAGGCCAGGACACCGGCCAGCAAGGCCACGTCATCGACGCTGCGGGCCATCAGGCCGATGGTATCCAGGGATTCGGCCACGGACTTCAGGCCGGCGCGATTGATCAGGCCAAACGAAGGCTTGAAACCGACGATGCCGCAATAGGCCGCGGGACGGATCGTGGAACCGCCGGTTTGCGTGGCCAGGGCCAGGGGCACCATCTGCGCGGCCACGGCGGCGGCCGAACCGCTGGACGAGCCTCCGGGCGTGTGATCCGGGTGGTGCGGGTTGCGCGTGGACGCGGGCGTGACGTAGGCGAACTCCGAGGTCGCGGTCTTGCCCAGAATGATGGCGCCCGCCCGGCGGGCGGCCGCCACGCAGGCGGCGTCCAGCCCGGGACGCGCACCGGCATGGATGGGGGACTGGCAGCGCGTGGGGAAACCCTGGACGTCCAGCACGTCCTTCACCCCCAGCGGCAGGCCATGCAAGGGACGCGTGGCGGGCAGGCGGTCGCAGGCGCGGGCCTGTTCCAGGGCCTGGCTCGCCTGGACCTCGACCCAGGCATGCAGATGCGGCTCCCGCTCGGCGATGCGCTCCAGGCACGCGGACACCAGGCGTTCGCTGGTCAGGGTTCCGGCGCGCAAGGCCGCCAGGGCCTGCGTGGCCGTCAATGCGATCGGCATGGCGGACTCCCGGTCAGGCAGGCGGATGCAGGCGATGCCAGTGCCGGGCGATATCGATGCGCCGGCAGATCCAGACATGCTCATGCTGACGGACATAGTCCAGGAACCGGGCGAGGCCGGCCGCCCGGCCCGGATGGCCGACCAGCCGCATGTGCAGCCCCACCGACATCATGCGAGGCTGCTCCCGGCCTTCTTCGTAGAGCATGTCGAAGGAATCGCGCAGGAACGTGAAGAAGTCCTCGGCGGTGGCGATGCCGCTGCGCACGAACTTGCCGTCGTTGTGCGCCTGGGTATAGGGGATGACCAGCCGGTGCTCGCCGTCCGCCATCCGGACCCAATACGGCAGTTCGTCCGCATAGCTGTCCGAGTCGTACAGAAACCCGCCGTGCTCGGCCAGCAGGCTGCGGGTATGTTCCGTCGGCGCATAGCGGCAGTACCAGCCCGCCGGTCGCTCCCCCAGGCTTTTTTCCAGCGAGGCGACCGCGCGGGCGATGTCATGCGCTTCCTGTTCCCGGGTCCGGCCCTGGGGCGGCGTCCAGCGCCAGCCATGGCTGCACACGTCGTAGCCGGCCTCGCGGATGGCCTGCGCCACGGCGGGATTGCGCTCCAGCGCCAGGGCGCAGGCAAACACGGTGGCAGGCATCCGGCGTTCGCGCAGCAGGCGCAGGATGCGCCAGATGCCGACGCGGCTGCCGTACTCGAACATCGATTCGGCGGCCATGTCCCGTCCCGGCAGGCCGCTGCTGCTGACTTCCGTCAGGCCCAGCTCGGATCGCGCGTCGCCGTCGGGATACGAGGCTTCCGAACCCTCTTCGTAATTCAGGACGATGTTCAGTGCCAGGCGCGCGTCGCCCGGCCAGCGGGGATCGGGCGGCTTGCCGGCGTATCCCACGAAATCGCGTTGGTTCGTCATGTCTTCCTTGTGGCAGAAAGGCCGGCGTCGTCCACACGGACGCCGGCCAGGTCCCAGTAGCTCAGCGGGTGCGCCCGGAAGCCGCTCACGCCAGGCCGCGTTCCCGCCAGCGTATCCGATCCGTAGAGCACGATCACCGGCACGTCCCTGGCCAGAATCTCTTGCGCAGCGGCATACAGGCGGTCCCGCTCTACGGGGTCGACGGCATGCCGTGCCTGCGCGACCAGTTCGTCCAGCGCCGGATTGCTGTAGCCCGTGCTGTTGAAACTGCCCCCGGTGCAGAACTCACGGGAAAACAGCATGTCCGCATGGGCGCGCGTGCCCATGCCCTGGAAGGCGATCTGCCAGTCCGTGTCGCAATAGACCATCGGCCACCAGGGCGGATCGTCGTAGCCGCGCATGTCCAGGCGCAGGCCCAGGGGTTCCAGCATGGCGCCCACGTCGCCCGCCACAGCGGGCATGGGCGACACCCGGGTCATGACGCCTTGCAGGATCTCGCTCCCGCCCGCCGCCGAAGACCGATCACCCGCCGGACGGGCCGCCTCCGCCGGCACGGGCGCATGATCCTCGCCCCAGACCGCCGACGTGGCCCGGCCGTGGGGGCCCGCATACCGCTCGACCAAGGCCTGGCGGTCCAGGGCGCGCGCCACTGCGCGGCGACGTTCCGGGTCATCGAAAGGCGGGCGGCGGCAATTCATGGCCAGCGTCAGCCGCGTGCTGGAACGCGCGTGCGTGATGGCCGCCAGGCCCGCATCGCGCAGACGCCCGGCCTCGGCCGCGGGCACGACCTCCATGACGTCGAAGTCGCCGGATTCGATCAGCCGGGTGCGCGCGCCCCCGTCCGGCGCCCAGGTGACGAGCAGTTCGTCCACGTGGATGTCGTCGGCGTTCCAGTAATCCGCAAAGCGCTGCAGACGCAGATGGCTGCCGCGCACCCATTCGACCAGACGGAAGGCGCCCGCGCCGCAGGGTTGCAATGCAGTGTCCGCCACGAGATGGCAGCGGCCCGCCAGGTGGTGCAGAAAGGCGGGCCAGGGCCGGTGCAGTTCGAACACCACCTCGTGGTCGTTCAGGGCGCGCACGGCGCGCAGCGGCTCGAAATCCCGGGGCAGCACCGACCCCGTGCGCGAATCGAGGATCCGCTCGAAATTCCAGACGACGCTCCGGGCATCCACGGCGCTGCCGTCGTGGAAACGCAGGCCCTCGCGCAAGATGAAGCGGTAGACGCACTGATCATCCGACACGCGCCAGGCACTCGCCAGTTCCGGCTGGATCTGCATCTCGTGATCGAGACGGACCAGATTGGGGCAGATCAGCTTGAGCACCGGCGTGGCGGCGCTGGAATCGGACAGGCGGGTGTTCGGATCCAGCGACACCATCTCGTGCAGGCTGACGAGGCGCAGGCGCCGCGCGTCCCCCACGTCACTCTTGAGCACGGCGGACCTCCTGCAGCATCACTTCCACCGGCACTTGCAGGCGGGTGTATTCCGTGTCGTCCCCCTGATGCGTGCGGCCCAGGATCACCGCCACCTCCGTGTGGCTGTCGATGCTGGTGAAGGCATAGTGCCACACCGCCAGGCGGTAGACGACGCCCTGGTTCGGCGCGCAGATGAAGGCGCGCAGCGTGGATAGATCCAGCGCGCCGTCCGGCGTGGAGCAGGCCACCACGACCAGACTGCGGGTGACGCCGCCCAGCGGGATGAAGGTCTGGGGAGAATGCGGATGCCGCTCCAGCAGGTCCACGTGGATCACGGGCTCGTCGACATGCGGGAGCCGGTTGACCGTCATGCCGAAGCGGACGTCGGCACGCGGCGCGTCGAACGGCACGGCCATGGGACGCCGGGGCGCGTCGCCCGCATGCTCGATGACTTCTCCATAGGGCGCGAAGGCGCCGTCGGACAACAGTTGGGGTTGCAGGCGCATGGCCTGGTTCGAAAGATGTCTCATGCGTTTAGGTGAACAGTTGATGGGGCAGCCACAGCACGATGCCCGGGAAATAAATCAGCAGGGCCACCAGCAGCAGCATGGCCAGGACAAAGGGCAAGGCACCGATGTAGACGTCGGTGATGTGCCCCCTGCTGAGGCGAATGTTCTGAACCACGAACAGGTTCAGCCCGACCGGCGGGGTGATCAGGGCCATCTCCATCATCAGGACCATGAAGATGCCGAACCACAGGGGATCGAAGCCCAGGCTGACGACCAGCGGCACCACCACGCCGACGGTGGTGACCATCATGGCGATGGCCTCCAGGAAGCAGCCCAGCAGCAGGTAGAAGACGACCAGCGCCCAGATGGTGACCATGGGCGACAGGTGCAGGTCGCGCACGTACTCGGACAACATCTGGGGCACGCCCGCCATGCTGAGCGCGAAGTTCAGCACGAAGGCGGCCATCACCACCAGGATGACCATGGCCGTGGTGCGCAACGCCGCCAGGAACGCGCCGTGCAGCATGGCGATGGACAGCGTGCGATTGGCGGCGGCGATCACCAGGGAGCCGACGACGCCGGCGGCGGCGGCCTCGGTCGGCGTGGCCCAGCCCAGGTAGATGCTGCCCATGATCAGGCAGAAGATCAGCGCCACCGGCAGGATGTCCAGCAGCAGTTTCAGGCGCTGCGCCAACGCCAGCGCCTTGCGCTCGTCCTTGGGGGCGACGTTCTTGAGCAGCGACATCACCACGATGATGCCCATCATGATCAGCGTCAGGACGAGCCCCGGCACGATCCCGGCGGCAAAGAGCTTGCCGACCGAGGTTTCGGTCAAGGCGCCGTAGACCACCATATTGATGCTGGGCGGAATCAGGATGCCCAGGGTGCCCCCGGCCGCGATCGACCCCAGGACCAGGCGTTCCTGGTAGCCCAGCGACTTGAGCGTAGGCAGCGCCACCGTGCCGACGGTGGCCGCGGTCGCCACGCTGGAGCCCGACGTGGCGGCGAACAGGGCCGAGGTCACGATATTGGTGTGCAGCAAGCCGCCGGGCAGCCAGCGCAGCCAGGCGGCCAGCGCCCCGTACATCCGGTCCGCCACCCCGCTGCGCGTCAGGATCTCGCCCAACAGGATGAACAGCGGAATCGCCACCAGCAGGAACTCGTTCATCGTGTTCCAGAGGATGTTGCCCATCATATTGGGCAGGATCTGCAGGGTGAAATAGTCGCTGACCAGCGCCGTCATGAGGATGGCGCTGGCGACGTGAATCCCCGTCATCAGGAACAGGGTCAGGCCGACCAGATAGAACAGTCCGAGGATCATGGCTGGCCTCCCGTCCGGGCGCTCATGCGCGCTTGCGCCAGGGCCACTTCCTGCTCGATTTCTTCATCGAGGTTGGCCGACCCGAATTCACGGACCACCGTCTGCCAGTCGCCGGCCAGCAGCTTGAGCAGCGCACGCAGGGCATGCACCCCCAGCGTGAAGCAGAACCACGTCAGCGCGCCGGCCCACACGCCCTGAGGCACCGCCAGCGGCGTGCGCAGCGGGCTGATGGCCAGGGCCCGCATCTGGTGCGAGGTCTGGACCACCTCGATCGCCTTGAGCATCAGCAGCACGGCGACCAGCAGCAGGAGAATCTGGGTGACGACGTCGAAAAAGGCGCGCAGCTTCAGGGGGAAGACCTGGGTCAGCACGTCGATGCGGATGTGCGCGCGATCGTACATGGCCTGGGCGAAACCGATGGAGGCGCAGATGGCCAGGCAATAGCCGCCATATTCGTCCACGCCCTGGAAGGAATAGTTGAACAGTTTGCGCAGCAGCACATTGACTGTGATGGCCACGGACAAGGCCAGCAAGGCCCAGCCGGCGACCAGGCTGACGCGGCCGGTCAAGGCATTCAAAGCCTGATCCAGCCGATCAATGAATAAACGCATGAGAACTTCCTGGTGAAAAAGGCGGCGCCCGCGGACCGGCCGACGGCAGGCTTGCAGGCGCCGCGCAGTGGACTACGGCTGGATGCCGGCGGCGGCGCCGATCGTCTTGAACCAGTCGTCGCCGCAGGTGCTTGAAGCGGCATTGCAATCCTGCAGCCACAGCGGGATCAGGTCGCTCTTGAGCAGATCGTTCACCCGTTGCTGGTCAGCCGGCGTGCTTTTGACCAGGGTCATCTTGCCGAGCTTGCCGTCGCACGGCGTGCGGCCGATATTGCAATTGATGCCGTTTTCATGGCTTTCGCGGCCCATGGCCCACAGATCACCTTCCAGCTTCTTCAGTTCCCCGGCCAGCGAGGCCTGCTGTTCGGCCGACAGCTTGTCCCAGAACGCCTTGCGGGCCACGTGCAGCACCGCGCCCGCGCCCCCCACGGGAATCGGCAGCAGGCTGTCGGACACCTCGAACCAGTCGTTGCTATTGCCGTACTGGCTGCCCGTGACGGCGCAATCCACCACGCCCTGCATCAGCCCCTGATAGACCTCGGGGCCGGCCAGGGTGACGCTCGCGCCGCCCAGGCTTTCGACCAGCTTGGCGCTGAGCGCGCCGCTGACCCGCACCTTCTTGCCGCGCAAGTCGTCCAGGCTTTTGACCTGGCCCTTGCAATACAGGATCTGGAACGGAAAGGACCAGGTCGTCAGCAGCTTGGCGTTGAAGCGGGTGTCGAGTTCCTTTTCCAGCACGGGCTGGTAGGCTGTCAGGTTGCGCTGCAGGTCACCGAAGGTAAAGGCCGCCCCCGGCAGATCGGCGCCCATGAGCACCGGCGCCTCGCCGCTGACGAAGGAAATCTGGAACGACACGATGTCGAAGGCGCCGCTTTGCAAGGTCCGCAGGGACTCGAAGCCTTTCAGGCCCAATTCGTCGATGGTGCGGAAATTGGCCTTGAACTGCCCTTGCGTGCGTTCGCCGATCTTTTCCCAGAAGGGGCGTTCCAGCTTCTGTGACTGGGGCTGATTGCCGTACCAGCCGAGGACGCGGACGTTCGTGACGTCGGCGGCCCAGGAGGCGCTGGCGAAGAGGGCTCCGCACGCCAAAGCGGTCAGGGCTTTTCCAAAGAACTGCATGATTCTGTCTCCTCGTGGCTGCGTGGTGGTGAATGAAAAAACGTAGGGATACCGCAGCGATCACGGCCATTTTATGGATGCTGATAAAATAAACAAGTATTAATTTTTTCCAATTCAGAATAGGTTTTACTTATAGTGAATCTGCGACTTCTGGAAATCTTCAGGGCGGTCATGCAAAGCCACACCACCCTGGGCGCCGCCCGCGTGCTGCAAATCTCGCAACCGGCGGTCAGCACGGCCATCCGCCAGCTCGAGGCGCAGCTGGGCCTGGCGCTGTTCGATCGCCGGGCCAACAGGCTGGTGGCCCGCGACGAGGCCAAGATCCTCTACGAGCAATCGGATTCCATTTTCCTCATGCTCCATACGCTGTCGCAGACGGCTGAAGAACTGAAGGAAAACCGATACGGTCACGTGCGCGTGGTCGCGACGCCGCAACTGGGGCATACCGTCCTGCCGATCGCGATCCAGGACCTGCTGGCGCAACGCCCGAACGTCAAAGTGTTCTTCGACGTGCGACGCTCGTACACCGTGGTCGAGAAGGTGGAATCCGGCGCCGCCGACCTGGGCCTGGCCATCGCCCTGGAGCCCGAGCTGAGCAGCAGCGTCCAGATGATCCCCATCGCCTCGATCGGCATGGTGTGCGTCATGCGCGACACGCATCCCCTGAGCCAGGCGTCCGTCCTGCGGCCCGCCCAACTGGCGGAGCACGCCTTGATCGGCCTGGAGATGGGGTCACGACTGGGTCCGCTGGTGCGGGGGGCTTTCAAATCCGAGCAGACCCCCTACCGCGTCAACGTGGAAGTGCGCTATTCCGAGACCGCCTGCCTGCTGGCTAAAGCGGGGGCCGGCATCGCCATCGTGGATACCTTCTCGGCCCTTGCGCACGCGCAGCCCGGCTCCGACCTGAAGATCATCCCCTTCCAGCCGGACATCCGGCTGGATACCTGGGCCATTCTGGCGAAACATCGGACGGCATCCCGGCTGACGATGGCGCTGGTGGATTCGATCCAGCAATGCACCCGCCAGTTCCTGGATCAGGCCGTCAGCCGGCATCTGCTGACGTGACCCGCCCCCCTCAGGCGATCCCGAAAAAATGGCGGATACGGGCCAGGATCGCCGCCCCTTCGGCGCGCTCGGCGGGGGCGGCCGCAGGCGCTTCGTTGCGCAAGGCCTCCAGTTCGAGACTGCGGCGGGCCAGCAGTTGCGCGAACATCTCGGCCAGCGCCGGCCGCGATTCCAGGATGCTTTGGAAATCCGCCTTGAACAGGGCATAGCAGACCATGGGGCTGAGCGCCCTCAGGGACGCCCTGCGGGGATCGCCCGTCATCAGGCTCATCTCGCCGATCACGTGACCCGGCCCCACCTCGGCCAGCAAACGCTGCCGCCCCTGCGTCTCCAGCCAGACCGCCGCCCGCCCTTTGAGCACGATATACAGGCAATCGCCCTGCTCTCCCTGGCGGACCACCAGCCCTCCCGGGACGAAAGGCATGGTCTTCAGCCGGCGGGCCAGATCGAGCCGTTCACCGTCGGTCAGGGGCTGGAACAGGTCGACGTCCCGCAGGCATTGCACGCGCGCGTCCAGTTCGTCCGGCGCGCGGCCGGCTTCAGTCGAGGCGGATGCCCGGGCCGTCCCATTCAGGGTCCTGACAGGCGCCGCCAGCGACCAGCCCCGGCGCACAAAGACGGCCTGCACATGCTGCCGCACCCATGAATCGGTGCCGGCCGGGGCACGGGGATCGGTCAAGCCATACCGGACGGCATACGTGATCCGCCCATCGGTCAAATCGGCGATCTGGCATCGGGGCGCGGGATCACGGGCGACCGCGGCGGATTCGGCCTCACGCAGGACGCGCTCCACCTCGGTGATCACCTCGGAGGCCAGGACAGACGCCTCCGCATGGAACATGATCATGCGCTGGCGCACAGGCACCGATGGCCCCCCCACCAGCTTGACGTGTCCCTTCATGAGCTGACTGTTGGGGATCAGCAGCATCTCGCCCGCGATGGTGCGCACCGCCGTGTGGCGCCACTGGACCTGGACGACCTCGCCCGCGATCACCTCGCCTTCGAAGTCCGCCAGTTCGAGCCAATCACCGATATGCAGGGAATGATCCAGTTGCAAGGCCACCCCGGACAGGATATTGCCCAGCGTGTCCTGCATGGCAAAAGCCACCACCGCGGTCAGCACGGCCGTGCCGGCCACCAGCCCGCCCAGGTCCAGCCCGGCCTGCGACAGCCGAAGCAGTCCCCAGCCCACATACGCGAACAGGATCAGCAGTTCTTCGAGAATGCGCGGCGGGTGGACGTGCAGCCGGGGCAGCAAACCGCGAAAAATGGTCAGCCCCATTTGCCGGATCAGCCACAAACCCAGCAGCAAGACGGCAGTTCCCTGCAAGGCCCGCGCCAGCGGGGCGTCCTGCGCGGTCAGTGCCACCGCACTGCCCAGCAACAGCAGCACCACCAGCAGCAGCACCAGCACGGTCCACGACGGCATGCGCCGCGCGACCCGGCCCAAAGCCAGACCGAGCACGAGGGAAAGCGCGAGCAACCAGAGGTCGGAGGGCGCCCAGAGCGTGGAAAAATGATGCGCGACGGCAGACACAAAAGCCATCATCCACGGGCTCCCTGAAATGTCTGCCGACCGCCGAGAAGCCGGCGCCTGCGGCAGAAATTTGGCGCCTCCGGCAGGAATCGAACCTGCAATCTTCCCTTAGGAGGGGAAAGTTATATCCATTTAACTACAGAGGCTGCAGAGACTCGGCGCCGAATGCCCAAGAAGCGCAACCGCCCGGAAAGACAGCCGCATCGGCGCAAGCTGCGCGATTATAGTCTACGCCCCAGCCCCCAGGACATCACGCCCTACGACCCCGCGGCCAGATCCACCACCGCGCCGATCTCGCGGGCGGTTTCCTGGACGGCCTCCAGCAGGCGGCGGGCGCCCGGACTGGCGGCCTGCGCGGCCAGCAGATTGCCCGACACGCGGATGTATTCGGGCCGGATCTCGTGCAGATACAGCAGCGCCTCGGGCTGCTCGGCAAAGCGCCGCAGGCCCAGGCGCACGCCGTGTTCGCGCAGCATCGCGGCAAACGCCACCACCTGGGCGCGATGCGCCACCAGGCCGTAGGAATCCAGATCCATCAGCAGGCGGGCGCTCTGGTCGGGCGCCTCGACCAGCAGGCCGGCGACCTCGCCGCGGAATTCCTCGTTCAGGATCGAGGCCAGCGACACGCGCAGCACCAGATCGCCCGGATGCGTGCGCAACCAGCCCAGGCCCAGGCTGACGGCCCGGGCATCGCAGTCCGCAGACAGCCCCAGGCGCACGGCCGGCGGCATGAACAGATAGCCCGACAAAGGCTCGGACGCCCCCGGCTCATGCAAAGTCAGCAGGCCCTGCACGCGGTCATCGGAGATCGTGGACACATCGCGCTGGGTCACCAGCGCAAACCAGCCCTCGTCCAGCGCATTGCGCAGCAAGACGCGCCAGGCCTGCTCGCCGCCGCCCCGGGCGCCCGTCACGCTGCGCAGGTCTTCGCCCGGCACGTATTCCACATTCGTATGGCCGGCGCTTTCGGCACGCATCAAGGCCTCGTCCAGGCGCGACAGCACATCGCTGAGCCCTTCACCTGACTCGAAATCCGTCAGCACCATGCGCCAGCGGCACAGCCCCGCCTGACCCAACTGGATGCGCTGGGCCTGCAGGATCTCGCCCACGGTCTGCGCCACGCGCACCGCCACCGGACCCGGCATCATCGGCATGATGAAGGCGAAGTCCGACCCGTTCAGACGCGCCAGCCAGGCCTGCTGCCCCAGCCGTTCGCGCAGCACCTCCAGCACCAACTGGCCCATATTGCGCAGCCACTGGTCCACCACCTGGCGGCTCATGGTCTGGTTGATCGACTGCAGATCGCACTGGCGGAACAGCATCACGTGGCCGCCCTCGCCCTGCCCGGGCGTGGACTGCTCCAGCAAGCGGCGCAGCTCGTTGATGAAATACTTGCGATTGGCCAGGCCCGTCACCGTGTCCTGGTTCAGCTCGAGTTCCAGCGATTCGATGCGCGACTGATGTTCGGCCGCCGTCGCCCGCACCTGTTCGTGCGTGCGGGCGATGATCTGGGAGACCTCGCGCAATTCCAGCATCGCAGGGTGGCGCACCGGCGGCAGCTCGTCGCCCGTCGATGCCTGCGCCATGGCCTGGACCCGCGCCGTCACATCATCCTGCAGCGCCCGGCGCAGCCAGCGCATCAGCATGACCACGAACAGCCCCCACAGAATGCCGGCCCCGACCGTCAGGGTCACGATCCGCGCAGTGCTGTCCCACAAGGCATTGCGCGCGTAGGCATCGTTCGCCTGCAGCCGGATCACGCCCAGTTGAGACCAGCCATTGGTCACCTGGCGCTGGGCCTCGTGCCGTTCCAGGGGCAACAGATGGCTGAACCAGTCCGGCGCCGTGACTCGGTCGTCGCGACCGTCCTCGATCTCGCGACGGATCAGGATCCGGCCCGTGGGATCCAGAAATTCCACCACCCGGAACTGGCCGCTGTCGAACAACACGGAAATCAGCAGTTCACGCACCGTCGGGTCCTGGTTGGACGGCTGCGACAAGGTCAGCGCCAAAGAGGTCGCGGTGGCATCGCTCTGTCCCTGGAGCTGAGCGTCCAGATACTGGCGCGCCGAACCGATACTGAACAAGGTCGCCCCGACCAGGATCACCAGAATCGCCAGGGTCACACTCAACAGCAGTTGTCTCAACAGGGACATGACATTCCTTTCATTCCATCACGGCTGAAAACCTTCGGTCCGCATGCGGGACAACAGATCCCGCCACCGGCCGATGCCATCCACCGAAGACCGCTTCCCACCGGGCATGTACACCCCCTGGGCATTGAAACTGAACACCGGCGTCAAGTCCGGCCGATTGTGTGCGGGCTGCATCCGATCCACCAGACTGTCGAGCACCAGGGGCTCGGCCTGAGGCTGTGGATAATAGCCCAGCACCATGTGGGCGATGCTCTGGCTGCCGATCTGGGCGCGCACATAGACGAAGCGCAGCTTTTCGGGCGCCACGCCCAGGTACAGCAGAGAAAAATATTTGCCGATCACGTAGTCCTCGCAGTCCCCCGCGCCCTTGGACAGCGATTGCAGCGGCGTGGCCCAGTAATCCACCTGGCCCCAGACCGTAATGTCCTCGCTGCCGATCAGGGTGTTGTTCCAGAAGCTGTTGACCATGCGCAGCTTTTCCTGCTCGTCCAGCCCTGCGGCCTGGGCCAGCATGGCTTGCCAGGACTCCACCGCGCGGCTGGCCTTGGCGCCGTAGTGCTGGCGTGCATAGGACACCAGCGCCCCCGGGTCGAACGTCACCGCCGGCGCCGGCCCCCAGGCCAGCGCCAGGAACAGGACCAGTACCGTCAACCCCCAGGACAGGGCACGGACCCTGGCAGCGGTCGGCTGGCAATAGGACATGCACGGATTTTGATACAAATAGGTGCAATAGAAAAGAGGCGATGCAACAATTCCACGTTTGTCGCAAGGATACTACCGGTGCAACGGGGGGCTTGACATTGTCGTTGACGACAATGGAGGGATGGGACGCGAGCCCGGCGTGGTCCGACGGGTGGGGTTAGAACGGCATCTCCAGCGAGATGCCTGCGCAATTCGCCCGAGGAGCCAATTGCCGTCCTGCCCCCTTCTCGAAGCGAGATCAAGCCATGGTGGAAACGGATGTGCCCGCATGAAGCGCCGGGCCCACATGTAAAACGCCCGCTCTCCGGGAGAATCCGGAAAACGGGCGAAAGAGTGACGGAATAACGATTTAGCCCTGATCGACCTTCAGCTTGCCGTCATTGATCAGGCTGTTGATGAGCTGGGCCTGCGTATCACCGCCATGGCCGACCGTCAGGTCGATGTTATCGATGACGATCTGCTGGGTCACGTGATCGGCCGCCGTCCCGTCCGCGTTGACCTTCACGTCGATGACGGTCTTGCTGCCGTCGCCGCTGATGTGCAGGTACTGCGTCAGGTCGCCATGATCGCCCGGCGCAGCGCCGTCGGTGTGGCCCTGCAGCAGATCGCTGAGATCCAGCAGATCCTTGCCATTGGCGCTGGCCGCATCCACGCCGAAATCCTTGACGCGGTCCACTGCCATCGGCTGCCCGGCCTCGGCCTGGTCGCCCAGCTTCCACACGAACACATCGTCGCCCGCGCCGCCATAGAGCGTGTCGTTGCCGGCCCCGCCGATCAGGGTGTCGTTGCCACCCTGGCCATAGAGGGTGTCGTTGCCCGCGCCTCCATCGAGGGTGTCGTTCCCGCCTCGGATGTCGCCCGGCACGTTGAACTGATCGGAATGATCCTTGATGTAGTCATAGATGTCCTGGTTCGTCGCATCGTGACCCAGATCGGCCTTCAGGTACGCCTTCAGCGCATCCAGGCCCGAGCCGTCCGGCAGGTTGTCCGGACGGCCCGCCCACGACAGATTGTCGGTGTTGATGACGTCGCCGAACAGGATGTCGTTGCCGTCGCCGCCCGACAGGGTGTCGTTGCTGACCGGCAGCGGATCGGTGCTCGAAGACCCTCCCTGCAATGCAGCCTCAAGTTGAGCGGCGTTATCAACAATATCCACCTGACCGGTGTTGGCCTGAATCCACTGACCATCGTCAAGTTGAACCCACTGCTTTTGCCCAGTCGAATCCGTATTATCGAAGAACTTGAGCAGATCCTCATTGATCCCAGAGCCAATGCCGATCGCATGAATCTCACCGTAGTTGGAGACCCTCTGGAAATCATCCAAGGCATTATTGACGTCGGAATAATCAGTGTAGTTCCCACCCCAGTTCCCCGAGCCGCTATTGCTGGACGTCGGATTGCCATCCGTCAAGAAGAACGTCAGATTTTTGTAGCTGGGGTCCGAAGGCAGCGACTGAAACCAGTCTCCAGCCTCCTTGAAAGCATCCTCATAGTTGGTTGCTCCATTAGCCGCCAAAGCATCAATCTTGGCAATCAACGCAGCCAGAGACGTAGAGTCCAGATCCTTAAACACATAGCCCGACTGCCCATAGCTCGGCGTAACATCCCTCGCGTCACTGTTAAAGTCAATCAGAGCGACATTAACCTTGCCATCATGATTTACAAGCTGCGCAGCGAGGTTCTTCAGAGCATCCTGGACGAGTTCCATCCGGGAAATAGGCTGGTCTTCATAGTGGCTGGTATCGACCCAGGTCTTATTCTTCCCCTTGCCACTCCAATATCCATCCTCCACCCAGACTGGCTTAGTCTGGCCGGAATCGCTACTCATCGACCCAGAAGTATCCACCACTAGCGCGATGTTGTAGTTCTGACCTGGTTGGACCGTCGTCTTAACACCACCAGCATCGCCCAGCAGGATATCGGCGCCAATACTCCCATTCAGCGTGTTCTGCTCATTGGTACCAGTCACCAGCTTGTCGCCGACCAGGTGGATATCCACCGTCGCGGTATCCATGCCACCCTTGCCGTCGGAGACCTGCACCGTCAACGTGTCGGTCTGCTCCTTGCCGAACAGGTCACCCACCTTCGAACCATCGACCCGGACTTCTCCGGTCGCAGCATCGATGCTATAGGCGCCACTCCCGTTTCCACCGGTGATCTGGTAGCTCAACGCATCCCCATCGACATCGTGCGCCTGCACCGCGCCCACGGTCGCCGAGCCGTCATGCGGATCCACCCCCGTGAAGGCGTAGGCGTCGCTGTTCGGCGGCGTATCGGTCGTGTCGGCACCGCTGAGGAATTCCGGCGCAGTATTGACGGCAATCGACACATGCCCCTGCGCGCCATCACCATCCGCATCGGTGATCTGGTAGTTGAAGTCGATATGACCGTCCGCAGTCCGATCCATGGCCTGGTATTGGTAGAACTCCCATTGGCCGGTCGCGGGCGTGAGCTTGATCTCATAAACCAGGTGCCCGTCCGCGTCCTTCCCAACGATGGTATTTCCATCGGCGGAAACCGTGCTGAACACAGCACGGCCATCGGCTGTTTTCAGCCCTGTTTCCGCGCTCGTCAGGTTCAGATCGCCCGGACCATCCGCACCATAGCTGAGCGCGATGTGGCCGGTTGCGTAGGCGATGGGATGCGTGTCCTCGGAGCCGAGGAACGTAATGCTCTTGACCGCAAAATCGCTATTGTCCTTGTGAGCCGCGGACTCACCATTATCCAGGGCCTTGAAGACGATCTTGTCGAATCCGCCGTCCTGCACCTGGAAATTGGCGGCATAGTCCCCACTGCTCGTATCAGAGGAAAATTCCTGGCTGGAGACCAAGACGCCATCCCGATAGAACAATGCAACACCGCGTTCAAGTTCACCACCGAACATCTGGGAGAACTCGACCGTGACACCATAGGCCACCTTGTTGCCAGACAACTCAACCGTCAATTCCTCGGAAGCGCCTTGATCACCCACCTTGCGATAATCGACCTCGCCATCAAGGGCAAAATACGGTTCGTTGCTGCTCTTGACACCCAGGCCATTGCTGTTTTGATAAACATTCGCGGCGCCCAACGTCAGATTAGTGCTGGACGTAAAACCCACCGCCGACACCGTGACGGCACCATTATCAAAGCTATAACCAGTCTTGGAGCCTCCATACCCGGAAAAATCGACTTTCCCAGTGTAGATATCGGGAATGTCCACATTCGTGGTCTGCACGGGAGCCGGGTTTTCCACCACAGCCGGCATATCGTCCTCAATGCGCACCGTGATCGTCGTGCCTGCACTCAGATCCCCATCGGATACCGTCACCGGAATCTTCAGGTCAATCACATCCTCCACGCTGTTCTCAGGATGATCCAGCGTATCGTGCAGCGTCACCGTGTAGCCGCGGGACGCGCCTGTGTCGCCGGCGGTCAACTGGACCGTAAGCACCTCATGGTAATCGCCGCCATTGAGCGTGCCGGTGTAGCCGACCAGCTTGCCGCCCACGTTGGTCCAATGCACCGGGAGGCCATGCGAGGTCAGGTCCGCAATCGCCGCGCCGCCCGAACCCGGGCCTTGCGCCGCGGCCACCGCCGTGCCGAGGCTGAGCGTCAGGCTCGAGACCGGCGTATCCGGATCGCCCACGGTGATCGTGCCCGCGAAGGTCGCCGAACTGGCATGATCCCCATCGGGGCTGCCCGTGCCGTCGGCGATGCCGCGCGGCAGCGATTCCTCGGTCACGACTGCATGGACGCCCTGCAGATCCGGCGCATTCGGCACCACGATCGTGGGCGCGTCGTTGGCACCCTTGATCGAGAAGCTGACATCCTTGGTGACGGTGTCGCCGTCGCCGTCCTCCAGCGTGTAGCTGAATTTCACGTTGATCGTATCGCCGTCATTGAGCGCCTGCGTGGCCGGCTTGGTGTTGTCCAGCGTGAACTTCCACGTCCCGTCCGCGTTCTGATCCAGATGGCCGTAGTCCGACAGGTTCACCGTCGCACCGCCCTTGGTCGCCACCGCCGTGCCCCAGGCCAGCGCACCGCTGGCCGCCGCGCCGTCGGCGCCGTAATGACTGCCACTGCCCGCGCCCAGGACGCTGCCCTCGACATGGTCGGTCGCGGCATTCTCCGTGACCGTGCCGACGTTCAGGTGATTCTCCGCCGTGGGCACATCGTCCGTAATCTCGACCGTCAGGCCCGCCGTGGCTGCATCGCCATCGCTGTCGGTGACCTTCACCGTGAAGTCGTCGCTCTCCACCGCACCGTCGACGTCGGTCGTCGCCGAGGTCAGCGTGTAGCTGTAGCTGTACACGCCGCCAGACAACGTCACCGTCAGCGTGCCGTGCGCACCCTGCACCGTGCCGCCAGCGGTCACGTCCACCGGACCGTCCTTGCCCGTGATCTCGACCTTGCCGATCGCGTCGTTGCCCGTGTTGATGTTCAGCGTGCCGCTCGTCGTCTTGCTGTCGCCAGGCGCGGAACCATCGGCCAGGCCCGATTCGAGCACCGTGCCCGTGCCGGGCTGCGCAGCCGGATCGCTCGGCGTGACCTCGATCTCCGGCTTGGAGTCCGCCACCAGATTGATCGTCACCTCCGCCACCGACGGATCCCCGTCAGCGTCCGTGATCTCGTACTTGAACGTGACCTTGCCTTCCTCGCCCGCCGCAGGCGTATACGTGAAGGTGCCGTTGTCGTTGTAGACCAGTTCGCCCTTGCCGCTCAGGCTGCCGTCCACCAGCTTCACACCCGTTGCCAGGTCCACGTCATCGGCGCCACCCTTGTCGTTGGCAAACACGTCGACATCGACCGCCGTATTCTCAGCCCCCTGATCCACCTCATCGGCAACCGCCTGAGGCACCGTATCCGTAATGTTCGCCACCAGATCAGACGACACGGTCCGGCCCTGGGTATCCACCACAGTGATCCCGATGGTATCCAGGACCGACTCGCCATCTCCCTGGCGATGATCCTGCCAGCCGTCGGAAGTATAGCGATAGCTGACTTCGCCCGTGCTGGGGTTATAACCGGTGATCACCAGCAAGCCACGGTCAGTGTCGATTTCGATCGGGGAGCCGGATGCGGCCAGCAACTGAGCCAGAGTGACCGTCAGGGTGGTACCTGCCGGAGCAACTGCACCGCCATCCGTTCCGGTTTCAGCGGAAAAATTGAATATCAAGGCCTGCAGGCCGCCAGCAGCACTGAAGCTAAACGAGCCGACCACCCCGTCTACTGCTTCAGTCTTGTCTTCAGAGATCGTGAAATTACCCGGAGTCGCGGTCGGCTCGTTGTTCGCATCAGGAATCTCGATAGTCGGAGCGGGAAGCAACGCCGCCGCAACACCATCGTCCCCCGCAGCCGCCCCGCCCAGCAGCACGAATTCAGGCGTTTCCACGCCCGGTCGCGGATAGGCCAGGCCCAGGGGCGTGGTGGCCTCGACCACGCTGGACAAGCGGGTGAAGCTGTCGCCGCCGCCACCGCCGCCGGTCAGCACCGCGGCGGTCGGATCCAGGAGGGCGAACGGGTCCTGGCCCGCGTCCAGCGCGGCCAGAATCTGGTCGGCCACAGTGTCGGCTGGCGGCGTCACCGCATTGTCAGCCGGCTGCGGCTGCGCGGCAGCCAGATCGTCGGTGACCAGCATGTCGGCATTCTGACCGACGATGACCGGCGGCACGCCGTTGGCCTGCAGGGTCACGCTGGCGCCCTCGTTCGTCAGGATGTGCGCGTTGACCGGCACGCGCATGCCTTCGTGCAGCGCAATCATGGTGCCATCGGATGCGCGCATCCAGGCTTGGCCGGTGACGTGGGTGATCAGAACGGTATCGGTTGCCATTTTTATTGAGTTCCCAGTGGTGAATTCGGTTGCGCCTGCCTATCCGCGAAACGTGTACTGGCGGCGAGCATGAATCTGGATGTTACGCATGTGCCCACGCACTTTATATTGGCGGGAAAGACAATACAGGGCAGGACTTGACTGCAGAAAAGCAAAGATATGTCAAAACTGCGGCCAGGGAGAGGGCAGAAAAATCGCCCGCACCCCGGGGCTGGCCGGAATGCGGGCGAAGGACTGACTGTAGAGTGGTTTAGCTGTTGTGATCCACGTTCAGTTTGCCCTGCTGGATCAGGCTGTTGATCAAGCTGGCTTGCCCTTCAGGCGAAGCCAGGTCATGGCCTGTCGTCAAATCAGCGCGGCCCTCCAGCACAATTTGCTGGTCATAGCCATTTCCCGCAGCGTTCAGGGTGCCGTGTGAACTGACGTTAATGACCGCGTTATCGCCATCCTTGGAGATATGCAGATACTGGGTCAGATCTCCTGAGACCGTGCCATCGACACCTACCGTCAGATGGGCCTGTTCGCCTTGCAGCAGTTGACTCAGATCCAGCACGTCCTGGTGGGACTTATCGGTATCGCCCTGGATGCCATACGTATCGCCCTTGCCGAAATCCGTGATCGTATCGACCGGAATCGGGCCGGTGACCGGGCCATGGCCGCCATCCGCCCACTGATCCCCCAAGGTCCAGACGAAGGTATCGTGGCCATCGCCGCCGATCAGGGTGTCGTTGCCGGCACCACCATGCAGCACGTCGTTGCCGGAGCCGCCATACAGGACATCGTGGCCGGCGCCGCCATGCAGCTCGTCGTTGCCGCCCTGCCCGAACAGGACGTCATCACCGTCACCGCCGAACAGTTTGTCGTTGTGATCCGACGGGTCAGATGCACCGAATTTTTCCAGATTCGCCTGGATAAACTCGTAAACCTGAGCGTTGCTGGGGGCCACTCCGTCATGCGCCTGAGTCAGGTAGTCCTTCAAGACATCCAGGTTGTTCAGGGTTTCGTCCGCAGGCTTGTCCTTGCCGGCCCAATCGAGCCAGGCCACATTCAGTTCGTCGCCGAACAGGATGTCGTTGCCGTTGCCTCCGTACAGCGTGTCGGCGCCCGCACCGGCATGCGTGCTGTCCTGGAAGCCCTTGTCCAGGGCATTCAGGAGGGCCTGCATGCTGTCGTCCTTGGAGTCATCGACGATGGTGACTTCGCCGACTTGGCCAGTCAGCGTCGTTTTGCTTCCGCTATTGGGATTACCGCTATCGTCCATGACGATGCTGCCCAGCGTCGTGCTGCCGGACTCGGTTGTGTTGTCGAAGAACCGCAGTTGATTTTCGGAAACCCCGGCGCCGATGCCGATGGCATATACATCGGTCCCGGTGTGCGTCAGCAAGGACTTATAGGCATCGATACCAGCTTTCATATCGTGCGTATACGTTTCCGTTTCGTAGGAGCCGTGGCCGGGATGCGGACTATTCGTCATCGTCGGATCGCCGTCCGTCAGGAAGAAGGTCAGGTTTCCGTAGCCGTCCTTGGCATGAACACCAGCGCCTGTCGTCTTGCCGAACCACTGTTCCGCCGCCTGGAACGCCGCTTCGTAGTTGGTGTAATAGCCAGGATTGACGCTGCTCACAGTCAGATTATCGATAGCGTGCTTCAACTTGGCCAGATTGCCGGCTTCATCGTCCCCATTGAGGACGACCGTCACGGGCGTGGCGGCCCTGCTGCCGAACCCGATCAGCGTCACGATCAGTTCGCCGTCGTGCGCCGCCAGTTTGTCGGCAAAGCCTTCCAGCGCCTGTTTGGCGATTGCCAGACGATCGATGTCCTTGCCGTTTTTGCCGGCGTTGTTTTCCTGCATGCTATAGGACAGGTCGACCAGCAGAGCGACGTTGTAATTGCCCCCCGGCACCGGTTCGCCCGGCACCATGCCGCCGGGATCGCCGATCAGGACATCGTGAGAATCCGCCCCGCTGCCGGAACTCGGCAAGGTATCGTTGCCCGACGTGCCGACTGTCTCGGTGTAGTGATCGATCGTGGCGGGGACGGTCGTGGTCGCCTCATCGCTGTTGGCGGACTCGACCGACGTGACGCTGGCGGTGAGGCCGGACAAATCGGGCGCGCCGCCACCTGATCCGGTGGGCGCCGTCAGGTGCAGATCGCTGAGATCCGTACCGGCAGGGAACGTCCAGGTGTGTCCAGCACCAGCCGTACCGACAAGCTGCCCATCCCCATCGACAAACGAAGCACCGTCCGGCAGGCCCTTGATGGTGATCGGCGTCAGATGTTCACTGCCGTCCGTATCGGACAGCGCGGCGGACAGGTTGACGTCGTAGGTGGCGTGGCCGTCGGTGGTGTGGGTTGTGGTTTTGATGTCATCACCAATCGTTTTCCCATCACCGAAGACAAGCGCCTCGATGCTTTTCAGCTCGATATATGCGCCGGTACTCCTGTCAGTGACTTTGTAATCCCACTGATCATTCTTATGGGGATAGTCGATCTCGTACTGATCACGATCCTTGGTGAAATAAACGACGTCGTAGCCTTTCTTGCCATCGATTTTTCCATCGGCACCATTACTGGCTTCTTTGATGTCCCCATCGACGACAAAGATATTGCTGTACTTGGTGCCTTGAATCGTATTTGTGCCCTGGTTCTGATCACTGTTCGGATAATCAATGGTCGGCATATCGTCCACGATGTTTCCGTCAGGGCCGATACTGAATGATTTGTCTCCGAACTCAACCAAGGTCGTCTTGCTGCCCTCCGTGATCACCGGCTCGCTCAGCGAGAAGTGCAGTACGGGCGCATCCGCCACCGGGGTGATGTCGATGGACAGCGTGGCGGTGTCGCCCACGGGGTTGCCGTCCGAACCAACCGCCCGATAGCCCAGTTGGGCATAATCGTTGGCCGAATCACCGGTTACGCCGCCGGACTGGTTGGGTTCAGGCACGAAGCGCAGGCTCGTGCCGCTGGACAGATCGCTTTCCTTGAACTGATCGCCGGCCTTCACATTGAACCAGTCCGTGCCATTCGTGGAATACTGCAGCACGCCATGCTCAGGCAACGATGTGATGCTGACGGCCGGATCGTCGCCGCCGTTGGCGACGTGGAAGCTGTCCCAATTCAGCCCGATGATCGTGTCTTCGTTCGCACTGATTTCGCTGCTTTCGACGGTGGGCGGCTGCTCGGTCAGACCCTTCAGATTGATCTCGATCCCCGTGTTCACCGAATCACCGTCGCCATCGGTCACCACGGCGCCCAGGTCGAGGGTGATGTCGGTATCCGTGCTGGAGCCCGAAGTGACGGTTTCATAACCGACACTCATGCCCGTAATGGCATAGACCGTCGCATTATTGGCCCCGCTCAGCGTCACGGACGTGATTTCCGTCGCATTCATCCCGGCTGGGAGATCCTTCACATCAATAACGATCGAAGCGCCGTCGGCAGACGGAATGATGGTGATCGGATGCGCCGTGTCTCCATTGACAATGACGCTGACCCGCTCACCCGCTTGCAGATCAAACGTGGTGAACTCCACGTGCGTGATCTGGTTTCCACCATTGGGATTGAACGTGAAGGTCAGGCTTTCAGCAGAGCCTCCATCATGATTAATGAAGTTATTCCCGTCGCCATGCACGGTGACGCCCAATTTCCCATAGGCGATATAAGGATCAATCGTCTGGCCCGGCCTGTTGGCGTCCGCAGCACTCAAATTCACCGTGAACGGGCCATCCGCGCCAAGAGTGATCTGGTTATACACCCCGTCGGCAATGCCACTGAAAGTGAAGTCCTGCGTGTGCGACTCGGAGGCGGCCGCGGCCGGCAGCGGATCGATGACCCCCTGCACCGTCACGGTATAACTGCCATGATCACCCGCCCCGCCCGTCAGGCTCGGGGTGATGGTCAGCACCGCAGTCTGGCTGGCATCGCCTTCCTTGACGGCGATGACGCTGCCGTCATCCTTTGCAACCCAGACCAGATTCGTGCCGTCAGAGGTCAACTGCACATCGGCGTCACCGACATGCGCCGTGACAGGCTGGCCATTCAGTGACGCGCCATCCTTGCCTGTGATCGCCACGGTGGCGTTTTCAAAGTCGGCGCCGACGGAAATGCCCAGGTCGCCGGTGGCTGCGCCCTCTCCGTTCTGCACATCCACGATGGTGCTGCGATCGAAGTCGGCATCATTCGGCCCCTTGAGCAAGATCGGGCTGTCGTCCTCGATACGCACGATGATGTCGGCCGTGTCTGACTTGCCCGACGTCGGATCGAAGACCGAAACCGGGATTTTCAGGTCGATGATGTCTTCCTGGTCATGGCCCTGGTGATCCAGGGGCTGGAGTTGCGTGACTTCGTAGCCAGTCACCACGCCATCGGTCTTCGTCAGTTCGACCTTGATGACCCAAGAGGATTCGTTCGTCTCGTCGTTGCCCGTATAGGCGACCAGCGTGCCTCCCACCAGCGCCCACGAAACCGGCTGGCCGTGGGACTGCAGCGGATTCCCCGCAGAGAAGTCGCCCGTATTGATGCCACTCGACTGAGTCGCGTCGGCATAGCCCCAGGAGGCGGTCACATTCGCGCCCAAAGAGACGACCAGGCTCGATACGGGGGTATCTGGATCCCCCAGAATGAGCGACCCCGTGGCGGTTTGCTCGCTGGCCTGGTCCGGATAGGGATACGGCGAGGGCGTCGGATACTGGCCATTCGTGTCGTCGGGGTTGCCATGGGCCAGGGCCTCGTCCGTGACCATGGAGTCCGTGACGCTGATGGTCGGCGCCGCGACCGGCATGCCGATGGTGACCGTACCCGGCGTTGGATCGCCGTCGGCATCCTTGACGATATAACCGAACGGCAAGGTTTCGACCGGTTTCCCATCCGCGCCGCGCAGGGTCTGGTAGCCGAAATATTCCCAGGAACCGTTTTGCGTCAAGATCAGTTGGAAGGCAACCGTACCGGCATCGCCGTAAGTGCCGGTCAGAACGGTACCGCCTTCATTGGGCGTCAGGATCAGTTGCGTCAAATGGGCGGCATCTGCCCCCACGTAAAGGGCCTGCGCGGCAGCAGCCCAGGCCAGGCCACCGGCGCCATCGGCACCATAGGCGAAGTTGAGGTCGCCCCCCGCATGCACAACGGCCCCCGGCGGCGGCCCGTCGAAGGTGATGGTCTTGATGCCGAAGTCGCTGTTGTCGCCCCGGTTGTCCTTGCCATTGCCGTTGTCGGTGGCCTTGAATACCAGCGTGTCGAATGCACCGAACGTGTCGGTATGCAGCAGGCCGGAAACATAGTTGCCGTCCGGATCCGTCGAGCTGAACGACTGTTCACCGACCTTCTCGCCGCCCCGCCAGAACTCGACCACGCCGGACTCTTTTTCGCCGCCGAAGAACATGGAAAATTCAACTTGGGCGCTGTAAGCGACCTTGCCGTCGGGCAGCCTGACCGTCAGGGTTTCGGAATTCGCAGTGCCGTTCTCCAGGACACGATAATCAATCTCGCCCGGCAGGGTGTGGTAGGGGTCGGCCGTACTTGCCACCCCCACGCCGTTGCCGTCCTGAAAGACTTTGGCGTCTTCAAGACCCACATCCGCCGCAGACTTGAATCCCTGGGCCGACACCGTGATCTCGGCATCACCAGTGCCCGTGAATTTCATGCCGAGGTCGCTATCCCCGTCACGAGTACCATTCGTGGTGAAATCGACGGTCCCCACATAGACATTGGGGATATTCGCAGACGAGGCCTGGGCAACATCGCTGTCATAGGTTTGCGGGCTGTCGTCCTCGACGCGGACGGTGATGGCAGACTCCGTCACGCCGCCCTGGCCGTCGCTGACCGTGATCGGGATGTTCAGGTTCAGGACGTCTTCGGCCGCACCCTCCGTGATCGGGTGGTCGATGGCGCCCTTCAGATCCACGGTATAGGTGTAATGGCCGTTCGGCTGCCCGTCAGTCGCCCCCTGAACCAGCGTGATTTCGATGATGTCCTGACGCACGCCATCGATCATGACGTAACCGCTCAGGGTATGACCGTCGGCAGCGGATTCCCACTGAAGGGGCTGTCCGTGGGAGGTCAGGGCTTGCACGGCCCCGCCCACATCACGTGTTGCCACGACACCGGAACCGTCTCCCAGGGAGACCGACACATTCGACAATGCCGTATCGACGTCCGCGACGGTGAACGTGCCGGACGCCGTCGGGCTATCGGTCTTGTCGCCGCTCAGCGTATCGTTGCCGATGGCGTCATCAGGGCCATCCTTGATGCCGTTGTCGTAGTTGCCGGCATCCCGCGTCAGGCCTTCTTCGGACACGACCGCCTTCGCATCGTCACCGTCATTGCCGAAGGTAATTGTCGGCTTGTCGTTGGTGCCCTCGATCTTGATGGTCAAATGGGCGGTCGAGGTATCACCGTCGGAATCCGTCAACGTGTAGTCGATGGTGAAGGTCCTGGTTTCCCCCTGGGCCAGCGCCTGGGTCGCACCCAGGCTGTTGTCCAGATTGAAGGACCAGGTACCATTGGGGTTGACCTGCAGCGTACCGTAGTTTGAAAGCAGATCGCCGCCATCATCCGCCGCTGCGGCGGGATCGCCCCAGGTCACCAAATGGCCGGAGAGGATGCTGGACAAGCCGCCCTTCGGGCCGTCCGCGCCCCAGCCGGCGGAATCCACATCGTTAAAGACCTTGCCTGCCAGCAGATTGGCAATGACATTGCCCTCCAGGTGCGTACCGTGGATGCTGCCCTCGGAGCTTTCGATCAGGGTGCCGCCGTCCACGTTCACGGCCTTGGGACTGTCGTCCTCGACATGGACGTTCAGATAGCCGGTGGTCGAATTCGTGGCGGTCCCGGAACTGTCGGTGACGATGACGGGGACTTTCAGGTCCAGCACATCTTCACCGGCGGCACCTTCGCCTGCGATCGGGTGCTTGACCGGAGCCAGCAGATCGACGGTATAGGAGTAGTTGCCATCGCCATCGGGGCCGCTCAGCTTGACCTCGATCACGGGTATGCGGGGGAGGTGCAGGAATCCCATGGGATCCAAGGGGTTCGGCACACTGCCCACCAGGGTGTGATCGCCGTCCAGAGCCCAGGATATCTTCTGCCCGCCCGAGTACAGATCATCCGGCAGACCAGCCGTGGACAGTTTCACCGTCAGGGTGTCGTGCGCGTCCGCATCGCGAACCTGGAAGGAGCCGGAGGTGTGAGCACTGTCAGAGTGGTCGCCCGGGGTGCCCTGCTCGTCCGGCAGGCCATTGCCATGCAGCGGCAGCAGCCCCGCGCCCAGGCCTTCTTCAGAAACGAAAGCGTTGCCTTCGGCCTTGCCCGTGTCGTCAAAGGTAATCGTCGGCCGGTCGTTGCGGCCCTCGATCTTGACAGTCAGGGTCGAGGTGGAGGTGTCGCCGTCGTTGTCGGTAATCGTGTACGAGACCGTGAAGGTCTTGACCTCGCCTTCGCCCAGGCCCTGGGTATGCGCACTGGTGTTGTCCAGTTGGAAAGACCAGATTCCTGCAGGCCCCAGTATCAACTGCCCGTACTGCGACAGCGTGTCGCCGCCATCCACCGGCTCGCCCTGTGCGTTGACCTCGGACGCATCATTGCTATTCCAGGCAAATGCATGCCCATGGCTGTCGCCGCCGTCCGCGCCGAAGCGATCATTGAGCAGCACATCGCCGCCCCGGAGACCCGCCCAGCCTTCATCCCCCTGAACCAGCAGACGGCTGAAGTCGGCCGCAGCCTGCGGCGAATCGTCCTCGATGCTGACTTTGAGTTCGCCCTTCGTCGTGTCGTGGCCATCGTACACATTGATGGGCACAACCAGGCCCAGCGCATCCTCGCCCTGAAGCGGATGATCGACCGGTTCGAGGAGTTTGACGTCGTATTGATAGTGACCGTCGGATTCCTTGGTCAGCGTGATCTTGATCACGTCGCGCGCACCAAAGCCATGGCCGATGTGTCCCGTCAGGATCTGCCCATCAGGCGACAGCGACCACCGAACCGTCTGGCCGTCCGATGTCAGGCCCGGATCGGGATTCAGCAAACCCAGGGTGACCGTCAGAGGATCACCGTCCACGTCGGCCACGGTAAAGTGGCCGGACGACTTGGCATCGTCGGTGGTATCCGTGGAACCGGGGGCATGGTGATCGTCCGGCAGGCCCGCGCCATGCGGATTACCCGCACCAATGATGTGGCCCAGCGGGTGAGCGGGGAGTCCTTCTTCGGAAACGGCCGTACTGGCGTCGGCACCGTCATTGCCGAACGTGATCGTCGGTGCGTCGTTGGTGCCGGTGACCTTGATCGTCAGGGTCGTCGTCGACGTATCACCGTCGGCATCGGTCAGGGTGTAGGAGAAGACGTCGCTTTCTTTCTGACCCTCGCCCAGCTTCTGAACGTCAGCGTGACGCTCATCGGCAGGATCAGTGACCAGCTTGTAGGTATAGGAACCATCGTCGTTCAGGGTCAGGTCGCCATACGTGCCCTTGATGACAGTCCCCTCACCGCCACTGACATCTGCGCCAGATGTATCGCCATGCGTGACGCCCGTCACACTCACCGCATCGGCGCCCCGCGTATCGGCGCCTTCATGACCGGCGCCCGTGCCCTCGATGACATTGCCTTCGACCGACGTCACACCATCCTCGGTCACGCTGGCCTCGTCGGGCTGCGCGACGGGCGCGGTGTCGACGATGGCGGCGTCGATCTGGCCGGTGGCCGTACGCGGCGGATCGTAGTTGTCCACCACCGTAATGCCGATGGAATCCAGCACGTACTGCTGGCCCGTCCCGGGGAAGATGAGGGCGTCTTCGGGATGCGTCACAGCACCGTCGGACCAGTAGGTGTAATCGATCGTTCCGGTGTCCGGGTGGTATGCGGTCAGATGCAGCAGACCGAGGTCGGTGTCGATCACGATGGGCTCAGCGCCCGGAAGCGCCAGCGCCGCCAGTTGTGCAGCCGTGACGACCTGCGTCGGTGCTTCTCCTGCCTCGGGGGCAAAGGAGAACTCCAGCCGATTCAGTCCGGCGGCGGCGGAAAAGGAGAAATGCCCCTGAGCGCCCGTATGGTCGCCCGCATCGCTTGCCACAGCCATGGCGAACGGCGCCGGATTCCCGCCGGGTTGCGGCTGGTAGGTGTTGTTTTCGAACAAGCTGACGGTGCCCGGGCGGACGCCGGGCCCGTCGCCCTCAGGCTGATCATTCTGGTCCGGGATGTTCAGCGTCGGACCAGCAGGAATCAGCGGCGCCGAAACAGCAACCGCATCATCCCCCGCCGCTGCGCCGCCCAGCAGCACGAATTCCGGCGTCTCCAGACCCAGGCGCGGATAGGCCAGGGCCAAAGGTGTGGTCGCTTCCGTGATGCCTGCCAGGCGCGTGAAGCTGTCGCCGCCGCCACCGCCACCGGTCAAGGTCGCGGCGGTCGGGTCCAGGATGGCGAACGGGTCCTGACCGGCGTCCAGCGCGGCCAGCACCTGATCGGCCACGGTGTCGGCCGGCGGCGTCACGGCGTTGTCGGCCGGTTGCGGCTGCGCGGCAGCCAGATCGTCGGTGACCAGCATGTCGGTGTTCTGGCCGATGATGACCGGCGGCACGCCGTTGGCCTGCAGGGTCACGCTGGCGCCTTCGTTCGTCAGGATGTGCGCGTTGACCGGCACGCGCATGCCTTCGTGCAGCGCAATCATCGTGCCATCGGATGCGCGCATCCAGGCCTGGCCGGTGACGTGAGTGATCAAGACGGTATCGGTAGCCATGGTGAAGTCCTCTGTATGAATCCGTAGGGCCAGTCAGTGCGCGATATGCGCAGATGCGGCGAGCATATGTTCGAATCCTACGCGGGAGCCAGGGGGCTTCGTATTGGCGGAAAAGACAATAAACGTCAAGGAACGGCTCAGTAGAAACCCTGGTCGTTCATGGTCGGAGTCCAAGCGCAGAAACCTGGCTGTGCGGTCAGGTTTCCTACGATCAATGGCAGGCGGAACATTCGGAAAAGGTCTTGAACATCATGCCTGCGCAGGCCGCCGTTCAGCGCATGGGGGATCAATCCCGAAACACGTCTTCCAGCGTCGCGGCGTCCAAAATATTCAGCGGGTTAATCCTAAATAGCTTTTATGTATCAAAACGAAAAAAATAAGACTTTGTGAAATTGAATTCCCACTCTTGTCTGCCGCTCATCCACAGGCGGGCCACGCGTCAGCGCACCGTCAAGGAGATGAACCATGAAATGGACTACCGCCCTTGGGTATGCAGGACTGTTCGCGATCGGCCAGGCTCATGCCGACGTCACATGGGAAGTGCAGAACCGTTTTCCGCTGTTATCGAATACAGCATTCAGTGATCTGGTGGCATTGACGCAGGCAAATCCCGACCAGATCGCCCGCACGATCGCAACGGCTGATCGGTCCGACTTTAAATTTGCACGAAACACCGCATGGTTTCCCGAAGTTCAAACCTATATCACCCGGCAGGTATTGGCTGAAACTGCGCATATCAACGCCAAAACCAGTCTGAGCGGCCCCTCCTGCCAGTGGGAGCTGAGGGCGCAGAATGGCGATCTCGTCGCTCACGTCCAGGCTGCCTGTGCAGCAGAGATCAACATCCCTCAGCCCCTCCGGCTCAGCCAGCCCTACACCCTGCGGGTCACCCAGGACGAGTCCAAAGCAAGCGAATCCGCCGATATCCAGATCAACCCCAAACTGATCATCGCTCTCGGCGACTCATTCGCATCCGGCGAGGGCAATCCTGATCTACCCGCCAAACTCAACAGAACCTCGAAGGTGCCGAACCACGACTGGGCGATCGTCAAAGAACACAATGTGATGCCCACTTCATTGATCAAGCGCTCGGCAGAATGGTGGGACACGAACTGTCATCGATCGCTACGATCATGGCCCGCTCTAGCCGCCCTGCGCCAAGCGATCATTGATCCCCATACCGTCGTTCAGTTCGCATCCTTCGCGTGTTCCGGCGCCGAGGTCATCGACGGATTTCTGCTACCGCAGAAAAACCCGCCCGGCATGGAGCCGATGAAACCGATCGAGGGGGAACGCAACAGAAACCAGTGGCTGCGCAGCTCCCAGCAAAACGCACTGGCCCGGTTCCTATGCCAGGGACAAGAACTGCAATCAACCCTCGTGGCACAGCCCAAGGTACTGGGCGGCTATTTTGATACTTACTACGAGCGGCGCGCTGGCGCCGCCGCTGAAAACACCACGACCCGAATCACGTGCCTCGATCCCCGCCCCGTCGACACCCTCATGGTCCAATTCGGGGGAAACGACACCGGATTCTCCGGCATCGTGAAGTGGATTCTATACAGCGAAATAAACTATCGCGGCATCGCACGTATCTTGGAAGGCAGGGTGAACAAAAGCATTCGAGATGAACTCCGTCCGATCGAGCCGAAAACCACACTCGAACACATCCGGCTGCTCGATCCTCTGTATCGGCAGCTAGCCAATGAGTTGGAGGTATTGAAGATTCCGTGCTCGGCCGTCCACGTCATGGGATACACGACTCCCCTGCCCGGTATCCCTCTACCGGTGCCGGACAGCCAAAAACCGGCTCTGACAACATTATTGAAAGCGTGTAACGCACGCACACGAGACGGTAATCTGCCACTTCAGGCCCTGATCGCAGAAAAACTGGACAACCACCTGATCGCCCCACGGCATGATGGCGCCTATATGGGCATCAGCCCCAGCCGATTGATCACTGCGGTCCAGGATTACGTGAATCCCCTGATCAAAGCCCAACAGACTGCCGCGAGAAACCACGGGTGGAACTTCCATCTTCCAGAAACCGATCTGCCGGAACAAGACTGGGGTTTCTGCGCGGGCAGCCTCGAATGCCGGCAGGCGGGCGACCAGTGTCCGTTCGGCGACCGTGTCCGCTGGGCCTATCCTGAAAAGGAAGAACCTTGGGACAAGCAATCCCTCCCGCTGCCGCACCCTGCCGATTTCAAACCCTACGATCCCGATCGGCGGCGCGGCTTCCGGTACGGGATTGACGCAATGCTGACCTCGATCCGGTTACGCCAGACAGACCATACGGTCCTTGAGGACTGGCTCTACGGCATCGCTCACCCAACAGCAAGCCTGCACGCCAAATTGGCGGATCTCATCGAATAAAGATCCGCACTACCCAGCCCCTGCTGGTTCAAAGATGCTTCACCCAGAAGGAGATCACCATGATCCGTCCAGCCCTGGTCATCGCAATGTCATGTTTCCTGCTTACCGGCTGCGGCACCGCCCGCAAGCATCTTTCCGAGGGCTATGGCGTGCCGGATCTGGCCTCGGCCGACTTGAATCTGCAAGACACCCTGGTCCAGAAATTGACCACGCAAGGGGAAGGAGGCCAAGCCGCTTTGGTCGACAAAGGCTGTTTTGGCACCCCGGCCGCTCCGGATCAAAACCGCGGCACCTGCACGGCGCAAAGAAACCAGGCGATTGCGACGCTGATGCTGGCTTCGGACCAGATCTGCATGACACACCGCAGAAGCATTTACGGCAATGACGCCATTGCCAATACCGCGCTGGGCACATTGACCAATCTGTTTGCCGGAGCGGCGACCATCGCCACCGGCGAAAACCCCAAGACCATTTATGCCGCGCTGGCGCTGTTCTTCAATTCCGAGCGATCCCTGGTCAACGAGACGGTCTATAAACAGATGCTGGCTACGGCCATCGATCAGAAAATTGAGGACACCCGCAAAACCAAACGTGATGCGCTGAAGCTCTCTTTGGTCAAAGATATCTCGGACTATCCCATGCAAAGCGCGCTCACGGACATGATTGATCTGCACAACTCGTGTTCTTTCATGGAGGGCCTGAGACTTGCCCTGCAAGACGGCACAAGAACCCCGACCAAGGGAGAAAGAATTCTGGCCTTGAAACAGACGCTTGCCAGCATCGCCAACGAAATGACGGCCGCCTGCAAAGGGCAAGCTCCGGCAGCCGATCCCGGCGCACAAGCAAACCAGAGAGCCGATCAAACGCTCTGCACGGCGGCCGAGAAACGCTATAACACTGCCTCAAACGCCCTGAGCACGCTGGAGTCTTCGGCTGCGACGCCTTGATGCCTAGGTCTCGCCTGGCATCGGAGGCATGGGGAAAGGCGAGAGACAGGGTGCCAGGCGCGTCACAAGAAAATCCGCCCGCGCCCGGGAACCCAGGGACGGGCGGATGGCCAGCGCGGGATCGTCACTCCGATCAGTTGCTGTCGACCTTCAGTTTGCCGTCGTTGATGAGGCTGTTGATGAGCTGGGCTTGCGTGTCGTCGCCGTGACCCGCCGTCAGATCGACATCGTCGATGACGATACGCTGGTCGTGACTATCCACCACATGCCCCGTTGTACTGACGTCAATGACGGTGGAATGCCCGTCCTCTCCCTTGGAGATATTCAGGTACTGGGTCAGGTCAGCGTCATCCGTATGGCCTTTCAGCAAGTCGCTGAGATCCAGCGTATTCGTACCTTGGGCGCCATCGCCTGTGCCGAAATGCACGACACGGTCCTGGGTGGGATCGGTGTGGCGATTCTGGTCGCCCAGGGTCCAGGCGAGGACATCGTCCGTGCTGCTGCCTTCACGGCCCCGGGATGCCAGGAGACCCGCATCGCGGTGATCACCGGCATCGTCAGGAACGGCCGCGTCCAGACTCGCCAAAGAGGCTTCATGAGGCTCAGCCGCAGGGGACGGATTCGCATGACTGCCGTGCTGCACGATGGAAACATCATTGCCGATGGAGAAGCTGTCACCGACATTGCCCGCACCGACGACGATCCGCGTGATGGAGTGCCCCTCTTCAGCATCGATCT
Source organism: Castellaniella hirudinis (assembly GCF_042651965.1). NCBI lineage: Bacteria > Pseudomonadati > Pseudomonadota > Betaproteobacteria > Burkholderiales > Alcaligenaceae > Castellaniella > Castellaniella hirudinis. The sequence goes on from NZ_JBHSDY010000002.1 coordinate 222,938, forward strand.
GCAGGCGACCGTTGATCAGGTCCTCCAGTGTGTAATGCTTCACGGCCGCAGGCAGGTCATCCCCGTCATAAAAGACGGCGATCCGCACGGATTCTGCAGCATCCAGACCAATTATGCTGAAACTCACCTGGGTGATATTCAGCGTGTCGCCGTCCGCCTCCGGCAGAAATTCCAGTGCCAGTTTTTCACCATACTGGCCGTCATCGTCGGTCCCGGGCGAGTCAGGGGTGTTCTCGATCGACAGGTCATTGAACCAGTCGCCACGCCCCTGGTTCATGACGCCGATGCTCCGCAGGTCCTGGCTGATATGAACCATGGCCTGCAAGTCGTCGCCGGGCTGATTATTGACATCGTTCGGTTTGTCCCAGTAGGAATGGCCTTTGTTGAAGACATCCTCCGGTCCATCGGAACGATCCTTGAACGCCATCAACCGCAACACGACGCCGTCTTGCGGTTTGGTTTTCAATACATAGTCGTACAGGGTCGTGCCTTTCTCGAAGGTCAGATCGGTCGATGTGCCGCCTTCGTTGCCGCCGCCTTCGTTGCCGCCGCCTTCGTTGCCGCCGCCTTCGTTGCCGCCGCCTTCGTTGCCGCCGCCTTCGTTGCCGCCGCCTTCGTTGCCGCCGCCTTCGTTGCCGCCGCCTTCGTTGCCGCCTGGAGCGCCGTCGCTGTCACCAGCGCCGGCCGCAACCGCTTCCGCGCCCGCGACGGCTCCGCCCAACAGGGTGAATTCCGGCGTGTCCACACCCGGACGCGGGTAGGCCAGGTCCAACGGGGTTACAGGCTCGATGAGGCTGGTCAGGCGCGCGACGGAAGATCCGCCGCCGCCACCGCCGGTCAACACGGCAGCGGTCGGGTCCAGAACCGCGAAAGGATCCTGGCCGGCGTCCAGTGCGGCCAGGACTTGAGCCGCGACCGCATCAGCCGGCGCCGCCACGGCATGATCGACCGGCACGGGATCAGCCTGCGCCAGATCCGCCGTCACCAGCATGTCCGTGTTCTGCCCCAGGATGACCGCCGGAATACCGTCAGCCTGAAGGATGATGGACGCGCCCTCGTCCGTCAGAATGCGGGCGTCGACGGGCACGCGCATGCCTTCCCGCAACGCGATCAGCGTGCCATCGGAGGTGCGCATCCAGGCTTTGCCTGTGACGTGGAGGATCTGAATCGTATCGGTAGCCAAAGAAATTCCCTGCAAAATGAATGCTTGGTAAACCACCGGGTTGTACCCGACCGTACCGTTTTATAAGGGTTAATACTAATAACCTCAGGAAAAACTGCCTATTGGCTGAAACGACAGGGTAGAAAGCACGATCTCGCGCGCAAAATGAGAAGCGCGGGACAAGCCCGCGCTCCGCATTCCGTTCACATCCGACACCAAGCCTAAACCCCCACGCCCTTCGCCGCTCCCTGGGTTGCAGTCTGGTCGATGCCGTGCACCCGCAGGGCCAGCATCAGGCGGTCGGTGACGCCCAGTTTCTCGAAGATGGCGGAGATGTGCGCGCGCACGGTGCGTTCGGTGATGCCCAGGACATCGGCGATGGACTGGTTGGAGTGGCCCAGGGCGACGTAGCGGGCGACGTCGCGTTCGCGCACGGTCAGGTCGCGCGCCCAGTCCTGGTTGGGTTCGGGCACTGCCTGGCCGATCTGGCTGAGCATGCGCGACAGCATGCTCTTGCCGACCCAGATCTCGCCGCCCATGACGTGGCGCAGGACGCGGTCCAGGCCGGTGAGCGGCATGTAGGCGTGCACATAGCCGGCTGCGCCGGCGACCAGGGCGCGCCGGCCCTCGGGGTCGCCGGGGTGGCTGCTGGCGACGACGACCTGCAGGCCGGTCGGCACGTCCGGGATGTCGGAACCGGCCTTGGGCAGCAGGCGGGCGTCCATGACGACCAGCACGCCGCGCCGTCCCCAGGGCGCCAGGTCGGTCAGGCGGTAGCCGCGCGCGGGCGCCCAACCCAGCCCATCCAGCCCGGCCCAGTGCTGGTACAGCGCATCATCGGCGGTCAACAACAGAACCGGTATCGTCATTGCGTATCCTCTCAGCGTTCGCGGAAGGCGTTGGAGTGCGCGCGCAGCACGGGTTTGAGCAGGTACTGCATCAGTGTGCGCTTGCCCGTCAGGATGTGGACTTCGGCCATCATCCCGGGGATGATGGGCCGTTCGTCACTGCCGACGTAGGCGGTTTCCGTACGGACCTTCACGATGTAATAGGAATTTCCCTTTTCATCGGTGATGGAGTCGGCGCCGATTTCCTCGACGTGGCCTTGCAGGCCGCCGTAGATGGAGAAATCGTAGGCCGTGAATTTGACCTCGGCCTTTTGTCCCGGATACAGGAAACCGATGTCGCGCGGATTGACCCGCACTTCGAGCAGCAGGGTGTCGTCCGACGGGACGATTTCCATGATGTCCTTGCCAGGCGTCACCACGCCGCCCACCGTGTTGGCCGTCAGGGTCTTGACGGTGCCGTTGACCGGCGAACGGATGTTGGACAGGGTCACGCGATCGACCAGGGCGACCTGGCTTTCCAGCAGGGCGGACAGTTTGGCGCGGGCGTCGGACAGGTCGGTGCGCGCCTGGTTGCGGAAGGTGACCTCGGTTTCGTTCAGCTTGGCCTCGGCCTCTTGGATCGAAGCATGGATCTTGTCGATCTGGGCGGCGGCGGATTTTTCTTCGCCGCAGAAGCGCGCGACGTCGCGCTGCAGGCGCAGCAAGTCCACCTGGGACACGGCGCCGCTGGACAGCAGCGGCTTGGTCATGGAGTACTCGCGCGAGGCCAGGGCGCAACTGGTGGCGGCCTGGTCGCGGTTGGCGATGGTGGAGCGCAGTTCCTGCTGGCGCTGATTGAGCTGTTCGCGGGCGACTTCCAGGTTGGCCTGCAGTTCTCGGACGCGGGCCTGCCAGACGTTGCGTTCCTGTTCGGCCAGGGCCGGCGCCTGGGCCTGGACGTCCTCGGGCGCCTGGTAGGGCGTGTCGGTGGCGATGGCTTCGAGGCGGGCGACCTTGGCCTTCAAGGCCAGGGACTCGGCGCGGTTTTCCCCCAGCGACGAGGAATAGCGCGTGGGGTCGATGCGCAGCAGGACCTGCTCTTTGGCGACCTTGTCACCGGGACGCACCAGGATTTCCTGGACGACGCCGCCGTCCAGGCTCTGGATGACCTGGACCTGGCGCGAGGGCACGACCTTGCCTTCGCCGCGCACGACCTCATCGATGTCGGCGGTCGAGGCCCAGGCGATCAGCACGCCCACGGTCAGCAGCGACATCCAGATCAGCATGCGCGAGCCGCGCGTGCGCTGCTGGCTGAGCGCCCAGGTGGCGTCGCCGATCATGTCGGCGCGGCCGCCCTCGTGCTTGGGGGCGAAGGACCGGCGCAGGCTGGAGAGAAAATCGGGCAGCATTCCCATCATCAGCTCCTGCGGGCGCCGCCGATGCGGCCCTGGCGCAGGGCCTCGACCACCTGGGCCTTGGGACCGTCGGCCACGATACGGCCATGGTCGATGACCATCAGGCGGTCGACCAGGTCCAGCAGAGACGTGCGGTGCGTGACCAGGATCAGGGTCTTGCCCTCGCTGGCGGCCCGCAGGCGGGTCTTGAGCTGGGCTTCGCTCTGGTGGTCCATATTGCTGCTGGGTTCATCGAGCAGCAGGATCTGTGGATCGTTGACCAGGGCGCGAGCGATGGCGATGGACTGGCGCTGGCCACCCGACAGGGAATCGCCGCGCTCGCCGACGATCATGTCGTAGCCTTCGGGATGACTGGCGGCGAACTCGTCCACGCCGGCCAGTTGGGACGCGCGCAGGACATCTTCGTCCGTGGCGAACGGCGAAGCAATCGTCAGGTTGTGCTTGAGCGTGCCGTAGAACAGCACCGGGTCCTGGGGCACGTAGCCGACGGCGCGGCGCACGTCGGCCGGGTCGATCTGGTTCAGGTCGATGCCGTCGATCAGGACGGCGCCGGACGTGGGCGCATAAAGCTTCAGGATCAGTTTTTCAAGCGTCGTCTTGCCCGAACCGATGCGGCCGATGATGCCGATCTTTTCACCGGGCTGGAAGCGGAAGCTGACGTTGTCCAGCGCCGCAAGCGAACTGTTGGGATAGGCGAAGGTGACGCCCTGGAATTCGATGCCGCCCTTGAGCACGGGTCGCGGCATGAAGGAGCGATCCGCCGGGCGCTCGACCGGCATGCCCATGTAGTTGTCGATGGACTTCAGGGATGCCTTGGCATTGTGGTACTGCATCATCAGGCCGACGACCTGCCCCAGCGGCGCCAGGCAGCGCCCGGAAATCATCGAGGCCGCGATGATGCCGCCCATGGTCATGCCTTCCTGGACCAGGTAGACGCCCACCACGACCACGGAAATATTGACCAGTTGCTGGCAGGTCTGCACGAAGCTGACGGTGACCGAGGAGGTCAGCTTGATGTGCGCGCCCAGTTCGGCCAGCCAGCGGGTGGATTCTTCCCACATGCGCTGGGTATGGCTCTGGGCGTTCAGGGCCTTGACGGTTTCCATGCCGTTCAGGGCCTCGATCAGGCCGGCGTTGCGCTGCGCCCCGGCCTGGAAGGTTTCGAGGGTCATTTTCTCGACCCGTGCCAGGGAGAACAGCGACACGGCCAGGATCACGACGATGGCCACCAGGGGCGGCAGCACCATCCAGGGCGAGATCCAGGCCAGCACGGCCAGGAACAGCAGCACGAAGGGCAGGTCCACCAGCGTGGTCAGGCTGGCCGAGGCGATGAAGTCGCGCACGGATTCAAAGGAGCGCAGGTTCGAGGCAAAGGACCCCACGGACACGGGCCGGCTTTCCATGCGCAGGTCCAGGACCTGTTCCATGATGCGCGAGGACAGCTCGACGTCCACCCGCTTGCTGGCGATGTCCACGACATAGGCGCGGATCGCGGTCAGCACCAGGTTGAAGACCATGGCCAGGGCGATGCCGATGGTCAGCGCCCACAGCGTTTCGACGGCGCTGTTGGGGATGACGCGGTCGTAGATGTTCATCGTGTACAGCGGCATGACCAACGCGAAGATGTTGATCAGCACGGCGGCGGCCACGGCGTCGCGGTAGAGCTTCCAGTTGCCCAGCATCGCGGCCCAGAACCAGTGGCCGCTGCGCGCCTTCATATGGGCGTCCTGGGTGCGGTCTTCGGTGCGATAGCGCGGCTGCACGAAACAGGCCAGGCCGGCATATTCGGCTTCCAGTTCGGCGCGCGGGACTTCGACGGGTTCGGCCGCCTCGGGGTAATGCACCAGGTAGTGGTCGCCGCGCTCCAGGATCAGCACGCAGGCGCGCTGGTTCTTGAGAAACAGGATGGCCGGCATGACGCTGCGCGACCAGTTGCCCAGGGCGCGGCGCACGATGCGGGCGCTGCACTGGGCGCGGCCGGCGGCGCGGCCCAGCAGGGACGGCGTCAGGCGCTGGTCGACCAGCGGCAGCCCCGAGGACAGTTGCTGGGCGGTGCAGGGCCGCCCCAGCAGCCGGGTGATCAGGGCCAGGCTGGCCAGCAGGGAATCATCATGCAACTGATGCGGCGTGGCGCCCGGCAGTTCAGGCGCCGGGGCAGCGCCCAACGGTTGGGAAGCTTCGGGTTGAGCAGCCATGGCGGCAGCGGCATCAGAAGAGGGCATCGTCGTCGGAAATCAGGTTCAGCGCGCCTTGCAGCCGCTGGCGGGTGCGCTTGCGTTCGGCAAGCTTTTCCAGCGCCTGGGGCGGCAGGTCGGTCAGGCGCAGGGCCCCGTTGGCGATCAATGCGTCGATCAGATCTTCCAGGACGCGGATGAATCCAGCGTCCAGGTCTGAGAGATCCTGTTTGAAACGATCCTGATCGGAGGCCATCGGCGTTCCCCTATGCGGCAGGGAAAGCCGGGCCGCCGCGACTGCGGCGGGCGACCGGACCTTCACCTTCTGTCCGGGCTGCGAGGCCCGGGCATTGCTTGCTATGACAAAGACAAAGTCTTTGAAACTTAGTTCCAGCCACTGGCCTTGCCGGGCTTGCCCGCGGGGGCCAGCACGGGCGGCTTGAGGCCGGACTGGTAGTTGACCTGGACGGGCTGCAGGTTGCGGAGGTCGGACAGCGGCGTCACGCAGGCCTTGAGGATCTCGTCCGGGAATTCGAGCTTGGCGGCTTCGTCAGGCTTTTCCTGGTAGGGGTCGGCCAGACCCAGCGCCGGCAGCACCTGGTTGGACAGCGCCAGCCAGCGGTATTCGGCCGTACGCAGATCGTAGATCCCGTTGGTGAGCGCGCGCCGGGCATCGAACAGTTCGTTTTCGGTGTCGAGCAGGTCCAGCAAGGTGCGCTGGCCGATCTTGAATTGTTGCATGTAGGCAACGCGCACTTGGGCGATGTCGCGTTCATGCTGTTGCAGGAAGGGCATCTGCTGGCGCAGGCGCACGACGTTGTTCCAGGAGATGGCGAGTTCCTGCTGGACGTTGCGGCAGGTGTAATCGCGCACGTCCCGGGCCGCATAGGTCTGGGCCGCGGTCTGGCGCACGCGCGCCGTGTCCGCGCCGCCGCGGAACAGGTTGAACGACGCCATCAACTGGACGTTGGAGCTGCGCGTGCTCTCGTCGTTGGTGTAGGGCGGATCGGAGCGGTCGCGGCCGGTCGCGGCGCGCAATTCCAGCGTGGGGGAGAAGCGGCCCTGCGCCGAAGCCTTGCCGCGTTCGGCCGCCTGGACCAGCGCCTGTTTCGCCAGCACGGTGGGGCTGACGCGCACGGACTGGGTGAAATCGGTCGGGTTCGTGGGCAGCGAGCCGGCGACGTCAGGCGCCTCGGCCAGGGTCTCGGCCGGGACCTGTCCGACGACGCGCTGGTAGCGCTGGGTGACGTCGTTCAGGTTGCCCGCGGCCGTCATGAGATTGGTCTGCGCCAGAGCCAGGCGGGCCTGGGCCTGGACCTCGTCCACCCCACGGCCGACGCCCGAAGAACTGCGCTCGGAGATCTGGCCCAGGATGTCTTTGTGCAGGTTGTAGTTCTGCTGCGCCAGGTTGACCTGTTCGCGATAGCGCTGGACGTCCAGGTAGGCCTGGACCGCCTGCTGGGCCAGATCGTCGACCGTGGCCTTCAGGGTGTAGTAGTCGGCCAGCTTTTCAAAGCCCAACTGGCGCACGTCGTTGATCGTGGAAAAACCGTCGAACAGCAACTGGCGCAGGGACAGGCTGTAGCCGTTGCGGTTCCAGTCGGTGGAGCCGTTGTTGCTGGTGCTGCCCCGGTATTCACGACCCGTCCAGCCCTGCAGATTGACTTCGGGCAGCAAGGCGCCGCGGCGGACCTTCTGGCCTTCGAGGCCGGACTGGAAGTTGTGGAATTGCGCGCCGACCTCGGGATTGTGGAGGACGGCCGTCTCGACCGCCTGGGTCAGCGTGGCATTGTCGGCAAAGGCTGCGGGGGCGAATACAACGGCAAGCGCCGTCCAAAGGACAGACAACGTCGTTTTATGGCTGGTCATGTTCAATGCTCCTGAACTCGGGAACCAGGACGGCCCTGGGGCCGCCGCGTCTTGTTTGAGAATTACGCACCCGGATCGCTCACAAAGGAGAGCGCCTGGAATCGGTACGGGTGCTGGCACCATGATCGACGGATTGAGGGCGTCGAAGACCGATGATGCCGTGCCTATGGGAAGACGGTGCAACCGCCGCAACGCATCAGTATCGGATATGCATGGGAGTAGACATGACTCGATCCAATGGCAAGTCGGAGCCCCTGGCTTCCGGCCAGAGTTCTTGAAGCATGAACTTGCGTCTTGGTACGTTTCAGAATCAAAACGTAGGGACATTGTACGAATCTGAGGCAAGTGTGACTAGTATTGACTTCGATCAAAACCGCGTAATTGACATTATTTAAGGGTATATCCCATGCCGAGTGCCTGGAATTAAAGGGTTCAGGCGCGGTTTCAAAGACTCACGCCGTGTCCAGGGCAGCCGTCCCGGCCGGCGGCGCCTCCGCGCACGGATGCCGCGCAAGCCACGTACAATCGTGTCAGTCCTCCCGGCATGCCGGCCTCGTCCGACACGCCGGTCCCGCCCTGCCGCCGCCCATGTCCGTCATCCTGCTCATCCTGCCCGATTTCCTGCTGATCGCCCTGGGCTGGGTCCTGCTGCACCGCCTGGGATTCGACCGGGCTTTCTTCGCCGGGGCGGAAAAGCTGGTCTATTTCATCCTGTTCCCCGCCCTGCTGTTCCATTCGATCACCCGCACGCCGTTGGATCTGGGCAACACTACGGTGTTGCTGGCCGCCACGGTCGGCGTGATGCTCGGCGGCATCGCCCTGGCCTGGCTGGGCCGCCTGGTCGTGCGCCCGGACCCGGCGGCGCACGCCTCGGTCGCCCAGTGCGGCTTTCGCTTCAACACCTATCTGGCCCTGTCCCTGGCGGGCGGCCTGCCCTGGCCGGGCGCGCAGACGACCATGGCCGTGTTCGTGGGCTTTGCCGTGCCGATCAGCAATATCGGCGCGGTGCACGCCCTGGCCACCCGGCACGGCGGGGGCGCGCTGCGGGAAATCGTCCGCAACCCCTTCATCCTGGCCACGCTGGCCGCGCTGGCCTGCAATTTCCTGCGCGTGCCCATCCCCCACGTCCTGGACGTCGCGCTGGGACGGCTGGGGGCCTGCGCCCTGGCCATCGGCCTGCTGTGCGTGGGCGCCACCCTGTCCCTGCAGGGCGGACGCGCCCATGCGCCGCTGATGACCTGGATGGTGACGGCCAAGCTGGTCCTGCTGCCGCCGATTGCGCTGGCGCTGGCCTGGGCGCTGGACCTGTCGGCCGGCGAGCGGCTGGTGCTGGTCCTGTTCAGCGCCCTGCCCACGGCTTCCTCGGCCCACGTGCTGGCCGCCCGCATGGGCGGCGACGGCCGGCTGGTGGCGGTCACCATGTCGATCGGCACGCTGCTGTCGGCCGTGACCCTGCCGCTGTGGCTGGACGCCGTGTCTTGAAACCTGGAAGGCTCATCCCGATGACGACCCCGTTCTCCTCGATTGACTGGTCCCTGCCGGACGAAGACGCCACCGTCGCCCTGGCGCAACGCTTGGCTGAACAGGTCTGCGGCCGGACGCCGGACGGCCCCGCCGCCGGAGGCCGCATCCATCTGCGCGGCGAGCTGGGCGCGGGCAAAACCAGCCTGGCGCGCGCCCTGCTGCGGGCCGGCGGAGTGACCGGCCGAATCAAGAGTCCCAGCTACGCGCTCCTTGAAAGCTATAACGTTTCTAACTTATACTTCTATCACTTTGATTTCTATAGATTTAGCGATGCGCATGAATGGCGGGACGCGGGTTTCGACGAACTGCTGGCCGAAAACGCGGTCGTCCTGATCGAATGGCCCGAGCAAGCCGGCACGCGTCTGCCGCCCCCGGACCTGGACATCCGCCTGGAATACGCCGGCACCGGTCGACACGCCCGCTTGACCGCCTGCAGTGAAAAAGGACAACAATGGCTGACGCATCTGGACACGCCACGCCGATGAATACCCCCGCCGTCCCCCTGCGGCGCAAGATGATCGCGGGCGGCGCCGCCCTGTTGCTGCTGCCTGTCGTGCCGCGCCTGGCGCGGGCCGCCACCATCCTGGCGGTGCGGACCTGGCCGGCCGACGAATACACGCGCGTGACCCTGGAAATGGACACCGAGCTGAAGGCCGAGCACTTCACGCTCGACAACCCGCATCGCCTGGTGGTGGACATCGAGGGCCTGCGGCTGAACCCCGCCCTGAACGATCTGGTGTCCAAGATCCGGCCCAACGATCCCTACATCAGCACCGTGCGCGCGGGCCAGAACCGCCCCGACGTGGTGCGCCTGGTGTTCGACCTGAAGCAGGACGTGGCGCCGCAGGTCTTCACCCTGAAGCCGATCGGTGAATACAAGTACCGCCTGGTGCTGGACCTGTACCCGAAGGTCGCGCAGGACCCCTTGATGGCCCTGCTGAAGGACGCGGACAACGACCCGCTGGCCGGCATCCTGGAAAGCCTCGCCCAGAACAGCCCCACCGAGGCCCCCATCCCCTCGGTCGAAGGGCAGAAGCTGCCGCCGGTCGTCGCGCGCAAGCAGCCCGACGAGCCCACGCCGCCGCCCCAGCCGCGCGCAGCGCCCGGCGTGCGCACCGGCCGGCCGATCCTGATCGCGCTGGATCCCGGCCACGGCGGCGAAGACCCGGGCGCCATCGGCAAGCGCGGCACGCGCGAAAAAGACGTCGTCCTGCAGATCGCGCACCGGCTGAAAAAACTGATCGACGCCCAGCCGAACATGCGCGCCTACCTGACCCGCGACCGCGATTATTTCGTGCCGCTGAACGTGCGGGTGCAAAAGGCCCGCCGCGTACAGGCGGACCTGTTCATCTCCATCCACGCGGACGCCTGGATCAAGCCCTCCGCACGCGGCTCATCGGTCTGGGCGCTGTCGCAAAACGGCGCCACCAGTTCCGCCGCCCGCTGGCTGGCGAAAAAGGAAAACGACGCCGACCTGATCGGCGGAGTGAACCTGGGCGCGCACAACGCCCAGGTGGCCAAGGTGCTGCTGGACCTGTCCACGGGCGCGCAGATCAACGATTCGATCCGGGTCGGCACCCAGGTCCTGGGCGAGATCGGCAAGATCAACCAGTTGCACAAGAACCGCATCGAACGCGCCGGTTTCGCCGTGCTGAAGGCGCCGGACATCCCCTCGATCCTGATCGAGACCGCCTTCATCAGCAACCCCCAGGAAGAACAGCTGCTGCGCACCGCAGCGCACCAGCAGCGCATTGCCAATGCCGTGCTCAGCGGGGTCAAGGATTATTTTTCGGCGCAGCCCGCGCTGGCGCGGCGAGACTGAGGCGGGTGTTCAAGCCTCTCCGGTCTTCTTGCTGCGCAGCAGCTTCCATAGCACGCCACCGACCGCCGGGACGGCGGCCGCCCCCACGCCGATCAGCACGATGGTGTTGAGGTGCTCCTTGATGATGGGCACGTTGCCGAAGAAATACCCCAGGGTGATCAGGCCGGCGACCCAGATGACGGCGCCCAGGGCGTTGTAGAACTGGAAAGTCAGCCAGCGCATGGCCGCGACCCCGGCCACAAAGGGCGCAAAAGTCCGGAACAGCGGCAAAAACCGTGACAGCACGATGGTCTTGCCGCCGTGCTTTTCATAGAAGGCGTGGGTTTTGATCAGGGCCTTGCGGTCCAGAAAGCGATAGTCGCGTGAAAAAACCTTGGGACCGATGAAACGCCCCACCTGGTAATTGACGGTATTGCCCAGGATCGCGGCCGCGATCAGGATGCCGCCCATCAGGACCGGGTCCAGCAGGCCGGAGGCGCCAAAGGCCCCGGCGATGAACAACAGCGAATCCCCAGGCAGGAACGGCAGCACGACCAGCCCCGTTTCGCCAAAGATGATGCAGGCCAGAATCAGGTAGATCCAGGCGCCGTATTCGGCCACCCAGACGCCCAGGTGCTGGTCGATGTGCAGGATGAGTTGGAACAGTTCAGCCATTTGGACTTGCTCACTATAATCGTTTTCATGATACGAACCATTGCCGCCCTGCCCGACGTCCTGATCAGCCAGATTGCTGCGGGCGAAGTCATCGAACGCCCCGCCTCCGTGCTGAAGGAACTGCTGGAAAACGCCTTGGATGCGGGCGCCCGGGCCGTGGAAATCCGCCTGGACGGCGGCGGCATCCGCCGTATTTTAGTCGCCGACGACGGCCACGGGATTCCGCCCGATCAAATGCACCTGGCGCTGCAACAACACGCGACCAGCAAGATCACGTCCCTGGCGGAACTGGAATCGGTCGCCACCATGGGATTCCGGGGCGAGGCCCTGGCCTCGATCGCCTCGGTCGCCCAGTTGACCCTGACGTCCCGCACCGATGGGGATACGCAGGCCTGGCAGATCACCGCAGGCCAGACGGAACCGACCCCGGCGGCGGGGCCCGTGGGCACGCGCGTGGACGTGCGCCAGTTGTTCGATCACATCCCCGCGCGGCGCAAGTTCCTGCGCAGCGATCAGACCGAATACGGCCACTGCCTGGGCGCCGTCGAGCGCATCGCGCTGGCGCACCCCCAGGTGGCCCTGCGCCTGTTCCACAACGACAAGCCGCAGCGCAACTGGCCGGCCACCGACATCCACGGTCGCATCCGCGACGTGCTGGGCGAGGAATTCACGACCCAGAGCCTGCCGGTGTCCGCTGAACAAGGACTGGTCGCACTGGAAGGCTGCATCACGCGCCCGACCTTCGCCCGCAACCGCGCCGACCGGCAATACCTGTATGTCAACGGCCGCTTCGTGCGCGACCGCACGGTGTCGCACGCGGTGCGCCAGGCCTACGCCGATGTGCTGCACGGCGACCGCCAGCCGGCTTTCGTGCTGTTCCTGACGCTGGACCCGGCCGGGGTGGATGTGAACGTGCATCCGGCCAAGCACGAGGTGCGCTTTCGCGACAGCGGGGCGGTGCACCGCTATGTCTCCCAGACCCTGGGCGAGGCCCTGGCCGGGCGCGGCGGCGCCGCCGTGGACGGTCCGGTCGATGCGCCGCCTGCGCCGACGGATGGGGATGGGGATGCGGCTGTCGAACGGGCGCCGGACGAACGGGCGCCGAACGATTCAGCGCCGCGCACCGCGCCGCCCGCAGCAGATGCGGCCTGGGCGCCTGCCGCGCCCGCCCGGTCCGGCACGACTTTTTCCAGTGCTTCGGGTGCTGCCCGCCCCGCATCCCCCTACCCCGCCCGGATCCCGGTTCAACAGCGTTTTCCGCTGAACGACCGGATCTCGGCCCAGGACTGGCGCAAGCTGTACCAGCCGCTGGACGGGGCGGACGCGGCGGACGCGAAGCAAGAAGCCCCTGCTCCGAACCGTGCGACACCGACTGATCCGGCCCGGGAAGACGATCACCCCCTGGGCATGGCCCTGGGCCAATTGCACGGCATCTACATCCTGGCCCAGAACGCGCGCGGCCTGATTCTGGTGGACATGCACGCCGCGCACGAGCGCGTCGTCTACGAATCGCTGAAGCTGGCCCTGGATCAGGCGCCCCTGCCGGCGCAGGAACTGCTGGTGCCGGTGGTGTTCACCGCCTCGGAAGTCCAGGTGGCCACCGCCCAGGCGCACCAGGACACGCTGGATGCCCTGGGCCTGCGGATCCGCGCCACCGGCCCGGCCTCGCTGGCCGTGCGCGCCGTGCCGGCCCTGCTGGCGCGAGGCGACATCGAATCCCTGGCGCGCGGCGTGCTGGCCGACGTCGAGCGCATCGGCCATTCGGCCCGGCTGACCGAGCAGCGCAACGAACTGCTGTCCACCATGGCCTGCCACGGCGCGGTGCGCGCCCACCGGCGGCTGACGATCGACGAGATGAACGCCTTGCTGCGCCAGATGGAACACACCGAACGCGCCGACCAGTGCAACCACGGCCGTCCGACCTGGTTCCAATGGAGCCTGGGCGATCTGGACAAGCTGTTCATGCGGGGGCAGTAGGTGCCCCCTGTCCTGATCTGCCTGGCCGGTCCGACGGCCTCCGGCAAGTCCGCCGCCGCCCTGGCCCTGGCCGAACGCCGGCCCATCGAACTCATCGTGATGGACTCGGCGACGATCTATCGCGGCATGGACATCGGCACGGCCAAGCCCACGGCCGAGGAACAGGCGCGGGTGCCGCACCACCTGCTGGACATCCGCGACCCGGTGCAAGCCTATTCCGCCGCCGAATTCGCCCGGGACGCCGCCGCGCTGGCGCAAGACATCCGCGCGCGCGGCCGCATCCCCCTGCTATGCGGCGGCACCATGCTGTACTACAAGGCCCTGCGCGAAGGCTTGAACGACCTGCCCGAGGCCGACCCGGCCATCCGCCGCCGACTGGACGAAGAAGCGCTCGAACGCGGCTGGCCCGCCCTGCACGCCGAGCTGGCGGGCGTAGACCCCGTCACGGCCGCCCGGCTGGCGCCCAATGACAGCCAGCGCCTGCAACGCGCGCTGGAGGTCTGGCGCGGCAGCGGCCGGACCCTGAGCGACTGGCTGACCGAACCGCCGCGCCCCGCCCTGCCCGGCTGGCGCTTCGAAACCATCAGCCTGGAACCTTCCGACCGATCCGTCCTGCACGCGCGCATCGCACAGCGCTACCAGGCCATGATAGTCGCGGGCCTGCTGGACGAAGTCCGCGCCCTGCGCACGCGCCCGGACCTGCATCCGGGCCTGCCCTCGATCCGCTGCGTGGGCTACCGCCAGCTCTGGGACCACCTGGACGGTCGCGCAAGCCTGGACGAAGCGGTCGAACAGGCCATCGCCGCCACCCGCCAACTGGCCAAACGGCAGATCACCTGGCTGCGCTCGCTGCCGGAACGCAAGACCGTTGATTGCCTGTCGGATCGGGCGGCGGCTGAAGTCGCACGGCACTGCGCCCGGATACTGGGCGACTGATCGCCGGGCGACTGATCAAGTGAGACTGATCAGTTGCTTGTCGGCTCAACCAGGAACTTGCCGTCCTGGTAAGCCAGAATCACCACGAACTGGCCTTCCTTCAAGGGATGCCGGGAAATGACCCCATAGGTCGTATCCTCCAGCCGGATCCTGCCGAGACAGCCGGGCTGCGATGCTTGATGCGCATCTGCAAACACCTGAACAACCTGAACGTGTCGCCCTGCGTACTGCGAGAGACCGGCATTCAGTGCGGAGGGAGCCGCTTGCCGCGCACGATTCTGCAGATAGATGCCGGCCAGCACCCAGCCGAACAGGGCGACCACGAAAATAATGATCTGGACCGCCAGCGGAACACCGGGAAGGTCGGCGAATGCAACGACGGAAACGCCGGTTGTGATCAGCCCGCCGCCGACCCAGAACAAATAGACCCCGGGGACGATGAGCTCGAGGCCCATGACAATCACGCCCAGGATCAGCCAGATCCACGGATTGTTGAAAATCACGTTCAAGAATTCCATGAATCTGATTCCGTCCGCTTATTTTCCGGCGGTCTTCAGCATTTCCGCCACCCCGGCAATGGCGCCCGTGACACCGCCGGCCTCCAGGGGCATGAGCACCAGCTTGCTATTGGGCGAAGAGCCGATCTCCTGGAGGGCGGCCACATATTTCTGGCCCAGGAAATAGTTGATGGCCTGCTGATTGCCTTCTTGCAAGGCTTTCGAGACGACTTCGGTTGCCCGGGCTTCGGCCTCGGCCTCGCGCTCACGGGCCTCGGCATTGAGCACGGCGGCCTCTTTCTCGCCCTCGGCGCGCAGCACGGCGGCTTGCTTTTCACCCTCGGCCTTCAGCACCTCGGCCTCTTTGCGGCCATTGGCTTCCGTCACCAGGGCGCGGCGCTTGCGCTCGGCCGTCATCTGCAAATTCATGGCTTCCTGCAACTCGGACGACATGCTCAGATCGCGGATTTCGATGCGGGTGATCTTCACCCCCCACGGCGCGGTCGCTTCGTCCACGGCTTCCAGCAGCCTGGCATTGATCATTTCACGATTGCTGAGCATGTCATCGAGCTGCATCGAGCCCAGGACGGAGCGCAGGTTGGTCGTCGTCAGATTGACGATGGCGGTGGTCAGGTTGTCGATCTGGTAGGCCGCTTTCGCAACTTCGTCGATTCGATAGAACACGACCCCGTCAGCCGTCACGGCGACGTTGTCCTTCGAGATGACGCTTTGAGAAGGCACGTCCAGCACGGATTCCATGACGGTCAGCCTTTTGCCGATCACGTCGATGAACGGCACGATCAGGCCCAGGCCGGGATCCAGGGTCCGGGTGTAGCGGCCGAAACGCTCGACCGTCCATTTCTGCCCCTGGGGAACGACCTTGATACCGGCGGAAAACGTCGCCATGACCACGATGGCCAGGACGACGAGAAAAATAAGGGAACCGCTCATGGATGACTCCAAAGTTCAAAACGACACGCCGGGATACGGCAGTGCAGTAAACGGCGGTGCAGATGACCGCCGTCCAGCGACGTCCTGTCAATCGACGATCGTCTGCGCGCCGCCTTCGGCGCGGGGCTTGATTTCACCCAGCGTGTAGACGGTTTCGCCCTGGGCGCGCAGGGTGGCGGCGACAGCGTCGGCCTGGGCCGGGTCCACCACCAGCACCATGCCGATGCCGCAGTTGAAGACGCGCGCCATTTCCTGGTCGGCCACGCCGCCCTGGGCCTGCAGCCACTGGAACAGGGCCGGCCATTGCCAGGCGTCGCGGTGCAGGTGGGCGCACAGGTCGGCCTTGAGGATGCGCGGCACGTTTTCCAGCAGGCCGCCGCCGGTGATGTGGGCCAATCCCTTGATCCCCGCGCCGTGGGCCGCCAGCGCAGCCAGCACGGACTTGACGTAGATGCGGGTGGGTTCCATGACCACGTCGCCCAGGGGGCGGCCGCCCAGGTCCTGGTCGGGACGCGCGCCAGCATGCTGCAGGATCTTGCGCACCAGGGAATAGCCGTTAGAATGCGCGCCGCTGGAAGCCAGGCCCAGCACCGTGTCGCCGGCCCGGATACCCGCGCCGTCGATGATCGCGGATTTTTCGACCGCGCCGACCGCGAAACCCGCCAGGTCGTATTCGCCGTCCGGGTACATGCCCGGCATTTCGGCCGTCTCGCCGCCGATCAGGGCGCAGCCGGCCAGTTCGCAGCCGCGCGCGATGCCGCCCACGACGCTGGCCGCCGTGTCCACGGACAGCTTGCCGCAGGCGAAGTAATCCAGGAAGTACAGGGGCTCGGCGCCCTGGACCAGGATATCGTTGACGCTCATGGCGACCAGATCGATGCCGACGGTGTCATGGCGCTGCCATTCGAAGGCCAGGCGCAGCTTGGTGCCCACGCCGTCGGTGCCGGACACCAGCACCGGTTCGCGCAGGTGGCGCGGAATCTCGAACAGGGCGCCGAAGCCGCCGATCCCCGCCATCACGCCGGGGCGCATGGTGCGGGCGGCCAGGGGCTTGATACGGTCGACCAGCGCGTCGCCGGCATCGATATCGACCCCGGCATCGCGGTAGGTCATGGAGGGAGAGGTGCCTTGTGTCATGAGAAAAACCGCCGAATGTGCAAGAATTGCAGGTTTGGATGCCTGAAAACCTCTGATTTTACGATGAAGTGCCATTGTGTATGACACAGCAACTGTTGCTCGACATTCTGCCCGGCACGATGCCGTCGCTGGACGGTTTCGTGGCCGGCGCGAATCAGGCCGCGCTGGGGGCCGTGCGGGGGCTTGAGCCCGGCCGCGCCGTGTACCTGTGGGGCGGCGTCGGCTCGGGACGCAGCCACCTGCTGCGCGCCCGCGCGCAGGGCGAAGGCTGCCATTACCTGGACGCGCGCGCCCCGGCGCAACGGCTGCACGCCCTGGCCACCGACGAAGACCAGACCCTGTCCCTGGTGGCGGTGGACGACGTCGCCGACCTGAACCCCGCCGCCCAGGCGGCGCTGTTCGCCCTGTTCAACCGCTGGCGCACCGCCGCCGGCACGCCGGGCGCCTTCGCCCTGCTGACGGCGGGCGACCGCGCGCCCCTGACCATGCCGCTGCGCGAGGATCTGCGCACGCGCCTGGGCTGGGATCTGGTCTATCGCCTGGAGCAATTGTCCGACGAGGATCGCGCCCAGGCCTTGCGCGACCGCGCCCAGCAACGCGGGCTGCAGTTGTCCGACGAAGTGCTGCACTGGATCCTGACCCGCTGCGACCGCGACATGGAACGCCTGACGGCGCTGATCGACAGCCTGGACCAGTATTCCCTGGCCCGCCACCGCCCCATCACCCTGCCCCTGCTGAAAGACCTGCTGGCCGACGCGCCGGCCACCCCGAGGAACCCATGACTGCGCCGACCCACCTGGCCCTGTTCGACCTGGACCACACCCTGCTGCCCTTCGACAGCGACTATCAATGGGCCGAATTCCTGGCCCGCACCGGCCGCGCCGGCGATCCGGAAGCCGCCCGCCGCCGCAACGACGACCTGATGCGCCGCTACAACGAGGGCACGCTGTCCGCCGAAGAAGCCGCCGACTTCATGCTGGGCCTGCTGCGCCTGGGCCGGCCCGACGAACTCGACCGCTGGCACCTGGACTACATGGCCGAGGTCGTCGAACCGGGCATCCTGCCCGCCGCACGCGCGCTGGTGGCGGAACACCAGGATCGCGGCGGACTGTGCGCCATCGTCACGGCGACCAACGCCTTCGTCACCTCCCCCATCGCCCGGGCGCTGGGCTTCGACCACCTGATCGCCACCCTCCCGCAGCGCGACGCGCAGGGCGGCTACACCGGCCGTATCGAGGGTACGCCCAGCTTCAAGGCGGGCAAGGTGCTGCGTGTGCGCCAGTGGCTCCAGGACCTGGGGCTGCAGTTGGAAGACTTCGACGAATCCTGGTTCTACAGCGATTCCATGAACGATCTGCCCCTGCTGGAAGCCGTGACCCATCCAGTGGCCACCAATCCCAGCCCGGCGCTGCGCGAAACCGCCGCCGGCCGGGGCTGGCGCGTCCTGGATCTGTTCGGCGATCTGCAAGACGCGAAATCCTGACACAAAAAGCCCCCACGCTGCGCAGGCTACGCCCGCTTGCATCCACCTCGCGGCCTGCATGCCGCTCGGATTCGCCAGGCGCAGGCCAGTCCGCAGGGGCTGCCCTGCGTCCCGGCTCATCCCCCCGAGGGGGCGCGTTTTACCTTGGGGCGGCCCGGCGGTAACCCCCCCCACGCTGCGCCGGCGAGGACATGGGTGCAACAAAGCCTTAAAATACGCGCCATGCTCAAGCAGACCATCAAGAATTTCGTCTCGCGCCTGTTCGCGACCCCGCCCAGCGGCCCGGTGCGCCTGTCGCGCGACACGCACGGCATCGACCGGCGCCTGGTGTCGCGCCATGCCATCAAAGTCTGCGAAGTCCTGAACCAGCACGGCTTCGACGCCTACATCGTCGGCGGCGCGGTGCGCGACCTGATCGTCGGCCTGGAACCCAAGGACTTCGACGTCGCCACCAACGCCACGCCCAATCAGGTGCGGCCGCTGTTCCGGCGCGCCCGCATCATCGGCCGGCGCTTCCAGCTGGTGCACGTGGTGTTCGGCCAGGAAATCATCGAGACCTCGACCTTCCGCGCGCCGTCTTCCGGCAACCAGAAGACCGACGAGCACGGCCGCATCCTGAGCGACAACGAATTCGGCACCCACGAAGAAGACGCCGCGCGGCGCGACTTCACCATCAACGCCCTGTACTACGATCCCCTGAAGGAAGAAGTCATCGACTTCCACCAGGGCGTGGCGGACCTGAAGAACCGCGTGGTGCGGATGATCGGCGACCCGGAAACGCGCTACCGCGAAGACCCGGTGCGGATGCTGCGGGCGCTGCGCTTCCAGGCGAAACTGGGCGCGCGCATCGACCCGGCCACCGACGCCCCGATCAGCCGGCTGGCGGCGCTCATCGAACACGTCCCGGCCTCGCGCCTGTTCGACGAAACGCTCAAGCTGCTGACCTGCGGCCACGCCATGGACTGCCTGCGCGAACTGCGCCGCTCGGGCCTGACGAAAAGCCTGATCCCGCTGATCGACCGCATCTTCGAAGAAGACGGCGGCGAAGCCTTTGTCGAAATCGCCCTGTCGCGCACCGACGCGCGGGTGCGCGCGGGCAAACCCATCAGCCCCAGCTTCCTGTTCGCCGCCCTGCTGTGGCGGCTGGTGCAAAAACGCTGGACCGCCCTGGTCGCCCAGGGGATGCAGCGCAACGAGGCCCTGATCAACGCCGCCGATTCGGTGATCGAGGCCCAGATGGACAAGCTCGCCATCCAGCGCCGCCACCAGGCCGACATGCGCGAGATCTGGCTGATGCAGGCCCGCTTCGAGCGCGCCACAGTGCGCTCGATCTGGCGCATGATGGAACAGCCGCGCTTCCGCGCCTCCGTGGACTTCCTGCAATTGCGGGCCGAGGCCCGTGAGGTCGACAGCGTCCTGGCCCAATGGTGGATGGACCTGTCCGACAGCAGCGACGATCGCCGTTCGCAGATGATCGACACCTGGCAAGCCGGCCACGCAGGCGCCCGCCGCGCCGGTTCCGGCACACGCAAGCGCCGCCGCCGTCGCAGTCCCTCTGCAGACGCCGGCGCCCAGCCCGCGGAATGACCGCCTCGGCCTATATCGGCCTGGGCGCCAATCTGGGCGAAGCCGCCGCCACGGTGCAACGGGCCGCGGCTGAACTGGCCGCCGTGCCGGGCGTATCCGACCTGCAGCTTTCGTCCCTGTACGGCACCGCGCCGGTGGATTCCTCCGGCCCGGACTACGTCAACGCCGTGGCCCGCCTGGACACGACGCTGCCGCCGCTGGCGCTGCTGGCGGCGCTGCAGGCCATCGAACAGCGCCACGGCCGGGAACGCCCCTACCGCAATGCCCCGCGCACCCTGGACCTGGACCTGCTGCTGTACGGCGACCAGACCATCGCCCTGCCCGAACTGACCGTCCCTCACCCGCGCATGCACGAACGCGCCTTCGTCCTGCGGCCGCTGATGGACCTGGCGCCCGGTCTGGTGCTGGCCCAGGGTGGCCTGGCCGATCTGCTCGAGCAATGCGCGGACCAGGCCGTCCGGCGCCTGGATTGAGGCCGCGCCGGGCCGCAGGCGTGCGTGGTTTACACTGGCGCGCATGTTTCCCCGGAGAGCACCTGCCATGCCGTCCCATCCCCTCCTGCGCCTGATCGTCGCCTACACCGACGCCCGCGTCATCGGCCGCGACGGCGGCATGCCCTGGCATCTGCCAGCCGATCTGGCGCACTTCAAGCGCAGCACGCTGGGCCATCCCATCATCATGGGGCGCAAGACCTGGCTGTCCCTGGGACGCCCCCTGCCCGGCCGGCGCAATCTGGTGCTGAGCCGCGATCCGGCCTTTGCCGCATCCGGCGCCGAATGCTACGACACCCTGGACGCCGCCCTGACCGGTTGCGCGCAGGCCGATCTCGTCTGCGTCATCGGCGGCGAGCAGATCTTCCGCCTGGCCCTGCCGCTGGCCGACGAACTGATCGCCACGGAAATCCACGCCGACCTGGAAGGCGACACCTGGTTTCCCGAACTGCCCGCCGGACACTGGCAGGAAGCCGAACGCCTGCCGCAGCCGCCCGAAAACAGCCTGGCCTACGATTTCGTCACGTACCGGCGCGTGCCGGGAACGAAAGCCGCCTGAACGCGGCGGCGAGCCTTCAACCGCCCGACGACGCCTTGGCGCGCGCCCGGATCACCGTCACCGGTTCACCCGCGATCCCCCAGTTGTCGGTATCGACTTCGTCAATGACCACAAACGTGGTCTTGGGGTTCTTGCCCAGCACGTCCACCAGCAACTGAGTGGCCCCCTCGATCAGACGGGTCTTCTGTTCGGCGGTGACGCCTTCGCGGGTGATCTTGATGTTGACGTAAGGCATGGGGCCGGTCTCTGTGGTGAATTGAAAAGGGGTGGTATCGAGCCATACACGCGGATCGCGCAAGGCCCGGACCTATCGCATGGTAGGTTAGCGCGTTTCTGAGTCAATATCTTTCTTCCGCTGCTCAATTCGCACACGCGCCCGCTCGGTCGCCTGCTGCAACCGTTTACCCATCACTGCACGAGGCGGCAAGGTCGTCAGATACTCGGCAACGTGGATACCTGATTTGTCCAGCTCCAGCAATTCGATCTGCTCGCGTTTCTTGCCAGTGCAAAGGATGATCCCCAACGGCGAAGCTTCTTCGGGCTCGCGTTCGTGCTTGTCCAGCCAACGCAGATAAAGCTCCATCTGCCCTTTGTAGGCCGCCTTGAACTCGCCAATTTTCAACTCCACCGCCACCAGTCGCCGCAGCTTTCGGTTGTAGAACAACAGATCAAGGTGGAAATCCTCGTCGTCGATCTGAATACGCTTTTGCCGTGCAACGAAGGAAAACCCCGCGCCCAACTCCAGCAGGAAAGCTTCCATTTCGCGGATGATGGCCGCCTCAAGGTCGGTTTCCTGCCAGCTATCCCGCAGGCCCAAGAAATCGAGGATGTACGGATCGCGCATCACCAGTACCGGCGTCATGCGCTGTGCGTCGCGCAGGGTCGCCAGCTCCTGCGCTATGGTCGCTTCCGGCTTTTGGGACAGCGCCGTGCGCTCGTACAGCATCGAGTCGATGCGCTCACGCAGCGTCCGCACACTCCAGCGTTCGGCGCTCGCCATCTGTGCATAGTAGTCCCGCTGGAGTGGTTCCTTGAGCGCCAGCAGCATGACGAAATGGGACCAGCTCAATTGTCGCGACAGTGTCGCGACAATTGGCTCCTCCGGGAAAGTAATGGCGAACTTGACCATCCGGCGCAGGTTCTTCTCTCCAAATCCACGTCCATAGTCCAGGGAAAGTTGCGTAGCCAGGGTCGGCAGGATTTCTTCGCCGTACCCGGCACGCTGCCCCGCCAACACTTCCGTATGGATCCGGTGCCCGATGCGCCAGAACAGCAGGGTCAGTTCCGCATTGATCATCGAGACGGCACGTTGCCGTGAGGCCTCGATCAGTGTCCGGATGTCGCTCAGCAGCGCCGACGACGCTACTGGTGACGTCATGGATTCCTTGCGCTTGCTCATACCTGTACCCCCAGTGCTCGTACGCTCGTGTTTGCGATCTGACCAACCAAATCATCCCAAACATGAACTTACTGCACGAACCCAGATGCGGTGTTGTGGGGTGAGACAAAACAGTCTCCAGGCCGCATGCTCGCTTACTGCCAGCCCAATAAAAAAACCCGGCGGTCCGCGCAATACGGAACTCGCCGGGTGGGGGAATGCGATCGGCCCGGGCCTGTGAAGGCCGGGCCGGGGACAGCGGTCAGGCCGTGACGGGCTCGGAGGTGTAGGCCTCGATCGGCGGGCAGGCGCAACTGAGGTTGCGGTCGCCCCAGGCGTTGTCTACACGCGCGACGGGCGGCCAGTACTTGCGCGCCGCCATGCCGGGCAGCGGGAAGGCGGCCTGTTCACGGGAGTACGGGTGCGTCCAGTCCTGCACCAGCAGCGTGGCCGCCGGGTGCGGGGCGTTGACCAGCACATTGTCGTCAACCGGCTGCTCGCCGCGTTCGACGGCGGCGATTTCCTGGCGGATGGCGATCATCGCGTCCACGAAGCGGTCCAGTTCCTCCAGGCCTTCGGACTCGGTCGGTTCGACCATCAGCGTGCCGGCCACCGGGAAGCTCATGGTGGGGGCATGGAAACCGTAGTCCATCAGGCGCTTGGCGATGTCCTCGGCGCCGATGCCGCTGCTGTCCTTGATCGGGCGGATGTCCAGGATGCACTCGTGCGCCACCCGGCCGTTGGCCCCTGCGTACAGGATCGGGTAGTGCGGCGCCAGGCGCGTGGCCAGGTAGTTGGCGTTCAGGATCGCCACCTGGGTCGCACGACGCAGGCCTTCGGCCCCCATCATCATGATATACAGGGTCGAGATCGGCAGGATGCTGGCCGAACCGAAGGGTGCGGCCGACACCGGGCCGGACTGGCCCGCCGGCAGACGGCCGTCCTCGCCCACGACACCGGGCAGGAACGGCGCCAGGTGCGCGCGCACGGCCACCGGGCCGACGCCCGGACCGCCGCCGCCGTGCGGGATGCAGAAGGTCTTGTGCAGGTTCAGGTGCGACACGTCGGAACCGAAGCGGCCCGGCTGGGCGACACCCACCATGGCATTCATGTTGGCGCCGTCCAGGTAGACCTGGCCGCCGGCTTCGTGGATCAGGTCGCAGATTTCCGTGACCGTGGTCTCGAACACGCCGTGCGTGGACGGGTAGGTGATCATCAGCGCGGCCAGGCGATCGCCGACCTGGGCGATTTTCGCGCGCAGATCCGTCATGTCGATGTTGCCGTTGTCGTCCGACGCCACGACCACCACGTCCATGCCCGCCAGATTGGCCGAGGCCGGATTGGTGCCGTGCGCCGAGGCCGGGATCAGGCAGATGTTGCGCTGGTGCTCGCCGTTGGCCTGATGATAGCCACGGATCGCCAGCAGACCGGCGAATTCGCCCTGGGCCCCGGAATTGGGCTGCAGGCTGACGCGGTCGTAGCCGGTGATTTCGCACAGCGCGGCGCACAGGCGCTCGATCATTTCCTGGTAGCCCTGCGCCTGACCGGCCGGGGCGAAGGGGTGCATATGGCCGAATTCGGGCCAGGTCACCGGGATCATTTCCGCCGTCGCGTTGAGCTTCATGGTGCAGGAGCCCAGCGGGATCATGGTGCGATCCAGCGCCAGATCCTTGTCGGCCAGCATGCGCAGGTAGCGCAGCATGTCGGTTTCGGACTTGACGCGCGAGAAGGCCGGGTGCGTCAGGATGGCGCCCTGGCGGCGCAGGGCCGCCGGGATGCCGTCGGTCTCGGCCGAGAAATCGGGCACGACACGCGCCACGCCCAGGCCGGTCGCCAAGGCGCCGACCAGGGTCTCGATGTCCTGAGCGCTGACGGTCTCGTCCAGCGACAGGGCGACGTGCGTATCGTCCACGCGGCGCAGGTTCATGCCGCCGTCCACCGCCGCATCCAGCACCGCCTGGGTGCGGGCGCCGGTTTCCAGGTGCAGGGTGTCGAAGAAGGTGTCGTTGACGACCTTGACGCCCATGGCGCGCAGCGCGCCGGCCAGTTGACCGGTGTGACCGGCCACGCGGCGGGCGATGCGGGCGATGCCCTGGGGACCGTGCCACACCGCATACATGGCGGCCATCACGGCCAGCAGCACCTGCGCGGTGCAGATGTTGGAGGTGGCCTTTTCACGGCGGATGTGCTGTTCGCGGGTCTGCAGCGCCAGACGCAGGGCCTGTTCGCCGCGCGCGTCCTGGGACACGCCCACCAGGCGGCCCGGCAGGTTGCGCTTGTAGGCGTCCTTGCAGGCCATGAAACCGGCGTGCGGGCCGCCGTAGCCCATGGGCACGCCAAAGCGCTGGGCCGAGCCCACCGCGATGTCGGCGCCCCATTCACCCGGCGGCGTCAGCAGCGCCAGGGCCAGCAGGTCCGTGGCCACGGCGACGATGGCGCCGGCGGCATGGGCCTTTTCGGTCAGGGCGCGGTAATCCGCCACGCCGCCCAGGCTGTGCGGATACTGCAGCAGCACGCCGTAGCAGTCCGGCAGGCCGTCGGCTTCGTCGCCCACCACCAGTTCGATCCCCAGGCCGGCCGCGCGCGTGCGCAGGACTTCGAGGGTCTGGGGATGGATATGGGACGACACGAAGAAGCGGTCGGACTTGGCGCGCGAAACGCGGCGCGCCAGCGTCATGGCCTCGGCGGCCGCCGTGGCTTCGTCCAGCAGCGACGAGTTGGCGATGTCCAGCCCCGTGAGATCGGCAATCATGGTCTGGTAGATCAGCAGGGCTTCGAGGCGGCCCTGGGAGATCTCCGGCTGGTACGGCGTGTAGGCCGTGTACCAGGCGGGATTTTCCAGAATGTTGCGCAGGATCACGTGCGGCACATAGGTGCCGTAGTAACCCTGGCCGATGTAGCTGCGCAGGACCTGATTGCGGCCGGCGACGGCCTTCAGGTCCGCCAGCGCCTCGACCTCGCTCAAGGGACCGGGCAGGTCCAGATACGGGGCTTCGGACAGGATGTTTTCCGGCACGACCTCGCCGATCAGGGCGTCCAGGCTGGTGGTGCCGATGGCCGCCAGCATGGCGCGCTGGTCGGCTTCGGACGGCCCGATGTGGCGGGCGATGAATTCGGAATGCGTGGCGGAATCGCGCGGCATGGAGATCTCCGGGGTGAAACCGAGTGAATCAGAAAATGAAGGGCGCGACGGGGATCAGGCCTGGGCCTCGTAGGCGGCGGCGTCCATCAGGGCGTCGGCGTCGGCGGCGTTGTCGGGCTTGATCTTGAAGATCCACTGCTCATAGGCGGCTTCGTTGATCAGCGCGGGCTGGTCATTCAGGGCCTCGTTGAAGGCGACGATCTCGCCGGCCACCGGCGCGTAGATGTCGGAAGCGGCCTTGACGGATTCGACCACGGCGGCGGTGTCGCCGGCAGCCAGATGCGCGCCGACCTGGACGTCGCCGACGAAGACCAGGTCACCGAGTTGATCCTGAGCGTCGTCGGTGATGCCGACCAGGAAGCAATCGCCGTCAGCCTTGACCCATTCGTGGGAGGCCGTGTATTTGCGGTCGTTGGGAATGGACATGATGTACCCCGTTGTCAGTGATGGAGAATGGAATGGAAGAAAAAAGTGCGATCAGATTTCGATCAGACCAGGGCCTGGCCGTTGCGCACGAACGGCGGGCGCACGATTTCGGCGGGCAGCCACTTGCCGCGGATTTCGACCTCGGCTCGGTCGCCCGGCGCAGAACCGGCCGGCACGCGGGCCAGGGCAATCGAAAAGCCCAGCGTGGGCGCCATGGTGCCGCTGGTGAGTTCGCCTTCGCCTTGGGCGGTGCGGATCTTCATGTGACCGCGCATGATGCCCCGGTCGAGCAGCTTCAGGCCGACCAGTTCGCGGGCCTTCGAGGCGGCCTGCAAGGCGGCGCGGCCGATGAAGTCGCGGGACTCGTCTTTCATCGAAACAGTCCAGGCCAGGCCGGATTCCAGGGGGTGGACGGTCTCGTCCATGTCCTGTCCGTACAGATTCATGCCGGCTTCCAGGCGCAGCGTGTCGCGCGCGCCCAGGCCGCAGGGGCGCACGCCGGCTTGCGCCAGGGCGTCCCAGAAGGCCTTGACGGCAGTGGCGGACAGGACGATCTCGAAGCCGTCCTCGCCGGTATAGCCGGTACGCGCCACCAGGGTGTTTTCATCGATCAGGGTGCCGGTGAAAGGCTTGAGGTCCTGGGTGGCGGGCTTCCAGTCGGGATGCACGGACCAGACGGCCTCGCGGGCGGCGGGGCCCTGCACGGCCACCATGGCCAGGTCACGCCGGGCGGCGACGGTCACGCCGAAATCGGCGGCCTGTTCGCGCATCCAGGCGAGGTCCTTGTCCGCCGTGCCGGCGTTGACGACCACGCGCCAGCGCTCCGGGGCGAAGAAATAGACGATCAGGTCGTCGATCACCCCGCCGTCGGGACGCAGCATGCAGGAATAGATGGCCTTGCCGGGCTGGCCGGCGATGCGCGACACGTCATTGGCCAGCAGATGGCGCAGGTAGTCCTGGGCGCGTTCGCCGGTGACGTCCACGTTGAGCATGTGGGACACGTCGAACATGCCGGCCGCTTTGCGCACGGCGTGGTGCTCTTCGAGCTGGGACCCGTAGGCCAGGGGCATGTCCCAGCCGCCGAAGTCGACGATCTTGGCGCCCAGGGCGACGTGGGTTTCGTACAGGGGGGTTTGCGCGGGCATGAAAACTCCGGACGAGAAAAAAGGGCGGCAAGGCAATGCCGGCAACGCCCTTCTGTCCTTTTGCCTGAGAGTTGCCCCAAACCGCAGGGGGTTCACCTTCGGCGCCCGCCCCCGGTCAGGGGAACGGATCTCTCCAGAATGCTGCGATGCGATGACGGCATCATGCGGATGGTACGGGGTGCCTGAGCGATTCTGGGCGAATTGCGCCTTCGGCGGCCGCCCGATGGACAGGCGGCGCTCTCCCACCCGCATCGGGTGACAGCAAGGAGGAAGCATACTCTGAAACCGGGGGATTCAACAATCGCCCCGACACCTTGGAAAACCCTGTGGAGTCCGGGCGACACTGCGCCCCGGAAAGGCGGTTAAGCGAAGCCCTGTTCCCGCCAGCGTGCCCGCGTGTCCGCGTCCACGCCCAGCCGCTCCAGCACGGCATCGGTGTGTTCGCCCAGCGCCGGCGCCGGCCGGTCGATGCCGCCCGGGGTGGCGGACAGTTTGGGCACGATGCCGGGCACCTGGCAAGGCGTGCCGTCGGGCAGCGGCTGGTCCAGGATCATGTCGCGGGCGCGGTAGTGCGGGTCGGCGGCGATGTCGGCAATGTCGTAGATGCGCCCGGCGGGGATGCGCGCAGTGTTCAGGATCTCCAGCACTTCGTCCTGGGTGCGGGACGCCGCCCAGTCGCCGATGGCGCCGTCGATGACGGCCACCCGGGCCACGCGCCCGGCGTTGTGCGCCAGGGCCGGATCGTCGCCCAGGTCCATCCGGCCGATGGCCTGCATCAGGCGGCGGAAGATGCTGTCGCCGTTGCCGGCGATCAGCACGTAGCCGTCGCGGCAGGCGTAGGCGTTGCTGGGGGCGATGCCCGGCAGGCTGCTGCCGGCCGGCTGGCGGACCTCGCCGAACACGGCGTATTCGGGCAGCAGGCTCTCCATCATGTTGAAGACCGATTCATACAGCGCCACGTCGATCATCTGGCCCGTGCCGTCGCGGTCGCGGGCGCGCAGCGCCAGCAGCACGCCGATGACGCCGTGCAGGGCCGACAGGGAATCGCCGATGGACACGCCCACGCGCACCGGCGTGCGGCCCGGTTCGCCGCTGAGATGCCGCAGGCCGCCCATGGCCTCGGCGACCACGCCGAAGCCGGGCCGGTCGCGGTAAGGGCCGGTCTGGCCGTAGCCCGAGACACGCAGCATGATCAGGCGCGGGTTAATCGCGTGCAGTTCGTCCCAGCCCAGGCCCCAGGATTCCAGGGTGCCGGGCTTGAAATTCTCGACCACCACGTCGCATTCGGCCGCCAGGCGGCGCACCACATCCTGGATTTCCGGCTGGCGCAGGTCCAGGGTCACGGACTGTTTGTTGCGCGACTGCACCTGCCACCAGACCGAGGTGCCCTCGTGCAACAGGCGCCAGTTGCGCAAGGGATCGCCCTGCCCCGGCGGCTCGATCTTGATGACCTCGGCGCCGAATTCACCCAGCATCTTGGCGGCGAACGGTCCGGCGATGAGCTGGCCCATTTCCAGCACCCGGATGCCGTGCAGGGGTTTGTGCATGTCCGTCCTCCGATGACGATGGCTATGTCACGGACGATTCTAGCGCCCGCCCGCAGGCCGCGCCCGAGGCCCAGGCCCACTGGAAGTTGTAGCCGCCCAGCCAGCCGGTGACGTCCACCGCCTCGCCCACCACGTGCAGGCCCGGGCAGCGGCGCGATTCCAGGCTGCGCTGGTCCAGTTCGTCGGTGTCCACGCCGCCGCTCATGACCTCGGCTTTTTTGTAGCCGGCGGTGCCCGTGGGCCACAGCGTCCAGCCGTGGATGCGTTCGGCCAAGGCGCGCAGGCGGCGGTCGGGCGCGTCGGCCAGCCGCAGGCCGGCCAGGCCGGACAGGTCCTGCGCGTCCATCGGCGCCAAGGCCGCGTCCCCTGCCCCGCCATCGGTCGGATGGCCCGCGGCCTCCAGCCAGGTCTCGGCCAGCCGCCGGGGCCAGGATTGGGCCAGCGCGGCGGCCACGGTCTGGCGGCCGCCCGACTTGGCCGCCACCAGGGCGTCCCCCATGTCCAGGCCGGGCGACAGGTCGATGCGGATCGGGTCGCCCGGACGCCAATGGCTGGAAATCTGCAGGATGCCCGGCCCCGACAGGCCGCGATGGGTGAACAGCAGGTCTTCGAGGAATTCGGCGCGGGGCGGGCGGCGGGACCGCTTTGCCCGGCCCGAGGACGCGGCCGAACCCGCGCCGGGCGTACTGCCTTGCGGTGCAGCGTCCTCGTGCGACAGACGCACCTCCAGGGACACCCCGGCCAGGGCCGCGTAGGGCCGCCACTGGTCCGCGTCAAACATCAGCGGCACCAGCGCCGGGCGCGGCTCGATGATGCGCAAGCCGAATTGGCGTGCGATCCGCAGGCTGAAATCGGTGGCGCCCAGTTGCGGAATCGCCAGACCGCCGGTGGCCAGCACCAGCCGCGCGGCCCGGATCGGCCCCGCGTCCGTATCCAGGCGGAAGCCGTCCGTTTCCCGCGCCACGGCCTGGACCGTGCAGGGCATGCGCCACTGCACCCCGCCCGCGTCGCATTCGCGGCGCAGTACCTGGATGATGGACTCGCTGGAGTCGTCGCAGAACAACTGGCCCCGGTGCTTTTCATGCCAGGACACGCCATGTGCGCGCAGCAGGTCCAGGAAGTCGCCCGGCCCGTAGGCCCGCAGGGCGGAACGGCAGAAATCGGGATTGCGCGACAGGAATTGCGCCGGGGAGGCGCCCAGGTTGGTGAAATTGCAGCGCCCGCCCCCGGAAATGCGGATCTTTTCCGCCAGCCGTTCGGCGTGGTCGATCAGCACCACCCGCAGGCCGCGCTGGGCCGCCACGGCGGCGGTCATCATGCCGGCGGCGCCGGCCCCGATGACGGCGACATCGAAAGGGGCGCGGCTCATGCGGCCGCCCCGGCTGTCACCGCACCGACCGCCGGCGCGTCAAATCCGGTACGCACAGGAATCAGGCGCCTTCGCGGATGCAGTCCACGTAGTAATGCCGCTTGCCCTGCTCGTCAGTCTCGTAGGCCAGCCCGTGCACGTCGGTCTCGAAGCCCGGGAACTGCTGATTGAATTCCTGGGTGAACTTCAGGTAATCGACGATGTCGCGGTTGAAGCGCTCGCCCGGAATCAGCAGGGGGATGCCCGGCGGATAGGGGGTCAGCAGCACGCCGGTGACGCGGCCTTCCAGTTGGTCGACCGGCACGCGCTCGACCTCGCGGTGGGCCATGCGCGCATAGGCGTCGGCCGGCCGCATGGCCGGCACCATGTCGCTGAGATACACGCGCGTGGTCAGGCGCGCGAAATCGTAGTGGCGATAGGCCTCGTGGATTTCCTGGCACAGGTCGCGCAGCCCCATGCGTTCGTAGCGCTTGTGCGAGCGGCTGAATTCCGGCAGCACCCGCCACAGAGGCTGGTTGCGGTCGTAGTCGTCCTTGAACTGCTGCAGGGCGGTCAGCAGCGTGTTCCAACGGCCCTTGGTGATGCCGATGGTGAACAGGATGAAGAAGGAATACAGGCCGGTCTTTTCCACCACCACGCCATGCTCGACCAGGTAGCGCGAGACCAGCGCCGCCGGGATGCCGGAATCGGCAAAAGTGCCCGAGATGTCCAGCCCCGGCGTCACCACCGTGGCCTTGATCGGGTCGAGCATATTGAAGCCTTCGGCCAGATCGCCGAAGCCGTGCCACTCGTCGCCCGAGCCCAGCACCCAGTCTTCGCGGTTGCCGATGCCTTCGGCCACCAGGCGGTTGGGCCCCCAGACCTTGAACCACCAGTCGTTCTTGCCGAATTCGGACTCGACCTTGCGCATGGCGCGGCGGAAATCCAGGGCCTCGCGGATGGATTCCTCGACCAGCGCCGTGCCGCCCGGGGGTTCCATCATGGCCGCCGCCACGTCGCAGGACGCAATGATGGCGTACTGCGGCGAGGTCGAGGTGTGCATCAGGAACGCCTCGTTGAACAGATTGCGGTCCAGCTTGCGGTCCTCGGAATCCTGGACGACGATCTGCGACGCCTGCGACAGGCCCGCCAGCAGCTTGTGCGTGGAGTGCGTCGCATAGATCATCGTGTCCTTGCTGCGCGGCCGGTTCGGGCCGATGGCGTGCATGTCCTCGTAGAACTCGTGGAAGGCCGCATGCGGCAGCCAGGCCTCGTCGAAATGCAGGGTGTCGATTTCCGAGCCGAGCTTTTCCTTGATCATCTCGACGTTGTAGATCACGCCGTCGTAGGTGCTCTGGGTCAGCGTCAGGATGCGCGGGCGCTTGTTGGCGGCCTCGCGGGCGAAGGGATTGGCCTCGATCTTCTTGCGGATGTTCTCGGGGTCGAATTCTTCCAGAGGGATCGGGCCGATGATGCCCAGGTGGTTGCGCGTGGGGCGCAGGAACACCGGGATGGCGCCGGTCATGGTGATGGCGTGCAGAATCGACTTGTGGCAGTTGCGGTCCACCACCACCACGTCGCCCGCCGCCACGTTGGCGTGCCAGACGATCTTGTTGGACGTGGACGTGCCGTTGGTGACGAAATAGCAGTGGTCGGCGTGGAAGATGCGCGCCGCATTGCGTTCGGATTCGGCCACCGGGCCGGTGTGGTCCAGCAACTGGCCCAGTTCGTCCACCGCGTTGCAGACGTCGGCGCGCAGCATGTTCTCGCCGAAGAACTGGTGGAACATCTGGCCCACGGGGCTTTTCAGGAAGGCGACCCCGCCCGAGTGGCCGGGGCAGTGCCAGGAATAGGAGCCGTCCGAGGCGTATTCCAGCAGTTCGCGGAAGAACGGCGGCGGCAGGCTGTCCAGGTAGGCGCGGGCCTCGCGGATGATGTGGCGCGCGACGAATTCCGGCGTGTCCTCGAACATGTGGATGAAGCCGTGCAGTTCGCGCAGGATGTCGTTGGGGATGTGCTGCGAAGTGCGCGTTTCCCCGTACAGGTAGATGGGGATGTCCTCGTTGCGGAACCGCAGTTCGCCGATGAAGGCGCGCAGGTTCTTGATCGCGTTGGCGACGTCTTCGGGGGAATCCTCGTCGAATTCCTCGTCGTCGATCGACAGAATGAAGGCGCTGGCGCGGCTTTGCTGCTGCGCGAACGAGCTGAGGTCGCCGTAACTGGTGACCCCCAGGACCTCGACGCCCTCGGCCTCGATGGCCGACGCCAGGGCGCGGATACCGAAGCCCGAGGCATTCTCGGAGCGATAGTCTTCGTCGATGATGACGATGGGAAAACGAAATTTCATGTCAGCAAGCGACCGCTAGGTGCGCGGCAGGGTGACCCCCTGCTGGCCCTGATATTTGCCGCCTCGGTCGGCGTACGAGGTCTCGCAGACCTCGTCGCTTTCGAAGAACAGCATCTGGGCGCAGCCCTCGCCCGCGTAGATCTTCGCCGGCAGGGGGGTGGTGTTGGAAAATTCCAGCGTCACGTGGCCTTCCCATTCGGGTTCCAGCGGCGTGACGTTGACGATGATGCCGCAGCGGGCATAGGTGCTTTTGCCCAGGCACACGGTCAGGATCGTGCGCGGAATGCGGAAATATTCGACCGTGCGGGCCAGGGCGAAGGAATTGGGCGGAATGATGCACACGTCGCCCTTGAAGTCCACGAACGACTTTTCATCGAAGGCCTTGGGGTCGACGATGGTGGAGTTGATGTTCGTGAAGATCTTGAATTCGTCGGCGCAGCGCACGTCGTAGCCATAGCTGCTGGTGCCGTAGCTGACGATCCGCTGGCCGTTGACCGAGCGCACCTGGCCGGGTTCGAAAGGTTCGATCATGCCGGCCTGCGCAGCGCGCTGGATCCAGCGGTCGTTTTTGATGCTCATGGACGCCCTCTGCTCAAAGTTGCGGTATTTTAAGGCACATCCACGGCGTGCGGCGCGCGCGGGCCGTGCCAGGTCCACGCTTAATCCATCGAGAACCAGCGATAGACCAGCGCCAGGCCGCTGACGGTGCCCGTGGTGACCTCAGCCTGCAGGCCGCGCATCAGCCGATAGCTGAGCCGCGCCACCGTGCCGGTCTGCGCCATCGCCTGCTCCATGCTCAGCCGCAGGTCGTCGGTCAGGCGCTTGCCGGCCAGGACGAAACGCTGCTCGATGGGGCTGGCGCCCGCGTCCAGGCCGCTGACCACGTTCTCGACCGGCAGAATGCTGCCGGTGCTGCCCAGTTCGCCCGATCGCATGCTCAGTTCGTCCAGGCCAAAGCGTTTATAGAACGGCTCGCCGCCCGACAGGAAAGAACTGCCGACCGAGAAGAGCAGCGACATGTCCGCGCCGCCCTGGTCCGGGCCGTGGCCCAGCAGCAGCCAGGACAGTTTTTCGGTTTCGCTGACCTCGGGGATCGACATCAGGTCGATGCGCGGACGCCGGGCGGTGCCGGCCACCCGGACGCCGGCCTGGACCGCCACGTCGGTGCGCAGAGCCTGGATGTCGAGCACGGGATTGGCCACGTCGCCCTGAAAGGTGATGGTGCCGCGCCGCAACTGCAGGTGCTGGCCGTAGGTATTGATCGCGCCGCCCCGGGTCCGCAACTGGCCCAGCGCCGTGAGCTTGCCGGCTTTCATGTGCAGGTCCATGCTGCCGATCAGCCCCGAATCCAGGCCGAAGCCGGTCAGGTAGAAACGCGGCCCCAGATCGACCGTCAGGTCGGCCCGCAGGTCCATCGGCGGCGATTCGGGCGGCGCCGCGTCCTTGGCCCCCGGTTTCAGGATCACCACGTCGCCGTCCAGGGACGGGATGGCGTTGAGCATGTCCAGGTCGAACCAGCCGGCGTCGGCCGTGATCTTTCCGCCCAGCTGGATTTCAGGCAGGGTCGCCTCGATCTGGAGGTCGCCGCTGATCATGGCGTAGCGGTCGGACCGCTGCAGGATCGGATAGCGCCGGAAGGCGATGTTCACCCGGCCCTGACTTTCGAGCAGATCCCAGTCGCCCGACAGATCCAGGGCGCCGTTCTGGGCGTCGGGATTTTCCGCAACCCAGGTGGCGGTCCGCCACTCCTTGGGGGCCACCCGGCGCACCGCCGGGAAGCGCAGGTGCTCCAGCAGCACCTGCGTCCCGTCGAAACGGGCCTGCAGGGTGCCGTCCAGCAGCCGCACGCCCTGGTCGGCGATCAGCAGGCGCAGCCCGTCGCCGCGCACCGGACCGGACAGTGTCCAGCGGCCGTTGGGCAGGCTGCGGCCCTGCACGTCGGCCTGCAAGGTCCCGCCGACTTCCATCTCGCCGCCCAGCAGCAGGTTCAGCCAGGCCAGGTCCTGGGACTCGGCCTCGAAACGCAGATGCTGCTCGTCCTGCTGCCGCAGCGCCAGCCCCCCGCCCGGGGTGGCATGGATCGGCGTATCGGCCCGCAGGCGCATGCGGCCCATTTTGCGGGTGCTGACCTGGAGGTCGGCATCGGCGCGGCTCAGGCCCTCGCCGATGCGCCGGATGACGATGTCCAGGCGGGCGTCCTGCAGGCCCAGCTGAATGGGCACGTCGCCGGGCACGATCAGATCGCCGCTGCGGCGGATCAGATGCAGTTCGCCGGCCAGGGCGCCGTCGAATTTCAGGTTCCAGTCCAGGCTGGCGTCCAGGCGGCTGCGGCGCGCCTGTTCGGACAGCTCGGTGCGCACCCCGCCCGGCTGCGTACCGCCCTGGCCCAGCCAGGCCTGCAGCCGGGTGATGCGATCCGGGGTGAGGGTCAGGGGATCGATCGCGCCGCGCGTTTCCCAATGGCCGGGGCCGCCGGCCGAGGCCTGGTGGCGCAGGCTGAGCAGGGATTCGCCGTCCAGCGCCAGCCCGAGGACCGCCTGGCCGACCTGCCAGCCGCCTTCGGCGTCGAGCGCCAGCGGCACCGCCGCCCGGCTGTCCAGGACCAGGCCGGCATGCTCGGCCCGCAGCGTGCCGATCTGGCCGCGCCAGCCCTGCGCCTGCGTCCAGCCGCCGCCAAAAGCCAGGTCCAGGCTCATGGGCGCCTGGCCGGGCACGCCGGCGCGGGCGTCCGGCGGGGTGTAACGGGCCTTCAAGCGCCCCCGGTGATCGGTCAAGGGGCCGGCCACGTCGAAATCCAGGTCCGCGCCGCCCGGCAGGCCGGGCCACAGCGCCGCCAGGGCCGGCAGCCTGGCCTGCAAGGTCAGCTTGCTTGTCTGTGCCGATGCATCCCCTGCGGCGCGGATGCGATCCGGTCCGAGCGCCAGATCGGCATCCAGGCCTGCCGCCTGAATCCCCAGCACATCCACCGGACCCGCCGCATTCGCGTCGAACAGCACGCCGCCCACGCGCGACAGGCGATCCAGCCGGATCTTGCCCGACAAGGGCTGGCCGTTCCAGCGATTGGGGCCGTCGAACGCCAGGCTCAGCCCCAGGTCATGCAGCCGCTGCCCGGCATCCAGGCGGGCGCGCAGCTCGCCTTGCAGATTGAGCAGCGACGGCCCCAGGTCCGATGGCAGCCAGGGATCCGGGCGCAAATCGCGCACCGCCCACCGGGCCTGGATCGACCTCAGGCCGTCCGCATCCGGCGCTTCGGGGGTGACCGCGAGCGTCACCCGGGTGTCGCCCGGCAGGCTCACCTCCACCTGCGCCGCGCCCAGCGGGAAGGACTGGCCGGGCTGGATGTCGGCCGAGGCCTGCAAGCTCATGCCCTCGCCCTGCCCGCTGGCCTGCAGATGCAGGGCCTGCAAGGTCCCGGCCAGGCGCAGGTCCAGATCGACGCGGCAGGTTTCTTCGGCGGGATCGTTGATTTGCTGGCTGCCGGTTTGCTTGCCGTTGGTTTGCTTGCCGTCCGCTTTGGCGCTTCCGGCTTTATCGCCATGGGCCGCCGCACCGCCGGCCGCCAGCAAGCGCCGCAGGCAGACCGGCGATTGCGCGCTGCGATCCTGGGCGGAACCATGCAGATTGAGCTCGAAGGGCCAGGGCGCCGCCAATCCGCGCAAGGCCAGGTTGCCGTCCAGCTTCAGCAGCGTGTTCTCGTGCGCGGCCTGCAACTGGTCCAGCGTCACGGTCGCCGTGTCGGCGTCCAGCGTCAGGGCGGTCGAGACGGACAACAGATCGACGGGCAGCGGCTCGCCATCGATGCGCAGGCCCAGCCCCCCCAGCGCCAGCCGGTCCACCCGCAGGCCCAGCGGCAGCGCCGGCATCCGGAAAGGTTCGGCGGAGGCATCGGGCGCGTCGGCAGCCGGCGTGGTGCGCACGTCCACGTCCACACGCACGGCCGACAGGTCGTTGATGTGCAGGCGGCGATCCAGCAGTTCCGGCCAGAGCGCCTTGAGATGCAGCCCGACCACGCGCACGTCCACGTCGGGCAGCGCGATCGACAGGCCCTCGACGTACAAGCCGTTCACCAGCGTGCCGCGCACGCCGTAGGCCTCGCCGCCCAGTTGACTGGCCGCCGTACGCAACAGCCAGCGGGTGCCGGTGGCGCTGGACACGCACCAGGCGGCGAAACCGATGGCCAGCAGCAGCGCCAGCACGATAGGCGGCAGCCCCCAGAGTCCAAAGGCCCGCAGGCCGCGCCCGATACGCCCCTTCAAAACGCGATCCCCAGGGAGAATTGCAGCCGCAGGCGGCGGTCTTTCTGCGCCCAGGCCAGGTCGACATAGAACGGCCCGGCCGGCGTGCGCACCGCCAGGCCGGCCCCATAGCCCAGATGCCAGTCGAACTGGCCGAAGGATTCGGCCGCGTCCCCCGCGTCGATGAACAGATTGGCGCCCAGCACGTCGGCGAAATAGTGCGTGTATTCGATGCTGGCCACGCCCAGCACGGGCGCGCCGATGATGGCATCGCCGCGTTCCAGCCCGATGCTCTGATACCGGTAGCCGCGGATGCTGCGCGACCCGCCGGTGCGCCAGGAAAAATCCTGGGGCAGACGATTGGTGTGCGACCAGACCTTGCCGATTTCGCCGCGCACGGTCAGCACGTCGCGCTCGCCGATCGGCCACCACTGCTGGGCGCGCAGACTGCTGCGGTAGAACTCCTTGCCATCGTCCAGGGTGGTGCCCACGCCCAGGCCGAACTCGACCAGATTGCCTTCACGGGGGTCGTATTTGGAATCCACGTCACGGCGCAGCCACTGCCAGGTGGCCGCCCAACTGGGGACCTCATAGCGCGAATAGCCGGAAATACGGGTCTTGTCGTAGGCGACCAGCCCGCCCCAGCGCACCTCGTATTCGACGCGGCTGCTGCCGGCCGCCTTGCGCGTCTGGCTGCGTTTCCAGCCCAGGCCGGTGCGGCTGGTCTCCAGGCCCTCGATGTCCGAATGTTCGTACAGCACGCCGAAACTGTCTTGATTGCCGTCCATGCTTGGCGGCAAATGCACGTCGAAAAAGGCGCGCTGCCGGTTCTTGTCCACCCCGGCGCCGGTCTCGATCCAGACCGGCAGGCCATAGACCACGTTCTGGCGGTACAGCCCCTCGACCCGCACGCCGTGGTCGCTGTCCACGCCCAGCGAGCCGCTGGCGTAACGGGCGGGGCCTTCGGTCACCTGGACGCGCACGGGCAGCGTGACGGGATCGGTGCCTGTGGGCCGTACGGGTTCCGGCGCTGCGGCGGGCGCGGCCGCGCCTTTTTGCGCGTCCTTTTGCGAGCCCGGCGGCGTGTCGTCCGCGCCCTGCATCGGCGCCGTGCCATCGTTCAGGGTGACGAAGGCGCCGCGAAAAAAGGTGGTGGACTGCAGGGCCTGCTGCCAGTCCTCCAGGCGCGTCTGGTCGTAGGCCTCGCCCGGATCGTAATTCACATAGCGCCGGATCAGGGATTCGGGCACCCGCTTCAGGCCGACGATCTGGAGCTCGCCCAGCCGCACCGGCGGCCCGCTGTCGAGTTCGACGTCCAGGTCGGCCTTGGCCGCCTCGGGATCGACCGCCGCCCGGGTGTGCGCGTAGCGCGCATAGTAAAAATCCTGGCGCGAGGCTTCGTCCAGCAGTTCGGTCTTGGCCCGGCTCCAGTCGTCGTTGATGAAGGGCATGCCCTGCTTCAGCAACCAGTCGTCCCGCAAGGCCTGGCGGCGGGATGCGTAGGCATCCCCGGCCAGCGCGCCGTCAAAGCGCAGCCCGAGCTGGCGCACCCGGGCGCGTTCGCCGACATCGATCGTGATGTCCCAGAATTCACCGCCGTTCGCCGCGCCCGGCGTGACGTCCAGCGTCACGGTCGCGCCGAAATAACCCTGGGTCTGCAAAGCGGCCTGGGCGGCTTCCCAGGCGCGCCGCCGCAGGCGCGAGACCTCGCGCACGTCCTGATCCTCGGTCAGACGCGTGATGGCGCCGACCGCATTGGTAATGGCCTGTAACACCTTGGGCGGCGCACCGCCCGGATCGATGATGACTTCCGGCGGCGCCGCCAGCGCGGGGGCGCAGGCGGCGATCCCCAGGCCGAGCAACGCCCGTCGCATCCCGGGGAGGCGCCGGCCGGACCCGCCCGGCCGATGCTCCCTCCTGACGAATCTGGTCAGCGCCCCCTGAAGCATCAGCTCGTGCGCGCCACGACCCGGGGCCGCGAACCGGAATCGTCCAGCGGCTGTCCGGCCACGTGGATGGCCAACTGGCGGGCGATCTCCTGGTAGCGGCGCGCGGCCTCGCCGTCGGGCGAAGCGACGACGCTGGGCCGGCCGGAGTCGGTTTCCTGGCGGATGTCGAGCTGCAGCGGCAAGGCGCCCAGCCAAGGCAGGTGATAGGTCGACGCCAACTGACGGCCGCCGTCCTGGCCGAAGATCGGCTCGGCATGCCCGCAGTTGGAGCACACATGAACGGACATGTTTTCGACGATCCCCAACACCGGGACATCCACCTTCTGGAACATGATCAGGCCCTTGCGGGCATCGGCCAGGGCCAGGTCCTGGGGGGTGGTGACGATGACCGCCCCCGTGAGCGGAACCTTTTGGGCCATGGTGAGGGCAATATCGCCCGTTCCCGGAGGCATGTCCACGATCAGATAATCCAGATCGTTCCAATTCGTAAGCGACAGCAACTGCGTCAGCGCCTGCGTGACCATGGGGCCGCGCCAGATCGCCGGTCCGTCGTCGTCCATCAGAAAACCGATGGAATTGGCCTGCAAGCCGTGGCCCATCATGGGCTCCATGCTCTTGCCGTCCGCGCTTTTCGGCTTGCCCGACAGGCCCAGCATGATGGGCACGCTGGGGCCGTAGATGTCGGCGTCCAGCAGGCCGACGCGCGCGCCCTGGCTGTGCAGCGCCAGC
Organism: Castellaniella hirudinis; assembly: GCF_042651965.1. Lineage (NCBI taxonomy): Bacteria > Pseudomonadati > Pseudomonadota > Betaproteobacteria > Burkholderiales > Alcaligenaceae > Castellaniella > Castellaniella hirudinis. The sequence goes on from NZ_JBHSDY010000002.1 coordinate 262,249, forward strand.
GCCAGATTGACGGCTGTGGTGCTCTTGCCGACCCCGCCCTTGCCCGAGGCCACGGCGATGATGTTGCGGACATTGTCCAGGGGGCGCAGCCCGCGCTGCACCGCGTGCGCGGCGATCCTGGCCTGGAAGGCCAGCTTGCCCAAGCGCGCACCGCCCGCGTCCAACGCGGTCCGGATGGCGGCCCCCAGGGCCTGCTCGCCATTGAACAAGGGATAGCCCAGGGTTACAGTGATATCAAAGGCATCGCCCGCAGCGACGATCTGCAGATCGGGCTCGGTCACCGCCAGCGTTTTCCGGGTATCGGGGTTGATGACCCTGGACAGGATCGCGCGGATGTCCTGTATCGTGGTAGCCATAGCAATTCGGGTGAAAACAGTCGAAACCAGAAGCATAGCGGATTCCCCTGGAAATCCGCCGATTGACCCCAATATGGATAGGCATGGAGTATCTTCCGGAACCGGCCGGATGCTGCGCCCGCCCGTCCGGCGCCCGCTCGTGCCTCACGCGCAACTTTTTCCGGCCACAGGAGTCCAAGCCTTATGAACCTGATCCAACAAATCCTGCGCGCCATCCTGTTCCTGGTCCTGGCCTTCTTCGGCCTGGTGATGGCGTTTGTCTTCATGGCCTCGACCGCCCTGGCGATCGGCGTGCTGTACATCGTCGCCCGGCTGAAGGGCCGGCCTTTTGGAGTGAAAGCGTATTGGGCGGAGCGCCGTCGTCCGACCATGCCGCCTGGCGCCTGGTCCCGGACGGCTCAACCGGCACGGGAGCGGGACGTGACGGATATTGAGATGCGGGAGATTCCGTGATCGACGGGTGTCTCTCTTTTAGACGCTTTGGCTGCGTTAGCTGCTTACGCCACTGAGGCGACCGCTACCGTCCACTGAAACGGCCCCTGCAGAAGCAATCTGCAGGGGCCGTTCGTTTAATCCGAGCTTGGGGCGGTGCTGCTCAAACGCGCCCGCAAGCAAGACGACAGAATGTTACTTGTCGGAGCCTTGCTCTTTCTTGTCTTGCTGATTTTCGCTGGATTCGGAGTCTTGATCGGATATCTTTGGGGCCGCCCAGTTCAGCGGCGGCGCGACGATATCTTTCCAGGCAACACGTTTAGGTGCGGTCATGGTTTTCTCCCAAAGCAACGTGGCAGCACACTGTGTGCCGCCACTATTGCTGTATAAAATATCAGTATTTTTGGGTTATGTCAAATTGGAGAGCGGATTGGGGAGATTACCAGGAGCTCATTTCATCATGCACGATGGCTGCTATCGGCCAGGAGGGGTCATTCAAAGAAAAAGAGTTGCACCGCTAGAACGGCTATATCGATTCCAAAAGCGGACAGACGAGTACGCCGGACATCCGGCATACTGCAATGGTCCCGGACTGCTGATGCCCGTTCGGTGGAGGTTTCCATTTCTCTTTATCTTCTGATTGACGATGAAAATTTGCTTTTCCCGGAAAGGCTTCGATTCGCAATACGGGCGGATTGCTAGTCCGATTCTTCCTGATGGCCGTCTAGTGCCTCTCCCGATCCCGGCCGCACATGACGATCTCACGATGAAAGACATCAAACTGACCAGCGTGGACATAGACGTGGACGGCCTGCTCCATGACCTGTCGGGCGGCCGCTTGTCTATGGAGACCCACATACATCTGGATCCCGATCTTTCTCGGGCATCAGACCAGCGACTGCCTGGGTGGCGGCCGGCGCTCGGTCAGACCGGTGCGGCGCACGGACATCTAGCCCGTCAAAAATTCGGTGCGGGAGACGTATTCCTATTCTTCGGGTGGTTCCGAAAAGTCGAACGAGTCGGTGGTCGCTGGCGATATGCGGCTTCAGCGCCGAACCTTCACGTAATGTTTGGCTGGCTCGAAGTCGCAGAAGTGCTTCCCATTGTGACTCAACGCGAAGATTGCCTGAGGCGGCATCCGTGGATTGCGGCCCATCCTCACGTGGCAAAACCCGACCATTACGACAGCGATTTGAACAATTTGTATGTCGCCGGTACAGCTTCAAGATATGTAAATCGTGCCTCGTTCGGTGCGGGGCAGTTCCCGTATTTCAAGGATGCTCTTCGTCTTACGGCAGCCGGAGGCTCACGGACGCTGTGGCGCCTACCGGGTTGGTTCCTGCCTGACAGCACTCGGCCTCCGCTGTCATACCACCCTGCGGGTTCACGATGGGGGCATGATGACCAAGGCGTGCTGTTGCGCTCCGCCGCAAAAGGGCAGGAGTTTGTGCTCGACGCCGACCATTATCCCGAGGCAGAGCCCTGGTTAAGGAACCTGCTGGAGGAAGCTATCTGATGCTCTACTTCGTCTATCTACGTCGACCCTCTGGCGATAGCGATCTGCGCCGAGATCCGTTCTGGGAGTTTGGCAGCTTCGGGCAGACCGGCTGTCATCGAACTAACCTGATGCACCCCACCAGCAGTCCGCTGACGATTGGCGATAGGCTCGTCTTTTTGCAGGGGGGCAGTAGCGAAATACGTGTTGTAGGGCTGACGCCACCGATTGCGGTCAAGCGCGGCCAGAAACCGCTCAACGTGACGTGGGACCGGGCCTATAGGCCGTTACCTTATGCGATGGCGCCGGTGCTCATGGACAACAGTGGGTATACGGACTTTCCAGCTGTCGCGCGCATTCTCGAAAATACCAATCGAACCACCAATTGTGCGAAAGTGGCGAGTCGCCTTCGTAGCCGCAGCTCCCCAGTCAATTGGGACCTGCAGGAGCAACTGCTGAAGTGGTTCTCTCAAGACTCGCTACCAACGATCTCTCACTACCTGGAGGCGATAGATATGGTCGAGTCGAAATGGGTACAGAACGGTCTTGCTGCCGGATGGGCCTCCCCACAGGAAAGGGCACTTCGATTTGCTGAAGCAAGTGGTGTCTATTCAGACTTCATCGAGAGCGACGAACAAGCACTTCCTACCGCAAGAATCGGCGCTACCCGAAATAGTTGCGAGTTGGCAGATCCACAACGCAAAAAATTGCGAACTCGGTGCAGGTGAGCAGTTCCGGCGCAGTATCCGAGCCTGGCTACGGCTGATGCAATCATGCTTTTGACAATGACGATCGATGGGGCTGGAACGCATCGCCAGCCGCCCACAATAGACAGACACTTATGAATCCGTTCGACGAACTGCCGCGCCGTGATCAGAACCATGAAATAGAGGACCAAGCTCTCGCTGCCTTCCAAAAGCGGCTGGCCGACAGCGGTTGTTTTATCCTTCAGGCGTCTGACCGCAAGGACTACGGCACAGACTGCCAGATTGAGGTCGTCGCGAGCGGTCTGGCGACAAACGTCCGGGTGCATGTTCAGGTGAAAGGTACAGCCCGGAACCTAAATGCTGACGGGTCGCTCAGCGTTTCCGTCGAGCGCGCGAACCTGAACTACCTGCTGATGCAGCCCTACAGTTTCTACGCCTGCTACCACGTTCCGACGGGTACGTTGCGCATCTGCCTAGCCGACGCTGTCCTGCAGCAATACGAGCACAACGGGCGTTCATGGACGGACCAAAGCTCGGTCACCGTCACCTTCACGCGCGAGATGACGATCGATCGATTGTGTAAGGTGGCCGCGCTCGCGCGGTCCGGCGCCAAGTCTTCGAGGGACCGTCGAGTCGCTCAAACCTCCGCCGGTCCTAAAGACTTACAAAACGCCATCCTGGACGCCGCACCGGAGGTCCACGTCCCGGAGGATCAGCTCCAAGCGGCGACGCTACTGCAGCAGCTTTATGACCAGAATGCAGACGACGTGATCAGCGCAAACTTCGAGCGGTTCGCCGCAGCGCTCGGCGCTGATCACGACTTCATGAGCATCCCCTATATGTCGGAGATCAATCTCGGCATGGCGCGCCGAGATTGGCATCCTGAGCGGATCGTCGAAGGCATCGCGTTTTTCCAGCGGCAACTCGCAAGTGGCCGCTTTCTGGCTGCCAGCCTGCATTACACCATTGGAAATGCGTATTCGGCGGTTCCTGACGATGAGCAGGCCAAGTTGGCCTATCAAACCGCCCTTGCAGATCCGGGACTTATAGACGACTCCGAGTTGGCGGCCCTGATCCACAAGAATCTAGGCTCAAGCTTCGAGCGACTCGGCGATCAAGATTCGGCCATTGAGCACTATTGTGAAGCGCTGCGGCTAGATTCGAATCTGGCCGAGGCCCACTATGCCATGGGCAACCATCTCGTTCGGATCGGCCATTACAAGGACGCTTTGAATCACTTCGATCAAGTCGTATTCGTAGATCGCAATCAGGGGCGGATGACGGCGGTTTCCGGATGGCGCGTCAACGTCTTGTTCAACCTCGACCAGGGAGCAGCAGCATTCCGCGAGATCAATGCCCTAATCGGTCAGGCCGACCACTACGAATGGATTTGGCCGTGGTGCCTGCGACTGGTAGCGAGTTTCGGCCGCACCACGATCAACAACGCAGTGCAAGCTCGTGCCTTCTGGCAGCGCTACGTCCAAATCCATCCTGACAGCTCGCAAGGGCGATGGGAGCTGTTAATGAGTAACTTATACTTGCGAGGGCAGGGTTATGACCTCAAGAAAACCTACGCCGAATTCAGGAATGAATTCGACCGTCATATCGCTCACGTCAGCGCGGATGACGCCGCATTGCCGTGGGATCGCCTGGGCCATTGGGCGCAGGAGAATGGGGACTGGGCGGAGGCTGAACGCTGTTTCCGCAAGGCCTACGATCTCGAAGGCGGCCACTATGGCTATTGCCTTGGAACAGCGCTGAACTTTTTAAACCGCTTTGACGAAAGTCTACCGGTTCTCTTGGAACAGGCCAAAACGCTCCAGCCGGACGCAATGAGTTGGTTTCAGGTCGGAGTGGCATACGCGCATCTTGGGCAGGCGGAACAGGCGATCGACGCCTTACATCGGGCGGTCACCCTAGATCCCGAATATGCTGTGGCAATGTTCGAGCTCGGCGGTGTGCATTGGAACAGTGGCGACCATGCAAAGGCGAAGCAGATTTGGTCAGTGGCCTGTGAACGCTTTCCTGACCACGAGCTCGTCTCTCAAGTGAAGACACTTTTGCAGTGAGCAGACTCTATCGCTCGCGAGCAGGTGGCGAAAAGCGACGTTCTTGGAAACGGAATTCGCAGCAGGATGTGGCGTTATGTCACGGAACACCATGCCCCGGCGTGCGGACCAGTGTCAAAGTATCTGCATAGCGGTCGCTACATCGGATTGGCTCGGGAACGCTTTTCCCGGCAAGCGCGGGAACAATACTAGCCTCAGCGCACAGGCCCATCCAGTGCTGACGCCGACACACCATCATTTGTCAGATTCACAGGCTCGCCACCAACGGCCGTTTGGCTCCAGAAAGCGGTCATCTCTACAACCGTGGTGAGGGGCGGCTATGGGTCGAAACCGGCTATTCGCCCAGCGCGAAGCTGTGAGGAAGAAATGCAAAGGGCGGCGGGCCTGGCCTAAGCCTGCGCGAAAGCCGCGATCGGCGTCAGAGCCTCGCTGGGGACGCACGGATCAGCAGCTATTCGAAACTCTGCTCGCCTTCCAGATCGCGCTTGCTCTCATGTTCGATCCAGCGTTCGAGTTCAGGCAGCATGTCAGTAACCCATTGCCGAACTTCACCTCCAAAATTGTCACCCAGCGTTGTGATAGCCGCGCGACGCTGAACCAGGATATCGGCGAGCGAGCCGCTCCAGCCGCGCGGATGTAGCCGTGACCAAATATCACCGAGGAACGCCCGCTTGTCTGGCGCGTGGCCCAATATTTCCAGGAAGAGCGTGGAGACACCATTCTCCTCTTCGCCCTGCTGCCGCTTGAACATGGGGATGCATTCGCCGAGCAGCGGATAGCGCCGATCCGGATCGATATTCGCCCACTGAACAAGGGTCTCGGAGCCGACATCTTCCACAGGCGTGCCAAACTCGTGGTCCCTCTCAAGCAGCCTCCGATTTCTCGGCCCGAGTTCGGGGAGCAGGAATTCGTCGAGTGCTATCAGGGGATTGGTCTCGAAGATCGCCTTCAGGACATAACCAAGATCGTAGGATGAGAGATAGGCAGTCTCCAGTCGGGCCCGTACGCGAGCGCAGATTTCCCGTAATGTCGCCTCTCCATCAGGTCCGGCGCAGCAGACCTGAATAACGGTATGCAACCCAAAATAGCGTAACGACGGCTGCTTTCCGAAGTCAGCGCGCAGTAGCAGCTCACGGCCAACAGCGATCAAGGATGGCGCGCGTTGATGGCCTTCTTCTCGATCGCGGTAGAAGTGCATTTGCAATATGTCGAGCGCGATCTCGACGCCGTCGGCTAGATTGCCGATGTCGGTGAGCAGCGGGCCAAGTGCGTCGGGTGGAGACTCTACGACACTGCCATTGGCGATGCTTTGAAAATTCTGCGCCGAAAGGACGCCACGTTTGATCGCACGCCGAAGCCGCGCTATGCCTTGGGTATCGATAGCAACACGTGCCTGAAGATACGGCAGACTCGCGGCGAGATCGGGATTCTGGATCACATTCTCTAGCGTAGTGTTGGCAAAGGCCGAATCCTTGGCGTGCGCGCCATGGATAAACCCGCCCAGCACCGTCGCATTCCGGCTGTCCGCCTCGGCGGCGGAGAAGAGGTCCAGCAGTTCCCGCCACATCGCATCAAGATCGGCGGCACCATCCGACAGGCCAATGCCGCATTCATAGGTGCGCTGCGGATTTTGTTCGACTAGCAATTCGGCGATGAAGACAGAGCGCGTCTCCGGGTCGTGCGCGAGTGCGGTACCGATCTCTTTCGCTAGCTGAGAGGCGCGCTCATAGGGTTTCATGACGTCGCCTTCATCCGTATCGCCATCAGCGACATCCCAACCGAAACTGCTGCGCCCAAGTACGACCGCACGGGCCTGATGGAGAAGATCGGTGGGTTTCAGGCGTTCGATGAGCGCCACGAGACGGGTGCGCACCTCATCCGGCATCGCGTCGCCCTCGAAGCGCAGCGCTGTGCGAAAGCCGATCCACCCCTCAATCCAAGGTCGCTCGGAAGAAAAGTGGGTCGCTGCCCGTTCGAGCGCATCGTGACAGGCGCTGAAGCGCCACAGCCCTCTTACGCTGTGGGCAAGGTGGTCCCTTGCGTTATCGATCATTGGCGAGAGCTCGACCGCCAGGTTGACCGCGCTGTTGTACCAGGCCCAGATGTCACCATAGGTCGGCGGGTGCCAGCCATAGTCCCGTGACCGGGCGCCGAAGTCGAAGTCGCTGGATGAACTGAAATGGTGCGCCTTCAGCAGCGCATCGAGGGCGACGCCGGCGCAGCGCGCCAAAGCCGGATCACCCGATTGCGCGAACCGGCGGACGAGCGCTCGCCGCTGATCTGGCAAAGCTTTGGTGCCGGACAGGTGCAGGTGAAACAGCTCGGCGAACATGTCCAATGCCGAGTTGTTGTGGTGGTCGGGCGATTCAGCGGAAAGGAACAGCGCAAGCAAGGTTGCCGCGCGGTCAAACAGCGGCGGATCGTAAGCGAGGAGCTTTATCAACCGTATCCATTGCCACCGGTTGCTCGACTGCGGATCAAGTATCTCGCCGCCATTTGGGCTGGCAATATCTCGCTCGATCCTCGCGAGCACGGCATCGGGCGCGACTGGGGCAATGTTGGCGATGATCTGAACGCCGTCTTCTCCCAATGCCGCAAGATCGCCGAGTGGCCCGTCGGCACGGAGCCAGCGCTCGACCGCGGCCCGCGCCTCGGCGCTGTCGTGCAGATAGCCAAGGCGGCGCGAAAGGGACTTTTGCATCCGCGCTGTAAGCGACGCACAGAAGCGATCGAAATTGGCTGGCGGTATGCGTTCAAGGGCGAACCCGGCGAGTGGATTGGCGATCGCATGCGGCAGGATGGCGCGCCACCGTCCCCGCAACTGCGCGATCCCTCGCTGTCGAAGCGCGTTCAGCGCCGCATATATCGCCGCCACAGGAACACCGCGAATGGAGGCGACCCGCGCAAGTTCACCGCCCTCCGAAGTGTCCTCGCCATCGATCGAATAGAGCAGGGCAAGATCTTCGGCAGTGGAAAGCAGATCCCGGTCAGGCTCGTTGCGCTGATGAAAAATCCGCTCGAAGAGGTCGCGACTCTTGAGTTTTCCCAGAGTTTCGCCTTTTCCGAGCGTTTCGGCGAGCGCGCGCGCCACGCGGAAGTTGCCGTCGCTAAACTCCGATATGGTTCGCCGGTCGACCTGCGTCACATTGGGGAAGGTCTTTTCTAGCCACAGCTCTACCATCTCGGGTGATGCTGATTGCAGGCGAAACACCTCGGTATGCTCGGGCTCGTCGTCGCGAACATCATATTCGACAGTTAAGAGACTGACTTGGCTCCCAGCTTCAGAACAGATGCGGGCTAGTTCACTGTGCGTCGCAGGGTTACAGTTGTCGACGATCAGAATCGCGCGTTGCCGTGCGATTACCAACTGGCGCGCCATGTCTCGTGCGGTCGGGTAAGTCTCCGCCGAATAGTCGGTATAGACGGCAAGCCCAGGATCGAGCGGCGCCTCGCCCACACCATCCTCGAACAGTGCCTGCACGAGACGTGTCTTTCCAAGGCCGGACAAGCCGATCAGCCGGATACATTGGCGAGCTTTGGTCAGAGAGACGCGAAGTCGGGCGATACCTTCGCCGATGGTGAGTTGCTCGCGGTCGCTCGTTCTCTCATCGGTTAGGCAGGCCTTGTCGTTGAAGAGGTAGGGCGTCTCTTCGCTCACACCGACGCCGCACCAATCGCCGATGTTGCTCCAGCCCGACATACCGATGCCGAGTCGCGTGCGGACCCAAGCGGCGATTCCGGGATAGTGATTGACCCAGGTCGCCAGCCGCTCACGATCGTAGAAGTCGCTATGCAACTGTCCGGCCTCAGGTAGATCGTCGAGCTGCGCCCGGATCGCATCGCGACGATCGTTCAGCGGCTTGTCTGCGACCGATCCTTGCGCGCTGACGATGATGTAAGCGCCGGAGCGAGCGGCGAGTTCAGCGATGACCGGCCGTAATACGCCGCGAGGACGCATCTCATCGCGGATTGCGCCCGCCGGCATGTCGGGCTTTTTTACCTGAAACCCTGTGTGCTGGCGCGGCACGAAATCAGGCCTCGGCAGTACGGACGGGCACTCAACCCGGACATCAAGCCCGCCATCGGCCGCATCCTGATTGCCGCCAGAGGTTACCGACGAACTGGGGCAATCCTGAGCCCGCAATTCTGCCAAGGCGAGACGTGCGACGAGTGTTCGCAGATCGGCATCATTGAGGTCGGCAACTTGTGCGCCAGTAATTTCGAACATCGTCCTTCAATCCCCGTTCATCAAGTATAGGAGAGCATGTGGGAGAACAAAGAGCGGTCAAGCGATAGTTGGCCCGCCACGGCCGAAACCGAACTGCCAGTTGATCTGTCGCCACGCATGATACCTGCGACTGGCTTGCTGAGCTGACGTAGGTCGCCTTGGTGGTCGCCGAATGTCAGCTCCTGGCCGATTCGAGTCATCCCCCACACTCAGACTCAGCAAACCCCGCCGGTCGTACCGCCAACCGCAGCTCTCTCGCCTTCAAAATCGCAGTCAAGCTGCTCAGCACAGGATTCCCCTTGGCGAACAACGTCCGACAAAGCTGCGTTAGATTCAAATGTGCCTGCTCTGCCACCGCCAAACGCCTGAGCAAGCTGACGCAACACGGTCAGCAATTCCGCCTGATCGCCATCCTCCAGGATACAGATGGTCACATCCAAGGTCAGCGCCGGATCGTCACGGCACAACTCAGCATCGCTTCGGTCCCTCGGCCACCCACCCGCCCACCCCACACCCCGCCTGATAGAATCAACCCTTTGCCCTTTTCCCTCTTCCCACCCCATGTCGCGCACGATCTTCGTCACCACTGCCCTGCCCTACGCCAACGGTTCTTTCCACATTGGCCACATCATGGAATACATCCAGGCGGATACCTGGGTGCGGTCCATGCGCATGGCGGGGCACACCGTGCATTTCGTGGGGGCGGACGACGCGCACGGCGCGCCGATCATGCTCAAGGCCGAGGCCGAGGGCATCACGCCGCAGGCGCTGGTGGGCCGTTACGCGGCCGAGCGGCCGAAATACCTGAACGGTTTCCACATCCGGTTCGACCACTGGCACAGCACCGACACGCAGGAAAACATCGAGTTGTCGCAGGACATCTACCGCGCGCTGAAATCCGCCGGTTTCATCGACACCCGCGAGATCGAGCAGTTCTATGATCCGGTCAAGGGCATGTTCCTGCCGGACCGCTACATCAAGGGCGAATGCCCGCGCTGCCATGCCAAGGACCAGTACGGCGATGCCTGCGAGGTCTGCAGCGCGGTCTACAGCCCGACCGAGCTGATCGAACCCTATTCGACGCTGACCAAGGCGCGGCCGGTGCTGCGCACTTCGGAACATTTCTTCTTTCGCCTGTCCGATCCGCGCTGTGCCGCCTTTCTGCAGCAATGGACGACGGGCACGCGCAAGGACGGCACCGCCCGGCTGCAATCCGAGGTGCTGGGGAAGACGCGCGAGTGGCTGGGGACGGCCGAAGGCGCCGAGGCCAATCTGGCCGACTGGGACATTTCCCGCGATGAGCCGTACTTCGGCATTCCCATCCCGGACGCGCCGGGCAAGTATTTCTACGTCTGGCTGGACGCGCCGGTGGGCTATCTGGCCTCGCTGAAGGCCTACTGCCAGAAGCAGGGCCTGGACTTCGACGCGCTGCTGGCGCCGGACGGCGACACCGAGCAGGTGCACTTCATCGGCAAGGACATCATTTATTTCCACGCGCTGTTCTGGCCCGCGATGCTGAAGTTCTCCGGCCGCAAGATTCCGGACATGCTGCACGTGCACGGTTTCATCACCGTCAGCGGCGAGAAAATGTCCAAGAGCCGGGGCACGGGGATTTCCCCGCTGCGCTATCTGGAAATCGGCATGGACGCGGAATGGCTGCGCTATTACATCGCCGCCAAACTGAACGCCCATGTCGAGGATCTGGACTTCAACCCGGACGACTTTGTCGCGCGCGTCAACAGCGATCTGATCGGCAAGTACGTCAACATCGCCAGCCGGGCGGCGACCTTCATCACGCGCCATTTTGACGGCGCCCTGGCCTACACGGGCGACACCGATGCGCTGCGGGCCGAACTGCGCGACTGCGCCGAACAGGTCCGCGCCGACTTCGAGGCGCGCGAGTACGGCCGCGCCATCCGCCGCATCATGGCGCAGGCCGACAAGATCAATCAGGCCTTCGACGCGGCCCAGCCCTGGGTGCTGGCCAAGGGCTTCGCCCAGGCCGAACCCGCGCAGCAGGCGGCACTGCAGGACATCTGCTCACGCGCGCTGGCCGGCTTCGAAGCCCTGTCGGTGATGCTGACGCCGGTGCTGCCGGCCCTGACAGAACGCGTCGCCCGCGAACTGTTCGGCCATGACCGCACCTACGTCTGGACCGACGCGGGCGAACTGCCCGCGCGCATCGCCGCGTTCAAGCACCTGATGCAGCGCGTCGATCCGGCCCTGCTGGACGATCTGTTCGAACCGCCCCAGGCCCCGGCCACGATCCCGGGCGGCGAACCCATCGCAGAAACCATCGACATCAAGGATTTCGGCCGCATCGACCTGCGCATCGCGCGCATCGTCGAATGCACGGAAGTCGACGGCTCCGACAAGCTGCTGCGCCTGTCCCTGGACGTGGGCGAAGGCCGCCTGCGTCAGGTTTTTTCAGGCATCAAGTCCATGTACAAGCCCGAGGACCTGACCGGCAAGCTGACCGTGCTGGTGGCCAATCTGGCGCCGCGCAAGATGCGCTTCGGCGTGTCCGAAGGCATGGTGCTGGCGGCCAGCCACGCTGACGAAAAGGCGAACCCCGGCATTTACGTGCTGGAACCCTGGGAAGGCGCCCAGCCGGGCATGCGGATCCACTAAAGCCTGTTCACCAACCTCGATCCGGTCACACCGGATCGGGCGTCTTCTCCCCAAACAGCAGGCGGGTGATCAGGGCTTCGTCGATGGGTTCGCCGCTCAGCGTGCGCGCCAGGATCTCGCTGCCGAGCGCCTGCAGGGAAATCACGATATCGGGATTGACGCGGCGGATCTTGCTCAGGTGCAGGGGCGAATTCACCAGCGCCACCAGCTTGGTATCCGTCCCGCCCGCTTCGCGGCCCGCCATGACGATGAAGGCGTTTTCCGAGTCATCCTGGCGCAGCGCCAGGATGTAGCGGGCATGGGCTGCGCCCGCCTTCAGCAGGACGGCGGTCTCCGACGCGTCGCCTTCCAGCAGATCGGCGTCCTGGGGATACGGATGCCCCTCCATGGACGGCACGATCACCGTCACTTCGTGGCCGCGCTGGCGCAAGGCGGCATGCAGGCTTTGGGCCAGAGGACTGCCCCCGGCCAGAATGATGTGATTTTTACGCATGCTGTGTGAAACCCTTTCGCGCATCAGCCGCCGGACGTTGCCCCCGATCAAAGGTCCGACCACGGCGCTGATGGAGGTGGCGAAGACCGTGATCCCCAGAATGATGATGGAAACCGTGAACAGCCGCGCGGCATCGGTATGCGGGCTGATGTCTCCATAGCCGACCGTCGACATGGAGACGATGGAAAAATACAGCGCCGTCACCGGGTCGCGCACCGGCGGCGAAAACTCTTCACCCAGATACAGGACGCCGAACACGGCATAGACCAGCAGGCTGGCGACGCTCAACACCGCGAACAGGCTGCCCGCCGTCAGGCTGGCCCGATCGAAATACCGCCAATACCCGATCAGCGTCGCCGCCAGCACGACGGTATAGGCCACCAGGCCGACGTGGCCCTGGCCGTACCACATCGCATAGCTGCCCATCAGGGCCAGCAGGAGCAGGCTCATGGTCCAGGCGATCCGCGCCCGGTACAGGAGACCGACCGCCATCACCTGCACCCCGGCGCCCAGCACCAGCCGCGCCATCTGCGCGATCCCTCCCGAATCGAGGAACGCGGTCACGCCGGCGCCGTCGCGGACCTGTAATGCCTGGAGCACGCCCTGCGTGCCGACGGTGCGCCAGAACGGCTGCAGGAACAGATAGCCGTCGAACGCAACCAGCGCGGCGACCAGCCAATGCCAGGGAAACCGGCGCATCAGGCGCACGCCGCGCGCCAGGGCAGGACGAAAAGAAAGCCGCATGCGGACCGCGAATCCATAGGGCTGATCGGGCACTCAGTGTACTGCACACTTTTTCCAGAGCCGCCCTTTATACTGCCAGGCATGTCCCCTCTTCCCAACAGCCACATCGAGACGCCGGACCGCCAGGCGGCCGCCCGGCGCAGCACCTGGGTCAGCGTCTGGGTCAATCTGGTGCTGACGGCCGCCCAGTTGGTCGTCGGCCTGTTCGCCCATTCCCAGGCCCTGGTCGCCGACGCGATCCACTCCTTGTCCGATCTGGTGTCCGACGGCATCGTGCTGATCGCCAACAAGCACAGCGCCAAGGCGCCCGATGCCGACCACCCCTACGGGCACCTGCGTTTCGAGACAGCGGCGACCCTGGCGATCGGCGTGATCCTCATCGCAGTCGGCCTGGGCATGCTGTGGGGCAGTTTCGAACGCCTGCAGAATCCGTCGCTGATCCCCACCGTCCATTCCGTCGCGCTCTACACGGCGCTGTTTGCGCTGCTGGCCAAGGAAGGGCTGTTCCGCTATCTGTTGCAGGTCGCGCACCGCGTGCGCTCCACGCTACTGGTGGCCAATGCCTGGCATGCCCGCTCGGACGCGGCCTCGTCCCTGGTGGTGGCGCTGGGGGTGGGCGCCAATCTGGCGGGCCTGCCGCTGGCCGACCCCCTGGCCGCCCTGGTGGTGGGCCTGATGATCGCCCGCATGGGCTGGAAGTTCTCCTGGCAGGCCTTCAATGACCTGGTGGATCGGGCGGCCGACGACGACACCGAGCGCGCCATCCGCGAACGCATCCTGGGCACGCCCGGCGTGCGCGGCATCCACGATCTGCGCACCCGCAAGATGGGCGACATGATCTGGGTGGAGGTGGACATCGAAATGGACGGCCGACTGACGATCGAGGCCGGCCACGCCATCGCCGTCGAAGCCCGGCAGCGCGTCATGTCCGATCTGCCGGTGCTGGATGTGATGACGCACTTCGACCCTGTCTAGGACGGGCCGGGCTGGGGCAGTTTTCGCACAACTCGGCGCCCGGCAGCAGATAGTAGAGACAGCAGATCTTGCGCACGCGACGAGCGCCCTCCCCGCCCGGCGCGGGACCGGGCTCGTAGCGCACGGGCCGCTCCACGGGGTTCGGGCTGCCATCGGCCAGCAAGGGGGACTCCAGCAGCGCATCGAACGCCCGCAGCATCTGTGCGCACACGCCGGGATGCGGGCGCAACTGCGTCACCAGGTATTCAAGCAGATTGCCCAGATTGCTCCAGAACACCCGGGGCGACGCACCGGATAGATCGGCCAGCGCGTCGATCAGCGGACGCGCCTGCCACACGACGCGCTCGCAGGCGGCGCGGGCCGCCTCGGGTGAAAACGCCGGCACCGGCGTCTCCCAGGCCAGCCCGCAGGTTCTGTGGATCGGCGACAACTGCACGGCCCGCAGTCCCGGCGCGCACCGATGCAACAGCAGGGCCGCCACCAGGGGCGGCAGCACAGCCCAGAAATGCCAGCGCGACCAGAGCGAAGCGATGGCGCGGCCATCCCCGCCGGGGTGGCCCTCGGCGGCGGCGAAATCATCCAGCAAGGCCGCCAGCGTGTCCGGGCGCAGCAATTCGCACGCGGGCAGCCAGCGGCCATCATCCCGACGGCCGCTGGCCAGGAAAGGCAACAGGGGGGCGAGCGCCCCGTCCTGTTGCAGCTTGTGGATCAATTCGCTCGTCTGCATCAAAACTGATCATTCATACTGAGCGCGACGCTGCGCCCCGCGCCAAAGTAGCAGAACTCCAGCGAATTGCACGCAGCGACGTATTTCTTGTCGAAGACGCTCATACCCGAAGCCGCCCGGCGAAGCGTCAGCCCAGATGCGTACTCCGCACAGGCCCCTCCACCGTCTCCATGCGCGTCAATCCCTGCACAATCCCGCAGGCGTCGACCGGCTGCTCGGCGCGGCATTGTTCCCGCAGCCCGACCAGTTGCTGCTGCAGATCCTGCAGTTCGCGCAGACGTACGTCGACGTGCGCGATGTGCTCGTCCAGCAGGTGATTGATGGGGCCGCAGTCGTGCGCCGGATGATCGATCATGTCCAGCAGCGCGCGGATTTCATCGTGCGCCATGTCCAGCCCCCGGCAGTTGCGGATGAAACGCAACCGTTCCAGATGCGCCGGGCCGTACTGCCGGTAGTTGCCTTCGCTGCGAGCGGGCGCGGGCAGCAGGCCGGCTTTTTCATAGAAACGGATGGTCTCGGCGGAACAGCGGGCGGCCTGGGCCAATTCACCGATTTTCATGGTCATTTCCTGTGTGATGCGCATCCGGATGCGGAGGCCGGAACCGAACCGTGGGCACCCCGCGCATCGAACGCTTGACCTTGTAGCAACTACAAGGTGTGTACTGCCATCATAGATCGCAGCCAGAAACCTGTCATGCCACACGACCACGCACATCACCATCCCCCGGACACCGCCTGCTGCCACGGCCATGACGCAGGTCATGCCCACCCGCACGGCGCACAAAACGCAGACGCGCCCCCCCTGGCGCCCGCCGTCGCGCAAGGCGCCGATCTGCGCACCGAACTGCGCATCCTGCAGATGGACTGCCCCACCGAAGAAGCGCTGATCCGCCAATCGCTGGGCGCCCTGCCCGACGTGCGTTCGCTGGACTTCAACCTGATGCGGCGCGTGCTGACCGTGGTCCACGCGCCCGAGGCGCTGGACACCATCCTGCAGGCGATCCGCGCGCTGGGCTTCACGCCCGAACAGGCCGGCGAGGCCGGACCGACGGCCGAAGCGGCCGAAACACCCGAATCCTGGTGGCCGCTGGCGGCCTCGGGTGCGGCGGCGCTGGCCGCCGAGGCCGCCCACTGGGTCGACGCCCCCTGGGCCGTCCCCGCCGTCCTGGCGCTCCTGGCCATTGCGGGCTGCGGCCTGGTCACCTATCGCAAGGGCTGGACCGCGCTGCGCCACGGCCAGTTGAACATCAACGCCTTGATGAGCATCGCCGTCACCGGCGCGCTGATCCTGGGTCAATGGGCCGAGGCCGCCATGGTGATGGTGCTGTTCACCCTGGCCGAACGCATCGAGGCGCGCTCGCTGGACCGCGCCCGCCGCGCCGTGCAGGGCCTGATGCAGCTTGCCCCGGACCAGGCCTCCGTGCAGCAGGCCGACGGCAGTTGGCGCGACATCCCTGCCAAATCCGTGTCCCCGGGCGACCTGGTGCGCACCCGCCCCGGTGAACGCATTGCGCTGGACGGACAGATCGAATCGGGCCGTTCGGCCGTGGACCAGTCCCCCATCACCGGTGAAAGCCTGCCCGTGGACAAGACGACCGGCGACCCGGTCTACGCCGGCACCATCAACGGCACGGGAGAACTGCACTACCGCGTCCTGGCGACTGCGGGCGAATCCACCCTGGCGCGCATCATCCGGGCCATCGAGTCGGCGCAATCGGCGCGCGCGCCCACGCAGCGCTTCGTGGACCGTTTCGCCCGCATCTACACCCCGCTGGTGGTGCTGCTGGCCATCGCCATCGCCGTCCTACCGCCCCTGCTGGGCCTGGGCGGCTGGTACGAATGGGTCTACAAGGCGCTGGTCCTGCTGGTGATCGCCTGCCCCTGCGCCCTGGTGATCTCGACCCCGGTGTCCATCGTCAGCGGCCTGGCGGCCGCGGCCCGCCACGGGGTGCTGGTCAAGGGCGGCGTCCACCTGGAACAGGGGCGACTGCTGCGCTGGATCGCGCTGGACAAGACCGGCACCGTCACGCACGGCCGGCCGGCGCTGACCGACGTGGTGGCGCTGGATACGGCCGACCCCGTACGCAGCCATGCCCTGGCCGCCGCATTGGCGGGCCGATCCGACCACCCCGTGTCCCGGGCCGTGGCGCAAGGCCTGGACGCCGGCCCCGGCACGCCGGTCGAGGCCTTCGAGGCGCTGGCCGGGCGCGGCACCCGCGGCCTGGTCGACGGCCGCCCGCACCTGCTGGGCAACCACCGGCTGATCCACGAACGCGGCCTGTGCTCGCCCGAACTGGAGGCCCGCCTGGAAGCCCTGGAACGCCAGGGCAAGACCGTCGTGCTGCTGGCCGACGAGCATCGCGCCCTGGCGCTCTACGCCGTCGCCGACACGGTCAAGCCCGACAGCGCCGCCGCGATCCAGGACCTGCACGCGCTGGGCGTGCGCACCGCCATGCTGTCGGGCGACAACCCGCACACCGTCGCCGCCATCGCGGCCCAGGTCGGCATCGACCGCGCCGAAGGCAATCTGCTGCCCGAGGACAAGCTGCGGATCGTCGGCGGCCTGGCCGTGCCGGGCGCGGCCGTGGGCATGGTGGGCGACGGCATCAACGACGCGCCCGCCCTGGCGCGCGCCGACGTCGGCTTCGCCATGGGCGCGATGGGCACGGACGCCGCGATCGAGACCGCCGACGTGGCCCTGATGGACGACGACCTGCGCAAGATCCCCTGGTTCATCCGGCTGTCGCGCGACACGCACCGCATCCTGGTGCAGAACATCGTCGTCGCCCTGGGCATCAAGGCGGCGTTCCTGATCCTGACGGTCGTCGGCCTGGGCACCCTGTGGATGGCGGTCTTCGCCGACGTGGGCGCCAGCCTGCTGGTGGTGGGCAACGGGCTGCGGCTGTTGCGGCGCTAAGATGGCGCTATGGAATCCAGCACAAAACCCAATGGGCCGAACCGGCCGCTCCTCGATCCGGACCTGCTGAAGGCGATCATCGCCGTGGTGGACTGCGGCGGCTTCACCGCCGCGGCGGCCCGCCTGCATTCCACCCAGTCCACCGTCAGCCAGAAAATCCGCAGGCTGGAGGATCTGGTCGGCCACCGCCTGCTGGACCGCAGCGGCCGCGAAATCCTGCCGACCGACGCCGGCCATGCATTGCTCGGCCACGCCCGCCACCTGCTGGCGCTGAATGAGCAGATTCTGGACGTGATGGCCGGCGCCACTGTCGGCGCCACCGTGCGGCTGGGGGTGCCGGAGGATTTCGTCGCCAGCCGCGCGACGCAGGTCCTGGCGGATTTCAGCCGACGCCACCCCCAGGTCAAGCTGGAAATCACCAGCGGCCTGTGCTCCGGGCTGATCGCCAGCTATGACCGGGGCGAACTGGACCTGGTCCTGACCAAGCAGCGCCGCCACAGCCGCTCGGCCGTCGCCTGCCGGCCGGAAACCCTGGCCTGGATCGACAGCGCGCAGCATCCGTGCTTCCAGATCGACCCGGTGCCGCTGGTGACCTTTCCCCCGCGGGGCCTGTACCGCGAGGACATCATCCGCGCCCTCGAAGCCATGGGCCGGAACTGGCGCATCGCCTACACCTGTTCCAGCCTGAACGGCATCCAGCACGCGGTGGCCGCCGGCCTGGGCATCAGCCTGCTGCCCTTGCGGACCGTGACGCCGGACCACGCCCTGCTCGGCCCCCGCGAGGGCCTGCCGACCGTCGATGACTACGAGATCGGCCTCTTTCACCGCCCCACGGCGGATGCCACCGTCCAGGCGCTGGCGCAGGCCCTGGCCGGCATGCTGGCCGACGAACCGCCGGCCAAGCGTTAGCGTCCATATGCGACGAAGGGGCGCCTCAGCGCCCCTTCGGAAAAGCCTGCAAACGGGTCTGCCTCAAGGACAAACCCGCCTGTCGTGCGGCGCGATCAGCGCACGCCGCCCAGACCGCCCAGCGTCAGGGGCGCGTGGCGGTTGACGTCCTTGTACAGCAGGTAGCGGAAGGGCGCCGGGCCGCCGGCGTAGCAGGCCTGCGGGCAGAACGCGCGCAGCCACATGAAGTCGCCGGCCTGGACTTCGACCCAGTCCTGGTTCAGGCGGTAGACCGCCTGGCCTTCCAGCACGTACAGGCCGTGCTCCATCACGTGGGTCTCGGCGAAGGGGATGATGCCGCCGGGCTGGAAGGTGACGATGTTGACGTGCATGTCATGGCGCATGTCGGACATGTCCACGAAACGCGTGGTGACCCAGCGGCCCTCGGTGCCCGGCATCTCGATGGGCTTGATGTCCTGTTCGTTGGTGACGAAGGCTTCCGGATGGGGCACACCGTCCACGGCCTGGTAGCGCTTGCGGATCCAGTGGAAACGGGCGGCTTCGCCGCTGCGGTTGCGCAGGGACCAGTCCGAGGCGGGCGGGATGAAGGCATAGCCGCCCGGCTTCAGGACGTGCTTCGTGCCGGCCAGGGTCAGTTCGATCTCGCCTTCGACGACGAACAGCACGCCTTCGGCTTCGGGGTCCTGCTCGGGACGCTCGCTGCCGCCGCCCGCGCCGACTTCGACGATGTACTGGGCGAAGGTTTCGGCAAAGCCGGTCAGCGGACGCGCCAGCACCCACAGCCGGGTGTTGTCCCAGAACGGCAGGTGGCTGGTGACGATGTCACGGATCACGCCTTTCGGAATGACGGCGTAGGCTTCGGTGAACATCGCACGATCGGTCAGCAGATCGGTCTGCGGGGGATGGCCGCCGTGCGGCGCATAGTAAGTCCTGGACATGGGAACTCCACGGGTCGTGCGTTGCGGCCGCCGTGCGGGGGCCGGGAATGAGGTATCCGGAAACGGATACCCCACCATACCGGGAGACCATGATATTTACCAATTAAATATTGGAATCAATATCATCCATTTTTCAAATGGCTGCCGCCCATCCACCTCGCGGCCTGCATGCCGCTCGGATTCGTCAGGCACGGAATAGCCCGCAGGGGCTATTCCGTGTCCTGGCTCATCCTCGCTGGACGACCAGGTCCAGGATGTAGACCCGGGACGAGCGATCGACCGGGGGATGCGGGTCCGTGAACTGCTTGACCCGCACAATGGTGTGTTCACCCTCCTGATGCTCGTAGCCCTCGATCGGCTGATACAGCAACTGCCAATCGGCAGCGGGCCGCTGGATCACCCCCGAGGCGTCATAGCGGCGCTCACGCACACGCAAGCACCGGTGATTCGGCATCAGGGGATGGTTGCACGCCGCGCGCTCGGGCGCGATCTCCAGGAACACGATCTCTCCCGGACCGCCGTAGCGCGTCTCGGGTGTGGGCGTACCAGTGAACGTCAGCACGTCCCCGCCGGCCGTGGTCAGGCGCAGCCGGGGCGCGTCCGCCCCGCCCCGGACCTCGGCCGCCAGACGGCCCTTCAGGCGCGCAGCGATCTCGGTGTCCAGTTGCATGAGCGCCGGCGCGCAGGCTTTCATCGTGCCTGCCAGCCCCTGGACCGTCAGCGCGCCCGATGCCAGGGTGTAGCCGCCGAACTGGCTGTTGCAGCCCCCCGACACATTCAGCGACGTGTCGGAGAACGACAGGCGCAGCGGCTGTTCCAGCCCCGCGCGCAAGGCGGCGACGGGCCGGCCCTGGCTGTCCGCGGCGTCGCTCAGGCGCCAGTCATAGGCGGACAGGGTGGTCCCGTCCAGGGCGGGCGCGGCGCGGTTGGCCGTCATGGCGGCGTGTCCTGTGGTGGCGGGTTCATTCGGCGCCTGGGCGCAGGCGCCCAGCGCCAGGGCCAGGACGGAAACGGCAAGCATCTTCTTCATAGGGTAAACACCTAGGTGAAGCAAAACCCCATGATAACAACAAGATGCGCCCGTTTCGCTGCCGAAGCGTCAAAAAAGGTCAATCCGGGCAGACCGATCAGGCCCCGCGCGCCTGCAAGGCAGCCACCGCCGGCAGCGTCTTGCCTTCCAGGAACTCCAGGAAAGCGCCGCCGCCGGTCGAGATGTAGCCGACCCGGTCCGCAATATTGAACTTGGCGATTGCCGCCAACGTGTCACCGCCCCCGGCGATGGAAAAACCATCGGATTCGGCAATCGCCTGGGCGATGACCCGGGTGCCGCCGGCAAAGGCTTCGAACTCGAACACCCCCACCGGACCGTTCCAGACGATGGTGCCGGCCTGGCGCAGTTGATCCGCCAGCGCGGCGGCGGTGCGCGGGCCGATGTCCAGGATCAGGTCATCGGGTCCCACGTCGGCGGCATTCTTCACGGTGGCCGGCGCATCGGCGGCAAAGGTCGTCGCCACCACCACGTCCACGGGGATGGGGACTTCGACGCCGCGCGCGCGCATCGCATCCATGACGGCCTTGGCCTGATCGACCTGATCGGGTTCAGCCAGCGACTTGCCGATGGGCAGACCGGCGGCCAGCATGAAGGTGTTGGCGATGCCGCCGCCCACGATCAGTTGATCGACCTTGTCGGCCAGGGATTGCAGGATGGACAGCTTGGTGGAGACTTTCGAGCCGCCGACGATGGCGGCCATCGGACGACGGGGGGACTGCAAAGCCCGGCCCAGGGCGTCCAGTTCGGCTTCCAGCAGCGGACCGGCGCAGGCCGCCGGCGCGTAACGGGCAATGCCTTCGGTGGTGGCCTCGGCGCGGTGCGCCGTGCCAAAGGCATCGTTGACGTAGACGTCGCACAGCGCGGCCATGCGGCGCGCCAGTTCGGGATCGTTCTTCTTTTCGCCGGGATTGCAGCGGCAGTTTTCCAGCAGCACGACCTCGCCGGACGCCACGGCGACGCCGTTGACCCAGTCAGCGGCCAGCCGCACCGGCCGTCCCAGCAGCTCGGCCAGGCGTTCCGCCACCGGTTGCAGGGTGTCTTCCGGGCCGACCGTGCCTTCCTTGGGACGGCCCAGGTGCGAGGTCACCATCACGGCCGCGCCCGCATCCAGCGCCAGCCGGATGGCCGGCACCGAGGCCCGGATGCGGGTGTCTTCCGTGATGCGGCCCTGATCCAGGGGCACGTTCAGGTCGGAGCGGATGAAAACGCGCTTGCCCGCCAGGGCGCCGGACTGCGCCAGGCCGGTCAAAGTCTGTATGGTCATGGACGGATTTCCTCGGGAATCGGTTCGGGGGTCGCGCACCGGCGGAAACATGCGCCGTGCGCCTGCGCCGGATATGACGAGGGCGGGTTGCCCCGCCCTGCGTCATCGTGCGTCGAATGCTTATTTGGCGGCCATCAGGGCCACGGTGGTGTCGAGCATGCGGTTGGAGAAGCCCCACTCGTTGTCGTACCAGGAGCCGACCTTGACCAGGGTGCCGGACACCTTGGTCAGCCCGGCGTCCACGGTGCTGGAAGCCGGGTCGTGGTTGAAGTCGACCGACACCAGGGGTTCGGTGGTGTAGGCCAGAATGCCCTTCAGCGGGCCTTCGGCGGCGGCCTTGAGGATGCCGTTGACTTCTTCGACCGTGGTCTCGCGCGCCGCCACGAAGGACAGGTCGACGATGGACACGTTGATCGTCGGCACGCGGATGGCGTAGCCGTCGAGCTTGCCGTTCAGTTCCGGCAGCACCAGGCCCACGGCGGAAGCCGCGCCGGTCTTGGTGGGGATCATGCTGTGCGTGGCCGAACGCGCGCGGCGCAGGTCGGAGTGATAGACGTCGGTCAGCACCTGGTCGTTGGTGTAGGCGTGCACCGTGGTCATCAGGCCGTTGACGATGCCCAGTTGCTGGTGCAGCGGGTGGACCAGCGGCGCCAGGCAGTTGGTGGTGCACGACGCGTTGGAGATCACCGTGTCGGTGGCCTTCAGGACCTGGTGGTTGACGCCGTAGACGATGGTGGCGTCCACGTCCTTGCCGCCCGGGGCGGAGATGATGACTTTCTTGGCGCCGCCCTTCAGGTGGGCCGAGGCCTTTTCCTTGGTGGTGAAGAAGCCCGTGCATTCCAGCACCACGTCCACGCCCAGCTCGCCCCAGGGCAGCTTGGACGGATCGCGGTCGGCCAGCACGCGGATGCGGTCGCCGTTGACGACCATGTAGTCGCCGTCGACCTCGACCTTGCCGGGGAAACGGCCGTGCGCCGTGTCGTACTGGGTCAGGTGGGCGTTGGTCTTGGGATCGCCCAGGTCGTTGATGGCGACGATTTCGATGTCGTGCTTCTTGCCGTCTTCGTAGTGAGCACGCAGGATGTTACGGCCGATGCGGCCGTAGCCGTTGATGGCGACGCGAATGGTCATGCAAAATCTCCTTGATTACAAAACCTGTTCGACAGCAGCGGCCACATGGTCGGCCGTCAGCCCGAAATGTTTGAACAGCACGCCCGCAGGAGCGGATTCACCGTAGGTATCAATGCCCACGACGGCGCCCGTCGTGCCCACGTATTTGTACCAGGTCGTCGTGCCGCCGGCCTCGACGGCCACGCGCGGCAGGCCCGCCGGCAGCACCGAAGCGCGCCATTCGGCATCCTGGGCGTCGAAGATCTGGGTGCAGGGCATGGACACCACACGGGTCGCCACGCCGCGCTCGGCCAGGCGATCCTGGGCCTGCAGGGCCAGTTCGATTTCGGATCCCGTGGCGATCAGCACGGCGCGCGCGCCCACCATGTCGCGCAGCACATAGCCGCCCCGGGCGATCGCGTCCGTCGTGGCGGCGTCGCGGGCGACGAAAGGCAGGTTCTGGCGCGACAGCAGCAGCGCCGAAGGTCCGCCGTCGTGGACGGCCATGCCCAGGCTGGCGGGGCGCGCCAGGGCGCATTGCCAGGCGACGGCCGTTTCGGTCGTGTCGCAGGGCCGCCAGACATGCAGGTTGGGAATCAGGCGCAGGCTGCCCGCATGCTCGATCGACTGGTGGGTGGGGCCGTCTTCGCCCAGGCCGATGGAATCGTGGGTGAACACATGCACCACGCGCTGCTTCATCAGCGCCGCCATGCGCAGGGCATTGCGGGAATAGTCGGAGAAGGTCAGGAAGGTGCCGCCAAAGGGCAGGTAGCCGCCGTGCAGGGCCATGCCGTTCATGATGGCGGCCATGCCGAATTCACGCACCCCGTAATTGATGTGGCGTCCGGCGCGGGGGCCGCCCTCGGCGCGGCGCACGGGCTCGACGCCCTTCCAGTCGGTGAAGTTGGAACCGGTCAGGTCGGCCGAGCCGCCCAGCAGTTCCGGCAGGATGTCCGCGAAGGCCGCGATGGCCTGCTGGGACGCCTTGCGCGACGCGATGGATTCGGCCTTGTCCTGGGTGGACAGGACGTAGGCCCGGGCGCGTGCCGCGAAATCGGCCGGCAGCTCGCCCGCCATCCGGCGGCACAGCGCGGCGGCCAGTTCCGGGTGGGCTTCGGCGTAGCGGTCGAAGCGCGACTGCCATTCGGATTGCAGGTCTGCGCCGCGCGTGCGGCCGTCCCAGTATTGATAGACCTCGCGCGGGATCTCGAAGGGCGGGTGGTTCCACCCCATGGCCTTGCGCGCGGCGGCGATTTCTTCGGCGCCCAGGGGCGCGCCGTGGACCTTTTCGGAGCCGGCCTTGTTCGGGGCGCCGCGGCCGATGACGGTGCGGCAGCAGATCAGGGTCGGGCCCCGGCCGGCGGCGGCATGCGCGCGGGCCTGGACGATGGCGGCGTCGATCGAGTTCATGTCATGGCCGTCGACGCCGCGCAGGACATTCCAGCCGTAGGCCTCGAAGCGCGCCGGGGTATCGTCGGCGAACCAGGACTGGACCTCGCCGTCGATGGAGATGCCGTTGTCGTCGTAGAACACGATCAGGCGCGACAGGCCCAGGGTACCGGCCAGCGAGCAGGCCTCGTGCGAGATGCCTTCCATCAGGCAGCCGTCACCGACGAAAGCGTAGGTGTCGTGGCCGATCAGTTCGTGCCCGGGACGGTTGAATTCGCCCGCCAGCAGCGATTCGGCGAGCGCCATGCCGACGGCGTTGGCCAGGCCCTGGCCCAACGGACCGGTGGTGGTTTCGACGCCCGGCGTGATGCCGACCTCGGGGTGGCCCGGGGTGCGTGAATGCAGTTGGCGGAACTGGCGCAGTTCTTCGATCGGCAGGTCGTAACCCGACAGATGCAGCAGCGCGTAGATCAGCATCGAGCCGTGGCCGTTGGACAGCACGAAGCGGTCGCGGTCGATCCAGGCCGGATCGGCCGGGTTATGGCGCAGATGCCGCGTCCACAGCACGTGGGCGATGTCAGCCATGCCCATGGGCGCCCCGGGGTGCCCGGAATTGGCTTGTTGGACGGCATCCATGGCCAGGACGCGAATGGCATCGGCCATGGACGGATCAGGGGCGGGCAAAGCGCTCATAGGGTCTCGGAGGGCAAGCGCCGCACGACCGAAGCCATGGCCTCACCGCATACAGAATCACAAAGCCATGGATTTTACCACCCCACCCGATCCGGTTTATAGTCCACGGCACCCGCCCAATGGTCATGCCATGTCCCCTCCCCGTTTCTTCTGCGAAACCCCGCTGAATGCCGGCGAGCGCATCGAGCTGCCGGACGCCCTGGCGCATCATGCGCTGCGCGTGCTGCGGCTCGCAGACGGCGCCCCCATCGTCCTGTTCGACGGCCGGGGCGGCCAGTATCCCGCCGTGCTGCGCGTCGAAGGCCGGCGCGCCCTGGCCGAGCTGGGCGCGCACGAAGCCGCCGACAGCGAACTGCGCGGGCGGCTGGTCCTGATCCAGGGACTGGCTTCGGGCGACAAGATGGACTGGATCGTGGAAAAGGCGGTCGAACTGGGCGTGACCGAACTGCGCCCCGTCGCCGCCGAACGCAGCGTCCTGCGCCTGTCCGGCCCCCGCCTGGACAAGCGCCTGGCGCATTGGCGCGCCATCGCCCGGGCGGCCGGCGAGCAGTGCGGCCGCAACCGGCTGATGCACGTCCACCCGCCCGCGCCCTTGGCGGCCTGCCTGGAAGCGGTGGACGGCCCGGCCTTGTTCTGCCACCCGGAAGGCCGGATGGATTTCCGCACCGCCCTGGCGGACGTGCGCGACCGCCTGACGCTGATGGTCGGCCCCGAGGGCGGCTGGTCGCCGGAAGAACTGGCCCTGGCGCAACGCCGGGGCCTGACGGGGGTGAGATTCGGCCCCCGGGTGCTGCGCACCGAAACGGCGGGCCTGGCGCTGGCTGCAGCGGCGACGGCGCTGCTGGACTGGTAAAAAACTACGTCTCGGATTCCTCGCGCCCCGAGTACGGCGTGGGATCGACGCCCGGTTCGGGGTCGGGATGCGCGCCGGCATGCTGGATGGCGTAGGCGAAGCGGCGTTCGTTGTTCTGGCCGAATTCCACCACGTCGTCGCACACAGCCTGGATGGCCTGGGCGTCCTCGCTCAGGGCCGGATCGCCGGAATGCAGATGCCGGAACCACAGGAACAGGCCTTCCTTCTGGTCCGTCAGGGTGTCGCACAGACCGTCGTACAAGGCGTCCAGATTGCCGCCGAAGTATTCCGGGTAGTCGATGGCCTTGACCACGGCCCGCAGCACGGCGGAACGGTTGCGCGCCCGGTCGCAATCGACGACGAAGGCGGCCAGACCGGCCTCGGTCGCGGCCTCCAGGGCTTCTTGTTCGCTCACCGCCTGGGCATCCACGATGCCCTGCGTCAGCATTTTTTTGATCTGGGCCGGACTCATGCGGACCACTCCTTGAAAAAAGCGATGACTTTTTCAGCCTGATTCAAACTGTCTGCCCTGCCCAGCGCAATCAGGCTTCGGGTGTAGCCGGATTCAAACAATAGGTAGGACGCCAATGCGCCACCCCCTGCCTCGATCCTGCGCGGCGAAACGCCCAGTACGCGAAACAAGGTGCGCACAGCGCCCGGCAATTCATCCAGATGCTCCAACGCCAGCTCGTCCAGGGAACGGCTGGGCGCGATCATCAGGGTGTGGATGGGTCGCAGTGACTCGCTTTTTAAACGATTTGCAGGGATTCGTGCAAGCAGGGCATTGATCCGCTCCATGCGCTCCATGTCCATGGACACGCCGTCGAGAAAAATGTTCGACAGTGTGTGCCCCGCGATCTGGGCCAGATTGGGATACGGCGGGTCCAGATCATGCACGTCGGGACTGGTTTCGTCGCTGTAATTGGTGCCGATGACGAAGATGCGCTCGGCCCCCAGGTGGATGGCCGGGCTGATCGGCGCCAGTTGCCGCATCGAGCCGTCGCCGCACCAGAGCGTGCGCCCGCCCATCAGGATGGCGCGGGCGGGAAAGACGAAGGGAATGGCGCTGGAGGCCATCAGGTGATCCACGCCGATGGCGCACGCCACGGCGCGCCGCAGGGTGCGCGACCAGGGCTGGATGCTCTGCCGGGCCTGGTAGAAGGTCAGGTGCTCGCCCGTGGTGTAGGCCGTGGCCGTGATCGCCAGGGCGCTCAGGTGGCCGCGATCCAGATTGGTCTGCAGGCGGGGAAAACTCAGGGCGCGGCTCAGCAGGCCGGCCAGGGGCTGGTTGTCCAGCAGGGAATGCGGTGCGTAGCGGGACAGTTGCGGCCTGATCCAGCCCAGGCCCAGCATGCCCAGCCATTGCAGGCCGGTGCGCATCAGCCGCGCCGCGTCCGAATAATAAATGTCGTGCGTGCGCAGCGCCTGCCACAGATCGCACAGGTGATCGACGGCGCGATGCGGCTGGTGGGCGCGGCAGGCCAGGGCGGCCGCGTTGATGGCCCCCGCCGAGGTGCCGCAAATGATGTCGAAAGGGTTGCGAAAACCCGGCCTGCGGTCCGGGTCCAGCAATTCCAGGACGCCCGAGAGCACACCGGCCTGGTAGGCGGCGCGGGCGCCGCCCCCGGTCATGACCAGGCCGACCCGGGGCCGCCCGCCCGCCCCCGCCTCAGGGGCGCCGGACGCCACCGCGGATGCGGGTCCGTCCAGCGGTTCCTCAGGCGTGACGCGGCTTGTTGGCATCGACCACGGTCAGCGCGGTCATGTTGACGATCCGGCGCACGGTGGAGCTGGAGGTCAGGATGTGCACCGGCGCACTGGCGCCCAGCAGGAACGGGCCGACGGCCACATTGCCGCCCGCCGCCGTCTTGAGCAGGTTGTAGGCGATGTTGCCGGCATCCACGCTGGGGCAGACCAGCAGATTGGCCTCGCCGTGCAGCGTGGTGGACGGCAGGATGCGTTCGCGCAGCGCCGGATCCAGGGCGCAGTCGCCATGCATTTCGCCGTCGATCTCGAGACTGGGGTCGCGCTCACGCACCAGCGCCAGGGCCTGGCGCATTTTTTCGCCGGAGGACGAGCTGCCGGTGCCGAAATTGGAACGCGACAGCAGCGCGGCCTTGGGCACGATGTTGAGGCGGCGCATTTCTTCCGCCGCCATCAGGGTGATCTCGGCGATCTGTTCCGCATCGGGATTGTCGTTGACGTGCGTGTCCGCCAACGCCAGGGTGCGCTCTTCCAGGAGCAGGATGTTCATGGCCGCGTAGGTGCGGGCGCCGGGCTGCTGGCCCAGGACCTCGTCGATGAAGCGCAGGTGGTTGCCATAGGACCCCACCGTGCCGCAGATCATGCCGTCGGCGTCGCCCAGGCGCACCATCATGGCGCCGATCAGGGTCAGGCGGCGGCGCATCTCGACCCGCGCCATTTCCTTGGTGATGCCGCGGCGGCACATCAGCTCCCAGTACGTGTTCCAGTACTGGTGGAAGCGTTCGTCGTGCTCGGGGTTGGTGACCTCGACATCGACCCCCAGGCGGATCCGCAGCCCGTATTTTTCGATCCGGTCGGCCAGCACGGCGGGCCGGCCGATGAGAATGGGCTTGGCCAGGCGTTCGTCCACCACGATCTGCACGGCGCGCAGCACGCGTTCGTCCTCGCCCTCGGCAAAGACGATGCGCGATTTGCCGCCTTCGCGGATCATGGCGCGCGCCGCCGAGAACAGCGGCTTCATGAAGGCGCCGGAGTGGTAGACGAACTGCTCGAGCTGGCCCGCGTAGCTTTCCAGGTCCACCAGGGGCCGGGTGGCGACGCCGTCTTCCATGGCGGCCTGCGCCACGGCGGGAGAGATGCGCGCGATCAAGCGCGGATCGAAAGGCTTGGGAATGAAGTAGCTGGGCCCGAAGGACACGTCGTACAGGCCGTAGGCGGCCGCCACGATGTCGTTCTGTTCTTCCCGGGCCAGTTTGCAGATCGCCATGACGGCGGCTTTTTCCATGCCGCGCGTGATGGTGGTCGCCCCCACGTCCAGCGCCCCGCGGAAGATGTACGGGAAGCACAGCACGTTGTTGACCTGATTGGGGAAGTCGGACCGGCCGGTGGCGATCACGGCGTCGGGCCGCACCGCCAGCGCGTCGGCCGGCAGGATTTCAGGATTGGGGTTGGCCAGCGCCAGCACCAGCGGGCGCTCGGCCATTTTTTCGACCATATGGGGCTTGAGCACCCCGCCGGCCGACAGCCCCAGGAACACGTCGGCGTCGCCGATGATGTCATCCAGCGTGCGCGCGTCGGTCTTCTGGGCGAAGCGGGACTTCTTTTCGTCCATCAGGACGGTGCGGCCTTCGTAGACCACGCCTTCGATGTCGGACACCCAGATGTGCTCCAGCGGCAGGCCCATGTCCATCATCAGGTCCAGGCAGCCCAGGGCGGCCGCGCCGGCGCCGGACACCACGACCTTGACCTTGGAGACGTCCTTGCCCACGACCTCCAGGCCGTTGATGAAGGCCGCGGTCACGCAGATGGCGGTGCCATGCTGGTCATCGTGGAAGACGGGGATGTTCATGCGCTCGCGCAGCTTCTGTTCGACGTAGAAGCATTCCGGCGCCTTGATGTCTTCGAGGTTGATGCCGCCGAAGGTGGGTTCCAGGCCGGCGATGATGTCCACCAGCTTGTCCGGGTCCTGCTCGTTGATCTCGATGTCGAAGACGTCCAGGCCGGAGAATTTCTTGAACAGCACGGCCTTGCCTTCCATCACCGGCTTGGATGCCAGGGGGCCGATATTGCCCAGCCCCAGGACGGCGGTGCCGTTGGTGATGACGCCGACCAGATTGCCGCGCCCGGTATAGCGGAAGGCGTTATGGCTGTCGGCGACGATTTCCTCGCACGCGGCGGCGACCCCGGGCGAATAGGCCAACGCGAGGTCCCGCTGGTTGGAAAGCTGTTTGGTGGGGGTGACCGAGATTTTCCCGGGACGGCCGTGCTCGTGATATTCGAGCGCCGCGGCGCGCAAGGATTCGTCCATGGTAGAAGCAGCCTTGATACGTGAGGGTAATAAGCAGATGTGCTGCCAGCCATTCTAGCCGCTTGCGCAGGCCTGCGGTATGGCGCGGGCCGCATGCGGATCATATGGGGCGATGTACGCCCCGGGCGTGCGCACGGCGCGGGTCCGGGATCAGAACCGCTGGCCCTGTTCCGGGAAGACGCCGTCGGGGTCGAACAGGGCGCGCACGGCCTGGTCCATGTCCCCTGCCGCCGCGTCGGTGCCCGGGCGGCGGCCATAGCGCAGTTCATAGGGGCGTTCAATCGGAAACCCGGCGCGTTCGTCGAACACCAGCCATTCGACCCAGCCCAGTTCGCCGCCGTGGCCCAGCAGCAGATGCGCCAGGTTGATGGTGCCGCCGGCCGCCGGCTGCAGCGCGTCCAGCCGGTAGCGCCCGTTCCACAGGCCATCGACCCGCAGCGCGTCGGACGCGGACACCGAGGCGAGTTCGAACAGCCGGGGGATCATGCCCTGGACGCGCAGATTGTCCAGCGGTTTGCGATTGTCCACCCCGAAAGCGCCGAGGTTGGCCTGGGTGCCGTCGGCCAGCAGCACCATCGCATGCGCCAGGCCGCTGGCGGCCGTGCCGCCGCCATCCCAGTCGCAACCGCGCCGGTCGGCCAGCCAGGCCGCCACCGTCAGATGCGGCGGCTGATCGCGAAACTGCGGCAGCCCGGCCTGTTCCAGTTCGCCGATCAGGCAGCCGGGCTGCACGAACCAGCGCGGATCGTCCGGCCCCAGGCGCTCGCAACGGGCCATTGCGGCCCCCGGCTCGACCCACAGCACGGGGCTGTCGTCCAGCCGGTCGGCCAGGGGGATGCCGTCCAGGGCCAGCGTGACGCCGTGCTCCACGCACAAGGAGCGGGCGTGATAAACGTCCTGCATATGCCCCGGCACCAGCCGGGCGCTGCCCGCTTCCGAGGCGAAGTCGTACACCGTGCCCTGCGCGACGCGGCGCAGGCGCGCCAGAAAAGTTTCCCAGGGGGATCGTTCCGTACGGCGGCCGACCAGAAAGGCGCGGCGCGAGGAAGACTGCATGGCGGGACTCCGAGGGCGAAGGTCTACAATCGGGCTTTCATTCCGAACAGCACTGCAGGGTTGCACGATGGTCCGACTGGCCGACAGAACCGAACGCACGGCGCCATTTTACGCCGTGGAAGTCCTGAAACAGGCCCAGGCCCTCGCGGCCCAGGGGCGCGACATCATCAGTCTGGGCATTGGCGAGCCCGACTTCACCGCCCCCGCGCGCGTGCTGGAAACCCTGAACCGGGCGGCCGACGCAGGACTCAGCGGCTACACCGCGCCCGCCGGCATCCCGGCGCTGCGCGAAGCCATCGCCCACTATTACGGCACCCATTTCGGCGCATCCGTGGACCCGGCCCGCGTCCTGATCACGTCAGGCGCCTCAGGCGCCCTGATGCTGGCGGCGATGGCCCTGATCGATCCGGGCGATGAAGTCCTGATGCCCGATCCGTCCTACCCCGCCAACCGCAATTTCATCACGGCCGCCGGCGGGATCACGCGCCTGGTGCCGACCACGGCGGCGCATCGCTATCAATTGAGTCCGGAAGACATCGCCGCCCACTGGGGACCGGCGACACGCGGCGTGCTGATCGCCTCGCCCAGCAATCCCACCGGCACCTCGATGCCGCGCGAGGCCCTGCGCGACCTGATCGCCGCCGTGCGTGCGCGCGGCGGCTTCGTCATCCTGGACGAGATCTACCTGGGCCTGTATTACGACGAGCCCCCGCGCAGCGGCCTGACGCTGGACGACGACCTGCTGGTCATCAACAGCTTCTCAAAATACTTTCACATGACGGGCTGGCGGCTGGGCTGGCTGATCGCGCCCGAAGCCATGATGCCCGCCCTGGAACGGCTGGGCGCCAGCCTGGCGATCTGCGCCCCGGCGCTGGCCCAGCACGCGGCGCTCAGTTGCTTCGAACCCGAGGTCATGCAGATCTACGAACACCGGCGGCTGTCGTTCAAGGAGCGACGCGATTTTCTGCTGCCCGCCTTCGAACGCCTGGGCCTGCGCGTGCCCGCCGCCCCGGACGGCGCCTTCTACATTTTTTCCGACATCCGCGAACTGGGGATGGACAGCACGGCATTCTGCCGCCGCCTGCTGGACGAAGCCGGGGTCGCCGCCGTGCCGGGACTGGACTTCGGCCAGGCCCACGCGCAGCATACCGTGCGCTTTTCCTACGCCACCGGCCTGGACCGCCTGAGCGAGGCCGTCGACCGGATGGCGGCGTTCCTGGGGCGCCGCTAGCGCCACGCAACTTCTCGCCCGGCCGGCCCGGAACGCGGCCCCGCTCAGTCCTTGGGCGGCAGCCCCGAGGCCAGGGCGATGCGGCGGCGTTCCGCCAGCACCCGGGCGCCGTAGCCGCCGTCGCTGGGGCCGGTCGCGCCGACATAACAGGCCAGGCCGCCCTCGATGCCGCCCCGCCGGCGGATGCAATCCGCCAGGATCTGCGCCCCGACGCGCATGTTGACCACCGGATCAAAAACCGCCGCCGACCCGCCGCTGGGCCGCAGCTTGTCCCGGTGCACGCTGGTCATGACCTGCATCAGGCCCTGGGCGCCCACGGCGCTCTCGACGAACGGGTTGTAGCGCGACTCGATGGCGATCACGGCCAGCAGCAACTGCGGGTCCAGCTTCTGCTCGCGCCCGACCTCGAAGGCCGTGCGGATCAGGGCGCCCGCCACGCTATTGGCGATCCGGTATTTGCGCGCCAGGTAGCTGCGCAGCGCATGCGACTGGGATTGGGTCACGCCCTGGATCGGCTGATCGCGCAGGCTGGCCGCCAAGGCGCCGGCAAAGGTCGTGCGCCCGGGTTCGATCGGAACCGCCGGGCCGGTCTGCGCCGTCTGTCCCGCCTGCCCGGACGGCTCTGCCGACCCCGCCTCCGTGCCGCCGGCGGCGGTGTCGGCGGTCGATGCCGCGCCCGGCTCCGGCGCCTGGGCCGTCGGCGGCAGCGCCCAATCCGACACCTCGCCCTCATCGTCCGAGGTATAGCCGGCGCCGTCCGCCTGGAACATCGTCAGGACGACCTCGTGCAACTGCTGCGACTGCTGGCGCATGGACGGCAGCACCAGGCTCAAGCCCAGCGTGGTGAGCACGGCCAGCCCCAGGTAGATGGCGCTGACGTGGACGAATTCGCCGACAGGCCGCAGCACGGCATGCACGCCGCGCCACAGATGTTCAGGCACGGAGCGCATGAGCACCTCCGGAAACCGCCTGGGCTGGGGGAGTGGTAATCTTGGGCACGACGCCACTGTAACCGATCAACGACACGACCGTGAAATATCGCGACCTCCGGGACTTCATCACCCAACTGGAACGCCAGGGCCAGCTCAAGCGCATCGCGCACCCCGTTTCCACTGACCTGGAGATGACCGAAATCAGCGACCGGGTCCTGCGGGCCGCCGGCCCCGCCCTGCTGTTCGAACACCCGACCCACGCCGGCCGGGCCTGCGGCACCCCGGTGCTGACCAATCTGTTCGGCACGCCGCAACGCGTCGCCTGGGGCATGGGCGCCGAGGACGTCTCCGCCCTGCGCGAGACCGGCGAACTGCTGGCCTCGCTGCGCGAGCCCACGCCGCCCCAGGGGATGCGCGATGCGCTGTCCAAGGTTTCCATGCTGAAGGCTGCCCTGTGGGACATGAACCCCCGGCAACTGCGCAGCCCGCCCTGCCAGGAAGTGGTGATCGAGGCCGGGGACGTGGACCTGAACGCCCTGCCCCTGCAAAGCTGCTGGCCGGGTGATGTGGCCCCGCTGCTGACCTGGGGCCTGGTGATCACGCGCGGGCCGCGCGCGCGCCGCCAGAATCTGGGCATCTACCGCCAGCAACTGATCGGCCGCAACAAGCTCATCATGCGCTGGCTGTCGCATCGCGGCGGCGCGCTGGATTTCCGCGACCACGCGCTGGCCCATCCCGGCGAGCCGTTCCCGATCGCCGTGGCGCTGGGCGCCGACCCCGCCACCACGCTGGCGGCCGTCACCCCCATCCCCGACAGCCTGTCGGAATACCAGTTTGCCGGCCTGCTGCGCGGTTCGCGCACCGAACTGGCGCCCGCGCTGGGCAGCGGCCTGTCGGTGCCGGCCCACGCCGAAATCATTCTCGAAGGCCACATCCTGCCGGCCTCCGACCCGCGCGCGCGCCGCCCCGAAGTGCCAGAAGGCGTCACCCCGCCGCCGGACACCGGCTACGAGATGGCGCTGGAAGGCCCTTACGGCGACCACACCGGCTATTACAACGAACAGGACTGGTTCCCGGTCTTCACGGTGGAACGCATCACCCACCGGCGCAACCCCCTCTATCACAGCACCTATACCGGCAAGCCGCCCGACGAACCCGCCGTCCTGGGCGTGGCCCTGAACGAGGTCTTCGTGCCCCTGCTCAAGCGCCAGTTCCCGGAAATCGTCGACTTCCACCTGCCGCCCGAAGGCTGCAGCTACCGCCTGGCCGTGGTGTCGATCCGCAAGCAGTATCCGGGCCACGCCAAGCGCATCCTGTTCGGCCTGTGGAGCGTGCTGCGGCAGTTCATGTACACCAAGTTCATCGTGGTCGTGGACGAGGACATCGATCCCCGGCAATGGCCCGAGGTCATCTGGGCCATGACCACGCGCATGGACCCGGTGCGCGACACCCTGCTGGTGGACAACACCCCGATCGACTACCTGGACTTCGCCTCGCCCGTCTCGGGCCTGGGCGGCAAGATGGGGATGGACGCGACCAATAAATGGCCGGGCGAAACCCAGCGCGAATGGGGCCGCCCGATCCAGATGACGACCGAGGTCAAGCAGCGGGTGGACGCGATGTGGGGAGATCTGGGGCTATAGCTCAGGCGTCGGTGTCGCAGTTCCGGCGCTTGCCGAGCCACACCAGACCGGCGATCAGCGCCGTCTTCAGGGCGATGCCGCGCCGCTGGCGGTTGGATATCACCGAAGTCAACAAGGACAGCAGCACGGGATAGCGGCGCAGGGCCTGCAATCCGCCGCCCAGCCAGCCCAGGCCGAACGATCCCAGGCGGTCGCGCGCCTGGGCCGCCAGGGCCTCCGGCCGCAATTCGCCGGCCAGTTGGCAGGCGCTGCGCCGGACGGCCAGGCGTTCGTAGCCGGCACGCATGCGCAGCAGTTCGATCCGCATGCGGCGGTCCGCAGCCGTCGAAGACGCGGCGCGGTCCGCAGATGACGTCTTCATGGCTCGTCTCCCGGGATCGGATCGTCTGGCACGAGACGCGCCGTGGGGCGGTCCTGAACACCATCACCCAGCGCCCGGGCGTCTTCACGCAGCACTTCGGCCGTCACGGAGAACGGGTCCGGGTCATGTTTCAGGCGATGGACCAGCCAGCCGGCCAGACCCGCGCCCGACACGGCATACAGCAGCGCCAGCAAGCCCAGGGCCAGGAAGCGGTATTCGGTCGGCCAGAAGGCCAGGGCCACAGCCAAGGTGGCCACCAGCAGCGCCAACAGAAAAAAGACGGCGGCGGCCAGCAGCGCCGCCAGGCGGCACAGCAGGCGGTCGCCGGCGTCCCGGGCCTCCAGGCCGAACAGTTCCAGGCGCGTGCCGGCCAGGGCCGCCAACTGAGCGGCCAGGTCGGAAAACGCGCGGCTGATCGGTCCCATGAGGCGTCCGAACAGATCAGCGGCGGGACAGCAACGCGCCCAGCAGCAGGCCGGCCACGCCGGCGATCCCGACTGCCTTCCAGGGATTGGCCTGGACGTACTCGTCGGTGTCATGAGCGACCTTGCGCCCTTGCTCCATCAGGCTGGCCTGGGTTTCGGACAGGGCCTCGCGGCCCTGGTCCAGCGCCTTCAAGGCCCGGGCGCGCAGATCGGCGGCCTTTTCTCCCGTCGCATCGGCGGCCTCGCGCAAGAGTTTTTCAGCCTGGTCCAGGCTGGACTTCAGGTCTTCAATCAAGGCATCTCCGGGGGATTGCGTAGCGATTTGCTTGCGAGTGGCCATGAACAGCTCCTGTGTAAGACATGATGACACCCCATCCTACACGACACGGGAAAACCCTGATGTATCAAAACATGAATGTTCTGAGGCTAATCAAAGGCGACCCTGCTTCCGGCAACCGGCCCGGCCGCGCTCAGTCGGTCTTCTGCCGCGTGCCGAAAATACGGTCCCCGGCGTCGCCCAGGCCGGGAATGATGTAGCCGTTCTCGTTCAGGTGGTCGTCGATGGACGCGGTGTAGATATGCACGTCCGGGTGGGCGCGTTCGACGGCGGCGATGCCCTCGGGCGCAGCCACCAGCACCAAAGCGCGCACGGTGCGGGCGCCGGCCTGCTTGAGCATGTCGATGGCGGCCACCATGGACCCGCCCGTGGCGAGCATGGGATCGACGATCAAGGCCAGGCGCTGGTCCAGTTGGCCGACAAGCTTTTCCAGGTAGGGCTGGGCCTGCAGGGTTTCTTCATTGCGCGCGATGCCCACTGCGCTGACCTTGGCGCCCGGAATCAAGGTCAGCACACCGTCCAGCATGCCGATGCCGGCGCGCAGGATGGGCACCACGGTGACCTTTTTCCCGGCCAGCTTCTCGACGTCGATCTCACCCGCCCAGCCGGTGATGCGCGCAGGCTCCAGCGGCAGGTCCTTGGTGGCCTCGTAGGTCAGCAGCGCGCCGACCTCCTGGGCCATTTCACGGAAATTCTTGGTGCTGAGGTCCGCGCGCCGCATCAAGCCCAGCTTGTGAC
Organism: Castellaniella hirudinis; assembly: GCF_042651965.1. NCBI lineage: Bacteria > Pseudomonadati > Pseudomonadota > Betaproteobacteria > Burkholderiales > Alcaligenaceae > Castellaniella > Castellaniella hirudinis. The sequence continues at coordinate 298,965 of NZ_JBHSDY010000002.1, forward strand.
GGATCAGGGGGTGGCGGATTTCATGGATGGGCATGGCGGCTCGATCGTCAGGGACAGGTTGCCCAGAGTGTAACTCGCCGCGACGTGGAGGCAGGACACTAGAAAACCTCGAACAACCCCGCCGCCCCCATGCCGCCGGCGATGCACATCGTCACGACGGCGTAGCGCGCCTTGCGGCGGCGGCCTTCCAGCAGCACGTGGCCGGCCAGCCGGGCGCCGGTCATGCCGAAGGGGTGACCGAGCGCAATCGCCCCGCCGTTGACGTTCAGCCGTTCCGAGGGAATGCCCAGACGCCGCTGGCAATAGAGCGACTGGGACGCGAAGGCCTCGTTGAGCTCCCACAGGTCGATGTCCTCGACCTTCAGCCCGTGCCGCTCCAGCAGGCGCGGCACGGCGTAGACAGGGCCGATGCCCATCTCGTCCGCCTCGCAGCCCGCGATGGCGAAGCCCCGGAAGGCCCCCAGCGGCGACAGGCCCAGGCGTTCGGCCTCACGGGCCTCCATCAGCACGCAGGCCGAGGCGCCGTCCGACAACTGGGACGCATTGCCCGCCGTGACGAACTGATCCGGTCCCCGCACCGGAGCCAGGGCCGCCAGCGCTTCGTAAGTCGTGCCGGGCCGGTTGCAGGTATCGGCCGAGACCGTGACTTCCCGGCGGCTGACCGCCCCGGTCGCCTTGTCGACGACGGCCATGGTCGTCGCGCAGGGCACGATTTCCTCGGCATACCGGCCCGCCTGCTGGGCTTCGTGCGCGCGGCGCTGGCTTTCGACGGCAAAGCGGTCCTGGTCTTCGCGGCCGATGCCGTAGCGCGCCGCCACGATGTCGGCGGTTTCCAGCATGCTCATGTACAGCGTCGGGTAATGTGCTTCGATCCAGGGGTCCAGCGTCGGGTCCGCCGCGCCCTGCGCGGGCCGGCGCAGCAGCGAGATGCTTTCGGCGCCGCCGGCGACCACCGCCTGGGCGCCGCCGACGACGGCCCCGGCTGCAGCGGCAACGGCCTGCAGGCCCGAGGCGCAGAACCGGCTCACGGTCTGCCCCGCCGCCGAGACGGGCAATCCGGCCCGGACGGCGGTCTGGCGGCCCAGATTGCGGCCCGTGGCGCCTTCGGGATAACCGGTGCCCAGGATCACATCCTCGATCAGTCCCGGATCGATCCCGGCGCGCTCCACGGCCGCCCGCACGGCAAAGGCCGCCAGCGTCGGCCCCGGAGTCAGGTTGAACTCGCCCCGATGCGACTTGGTGAGCGGCGTACGCGCGATGGAAACGATGACGGCTTCACGCATGGAGACTTCCTTCAGATCCGGTTCAGGCTGGCAAAATCGCGGTTCTGCTCGACCAGTTGCACCAGCAAGGGCGAGGGCTGCCAGAACAGCGGGTCGTCCTGGGCGTACGACCGGATGTCGGCCAGGATCGCCGCCAGCCCCACGGTATCGCCGTAATGCATCGGTCCGCCCAGGTGACGCGGGAAGCCATAGCCGTGCAACAGCACGGCATCGACGTCCAGCGGGCGCAGCGCAATGCCTTCGTGCACCACGTTGGCGCCCTCGTTCACCATGGCCGCCATATAGCGGCGCACGATTTCCTGTTCGCCGAAAGCGCGCGGCGTCACGCCCACACGGGCGCGCTCGGCCTCGACGATGGCCAGCACCTCGGGATCTTCGGTCCCGACGCGCGCGCCCGGCTCGTACAGATACCAGCCGCGACCGGTCTTCTGCCCGAACCAGCCGCGTTCGCACAGGCGGTCGGCGATCTGCACATAGCGCGCGCGAGGATCGCGCGTCGGCGCCTGGCGTTTGCGCATGGCCCAGTTGATGTCGCCGCCGGCCAGGTCATAGACCTGGAACGGCCCCATGGGAAAGCCCAGGCCGCGCACGGCGGCGTCGATGGCGTAGGGCGAGGCGCCGTCCTCCATCATGACGTTGGCCGCCTGGCGATAAGCGGCCAGCATCCGGTTGCCGATGAAGCCGTCGCAGATCCCGGCGCGCACCGGAATCTTGCCCAGCCGCTTGGCCAGGTCAAAGGCGCTGGCGACCACGTCGGCGGCGACCTTCGCGGGCACGACGATCTCCAGCAGCTTCATGATGTGGGCGGGTGAAAAGAAATGCAGGCCGATGACGTCCGCAGGCCGGGAGGTGCCGGCCGCAATGACGTCCACATCCAGGTAGGACGTGTTGGTCGCCAGGATGGCGCCCGGCCGGCAGACGCGGTCCAGTTCGGCGAAGACGGCCTGCTTGACCGCCATGTCCTCGAACGCGGCCTCGATCACCAGATCGACGTCCCGCAGCGCGGCATAGTCCGCCGAACCGTCGAAGCGCGCCAGCACGGCGTCCCGGTCTTCGGCCGACAGGCGCTTGCGCGCCACCAGCCCGTCCAGGATCGATTCGACGTTGGCGCGGCCCCGGGCGACCCCGGCGGCATCGCGCTCGACCATCGTGACCTGGCAGCCGGCGCGCAGGGCCGACACGGCAATGCCCGCCCCCATGGTGCCGCCGCCGACCACACCGATGGCCTGGATGGCGCGGGGCGCGGCGGCTGCAGCCTCCGGCACCCGGGCCGCCTCACTCTCGACGAACAGCGCGTGGGCCAGCCCGGCGCGCCGCGATTCGTCCATTTCTTCCGGGATCGTCGGATCGGACATGCGCGGCCTCAGTCGGGAATGACGGCGGTGACTTCGATCTCGACCTTGGCGCGGTCTTCGATCAGCGCAGCGACTTCAATGGCGGTCATGGAGGCATTGAAGCTGCCGATGAGTTCGCGGAACGCCTTGCCGATTTCGGGATAGGCGGCGATGTATTCGTGCTTGTCGGTCACGTACCAGGTCATGCGCACGATGTGCTCGGGCCGGGCGCCGCCCTCTTGCAGGACTTCCACGATATTCTGCAGCGCCTGGCGCACCTGGCCCGCCATATCGTCTGTATGGAACACGCCTTGGGCGTCCCAGCCGATCATGCCCGCCACGAACACCATGCGGCCGCGCACGGCGACGCCGTTGGAGTAGCCCTTGGGACGCGGCCAGCCGGGAGGAAGCAGGATTTGCATGAAAATTCTCCTTATTGAAACAACGAAATCAACGCAACGAAAGCGGGAAAAGCGATGCGGCTGCGCTAGGCCGCCGATACGCACGCCGCCAGCGCGGCGCGCACGTCGTCGGGCAAGGCGATGGCGCGGTGGGTGTTCAGGTCCGTAAACACCAGGATCTGACGCGAAGCGACCCGCAGGACCCCGTCTCCGCGGGCCTCCAGCGCCAGCGTCAGCGACTTGCCGCCGATCCGCTCGACGGCCACGCTGAAGGCCAGGGTCTCGCCCATTCGGGCGATGGCGCGGAAATCGCACTCCAGGTGCACGATGGGCAGGCCGACGCGGCGCGACCCCAGCATCTCCGCATAGGAAATGCCCAGCCCTTCGGTGAACCAGTCCTCGACCAGTTGATTGAACAGCACCAGATACTGGGGAAAGAACACGATGCCGGCCGGATCGCAATGCGAAAACCGGATCGGAAAGGCGCGCTCGAAGCAGACGGAGCGGCTCCCGCCCCCCGCCTGCGGACGGGCCCCGCCGGCGACGTCGCCGGAGCTCATGCGGCGCCCGCCTCTCGGAGCGCCTTTTCCCGTGCGAAATTGCTTTCCATCTGCTGCTTGCCCGAACGATACTGCTTCGGCCACGCCACCTCGGCAAAGCCGATCTTGGCGGCTTCGGTCAGCGTCCAGGCCGGATTGGCCAGGTGCGGACGCGCCACCGCGCACAAGTCGGCCCGGCCCGCGGCCAGGATGCTGTTGACGTGGTCGGCCTCGCTGATCGCGCCCACCGCGATCGTGGCGATGCCGACTTCCTGGCGGATCCGGTCGGCAAACGGCGTCTGGAACATGCGTCCGTAGGTCGGTTTTTCCTGCTTGCTCACCTGCCCGGAGGACACGTCGATCATGTCGGCGCCGGCCTGCTTGAAGGCGCGCGCGATCTCCACGGCGTCCGCAGGCGTGATGCCGCCCTCGACCCAGTCGTGCGCGGAAATCCGCACCGACATCGGCTTGTCCTGGGGCCAGACCGCGCGCACCGCCTCGAAGACTTCCAGCGGATAACGCAGCCGGTTGGCCAGCGAGCCGCCGTACGCGTCCGTGCGCTGGTTGGTCAGCGGCGAAATGAACGCCGACAGCAGGTAGCCGTGCGCGCAGTGCAGTTCCAGCCAGTCGGCGCCGGCCTCGTCGGCCGCGCGCGCCGAGGCCACGAACTGCGCCTTGATCGTCGCCATTTCGTCCGGCGTCAGCGCCCGCGAAATCTGGCTGACGCCGTCCAGGTACTGCTGCGGCGAGGCCGAGACCACGGGCCAGTTGCCTTCGGCCAGGGGCTGGTCGATGCCTTCCCAGGCCCGGCGCGTGGAGGCCTTGGCGCCCGCGTGGCCGATCTGGATGCCGAACTTGGCATCGGTATTGTCGTGGATCCAGTCGGCGATGCGCTTGAACGCCGCCGTATGTTCCGGCTTGTACAGGCCCGGGCAGCCCGGGGTGATGCGACCCTCGGGGCTGACGCAGGTCATTTCGGCGAACACCAGGCCCGCGCCGCCCTGGGAGCGCGCGCCCAGGTGCACCAGGTGGTAATCGCCCACCAGGCCGTCTTCGGCCGAATACTGCGCCATGGGCGAGACCACGACGCGGTTCTTCAGCGTCAGGCCGCGCACCGTCCAGGGCGTGAACATCGGCGGCGGGACATGGCCCGCGACCGCCGGCACGCTGGCGCGCTCGGCGAACCAGCGCTCGTAGCCCTCCAGCCATGCCTTGTCGCGCAGCCGCAGGTTTTCGTGGCTGATGCGCTGGCTGCGCGTCAGCATGGAATACATGAATTGTTCAGGCTCGAACTGGTCGCAATAGCGTTCGCCGCAGACCTCGAACCATTCCATCGCGTTCCAGGCCGCGTTCTGCAGACGCAGGGTCTCGATGCGGCGCGCCTCCTGGTAGGCCGTCAACACCTCGGAGATGCGCGCGGGGTCGTCGCCCAGCAACTGGAACTGGCGCGTGAGTTCGATCGCATCTTCGATCGCCAGCTTGGTGCCCGAACCGATCGCGAAGTGCGCCGTGTGCACCGCGTCGCCCATCAGCACCACATGGCTGCCATGCCGGTTCTTCAGCCACCAGTGCCCGCACACCACGCGCTGGAAATTCAGCCACGCCGCGCCGCGCTGGTGGCGCGCGTTGGTCATCAGCTTGGCGCCTTCGAGATTGCCCTCGTTGAACAACTGTTCGCAGAAAGCGATCGACTGCTCCTGGTCGGCCTTGTCCAGGCCGTGGGCCTGCCAGACGTGCTCGGGGCACTCGACGATGAAGGTCGTGGTCCTGTCGTCGAACTTGTAGATGTGCGCCTGGAACCAGCCGTGCTCGGTCTTGCGGAAATCGAAGGTGAAGGCGTCGTAGAGCTTGTTCGTGCCCAGCCAGATGTAGCGGTTGGGCCGCGTGATGATGTCCGGCTGGAAGGTCTCGGCGTACTTGTTGCGCATCTTGGAGAAGATGCCGTCGCTGGCGATGATCAGGTCGGCGTCCGGGTAGTCCTCGTCGGAGTCCACCTCGGTCTCGAAGACCAGCTTGACCCCCAGCCGCTCGCAGCGCGCCTGCAGGATGTTCAGCAGCTTTTTACGGCCGATCCCCACGAAACCGTGGCCGCCCGAGCGGATGGTGCGGCCCTTGAACAGCAGTTCGATGTCGTCCCAGTGATTGAAGGCTTCCTGGATCTCGTCGGCCGTCTCGCGGTCCCACTGGCGCATATTGTCCATGGTGGCGTCGGAGAACACCACGCCCCAGCCAAACGTGTCATAAGGCCGGTTGCGCTCGACGACGGTCACGTCGTGCCGCGCGTCCAGTTTCTTCATGAGCAAGGCCAGATACAGGCCTGCGGGCCCACCACCGATGCAAACGATCTTCATCTCATCTCTCCTGCTGTCGTAGAAAGAACCCCGGACGCCGATACCGCTGCCGGCTCGGCCGGAACTCTGGAATTTTGTTTATTTCTATTTAATTTACTTGTAAAGCAATTGCCTGTCAATCTGGAATTCCCAGGGACGCGGCCGTCAGTCCTTGGCCGGCGGAACCGGCGGCTCGCCGAAACCCACCTGGTGGTAATCGCGGTTGAAATACACCAGGCCGCCCCGCCCCGCCCCGCGCTGGACGCCCTGGACCTCGCAGAGAAAGATGCTGTGCGAACCGACCGTGCTGGTGTTGGTGATGCGGCAATCGAAGCTGACGATGGCGCAGTCGAGCAGCGGGCTGCCCGTGGCCAGCCGCGTCCACTGCACGCGGTCGAAGCGTTCGCTCATCGAGAATTCCCGGTTCGCGAACAGGGCCGGCGCATCCTTGTTGCCCGCGCCCAGGACATTGACGCACAACACCTCGTTGCCCTCGAAGAACCGGTGCGCAAAGGACGAGCGGTTCATGCAGACCAGCAGCGTGGGCGGCTGGTCCGTGACGCTGCAGACGGCTGTCGCGGTAAAGCCGGCCAGGCCGCTGGGGCCGTCGGTGGTGATGATGTTGACCGCGCCGGCCAGCATGGCCATTGCGTTGCGAAAGGCGTTGACGTCTGCCACGGCGTTCTCCTTGGGGCGACCTGAGCGCGGTCAGCGCATGAAGAGGCCGCCGTTGACGTCCCACGTGGCGCCGTTGACGAAACCGGCGTCCCGGGCGGCGAGCCGGACGACCAGATCGGCCACGAAATGCGGATCGCCCAGGCGCCGCACGGGAATGCCCTGGACGATCTGTTCGAGTTTTTCCGGCGGAACCAGCGCATGCACCGAGGGCAGATCCATGGGGCCGGGCGAGATCGCGTTGGCGGTCACGCCGCGAGGCCCCAGTTCCCGCGCGAAAATCTTGGTGAGGGTAACGATCGCCCCCTTGGAGCACGCGTAATGCGCCCCGGTGGCGGTGCCGCCGTTCTGGCCGGCCAGCGAACCCATGTTGATCAGGCGTCCATAGCCTGCCCGGGCCATGTGGGCCCCCACGACCTGGCAGCCGAACAGCGTGCCGCGCAGATTGGTGGCCAGCACCGCGTCGAACTCTTCGGGGCTGATGTCCATCACCGGCGTGGCCTTGGTCATGGCGGCGTTGTTGACCAGGACGTGCAACTGGCCCCAGCGATCCAGGGTGGCGGCCAGGGCCGCCTCGAAGTCCGGCTTGCGCATGACGTCGAGCTGCAGCGGCAGCACGCGCTCGCCGCCGGCGTCGAGGCCCGCCGCCGCCTGCTCCGCCAGGTCCAGACGATGGTCGGTGAGAACCACCTTGAACCCGGCCGCATGCAGACTTTGCGCGATGACCAATCCCAGCCCCTGGGCGGCGCCGGTCACGAGGGCGATCTGATCCATGATGTCTCTCCTGTGGGCTCGCGGCCCGGTATCAATCGATGACCAGTTCCCGGCCGATGCGGGCCTCGACGCGCATGTACTTCCACAGCTTGTGCGCGCCGTCGCCCACGGGCGTGACGCGGAACAGGTTGCAGGCGGCGGTCACGGTGTCGTAGTCCGGCACGTCCGCCAGCACATAGGTGGTCCAGGGAAACTGGACCGACGGACCGACCATGATCTGGTCATCGTCCAGATTGCCCAGCACGCGCACGCCGGGCAGATCCCGGATGCCGCGCATCATGGTCAGAAAGGCCACCCACACGTCTTTCATGTCCTGCGCGCTGCCGTCCATGAAATTCTGATTGACGCCGATGCAGAACAGCACGCGCAGCGATTTTTTGTTTTCCATGACATTCTCCTGGAGAGGGGTTGAAGCGGGTGACGATCAGAAACAAGCGATCAGAGATAACCGGGCAGCGGCGACAGGCCGAAGAGCATGGCGCCCGCGTTCTGATACGTAATATCGCCCATGAAGGCGTGCTGCGTCACCATCTGGGCGTCGCGCACTTGCTGGGCCAGCGGACTGTTCTCGTACACCCCGGTCATGCCGCTGAGCATCTGGGCGCGGCGGGCCACGTCGGCCCCCACCCGCGAGGCATGCGTCGTCGACAGGCGCAGCATGCTGATCAGATGGTCGTCGGGCTTGCCGCCGGCCGCGAGGACCTGCCAGGCATCGTCGATCGCTTCGTAGAACCAGCACCGCGCGGCGCGCAGTTCGGCCTCGATCTTGGCGATTTCGAGCTGCACGTAGACGCGGTCCCCCAGATTGGGGGCGCCCGTCACGGACTTGCGGTTGCCGGCCATGCGCAGGACCTCGTTGATGGCCCCGCGCCCGATGCCCAGTCCGACCACGGCCAGCACCTGCGCCGCAAACGCCAAGGCCGGATAGCGGTACAGCGGCGTGTCCAGGGACGAAGCGCCGCCGCGCACGAAGGTCCATTCATCGGGCACCACGACGCCGTCGACCACGAGATCATTGCTGCCGGTCGCCTTCAGGCCCATGACGTCCCAGTTCAGCTCGATGCGCGCCTGCTTGCGCATCATGACGGCCATGCGCGGCAAGGGCGCCTGGTCCTTGACGGCCGGGATGATGCCGACCCCGACCACATCCGCCCCCATGCTGCCGCTGGAGAACTGCCAGCGGCCGGAGACCTTGTGCCCGCCTTCGACCGCCTGGGCCGGCTGCGGCGGAAAGATCCCGCCGGCGAAGACCTGGTCCACGCCGCCGTCCGCATACAGTTTTTCCAGCGTGGCGACCGGCAGGGCCGACAGATAGACGGCGCCGATGCCGAAGCTGGCGACCCAGCCCGCGGAGCCGTCGGCTTCGGAAATCAGTTCGATCAGGCGGCAGAATTCGGCGGGCGTGCTCTCGTCCCCGCCGAAGCGCTCGGCCACCAGCGAGCGGTAGACGCCCAGCGCCTTGAAGCGGTCGATGATCTCCTGGGGGAGATGGCCCTGCGCCTCGAATTCCCGGCGGCGCGCATGGACGTCCCGCAACAGCTCCTCGAGCGCGGCCTGCTGCGGACGGACGCTTACAGGCAAAGAAGTCATGTCAGTCATCGTGTTGTCTCCATCAATCGGTTTTGCTTCGTGGGATGGCGGCGGGACCGTTGCGCGGGGCCACTCGGTTCAATTACTTCGAATTTCAATTGAATTCTGAATTAAATGCCCAAAAAAAACGCTGAAAGACCGTGGGGTGACGCTGGCGGTGTTTCGAGTCTTCTCTTTGACTTTCTTTCTATGCTTCTAAATCAATCCAAAATCATATATTTAGTTGTAATGCTATTGAGCGGCACGCGGCCCATCAATAGGGACTATCCCGAATCGGGGGACGGCCAAGGCGCGCCGGGGCGCACGCCCCGACCGGACCGGAACGCGCGCCGCCAGGCGGATGACCGAACCCTCAGGCCTTGCGCCTGCGGCCCGCCTGTGGGTTTTCCCAGGTCGTCGCAGTGACGCCGCGCTCACGCAGCTTGTACTTCTGGATCTTGCCGTTCTCGGTGCGCGGCAGGTCTTCCAGCACGTCGACATAGCGCGGCACGGCGAAATGCGGCATGCGGTCCTCGCACCAGGCGATCAGCCCGGGCAGGTCCAGGGTCCGGCCGGGCCGCGCGACCAGAGCCGCCATGACCTCGTCCTCGGCCAGCTCAGAACCCACCGGATAGACCGCCACCGCCGCCACCTCGGGATGGCTGGACAGGACCTGCTCGACCTCGAAAGACGAAATGTTCTCGCCGCGCCGGCGGATCGCATCCTTGATCCGGTCCACGAAGCGGAACGCCCCGTCAGCCTCTTGCAGCACCCGGTCGCCGGTATGGAACCACAGGTTGCGCCACGCCTCGACCGTCTTCTCGGGCATGTTGAAATAGCCCGAGGCGAAGGCATAGGGTTCCTGCGCGCGCAGCAGCAGTTCACCCGCCTGGCCGCGCGGCACTTCGACGTCGTGCTCGTCGGCCACACGCGCCTCGAAACCCGGCAGCACCCAGCCCATCACCCCGCGCCGAGGCGAATCCAGCGCCGTGCCGATCACGAAGTTCGTCTCCGTCGAGCCAAAGCCTTCGAGCAGCCGCACGCCGGTGCGCGCCCGGAACGCCTCGTTGGACTGCTCCGGCACCCCCGGGCCGAGGCCGATGCGCACGCGATGGCTGCGTTCAGCCGGGCCTTCGGGCTGGGCCAGCAGGATCGGCACCATGGCGCCCAGCAGGTAGACGACGGTCGCACCGCAGGCGCCCATCGAGGCCCAGAAACCCGAGGCCGAGAATTTCGTCTCGTAGACCACCTCGCAGCCGGCCAGCGCGGCCTGGGCATAGGTATTGAGGGCGTTGATGTGGAACAGGGGCAGCGTCGTGCACAGCACGTCGTCGCGCCGCACCCCCAGGACGCGCAGGGTGTTCATCCCCCACCAGTAATAGTGCGCGTGCGGACAGAGCACGCCTTTGGACGGCCCGGTAGTGCCGGACGTGTACAGGATCGCCAGGGTGTCGCCGGGGCCCACGTTTTCGGCCTCCAGGGCCGGCCCGTCGGACGGCCACGGCACGGCCGGAATCGAGCCGACCGCGCCCGCTGCGTCAATGCCGTCCAGCACCCAGATCTGCCGCAGCGAGGTCTTGTCCAGATCGGCCGTGGCCAGCCGATCCAGATACTGCGATTCGATCACCAGCAGCTGCGCCTGGCTGTTGCTCAGGAAATACTCGATCTGCGGTCCCCGCGAGGCGGTGTTGATCGGCACGGACACCGACCCTGCCCAGCCGCAGCCCAGGAACGTCTCCAGCACTTCGACCCGGTTCGAACTCATGATCGCCACGCGATCGCCCCGGTTCACGCCCGCCGCGCGCAAGGCCCCTGCCCGGCGCGCCGCAGCCGGCGCGGCATCCGCGTGCGTCCAGCGCGTGTCGCCCAGCTTCAGCGCCGGGCGATCGGCGAACAGCGCGGCCTGCCGCAGCAGCATCTGCGGGACCGTCCGGTGTTCGGGCGGCAGCTCTTCATTGGGCGTCATCGGCGCCTCCTCCCAGATAGGTCGCCCGCACCCGAGCATCCTCGGCGAGCGAGGCCGAGTCGCCCGACAGGGCGATCTCCCCCGTTTCGAGCACATAGCCAAAATCGGAACTTTCCAGCGCGGCGCGGGCATTCTGCTCGATCAGCAGAATCGAGACGCCGTCTTCGCGCAACGCACGGACGATAGCCAGGATCTCGCGCACGATCAGCGGCGCCAGGCCCAGGCTCGGTTCGTCGAGCATCAGCAGGCGCGGGGCCGACATCAGCGCGCGCCCCACGGCCAGCATCTGGCGTTCACCCCCGGACAAGGTATCTGCGCGCTGAGCGCGGCGTTCGGCCAGGCGCGGGAAACGCGCATACACCGAATCCAGGCGGTCGCGCAGCGCCTGCGGCCGCAGCCGGCGCGAATACGCCCCCAGGCGCAGATTGTCCAGCACCGACAGTTCGCCGAACAGTTCGCGCGTCTCGGGCACCAGGCACAGGCCGCGCTCCACGCGCGCTTCGACGTCCAGGCCGCGCAAGTCCTCGCCTTCGAAACGCAAGGTGCCGCGTGAAGGCAGCAGGCCCATCGCCGCCGCCAGCAGCGTCGTCTTGCCCGCGCCATTGGGACCGATGACCGAGACGATCCGGCCCGGGTCCAGGGTGACCGACACCCCGCGCACCGCCTCGACTCGCCCATAGGCGACGTGCAGGTCGCCGATTTCCAGCATCGGGGTATTGCTGCTGCTCATGTCGTCCCTCCCAGATAAGCCGCCTGCACACGCTCGTCCGCACGCACGGCGGCCGGCACGCCCTCGACGAGCTTGGAGCCGAAATTCATCACCACCAGCCGGTCCACCAGGTTCATCACAAAGTCCATATCGTGTTCCACGATCAGAATGGTCACCCCTTCTTCGCGCAGCTTGCGCAGCAGGTCCCCGAGCGCCATTTTTTCGTTGCGCCGCAGACCCGCGGCCGGCTCGTCCAGCACCAGCAGCACGGGATCGGAGGCCAGGGCACGCGCAATCTCCAGGATGCGCTGGGTGCCCAAGGGCAGGCTGCCGGCCATTTCATGGGCGCGGTCGGCCAGCCCGATCCGTTCGAGCTGATGCCGCGCCTCGTGCAGGATCTGGCGTTCTTCTTCGCGGTCCAGGCGCAGTCCTGCGCGCAGCATGCTGGGCCGCGTCCTGGCATGCACGCCCAGCGCGACGTTGTCCAGCAAGCTCATGTGCGGGCGCAGCTTCACGTGCTGGAAGGTGCGGCCCAGCCCCAGGCGGGCGATTTCAAGCTGCAGCATGCCGGTGATGTCGCGGCCCAGGAACCGGACCCGGCCGGACGTCATGGGGGCCGTGCCGGTCAGCAGGTTGAACATGGTCGATTTACCCGCGCCGTTCGGCCCGATCAGGCCCAGGATCTCGCCTGCGTTCAGATCGAAGCTGACGTCGTTGACGGCCGTCAGGCCGCCGAAGCGCTTGACCGCCCCCTGGACGGACAGCACGGGCGTGCCCCGGGCCGGCATGGTGCGGTTCGGCAGCGGCCGGGCCGGCGCCTCCATCACGGCCGCTTTCCGGCCGAGGCCATGGCGACGGCCCCAACGGCGCACGAAGGCCATCAGGCCGCCCCGGGCGAAATGCAGCAGCGCGATGAACAGGGCGGAAAACACGATGGCGTCGAGCTGGCCGGACCGCTGCGTCAGCAAGGGCAGGATGTCCTGCAGCGCGTTCTTGAGGGCCAGCACCAGGCCCGAACCCACCAGAGCGCCCGCCAGGCTGCCCAGGCCGCCCGACACCGCCATCAACAGATATTCGATGCTGGCATGCACGCTGAACGGCGAGGGACTGACGAAACGATTCATGTGGGCGTACAGCCAGCCCGCCAGACCGGCCAGCAGCGCGGCCGTCACGAACAGGGACAGCCGCAGCCGGTAGGCATCCGCCCCGACGCTGGCCAGCAGGGTCGAACCGCCGCGCAAGCCCCGGATGGCGCGGCCCGGGCGGGAATCGAGCAGGTTGCGGCTGAACAGGAACGCCAGGCCCACGACCACCCAGACGAGGTAGTACATGGCTTGCGGCTCCAGCAGCGACCAGCCGCCGACGTGCACCGGCGGGATGCCCGACAGGCCGGTATGCCGGCCCAGGGCATCGATATTGCCGAACAGCAGGGAAATGGACAGGCCCCAGGCGATCGTCGACAAGGCCAGGAAATGGCCGCCCAGACGCAGGGTCAGCGCGCCGATGGCCAGGGCGGACAGCCCCGTCAGCAGCAGCGCAAACGGCAGGCCCAGCCACGGCGACAAGCCGTGGACCGTCGTCAGCCAGGCGCTGGCGTAGGCGGCGATGCCCACGAAGGCCGCCTGACCGAACGAGGTCGCGCCGCCGACCCCGGTCAGCAGGACCAGGCCCAGCGCGACCAGCGCGCCGATGCCGATCTCGTTGAACAACGAGACCGTGAAACTGCCCACGAAGAGCGGGAGCACCGCCAGGACGGCGATCAGGACCGCGAGCAGGATGCGGGGAGTGGACGGCTTCATTGATCGATCTCCTCGACTTCTTCCTCATGGTGGCGCGCCATATAGGAACGCACCATCAGCACGGGGATCAGCAGGCTGAACACGATCGCGTCCTTGAGCGCGCCGCTCCAGAAAGACGCGAAACTCTCGAACACCCCGACGGCCAGCGCCCCCAGGGCGGTGGCCGGATAGCTCACCAGTCCGCCGATGATGGCGGCCACGAAGGCCTTCAGGCCGATGAGGAAGCCGGAGTCGTAGTAGATGGTGGTGACGGGCGCGATCAACACGCCGATGAACCCCGCCAGCAGGGACGCAGCGCCATAGGCCAGCATGGCGGTACGGGCGGGGCGGATGCCCACCAGCCGCGCGCCTACGCGGTTGACGGCCGTCGCGCGCAGCGCCTTGCCCGTCGACGTCCGCTCGAAGACGAGGTAGAACAAGCCGCTGAGCACGATCGCCGTGCCCACCATCAGGGCCACCTGGCCGCTGACGTTGATGCCGTCGCCCAGCGTGAAGCCGCCCGAGGCCAGGGCCGCCGTACGCGAACCCTCGGGACCGAAGAACAGCAGGCCCAGGCCGGACAGGAGAAAGCTCAGGGCGAGGGACACGATCAGCAGCACCAGCACCGAGGCATCGGCGATGGGCTGGAACACCACGCGCGCCAGCAGCGGCGCCATCGGCACCACCAGCAGCACCGACGCGGCGACCCGGACGAATGCCGAGGTCTCGGGACCTGCAGCCATCCAGGCGATCAGGCAAGGCGCCAGCGGCAGCACGCCCCACAACAGCACGGCGCGGGGGATGCGGCGCGCTTCGCCCTTGCGGATCAGGCTGCCCAGTTCGGTCAGCAAGGCCACCGCGGCCAGCACGGCCACCAGGCCGATGGTCGGCGGCACCAGGCCCGCCTCGAAGGCCGCCAGGCTCAGGGCGGCGAAAGCCGCAATGTCGCCGAACGGTACGAAGACGACCCGCGTGACCGAAAAGATCAGCACCAACCCCAAGCCCGCAAGCAGGTAGATGGCGCCATTGGCCAGGCCGTCGATCCCCAGAATGAGGGCGATGTCCCATGTCATGATGTGAAGTTCCTTTGTCTCGTTGCCGCAGACGGCTTTTTATTGGCCCGACGGCGCCGGCTGCGCAGCCAGCTTCCACCGCCCGCCCTCCATGCGCACCATGACGACCGCACGCTCGTCCAGACCGTAGCGGCTGCCGGGCGTGAAGGTGTAGATGCCGTGCGTGCCCGCCAGGTCCCGGGTGGACACGATGGCCTCCTTGAGCGCCTGCCGATAGGCAGGGGTCCCCGGCTGCTCGTCCTTCACCCGCGCGGCGGCATCGGCGAGCACGAGCAAGGCGTCGTAGGTATAGGCCGAGAACGCATCCACCGGCGGCGCGCCGTAGAGCTTCTCGTAGGACGCGCGAAACGCCATCGACGCCTCGCGCACCGGATCGCCGGCCGGCAGTTGTTCGGCGACCAGCACGGGGCCGCTGGGCACCTCGAGCCCTTCGATCGAACGGCCGCCCACCCGCACGAAATCGGCGTTGATCAGGCCGTGCGTGCCGTAGATCCGCCCGGCGTACTGGCGGTTTGCAAGTTCCAGGTACGGCAGCGCGCCCGGCGTGCCGCTGTTGCCCGCGAAGACGGCGTCCGGCCGCTTGGCGACGATCTTCAGCACCTGCCCGGCCACCGACATGTCGCCGCGCGCATACCGCTCGTTGGCGACCACCTGGATGCCCAGTTCGCCCGCGCTGCGCACCAGCGAGTCATAGGCCAGGTCTCCCAGGGCGTCCGAAAAACCGATGAACGCTACGGTCTTGACCCCCTCGGCCTTCATGCGCTTGACCACGGCCGACACCATCAGTTCGAACGGCTGCGAGGTCGCCACCGTCCAGTCGTGCTCGGGCCCGGGCAGCGAGACCGGCGTGGGCGAAATCAACGGGGTCTTCAGTTCCTGGGCGACGGCGGCGATCGCCATCGCGCCCGGCACGCCCGAGGTCCCGATGAGGACGTCCACCTTGTCCTCGTTGACCAGCTTGCGCGCATTGCGTCCCGCCGTGGTCGGGTCGGAAGCATCGTCCAGCACGATGAGCTCCACCCGATGTCCGGCAATCTCGGGGAACCGGGCATGGGCGGCGCGGACCCCTTTTTCATAAGGGATGCCCAGCGCCGACACCGGACCCGACAGGGAGCTGATCACGCCCACCTTCAGGTCCGCCCCCCAGGCGCCGGCCGCCATGCAGGACACGCCCGCCAGGAGCAGGCCGCGCAGCAGGCGCGGCAGCGCGCCCATTTTCAGCATCGGAATCATGTCTCTCTCCGTCAATCAGCAAGTACGCGCCCAGGCGGGCACGGCGGCCGGGCCGCCGTCTCAGGGGTCTCAGGGGACCAGCTTCCAGCGGCCCTTTTCGAGCCGCACCACCACGCGGGAACGTTCGTCCGTGCCGTAGGTCGTGTCTTCATGGAAGTTGTAGACCGCATGGGTCCCCACCAGCTCCTTGGTGCTCTTGATCGCATCGCGCAGCGCCTGGCGGAATTCCGGCGTGCCCGGCTCGGCCTTGGCCGAAGCGCGCTTGGCGGCATCCAGGAAGATCAGCCAGGCGTCGAAGGAGTAGGCGGAAAACGCGTCTTCGGCAGGGGCGTTGTTGGCCTTCTGGTAGGCGTCGCGATAGGCCAGGGCCACCTTGCGGATCGGGTTGCTCTCGGGCAACTGCTCGGCGACGATGACCGGTCCGGTCGGGGCCAGCAGGCCTTCGACGGAACTGCGCGCCACGTTGATGAAGGCCGGGTTGATCAAGGCGTGCGTGCCGTAGAGCTTGCCCTTGTAGCCGCGGTCGGCCAGCGCCAGGTACGGCAGCGCGCCCGGCGTGCCCGAATTGCCCGTGATCACGGCATCGGGATGCTGGGACACGATCTTCAGGACCTGGCCGGCCACCGAGGTGTCGCCGCGCGCGTAGCGTTCGTTGGAGACGACCTTGATGCCCGCGTCAGGCGTCGTTTTCTGCAGCGCCTCGTAGACCTGGTCGCCCCAGGCATCCGAAAAGCCGATGTAGCCCAGCGTCTTCACGCCTTCTTTCTTCATGTGGTCGACCACGGCGCTGATCATCAGCGTGGCAGGCTGCGGCACCGTCACCACCCATTCGGCTTCCGCGCCCGACAGGCTGGCGTGGGCGATGGAGATCAGCGGCGTCTTGGATTCACGCGCCACCGCGGCGATCGCCAGGGCGCCGGGCGAACCGGCCGTCCCGATGATGGCGTCCACCTTGTCTTCTTCGATCAGCTTGCGGGCGTTGCGCGCCGCCGTGCTGGGGTCCGAAGCATCATCCAGCTGGATCAGCCGGACCTTGCGCCCATCGATCTCGGACTGGTAGGCCTGTCCCGCCTGGATGCCCTTCTGGTAGGGAATGCCCAGCGAGGACACCGGCCCCACCAGCGAGGTGACGAAGCCGACGGTGTAGTCAGCCGCGTAGGCTGCCGGCAATGCGGCCATCAGAGCCGCCGTGGTAACAGTCGCAGCCAGGCCGCGCAGGGTACGGAGAGACTTCATGGTGAACTCCTTGAGAGAGAGGACTACATCAGGCGCCAGGCACGAGAGCCAGCACGCGCAGGGGGCTGCCGCTGCCCTTTTCGATCTTCAGCGGCGGGCAGATCAGCACCGCGCCGGAGGCGGGCAGCCGATCCAGATTGCACAGACACTGCAGGCCGTAACGCCCGGCGCCGTGCATGAAGTAGTGGCAGGGATACGGCGGACGCAGGTGATACCCCTGGCCCGCATCCGTACCGATGGCCTCGGAGCCGAAGCCCAGCACATCGCGCTGCTCGATCAGGAAGCGCACCGCCTCGGCGCTCGGCCCCGGCGTGTGCTGGCCGGTTTCATCGAAGTTCTGATAGGCCTCGGGGTCCTGCCGTTTGGACCAGTCGGTGCGCATCAGCACCCAGGAACCGGCGGGAATGCGGCCATACGCCGCCTCCCAGTCCTGGATGTCCTCGATCGTCAGCAGGTAGTCCGGGTCGTCCTTGACCTGGGGCGAACAATCGATGACGCAGGCCGGCGCCACGAAATGCTGCACCGGGATGGTGTCGACGGAATTGTTCGGCAGATCGCGGCCCGAGATCCAGTGGATCGGCGCATCGAAGTGCGTCCCCGTGTGTTCGCCGCAGGAAAAGTTGTTCCAGTACCAGCCCGGTCCGCGCTCGTCGTACTTCGAGACTTCCTCGATGCGGAAAGGCCAGCACTGCCCCATTTCGGGCGGCAGCGCGATCTGCGGAAACTCGGGCGTCAGGGTCTGGGTCAGGTCGATGACCTGGATGCCGCCGCCGGCCAGGGCCTGGGCCAGGCCCATCAGGGCCTGGGCGCCGGTCAGCGCCCCGGTCTTGCCGGTCTCGTGCTCGTGATTGCTCATTTGATGCTCTCCACAGGCGATCAGCCGCCGTTCGTCGCCAGTTCGCGTTCCAGAACCTTGGGGTTGTCGCGCCAGCGCTCCAGCCATTCCTGGGCCACGTCGCCCGGATAGACGTCTTCCACGCCGTCGCGCAGCGCATTCACGATGGCCTTGGCCAGCGCATCCGGCGCCAGCTTGGGCGGCGGCATGAGCTGGTTCCATTCGTCGTCCACCGGACCGGGGAAGACGTTGATCACCCGGATCCCCGCCGGGCGCATCTCGGCGCGCAGGCACTGCGCCAGCGAATACGCGGCGGCCTTGCTGGCGCTGAACGTGCCTTGCGGCGGGAAGTTGGACAAGGCGTAGATGGACAGCAGGTTGACCCAGGCGGTGGCGGTCACCGTTCCGTCGGCCGAGCGGCCCTTGAGCGCGGGACCGAACTCCTGCGCCAGCCGCAGCAGGCCGAAATAATTGATGTCCATTTCGGCGCGGGCCACGTCCGTGCCCCGGCGCGAGCCGATGCCGTAAGTGCGATGCACTTCGGCGTTGTTGATGACGATATCGACCTTGCCGCCGATCGCGCCGGCCAGTTCCGTGACGCTGCGGCCATCCGTCAGGTCCAGCGACACCAGCGACACCTGGGGCAGCGCGGTGATCTCGTCCAGCCCGCCCAGCTTTTTCCAGGGCTCGGCATGGCCGACCCAGACGATCTCGGCGCCCGCCTTGACGAGCGCCCGGACGATGGCCTGCCCGACCTCGGACTTGCCGTCCGTCACCAGGACTTTGCGAAACTTGGGGTCGCTGGTCATTTCACGCAGCATTTTGTCGTCCGCCATATGCGCACTTCCTTCCAGAGGGAAACCAATCAGTACGGCCTGTCCCGCGCGGTCCAGGCGCGCGCCCACCTTCACGCGCCGGGGCGCCGGGCCGACCTCGCCATGCAGGTGCACCATCACGGTCGGGCCGGCATCCAGGCGCACAAAGCCCAGCCGCCAGGGCAGCCGTTCACGAAAGAACAAGTCATTGCTGTGATGCAGGGTGGTGTCGCTCAGCAGCTCGCCTTCGCCGCTCTGCTCACGCCAGCTCATCTGCGACGACAGGCACTGGACGCAGGCCGAACGCGGCGGGTACTGGGTGGTTCCGCACGCATCGCAGACCTGCAGCTCGAACCGGCCCTCGGCTGCTGCTGCGGTGATGCCCAGCGCCACGCGGCCGCGCGCCCAGGGCGGCAGGTTCATCTGCCGTGTGCGCAGGACCGGATTCTTGCGCTTGGGCTTCATCAGAGGCATGGTCATTCGCTGCTCCCGAGAATCACCGCGCCCGTGCACAGGCAGCGGTCGTACGTCACCATGCCGAACCCGGTGACCAGGCCCAGGCGGGCGTCCTGCACGGCGCGTTCGCCGGCCTGCCCCGTCAGTTGCCGGATCGACTCCGTCATCCCCATGAACCCGCCGGCCGCGCCGGGCTGGCCGCTGGAAAGCTGTCCGCCGCTGGTGTTGTTGGGGAAACTGCCGTCATACGTGAGGGTGTGGCTGCGGACGAAGTCCGGGCCCTCGCCCTTGGCGCAAAAGCCCAGGTCCTCGAACTGCATCATCACGATGACGGGGTAGTCGTCATAGGTGTGCACGAAATCGAGGTCATTCGGGCCGGCGTCGGCCTGCGCGTACAGTTCGTCGCGGTCCCGGAGCCAGCCGCCGCGCACCATGACGGGGTCCTCGGCAAAGGCGTTGTGGCGCTCGATCGCGCCCCGCACCAGCGCATGCGGCAGTCCCAGATCGCGCGCACGCTCGGCGCTCATCACCAGGAAGGCTTCGGCGCCCGCGCACGGCATGACGCAGTCGAACAGGTGCAGGGGATCGGCAATGGGGCGCGCCGCCATGTATTCTTCGAGCGTCAGCGGCTTCTTGAACAAGGCGTTGGGGTTGCGCAGCGCATTGTGCCGCTGCGCAACCGCGATGCGGCCGAAGTCCTCGCGCCGGGCGCCGAACTGGCGCATGTAGTGCGCGGTGATCAGGGCGAAGACGGAATTCGGCCCGCCCGAACCGTAGGGGTAGGTGGCGTCGCGCGAAAAATCACTGAAAGCGCCCAGCGTCTGCCGGAACGAATCCACGTGATTGGTGTCCGCCGCCACGCACGCCACCACGTCGGCGTCGCCCGACTGCACGGCGCGCGCGGCACGGCGCAAGCACATCACGCCCGCCGCACCGCCGGTCGGCACGTGATCGAGCCAGCGCGGCGACAGCCCCAGGTGCTGGGTGACGCCGACCGCCGTATCCGGCACGAGCGAAAAGCTCGACAGGCACAGCCCGTCGATGGCGTCTTTGTCGATGCCGCTCTGCTCGACCAGCGCCCGCACGGCCCGGCCGAGAAACCAGTGCGCGCCTTCGGTGGAAAAGCGCTGATAGGGCACGGTGACGGGCACGGCCACGGCCACGCCGGCATAATCCCGGCGCGCCATCAGCCCTGCCCTCCGCGCCCCGACGGCGTGAGAATGATCCAATTTTTCATGAGAACAGGCCCTCGGTGGAAAATCCATGTCGCGCCAGGCTGTCGCGCAGCCGGCGGCCATGTTCGTCGGCCAGCGCCGCGTCGCGCAAATCCCGCAACGTGGCCGGCGCCATCACGCGGGCATCACGATCCAGCACGGTCATCAGCACCTCGTAATTGCGCAGGCCGCGCGCATGCGTGTCGCTGTAGCCCTTGACCAGGGTCTGGCATTTCGCCACTTCCAGCGCCAGCAGCGGATTCACGGCGGCGGCGGCTTTCAGATGCCGCAGCCAGGTTTCGATGCGCCCGGTTTCCAGCGCGTAGCGCAGCGTCGTGCGGCGCCAGCGGCCCCAGCGCGCCAGCACATACAGCAGCAGATAGCCCCGCAGCGAGCTGGTCTTGACGACCCGGCCCTCGCGGGTGAAATGCGCCACCAGCCGGTGCACGGCGTGCGGCCGGGCGAGCCAGCGCCCCAGGCCCGCAGGCAGCGTCTCGCAGATTTCCTCGATGCGCGGGTGCATGAATTCAGCGATGTCCAGGACCTGCGCGTCGCCGGCGCGGACTTCGTCGCGGACCCGCTCGAAGCGGCTGCCCCGGATCTTCAGATCGGCGACCCGGATCGTGTCCTCATAGGACATCCAGAGCGCCAGATGGCGCGCGGCCTCGCGCAGCAATCCGGTGTGATCGCCCCCCGGGGCGCCCGCCAGGGCCTCCAGACGGTCCAGATACAGCCCGGCATAGTCCGGGTCCTGATAATCGACGAGCCGGCGGATGCCCGCGACGACGATTTCCCGGACGGGCTCCGGGTAGCCCTGCGCGCGATTCACCAGCGCGGCGACCTTGGGGTGCTTCGGCGCGGGCTGCACGGCGGCGGGCGCCGCGGCGGCCGGCGGGCGTGCAGCGCCCTCTTCCCCGCGCGCCCGGACGGTCGGACGCCCGGCGCTTTCGGAGCGCGTGTCCTGCGCGTGATCATGGCCGGTGGCAAAGGCCTGGAGACTTTGCTTGACGCCGACGCCGCCGCGCTCGATGGCTTCTTCGAACTGGCGGCGGCTGAACGGCAGGACGCCGGCGCCGCTCAGGGCGCCGAACAGCACCGCGCTGACCACGCTGCCTGCGCGCTCGGCGGCCTCGGCCATGTCGAAGCTCACGAAACGGCGCGCCGCGCGCCGCGTCTGACGCAGCAGCACGTCGCTGTCGACGCGGCCGTCGCCCAGCGCGGATTTCTCGGTGATGGAATAGACGCGGTGGGATGACGTGACCAGCGTCGTGCGATCCGGGGTGACGAGACCGCGCTGCACCGCGCGGCCGGCCTCCATCAGCTCGGATGCCAGCACCACGTCCACGTCGCCCGGCATCGGCGCCTGGGCCAGCACCGGGGGACGGGCGTCCGGCGCACCGGCGCCGGGGAACAGTTCGACGTAGTAAATCGTGGCGCCGGTGCGCTGCGCGACCCCGGGCACCGAAGTGGTCTGGGCGAACCAGCCGTTTTCCTCGCCCAGATCCACGACCCAGTCGGCGAGCACGCCGCCGCCCTCGCCGCCCATGGCGAGAATGGCGATCTTGATAGGCTCGGAATACACGGCAGCGCCTCCGGGAGTGGTCAGGGATTCAGAACGCATACTTGGCCCGACGCTTGGCTTCGCCGCGCTGCAGCCAGGCGATCACGCGGGTGCGCAGCCGATGCCGCAGCCGGTCCCAGCGCGTGGGATTGCTGATGATGCTGGCGCGGAAGAACGACGGGCACAGCACCGCCGCATGCGCGACCTCGCCGCAATGGCCGCAGCCCACGCAACTGTCCATCACGGCGGTCACCGGGTCCTGGCGCAAGGGGTCGGGATTGTCCCGGATCGTGAGCGACGGACAACCCGACAGCCGGATACAGGAGTGATCCCCGGTGCAGGTATCGGGGTCCACCCCGAAGCGTTCGCGCACCACGCGCCGGCCCGCGGCGACCGCCTTGCGCGCCAGCGGCTTTTCGCGCCGCTGCTTGTTGAGCATGCATTCGCTCTGCGCGATCAGGACCTTGGGTCCCGGCTTCGTGGTGGTCAGGGCTTCGCGCAGCGCGCCGGTCATCGCCTTGAGGTCGTAGGTGCGCCGCAGGGTGCGGACCCACTCGACGCCCACGCCCCGGACGGCCGATTCGATCGCATGGCCCGTGCTGCGGGTGGGGTTGTGCGCATGGCTGGACAGAATGTCCTGGCCGCCGGTCGCCGCGGTGTAGTTGTTGTCGACAATGATGGTCAGGTTGTCGCTCTGGTTGAAGACGGCATTGGCGACGCCGCTGGTCAGGCCGTTGTGCCAGAAGCCGCCGTCGCCCATGATGGAAATGGCGCGCCGGGCCGCCGGGGCGCCGCCCGGCGCCACATTGAAGGCCGAGGCGCTGGCGGCTCCCAGGCCATAGCCCATGGTCGTGCTGCCCAGATTGAAGGGCGGCAGGATCGAGAACAACTGGCAGCCGATGTCGGCGCTGATGTGGTGCGCGCCCAGTTCGCGCTCGACCAGCTTGATCGCCGTGAAGACCGGCCGCTCGGGGCATCCCGTGCACAGGCCGGGCGGGCGCGGATACACCGTCTGTTCGAGCGGCGGCAAGACCTCGTCCGGCACGTCAACGGCGGATCCGGCGGTTGCAAGCCGGGTTGGCGCGGCCTCGGCCGACGCGGATTCAAGCGCCGCAGCCTGCGCTGACGCCGATGCCGGACCCGCCTCGGTCTGCGCGGGCTCGGCCTGAATCAGGCCGTACTGCTCCAGGAATGCGCGCACCCCGCCGTACACGACGGCGGTGTTGTATTCACCGGCCAGCGGCAGCACGTCCTTGCCGTGCAACGCGGTCGGCAGGCCGAGCCGGCGCAGAATGTCCGCCACGTTCTGCTCGATGAAATTGGGCTGCCCCTCTTCCAGGACCAGCACCGCGCGCCGGCCCCGGCAGAAACGCTCGAATTCGGCGTCCACCAGCGGGTAGGCCACGTTCATCACGTACAGCGGAATCCTGGAGTCGCCGTGGACGTTGGCCAGGCCCAGGCGCTGCAAGGCCCGGATCAGGGCGTTGTAGAGTCCGCCCTGGAGGGCGATGCCGACGTCGGCCGCGTCCTCGAAGAAGAATTCATTCAAGCCGCGCTCCTGGATGAAGCGCACGGCGGCAGGCCAGCGGTCCTGCACTTTTTCACGTTCATGCAGAAAGCTGGCGGGCGGCAATACGATCCGGTCCACGTCGCGCGCCGGGTTTTCGAGGGCATCCTTGACCGTGAAAGACGGCGCGCGGTTATCCGCGGCAATGAACTGCCCGTGCAAGTGGCAGGAACGGATGCGCACCTGCAGCATGACCGGCGTGTGGCTGGCCTCGGACAGGTCGAAACCGTCCTTGACCGCCTGCACGATGCAGGGCAGGTTCGGGCGCGGGTCCAGCAGCCACATCTGGGATTTCATCGCAAACGCGTGGCTGCGCTCCTGCATGATCGAAGAGCCTTCGCCGTAGTCCTCGCCCACGATCACCAGCGCGCCGCCGGTCACGCCGCCCGAGGCCAGATTCGCCAGCGCGTCCGAGGCCACATTGGTGCCCACCGTGGCCTTGAACGTGACCGCGCCGCGCAGCGGATAGTTCACCGACGCGGACAGCGTCGCGGCGGCCGTGGCCTCGCTGGCGCTGTTTTCGAAACGGATCCCGTATTCGGCCAGGATGTCCTGGGCATCGGCGAGCACGTCCATCAGGTGCGAGATAGGCGCCCCCTGATAGCCTGCAATATAGGCCACCCCCGATTCCAGCAAGGCCTTGGTGACGGCGAGTATGCCCTCGCCCCGGAAGACCTCTCCTTCCGACAACCGCAGTTTCTCGACTTCAGCGACGAACGATCGTTCCGCCATGGCGTGCTCCAGAACCGTGGATCCGCCGCCCCACGGGGGAAGCGTTTGAGGAAATTATAATTTAGAAGTGAATATATTCATTATCATGATTTACCCTAGGTCCAGGGTCGATCGCGGTCCGTGGGGCTTAGAATTGAGGCCGCCCGCCACCGAGCGCCTCACGCTTCAGGAAACAGATGTCGAATCTCATGGAACCCAGCCCGCCCACAGCGCCCAGCTTCGTCGAAGGCTATCTGCCTGCCCTGCTGGCGCGGGCCAGCCAGCTCATTTCGGGGGAATTCCATCTCGTCGCGCGCCAGCACGGCTTTTCCATTTCCGAATGGCGTGTGATGGCCTCGCTGGCCGACGGCCATCTGATCAGCATCGGCGACCTGGCCCAGCTCACCGTGACCAAGCAGCCCACCGTCACCCGCCTGCTGGACCGCATGGAAGCCAAAGGCCAGGTCGAACGGGTGCCCCATCCGAGCGATCGGCGCATCACGCTGGTGCACATCACTCCTGAAGGCTCGCGGACGATCCAGCACCTCATCGAACTGGCCCGGGAACACGAACGCCGGGTCCTGGAACCCTTCGGGCTCGCCCGCGCCGAGGAACTGAAGAAGACGCTGCGGCAGATCATCCAGTTGCACGCCGTCCAGCCGGACGGGGACGCGGCCGCAGCGGCCGACGACTAGGGCCTGTTCAATGCTCGGATAGATTCGTGGCCATGTGCCGGAGCGTCTCCATCAGACGCTCCAGATCGTCGGCGCTCAGGCCCTGATAGCCACGGACGAATATCCGGTGGGTGGCCTGCTCGATCCGGGTGGCCAGCGCCTCGCCCTCGGCCGTGATCAGCACGTCGGTGACCCGCCCGTCCTCGGCATTGGTGCGCATCTCGATCAGGCCGTCTTCGCGCATCCGCTGAAGGATACGCGTCAAGGTCGAAGGCTTGATGATCACATGGGTGGCCAGCGTGGAGACGCTGACGATCCCGTGCCGGCGCAGAATGAGCAGCACGCGCCGCTGGGGAATGCCGGTATTCAGGCGCTTGAGCACCCGCTCCAGCTCCTGCGTGTACAGGGCATGGAGGCGGACCAGCCAATAGAATGGAAACTCGTCGTAGTGGAAGTCCGTGCCTTCCGGAATGAACCGCTGCGGATCAGTGCCAGCCATGACTCCTGCCTAAACCAGACGAGCCCCGCCCCCGGATGCGGGCGGCACGCTCTTGTGCGCATCATACTTGACAAGAACGGGCCGCTCCGAGGGCGGTTCAGGCGGACGGATGCAGCTTGAAGCGCTGCAGCTTGCCGGTCTGGGTACGCGGCAGGGCGTCCACGAACTCGACCGCGCGCGGATACTTGTAGGGCGCGACCGTCGCTTTGACGAAATCCTGCAAGGTCTTGACCATCGCCTCATCCCGCGCCTGGCCGGGCCGCAGGACCACGAAGGCCTTGACGATCTGACCGCGCTGCTCGTCGGGCACGCCGATCACGGCGCACTCCGCCACGGCGGGATGCTGCATCAGCGCCTCCTCGACCTCGGGCGCGGCGATGTTGTAGCCCGACGAGATGATCATGTCATCCGTGCGCGCCTGATAGAAGAAATAGCCGTCGGCATCCATCAGGTAGGCGTCGCCCGTCAGGTTCCAGCCATCCCGCACGTAGGCTTTCTGGCGCGGGTCGGCCAGGTAGCGGCACCCCGTGGGACCTTGCACCGCCAGCTTGCCGATGGTGCCGGGGGGCACTTCCCGCCCTTCGTCGTCCACCACCTTGGCGCGGTAGCCGGGCACCGGCTTGCCGGTGGCGCCGGGACGGGCGTTGCTTTCGTCGTGCGAAATGAAGATGTGCAGCATCTCGGTCGCGCCGATCCCGTCGATCAGTTCGATGCCCGTCGCTTCCTTCCACAGCGCGCGCGTCGCGGCCGGCAAGGCCTCGCCTGCCGACACGCACTTGCGCAAGGGAGACTGCCGCAGCTCGGCGCCATGCGCCGCCAGCGCCCGGTAGGACGTGGGCGCCGTGAATACCACGGTGGCACCGAATTCGCGGATGCCCTCGAGCAGCAGCGGCGGACCGGCCTTTTCCAGCAGGACCGCAGTCGCGCCCACGCGCAGGGGAAACAGCAGCAGCCCCCCCAGGCCGAAAGTGAAGGCCAGCGGCGGGCTGCCGATGAACACGTCGTCCGCCGCAGGCCGCAGCACGTACTTGGGCCAGCAATCGCAGATCGCCATGACGTCGCGGTGGAAATGCATGGTGGCCTTGGGCACGCCCGTGGTCCCGGACGTGAAGCCCAGGATGCAGGTATCGTCGGCGGCCGTCTCGACGTTCCGGAAATCGGCCGGCATCCGCGCCATGGCGGCCTCCAGGCCTTCCGGCCCGTCCTCATGGAAGAAGCGCAATTGCCGCAAGCCCGGCTGCTGCCGCGCCGCGAGGTTCATTTCCTCGGCCAGCGCGGCATCGCACAAGGCGTGGGTGACCTGTCCGATTTCCAGGATGGCGTTCAATTCCTTGGCACGCAGCAGCGGCATCGTCGCCACGGCGACGCCGCCCGCCTTCATGACGGCGAACCAGCAGGCCGCCAGCATGGGATTGTTGGGCGCGCGCAGCAGCACGCGGTTGCCCGGCGCCAGGCCCATGTCCCGTACCAGCACGTGGGCGATGCGATTGGCCCGCTCCTGCAGGTCGGCGTACGTCCAGGTCACGCCCGGCGCACGGATGCAGGTCCGATCACCCCGCCCTTCGGCGACGTGGCGGTCGAGCAGCTCGGTGGCGCAATTCAGGCGCTCGGGAAACTGCAGTTCGGGCAGATCGAACAGGAATTCGGGCTGCTGCTCCGGCGGCGGCAGATGGTCGCGGGCGAAAGTATCGATGTGGGCGCTGTACACGATGGATTGTCTCCCCGGCGTGATGGCCGCCGGGCGGGTGCGCGGAAACAAGTCACGAGCACACCCGGCGGATGTTAATTTAGTTATTATTAATTTATATATGAAATAAATAGCTGTCAATGCGGGATGACCACATGCCTGCTGCTTTCGGCATGCGGCCACCCGGCCGGGCTCACCCCTGCAAGGGCTTCAACAGTTCCCGGGCAATGATGAGCTGCTGCACTTCGGTCGCGCCTTCGTAGATTCTCAGCGCCCGGACGTCCCGGTACAGGCGCTCGACCGGTTGTTCGCTGACGACCCCCAGGCCGCCGAACATCTGCACGGCCGCATCGATCACCTGCTGGGCGTTTTCGGTGGCCGTCATCTTGGCCATGGCGGCCTCGCGCGTCACCGTCCGCCCCTGGTCCCGCAGCCAGGCGGCCCGGTACGTCAGCAGGGCCGCGCTGTCGATCGCGGTCGCCATCTGGGCGAGCTTGGACTGGGTCAGTTGGAAGTCCGCCAGCACGCCCTTGAACATGCGCCGGGTCACGGCGCGCTGCAAGGCCTCGTCCAGGGCGCGGCGGGCAAAGCCCAGCGCCGCGGCGGCCACGGAAGTCCGGAACACGTCCAGCGTCCGCATGGCGACCTTGAAGCCCTCGCCGGGCGCGCCCAGGCGCCGGCTCGCCGGGATCCGGCATTGATTGAAGCGCAGGCGGGCCAGCGGGTGCGGCGCGATCACTTCGATGCGCTCGGCGATTTCGAAACCCGGCGTCCCGGCGTCCACGATGAAGGCCGAAAGACCGCGCGCGCCCGGCGCCTCGCCGGTGCGTGCGAAGACAACGTAGAAGTCGGCGATGCCGCCGTTGGAGATCCAGGTTTTCTCGCCGTCGAGGATGTAATCGTCCCCGTCCGCACGCGCGGCGCAGGCCATGGCGGCCACATCGGAACCCGCATCGGGTTCGGACAAGGCAAAGGCGGCGATCGCCTGGCCGGCGGCCACGCGCGTCAGGTAGTCCTGGCGCTGGGCCTCGGTGCCGTGCAGGGAAATCGCCCCCGAACCCAGGCCCTGCATGGCAAAGGCAAAGTCGGCCAGCCCGGAATGACGGGCCAGCGTTTCACGGATCAGGCAGACGGCGCGCGTGTCGATCGCCGGCCCGAAGCCGCCGTGCGCCGTCCCCGCGACTGCGTGGCGCAGCCAGCCGCCGGCGCCCAGCGAACGCACCAGGGCCTTGCAGGCGTCGTCGACGTCCCGGCCATGTTCCTGGGACACGTTCGCCGTCGCCCACGCATCCAGCGCCGCCGCCAGTTCGCGGTGACGATCCTCGAAGAACGGCCATTCCAGGTATGCGGTGTCTGCCATCTCAGTCTCCCTCGAAACGAGGCTTCTGTTTGTCGACGAAGGCGTGATAGGCCCGCGCGAAATCCTGGGTCATCATGCAGATCGCCTGCGCCTGGGCCTCGGCCTCGATGGCTTGTTCGATCGTCATGGCCCATTCCTGGTGCAGCATGGTCTTGGTGATGCCATTGGCGAAACTCGGCCCCTGGCACAGTTGCGCCGCCAGCGCCTGGGCCTCGGACAGCAGTTCTTCCGGCGCGCAGAGACGGTTGAAATAGCCCCAGCGCTCGCCTTCGGCGCCGCCCAGGCTGCGGCCCGTATACAGCAGTTCACTGGCCCGGCCCTGCCCGATCAGGCGCGGCAGGATGGCGCAGGCCCCCATGTCGCACCCCGCCAGGCCGACACGGTTGAACAGGAACGCGGTCTTGCTGCGTTCGGTGCCCAGCCGCAGGTCGGACGCCATGGCCATGATGGCCCCCGCGCCGGCGCACACGCCGTCGACCGCCGCCACGATCGGCTGCGGGCAGGCCCGCATGGTCTGGACCAGTTCGCCGGTCATGCGCGTGAACATCAGCAGTTCCGGCGCCTTGAGCCGGATCAGCGGGCCGATGATTTCATGCACGTCCCCGCCGGAACAGAAATTGCCGCCCGCGCCCGTCACCACGACCGCCTTGACGTCGTCCGCCCATTTGAGGCGATGGAACAGGTCCCGCAGCTCGGCATAGCTTTCGAAGGTCAGCGGATTCTTGCGCTCGGGCCGGTTCAGGGTGATGGTCGCCACCCCCTCGTCGACGGCCCATAGAAAGTGCTCCGGCTGTTCACCCGCCATGGGCCGGCGGTTGCCCGCCAGCAAACCCGGGTCGATCCGATCATCAGTCATGCGTTTTTCTCCTGGAAGTGGCGCGCCCCGCCTTGTGGGCGCTCGCCTCGATTTCCTCCTGGCGCTGCGCGAGCCGCACGCGCAGATGCCCCAAATGCTCGTACAGGGCTTCCTTGTTCTCCAAGGGCAGATCCCTGAACATGTCGGTCAGCCATTGTTCGTGCTCGACCGCCATGCGGGCGAATTCCGCCCGGCCTTTCTCACTCAGCAGCACCCGCCAGGAACGCCGGTCCTCCGGGTCCTCGATGCGCTGCACCATGCCGTCCTTGACCAGTTGATCCGTCAGCCCGGTGACATTGCCCCCCGTCACCATCAGGTGACGGGACAGCACGCTCATGCGCAGGCCGTCCGGGTGGCGATCGAGCTGGGCCAGGTAGTCGAAGCGCGGCAGGGAGGTGGCAAAGCGCACCCGCAGCAGCAGACGGATCTGCCGCTCGATCTGGGCGGAGCAGGCCAGCAGGCGCAGCCACATCCGCACGTCCAGATGGTCGTCCATCTGCGCGCGCGCCTCCAGCCCGATGTGTTCCTCGCCCAGCGACTCGACGAGACGGAAGTTTTTGGCTAGTTTGGCCATCGACGGCTTTCCTTTCAGACGTTCAGACTCAGGTTCGGACACTCGTTCGGACGCATGTCCGGGCTCACATGACCTCGCCGCCGCTGACCGAAACCGCCTGGCCGGTCACGGCGGCCGCACGCGTCCCGCACAGCCAGACGACGGCATCCGCCACTTCGTCCGGATCGACCAGCCGCCCCTGCGGGTTGACCTTGGTGAACTCGTTGCGCGCGGACTGCGCGCTGCGGCCGGTCTTGGCCGCGACCCGTTCGACGCTGGTGCGCACGATGTCGGTATCGGTGTAGCCCGGACAGACGGCGTTGACCGTCACTCCCTTGGCGGCCAGCTCCAGCGCCAGCGACCGGGTCAGCCCGATCACGCCGTGCTTGGCCGCGCAATAGGCCGACACGTAGGCGTAGCCTTTCCGGCCCGCCGTGCTGGCGACGTTGACGATCCGCCCCCAACCGGCGGCCAGCATGTCCGGCAGCACCGCCTGGGTGCACACCATCGTCCCCGTCAGATTGACGTGCAGCATGCGCTGCCACAGGTCGATGTCCATTTTCAGAAACGGCGCGCTTTCCGCCTGGCCGGCATTATTGACCAGCACGGTGATCGGCCCGAAGCGGGCGCGGGCATCCGCCAGGGCAGCGGTCATCTGAGCGGCGTCGGCCACGTCGGCCGCCACCGCATGCAGATGCCCGGGGTCTTGCGCCGCCAGCGCCTGGGCGGCCTGCAAGCCGCGGCCCAGGACCGTCACGTGATGCCCTTCGGCCGCCAGGCGCCGGACGATGGCCGCGCCGATGCCCCGGCTGCCGCCCGTGACCAGGGCATGGCGAGGCGCCTGCCCGCCGCTCATGACCGGCCTCCGGCCGGCACAGGCGGCCGATGCGAGCCGGCGAGGCCGCCGATGGGGATGGTCTTCATCTCACGCTTCCTCCTGGGCCACACGGATGCATCCGCTCCGGTCGCCGCTCATGGCTTCATTTAGTTTATTTCTTATTAATTTATAAATGAATTAGTTGCCTGTCAAGACATCCATGATTTTTCATGGACCGGCGCGGTCACGGCAACAGCCGATCGCGCGCCGGACGGGCGGCCGCCTCAGCGCGCCGCCAGCCACTCGACGAGCGCGTCATCGAATGGCCGGACTGCGGCCGCGCCCGGGTTGTTGACCAGGCTGACCAGGATGTAGCGCTTGCCGCTGGCGCCGCGCACGTAGCCGGCCAGCGCGCGCGAATCGCGCAGAGTGCCGGTTTTCAGGTGCGCCTGGCCGCGCGTGTCCTCGGAACGCAAGCGGCGGCGCACGGTGCCGTCCACCCCCGAAATCGCCAGCGAAGAGACGAATTCGGGCATCATCGGCGAACGCCAGGCCACGTCCAGCATCTGCGCCAGGCCGCGCGCCGTGATCCGGCCCTGGCGCGACAGGCCCGAGCCATTGTCCAGCGTCCAGCCCGTCGTGTCCACCCCCTGATTCTTCAGGACTTGCCGGACCGCCTGACCGCCGCTTTCCGGGGTGGCGCCCGAACCGTTCAGCTCCGCGCCCAGGGTCAGCAAGGTCATGCGGGCCATGACATTGTTGCTGTGCTTGTTGATCTGGCGGATCACGTCGGCCAGGGACGGCGAGTCGTGCCAGGCCAGCACCGCGCCCTTTGCGGGCGCGCGCCCCTCGCGCACGCCGCGCGACAGCGTGCCGCCCAGCTCGCGCCAGAGCAGGCGGAACAGGGCCTCGAAATGGTCGCCCTGCTTGCCGGCCAGCCGGTATACGCTGAACTCGCCGCACGAGCCGACGGCCTTGCCGGACACCCGGATAACGGATTGCGGGCCTTCGGGCCGCACGTCGGCCGCCACGATGGGCGAGCCCTTGCACACGCCGTCCAGCCATTCGAGCTTGCCGTCGACGCGCACGTCACGGGTCGGCGGATCGAGCACGGGAATCCACTGGCGCGCCTTGGCATCGGGCAGGAACACCAGCCGGGTCGCGCCGAAATTGACCATCATCGCGTCGGGGCTGGCGTTATAGGGACGATCCGGCGCGTCGTCGAAACTGCCCGGATCGATGGCCACATCACCGAACAGGCCGCGATCCACCACGACCTCGGACAGGTTCTTCACCCCCCTCAGGCGCAATTCGCGCAGCATGTTCCAGAGGTCTTCCTGGCGGAACCAGGGGTCGCCGGCCGCCTGAACGTAAAGCGGCCCTTGCAGCGTGCCCTGGTCATCGACGCGGGCGCCCGGGTCGGACAGAAAGCGGGTGCGCCAGGTGTAGTCCGGCCCCAGGGCCGACAGTGCGGTCCAGGTCGTCACGGTCTTCATCACCGAAGCCGGATTGCGCGGCTCGTCGGCCTGGATCCGGACGAGGACCGGGCCGCCGGCCTCGCGGACTTCCAGCGACAGGGAGGACATCGGCAGTTTCGTGGCCGTCCAGGCCTTTTGCAGTTCCGGCGGCAGCGCCTGCGCGCCCGCGCCCAACGACACCCCCGCGAGCAGGCATGCCGCCAGCCCCGCGCCCAGGCGCCGCCGCCATGACTTCCACCTCATCCGTCCCGCCAATTGCATACCATCACCTGATCAAGCGGCAAAAAAACAAAATAGCAGCATAATCTAAAGTCGCCGGCCCGGATGCGGCCAGATGCAACGGCCGATACGCGTCCCGGGGCGCGCCGGTGACATCAGACTAAAATACGCCTCCATCCCCAAACTGTTTCCTCCCCGGGTGTCCTCGCAGGCATTCGGACCGCCCGTGACTGATTCCCTCGATATTGCCCAGTTCGACTACGAACTGCCCCCCGAACTGATCGCCCAGCATCCCGCCGCGCGGCGCGACGCCAGCCGGCTGCTGCATCTAGACGGTGCCGGCGGCCTGCACGACCGGCAGTTCACCGACCTGCCCGGCCTGCTGCGCGCCGGCGACCTGCTGGTCTTCAACGACACCCGCGTCATCAAGGCCCGGCTGCGCGGCCGCAAGGACAGCGGCGGCCAGGTCGAAGTCCTGGTCGAACGCATCACCGAACCCCGGCGCGCCCTGGCGCACGTGCGCGCCAGCAAGTCGCCTCGTCCCGGCACGCGGCTGATCCTGGCCGACGGCGCCATCGAGGCCACTGTCCTGGGCCGCCAGGACGAACTGTTCGAACTGGCCTTCCCGGCCCCCGTGCTGGCATTGCTGGACCGCCACGGCAGCGTGCCCTTGCCGCCCTACATCACGCACGGCGCCGATGGCGAGGACGAGGCGCGCTACCAGACTGTCTACGCCGACAAGCCCGGCGCAGTCGCTGCGCCGACCGCCGGCCTGCACTTCGACCAGGCCATGCTCGACCGCCTGGAGGCCCTGGGCGTGGCACGGGCCTTCGTCACCCTGCACGTGGGCGCGGGCACCTTCCAGCCGGTGCGCGTCACGCGCATCAGCGAGCACATCATGCACGCGGAACGCTACGCCGTGCCGGCTGAAACCCTGCGCCGCATCCGCGAGACCCGCGCGCGCGGCGGGCGCGTGATCGCGGTCGGCACCACCAGCGTGCGCTCGCTGGAAGCCGCCGCCCGCGACGGCGACGGCGAGCACGCCTGCGAAGGCGACACCCGGATCTTCATCACGCCCGGCCACCGCTTCGCCAACGTCGATGCCCTGATCACCAATTTCCACCTGCCGCAATCGACGCTGCTGATGCTGGTGTCCGCCCTCGCGGGCATGGACCCGATCCGCCGCGCCTACGCCCACGCCGTGCAGGCGCGCTACCGCTTCTTCAGCTACGGCGACGCCATGTTCATCGAGGCCGCCCAGGACCTCGCCGCCGCTCTCTCCCAGAACCAGACCTCATGACCGGACTCCGATTCGAACTGCTGCACACCGACGGCGCCGCCCGGCGCGGCCGCCTGACGCTGAACCACGGCGTCGTCCAGACCCCGATCTTCATGCCCGTGGGCACCTACGGCAGCGTCAAGGCCATGCTGCCGCACGAACTGAAAGAGATCGGCTCCCAGATCGTGCTGGGCAATACCTTTCACCTGTGGCTGCGCCCCGGCACCGACATCCTGGACCGCCACGGCGGCCTGCACGGTTTCATGCAGTGGGACCGGCCGATCCTGACGGACTCCGGCGGCTTCCAGGTCTTCAGCCTGGACGGCATGCGCAAGATCACCGAAGAAGGCGTGCGTTTCGCCTCGCCCATCGATGGTTCGCGCCTGTTCCTGACGCCCGAGGAATCGATGCGCATCCAGCGCAGCCTGAATTCCGACATCGCCATGGTGCTGGACGAATGCACGCCCTACCGCATCGGCGACCGCCCCGCCACCCACGAAGAAGCCGCGGCCTCGATGCGCATGTCGCTGCGCTGGGCGCGCCGTTCGCGCCAGGCCTTCCAGGACCTGGATAATCCCAACGCCCTGTTCGGCATCATCCAGGGCGGCATGTACGAGGATCTGCGCGACGAATCCCTGGCCGGCCTGACGGAGATCGGCTTCGAGGGCTATGCCATCGGCGGCCTGTCGGTGGGCGAACCCAAGGAAGACATGATGCGCGTGCTGGCCCACGTGACCCCGCGCATGCCGGCCCAGGCGCCGCGCTACCTGATGGGCGTGGGCACGCCCGAGGACCTGGTCGAAGGCGTGAGCCGGGGCGTGGACATGTTCGACTGCGTCATGCCGACCCGCAACGCGCGCAACGGCTGGCTGTTCACCCGCTACGGCGACATCAAGATCCGCAACGCCCGCTACCGCGACGACACCCGCCCGCTGGAACCGGGATGCGCCTGCCACACCTGCAGTCATTTCTCGCGCGCCTACCTGCACCATCTGCAGCGCGCCGGGGAAATCACCGGCGCCCGCCTGAACACCCTGCACAATCTGCATTTCTACCTGCACCTGATGGCGGAGATGCGCACGGCCATCGAAGAAGACCGCTTCGAGTCCTGGCGCGCGGCCTTCCATCGCGACCGGGCGCGCGGCATCGAATGAAGACAGAAACGCGGGCGGTGCCATATCCCGCTACAATCAAGAGTTAATTTCGTTCACGAGTCGGCCGATTGACCGCCTCGTACCCATCCATCGAACCCCATAGCCCCCGCAGGAGCCTCCATGTCCCTCGTCGACACCCTGACCCTGATCCCGGCCCAAGCCGCCGGCGAAGCGAACCCGCTGATGAGCATGCTGCCCATCATCCTGATGTTCGTCATCCTGTACTTCCTGATGATCCGTCCGCAGATGAAGCGCCAGAAGGATCACAAGAAGATGGTCGAGGCGCTGGCCAAGGGCGATGAAGTCATTATGTCGGGCGGCGTGCTGGGCAAGATCAGCAAGGTCAGCGACAACTACCTGACCATCGAAATCTCCCAGGCAGGCGACAAGGCCGTGGAAATCATCGTGCAACGCAGCGCCGTCACCACCGTGCTGCCCAAGGGCACGATCAAGTCGCTCTGATCCGCCCGGCGGGCGCCGGCGTCCGGCGCCCCGTCCCATTCAGACCTGCCTCACCTGATCGACCATGAACCGCTATCCCCTCTGGAAATACCTCATCGTTCTGGCCGCCGTCCTGATCGGCGTGCTCTACACGCTGCCCAATCTCTACGGTGAGTCCCCGGCAGTCCAGATCGCGGGGGCGAAAACGGCCGTCAAGGTCGATCAGAACACCCTGGCCCGGGCCGAACAGGCGCTGAACCAGGCCGGCATCCACCCGACCGCCGGCTCGTTCGAGATGAACGGCCCGGTCGGCACGGTGCGGCTGCGCTTCGACTCCACCGATACGCAGCTCAAGGCCAAGGACCAGATCGAAAAGGCCCTGAACCCGGACCCGCAGAACCCCGATTACACGGTCGCGCTGAACCTGATGTCGGCCTCGCCGAACTGGCTGACGTCCCTGGGCGCCCACCCCATGTACCTGGGCCTGGACCTGCGCGGCGGCGTGCACTTCCTGCTCCAGGTGGACATGCAGGGCGCCCTGACCAGCCGCTACGACTCCATGGCCGGCGAAGCCCGCACCACCCTGCGCGACGCCAAGCTCAAGGCCGAGGACGTCGAGCGCAACCAGCAGTCGGTGCGCGCGACCTTCGCCACCCAGGCCGACCGCGACGCCGCCGTCGACACGCTGCGCCGCGCCATGCCTGAAATGGTCTTCACCACCGGCCAGTCCGGCGACCAGTGGCTGGTGGACGGCACGCTCAGCCCGGCCTCCATCACCCAGGTCCAGGACAACGCCCTGAAGCAGAACATCCAGACGCTGCACAACCGGATCAACGAACTCGGCGTGGCCGAGCCCGTGATCCAGCAGCAGGGCGGCGACCGCATCGTGGTGCAGTTGCCCGGCGTCCAGGACGTGGCCAAGGCCAAGGACATCCTGGGCCGCACCGCCACCCTGGAAATCCACATGGTGGACGATTCGCCCACCGCCACGGCCGCCCTGGCCTCGGGCCGCGTGCCCTTCGGCCTGGTGCGCTACGAGGACCGCGACGGCCGCCCCCTGCTGCTGCGCCGCCAGGTGATCCTGACCGGCGAAAACCTGCAGGACGCCCAGCCCGGCCGCGACCAGCAGACCCAGCAGCCCACCGTCAACCTGACGCTGGACTCCAAGGGTGCGCGCATCTTCCGCGACGTGACGCGCGACAACATCGGCAAGCGCATGGCCATCGTGCTGTTCGAAAACGGCAAGGGCGAGGTCGTCACCGCCCCGGTGATCCGTTCCGAAATCCCCGGCGGCCAGGTGCAGATTTCCGGCAGCATGAACGCCCAGGAAGCCGCCGACGTGGCCCTGCTGCTGCGCGCCGGCTCGCTGGCCGCGCCGATGCACATCATCGAGGAACGCACCATCGGCCCCAGCCTGGGCGCCGCCAACATCAAGCAGGGCTTTGATTCGACGCTGTACGGCTTCATCGCCATCGCGATCTTCATCATCCTGTACTACCACTTGTTCGGCCTGTTCTCCACGCTGGGCCTGAGCTTCAACGTGCTGCTGCTGCTGGCCGTCCTGTCCATGCTGCAGGCCACGCTGACCCTGCCCGGCATCGCCGCCGTCGCCCTGACCCTGGGCATGGCCATCGACGCCAACGTGCTGATCAACGAGCGCATCCGCGAAGAACTGCGCGAGGGACTGCCGCCGCAGCAGGCGATCCACCTGGGCTTCGACCGCGCCTGGGCGACGATTTTCGACTCCAACCTGACCAGCCTGATCGTGGGCGTGGCCCTGCTGGCCTTCGGCTCCGGCCCGGTGCGCGGCTTTGCCGTGGTGCACTGCATCGGCATCCTGACCTCGATGTTCTCGTCGGTGGTCGGCGTGCGCGCCCTGGCGAACCTGTGGTACGGCCGCCAGCGCAAGCTGAAGACGATCTCCATCGGCCAGATCTGGAAACCCAAGCAGGACTGACGGGCTCACGCCCCAGCCCGTCCACCCCGCACCCCAGGACACATCATGGAATTTTTCCGCATCCACCGCACCATCCCGTTCATGCGGCATGCGCTGATCCTGAACATCATCAGCCTGCTGACCTTTCTGGCCGCCGTCTTCTTCATCGCCACCCGGGGCTTCCACCTGTCGATCGAGTTCACCGGCGGCACGGTGATGGAAGTCCACTACGAGCAGACCGCGCCGGTGGCCGACATCCGCACGGCCATCGACGCGCTGGGCTATACCGACTTCCAGGTGCAGAATTTCGGCACCTCGCAGGACGTGATGATCCGCCTGCCGGTGCGCCCCGATGAAGACACCGCCACCCAGAGCCGCACCGTGCTGTCGGCCCTGCAGGCCCAGCACGCCGACGTGCAGTTGCGCCGGGTGGAATTCGTCGGGCCGCAGGTCGGCCAGGAACTGCTGCACAACGGCCTGATGGCGCTGCTGTTCGTGGTGGTGGGCATCATGGTCTACCTGGCGATCCGATTCGAATGGAAGCTGGCCGCCTCGTGCGCGCTGGCGAACCTGCACGACGTGGTGATCATCCTGGGCTTCTTCGCCTGCTTCCAGTGGGAATTCTCGCTATCGGTGCTGGCCGGGGTGCTGGCGGTGCTGGGCTATTCGGTCAACGAATCCGTGGTGGTGATGGACCGGATCCGCGAAAACTTCCGCAAGCAGCGCAAGGCTTCGGTGCGCGAAATCATCAACACCTCGATCACGCAGAACATTTCCCGGACGATCATCACGCACGGTTCGACGCAGATGATGGTGCTGTCGATGTTCTTCTTCGGCGGCCCCACGCTGCACAACTTCTCGCTGGCCCTGACGATCGGGATCTGGTTCGGGATCTACTCGTCCGTGTTCGTGGCCGCCGCCCTGGCCATGTGGATGGGCATCAAGCGCGAAGACCTGGTCAAGCCGATCAAGAAGGACGGGCCGGAAGTGGAACTCGGGTAAATCCGTTTCCTTTCCGCCTGATTCCAGGGCCGGCGTCTTCGGACAGCCGGCCCTGTTTTTTTGGTTCTTGATCCGCACGCGGCGACGGGCGATTCCCCGCCGCCGCGCGCTCCGTCAGGACAGCGACAACGTCCCTTTTAGTGCGGATGCGTGGCCCAGACCACATAATCCGCCACGGTCTCGCGCTGTTCCTGGGTCAGGGTTTCAGCGAAGGACGGCATGGCGCCGCCGCCGTCCCGCAGCGCCGCCAGCACCTGGTCCCGATCGGGCTGCAGTTCGTCCAGATTCGGTCCGATGGGCCCCGTCGCCTGTGCGTCCTCCAGCGTATGGCAGACCGCGCAGGCCGGGGTCGCGTTCTTCTGGAACAGCACCCGCCCCTCTTCCAGCCGC
The DNA here is from genome assembly GCF_042651965.1 of Castellaniella hirudinis. NCBI lineage: Bacteria > Pseudomonadati > Pseudomonadota > Betaproteobacteria > Burkholderiales > Alcaligenaceae > Castellaniella > Castellaniella hirudinis. The sequence continues at coordinate 337,369 of NZ_JBHSDY010000002.1, forward strand.
GCCGCATCAGGCGTACCAGCCCATGCGGCGCCGCCGGCCGCCAGGCCCAGCGCGCCGCACAGCGCGGCGCGGCCAGGCCAGACCTTCAAAAGCAATTTCCAGTTCATCGCCCCGCGCACTCAGACCACCTCCAGTTCGATGCTGTGATCCAGCCAGCTATTGTTGTTGTAGCCCCGGTTGTTGTCCTGCCGTTCCTTGGGCTGGGCGTCGCCCTTGTCATTGGTCGCCCGGGTAGCGATCTGGTATTTGCCGGGTTTCAGGTCCACGGCCAGCGCGAAGGTGCGCCAGGCGTAGCGCCCCATGTCGGGACCGAACGAGTCGGCGGCTTTCCAGGTCTGGCCGCCGTCGAGGGAAACCTCCACTTCCTTGAGCGCATGGAACCCGCCCATCGCGACGCCCGACAGCACCACGCGGCCGGCCGGCTGCGGCTTGCCCGGCTCGTAGGGCGAGGTGATCCAGGAATTGACCGGCATTTCCCAGATCGAGGGGTATTTGTCCGAACCCTTTTCCCCCACCGGATAGAAGCGGTAGCTGCTCTGCTGGATCTTGGCCGGCGACTGTTCCGCCGTGAAGGCCAGGTGCCGGATGTACTTGATGTTGTTCACGCCCATATAGCCGGGCACGATCAGGCGCAGCGGGCCGCCATGCGCCAGCGGCAAGGCGGCGCCATTCAGTTCCCAGGCCAGGACGGCGTCTTCCATCGCCTCGACCGGTACGGAACGCTCGACTCTCACGGTATTGGGATCCACGCCTTCCGGCAGGATCTCGCCGCCCGTGCTGGTCATGTATTTCATGCCGCCCGCGACGCCGCCCAGGGCCTTGACGACGTCCTTGACCGGCACGCCGGCGAACACGACGCAGCCGGCGGCGCCGACCGTCCATTGAGTGCCGCTCGGCTTGTGCGGAAACCAGGCCCGTCCGTTGCCCGAGCATTGCAGCACCATGGTGACGGCCGTCAGGCCCAGGCGCTTGAGGTCGGCCACGGTCAGGCTGCCCGGCCGGGCGACGCCTGAGACCTCCAGCGACCAGGCATCAGGGTCTTTGACGATGTCGGCCGAAGGCGGATTCAGGTTGTTGCGCACGTACAGGCGGTTGCTGGGCGTGATGGTGCTGTGGCCAAAGTCCTCGCGCCGCAATTCGATGGTGTTGGCGCTGTGCACGACCATGGCGTCCGCGTCTTTCCACGCGGCATATTCCGGCAGGGCTTTGCCACCGCCCGCTGCGGCTTTGGCGGGCGGGTCCTGACGCACGCCGTCGGCCAGCACGGCCCCCGGCAAGCCCGCCAGGGCGGCAAACCCTCCACCGACGGCCAGGGCGCGGCGGCGCCCGGGATTCACGAGATACGGATTGCTCATGCCTGTCTCCCTTGTCATCCGGCCGGCCTGCGATACCTACCCATCTGGATCGCGGCGGTCGAATCGTTGGTTTTTCTACTGATCCTGCTTTGGGTAATTTCCTTATAACCCATGGTTTGTTGAATCTTCAACCATAGCGGAGTCCGAGCGCGCCCCGTGATCCCAAGCCGCTGCCGCACGTCATTGCCATATGACCGTCCACGGTACAATTCAGGGTTTCCATCCTTCGCCCCCGGGATATAAACCCGTCACGGCCCCCACCATGCAAGAAACCTCTCTGCGCCGCCCGGGCGTCACGCCCGCGCCTGCCGCCGCCGCTCCCGCCGACACCGCCCAGGACCAGGCCCTGGCCGCCCTGCTGCAACCCGCCGAACCGGGACGCACCAAAAAACTGTTCATCCGCACCTTCGGCTGTCAGATGAACGAATACGACTCCGAAAAAATGGCTGACGTGCTGCACGCGGCCAAGGGGGTCGAGCTGACCCAGACCCCGGACGATGCCGACATCATTCTGTTCAACACCTGTTCGGTGCGCGAAAAGGCTCAGGAAAAGGTCTTTTCCGACCTGGGCCGCGTACAGCACCTGAAAAAGCAGAACCCCGACCTGGTGATCGGCGTGGGGGGCTGCGTGGCCAGCCAGGAAGGCGAGGCCATCGTGCGCCGCGCGCCCTATGTGGACGTGGTGTTCGGCCCCCAGACCCTGCACCGCCTGCCGGACCTGATCGACAAGCGCCGCGCCACCGGCCAGTCGCAGGTGGACATTTCCTTTCCGGAAATCGAAAAGTTCGACGCCCTGCCCCCCGCCCGGATCGACGGGCCGTCAGCCTTTGTCTCCATCATGGAAGGCTGCAGCAAATACTGCAGCTTCTGTGTCGTGCCCTACACCCGGGGCGCCGAGGTTTCGCGGCCGTTCGATGACGTGCTGGTCGAAATCGCCGACCTGGCCGACCAGGGCGTGCGTGAAGTCACGCTGCTGGGCCAGAACGTCAACGCCTATCGGGGGCCGGCCGGCGACGGTGGCGAGATCGCCGACTTTGCCATGCTGCTGGACTATGTCCATGACATCCCCGGCATCGAGCGCATCCGCTACACCACGTCCCACCCCAAGGAAATGACCGCGCGGCTGATCGAGGCCCACGGCCGCCTGCCCAAGCTCGTCCCCTTCCTGCATCTGCCGGTCCAGGCCGGCAGCGACCGGGTGCTGGCGGCCATGAAGCGCGGCTACACGGCGCTGGAATACAAGTCCATCATCCGCCGCCTGAAGGCCGCCAGGCCCGACATGACACTGTCCTCGGACTTCATCATCGGCTTTCCCGGCGAGACCGAGGCCGACTTCCAGAAGACCATGGATCTGGTGCGCCACGTGGGCTTCGACCAGTCCTTCTCCTTCGTGTATTCGCGCCGTCCGGGCACCCCGGCGGCCGACCTGCCCGACGACACCCCCGAAGCCGAAAAGCTCGACCGTCTGTACCGCCTGCAGGCCCTGATCAACGACCAGGCCGCCGCCATCAGCCGTTCCATGGTGGGCGGCGTCCAGCGTCTGCTGGTCGAAGGCCCCTCGAAAAAGGATCCTCGCGACATGAAAGGCCGCACGGAAAACAACCGCATCGTCAACTTCGCCGGCCAGCCGCGCCTGATCGGCCGGATGGTGGACGTGCGCATCACCGAGGCGCTGACCAACACGCTGCGCGGCGAAATCGTCACGACCGACAGCGCGCAGGTGAGCGCATGAGCATAAAAAGCCACCCGACCGCCGCCGCCCGACGCGCCCCCGGATCAGCCCCGGCTCCCGCCCGGCCCTCCGCCGCCAAAGCCCGGCCGCTCTCGCTGCAACTGGACGCGGACAACACCCATCTGGCCAATCTGTGCGGACCGCTGGACGAAAACCTGCGCCAGATCGCCCAGGCCTACGGCGTGGAAATCAGCCGGCGCGGCACCCGCTTCGCGATCCGGGGCGCCCAGGCGCGTCCGGCCGCCGGGGCGCTGCGCTGGTTCCACGAACGCGCCGCCTCGGCGCCGTTGTCCCTGGACACCCTGCAGCTCGGCCTGGTGGAACTGGGCGCCCGCGCGGGCGAAGTCCTCAGTGACACGCCTGCGCTGCCCGAACTGCCGCCGGTGGACGACGCCAGCCTGAGCCTGCGCACCCGCAAGACCGATCTGCGGCCGCGCACCCCGCGCCAGCGCGACTATCTGAACGCCATCCTGAAGCACGACGTGACCTTCGGCGTCGGCCCCGCCGGCACCGGCAAGACCTGGCTGGCGGTGGCCTGCGCCATCGACGCGCTGGAGCGCGAATCGGTGTCCCGGCTGGTGCTGACGCGCCCGGCCGTGGAAGCGGGCGAACGCCTGGGTTTCCTGCCCGGAGATCTGGTCCAGAAGGTCGATCCCTATCTGCGACCGCTCTACGATGCGCTGTATGACCTGCTGGGCTTTGAAAAGACCCAACGCCTGTTCGAAAAGCAGACCATCGAGATCGCGCCGCTGGCCTACATGCGCGGGCGCACGCTGAACCACGCCTTCATCATCCTCGACGAGGCGCAGAACACCACGCCGGAACAGATGAAGATGTTCCTGACGCGGATCGGCTTCGGCAGCAAGGCCGTGATCAACGGCGACCCGTCCCAGGTCGATCTGCCCAAGGGCCAGCAGAGCGGCCTGCTGCACGCGCTGGACGTGCTCGACGACGTGGCGGGCATCGCCCAGACGCGCTTCACCAGCCGCGACGTGGTGCGCCACCCGCTGGTGGGCCGTATCGTCGAGGCCTACGAAAAAGCGGGCGACCATGTATCCTGACTTCAATCTGTCGATCCAGTACGCGGTCGAAGCCCCGGCGCTGCCGCGCTGGCGCCTGCGGCGCTGGGTGGGGCGCGCGCTGGCCTTTGCCCTGGCGCCCCCGGAGCCGCGCGCCGGCAGCCCGGTGGTCCTGACCCTGCGCCTGGTCGACGCCGAAGAAGGCCGCGCACTGAACGCCGCCTGGCGCCAGCGCGATTACGCCACCAACGTGCTCACCTTTGAATACGGCGCGGACCCCAGCGGCCTGATCATGGGCGACATCGTGCTGTGCCTGCCGGTGCTGGAACGCGAGGCGGCCGAACAGGGCAAGCCCCTGCTGCATCACGCCGCCCACCTGGTCACGCACGGCGTGCTGCACGCCCTGGGCCATGACCACATCGAGGCCGACGAGGCCGAGCGCATGGAAGCGCTGGAGACCCGCATCCTGGCGGCCCAAGGCATCCCGAACCCTTACGCCGACGACGAACGCGCCTGAAACCGATCGTTTATCGGTTATGCTACAAGATCCTCTACTCGTCCCCAGGACAATGCCAGACCCCCACGCCCCCGACCCGGAGCCTCGAACGCCCCGGCCCGCGCGTTCCCTGCTTTCCCGCTTCAAGGCCCTGCTGCGCCCCGCACCGCCCGCTGACCGCGACAGCATCCGCGCCGTCCTCGAAGCCGCCCACGACCACTCCGTTCTCGACGGAGAATCGTATGCGATGATTTCCGGAGCCCTGGCGGTCGCAGACAAGACCGTGGCCGACATCATGGTGTCGCGCGCGCGCATGGACCTGCTCGACATCTCCCGGCCGCTGCCGGAACTGATGCCGACCATCACTGAAACCGGCCATTCGCGCTTTCCCGTCTACGAGGGCGACCGCGACAATATCGTCGGCGTGCTGCTCGCCAAGGACCTGCTGCTGGCGCTGGCCGATCACGCGCTGGACATCCGCGCGCTGGTGCGCCCGCCCGTCTTCATCCCCGAATCCAAACGCCTGAACGAACTGCTGCACGAATTCCGCGTCAGCCGCAACCACCTGGCCATCGTCATCGACGAGCACGGCGGCATCTGCGGCCTGGTGACCATGGAAGACGTGCTGGAGCAGATCGTCGGCGACATCGAGGACGAATTCGACGACGAGGACGAAAAGACCTTCTTCCGCACCGGCGAAAACAGCTGGCGCGCGATGGGCATCGCCGAAATCGAAGACTTCAACGAAGCCTTCGGCGTCGAACTGTCCGATGAGGACGCCGATACGCTCAACGGCTGGCTGGCGGCCGAACTGGGCCACATCCCCCGGCGCGGCGAACGGCTCGAACGCCACGGACTGGTCTTTACCGTCGTCAGCGCCGACGGCAAGCGGGCGCGCTGGCTGCACATCCAGCGCCTGGACCCGCACCCCCCTCCCACGGAACATGCCGCCTGAATCCACGCCCGCGGCAGAAGTCAGTCTGCCGGCCGCGCGGCGCTCCCGGCGCGCGCCCCTGGCGGCGCTGCTGGCCGGCGGCCTGCAAGCGCTCTGCTTCGCGCCCGGCCCTCTGCCGGCCTGGTGTCTGCCTTTCGTCCAGATCGCCACACTGGCCGTCCTGGCCGCCCTGACCTTCGGCGCCGACCGCCCGCGCCAGGCGGCAGGCCTGGGCTGGTTGTTCGGCCTGGCCCAGTTCGGCATCGGCGTCTACTGGCTGACCATCAGCATGCACACATTCGGCGGCCTGCCCCTGCCGCTGGCCATCGCCGCCCTGCTGCTGTTCGCGGCGGCCATGGCCGCCTACGCGGCAGGCGCCTGCGCCCTGACCGCCTGGCTGTGCGCCGGTCACGGCCGACCTGAACAGCGCGCGCCGCGCCAGATCCTGAACGCCGTCGCCTGGGCTTCGGCCTGGACGCTGGCCGAATGGCTGCGCGGCACGCTGTTCACCGGCTTCACCTGGCTGAACGCCGGCTATGCCCATGCCGAGGGCATGTTCGCGGCCTGGGCGCCCTTCGCGGGAGTCTACGGCCTGGCCTGGCTGTCGGCATTCGCCGCCGCCGCCGTCGCCCTGATGGCCCGCGCCAAGGACACCGCCTACGACCGCAGCGCCGCCGCTGTGGTGGGCCTGGCGCTGCTGACCGGACTGCTGGGCATTGTGTGGGGCTACATCCCCTGGGCCCGCCCGCTGGGCGAGCCCCTGATGGTGCGGCTGGTCCAGCCGGCCACGCCTCAGTCCGAAAAATTCCAGCCCGAGCTGTTTCTGCCTACACAGACGCGCATCCGGCAACTGGCCGCGCTGGCGCCCAAGAGCGAGGCGGACCGCCCCGCCGTGGTCATCCTGCCGGAAACCGTGCTGCCGATCTTCCAGGATCAGGTGCCCGAGTCCGTCTGGCAGCCCTGGCGGGCCGCCGCCGAAACGATGCAGGCCACCTTCGTGCTGGGCGTGCCGCTGCACCTCGCCGCCCCGACCGGTGACCGCTATACCAACGGCGCCATCGCCCTGCGTCCGCAGCGCGCGGACGCATCGGCAGCCGGCCCCGCCTGGCATTACGACAAGCATCATCTGGTGCCCTTTGGCGAATTCATTCCGCCCGGCTTTCATTGGTTCGTGCGCGCGCTGAACATCCCCCTGGGCGACTTCGATCGCGGTCCGGCGCGCCAGCCGCCGCTGGCCGTCGGCGGCCAGTTCCTGGCCCTCAACATCTGCTACGAAGACGCCTTCGGTGAGGAAATCGCCGCCACGGTGGCCCCGGACGGCCCCGACGCACCGGGCGCCAGCATCCTGGTCAACCTGAGCAATCTGGCCTGGTTCGGCAATAGCTGGGCGCTGCGCCAGCATCTGTGGATCGCCCGCATGCGCGCCCTGGAAACGGCGCGCCCCATGGTGCGCGCCACCAATACCGGCGCGACCGCCGTCATCGACGCCCGCGGCCAGGTGCTGGGCGCGCTCGATCCGGGCCGCCCGGGCGTGCTGGACGCCGAAGTCCAGGGCGCCCAGGGACTGACGCCCTACGTGCGCTGGGGCAATCTGCCGATCCTGATCTGGACACTGCTGGGCCTGCTGCTGGCAGCCCGGGCGCGGCGCTACCCCCCGGCCTGCCCCCGCAGCCGCTGCTCGAACGCCGCCTGATCCAGCGGCTCGTCGAACCAGTAGCCCTGGCCCTCGTCGCAGCCTGCCGCACGCAGCAGTTCATATTGGGCCTGGCGGGTGATGCCTTCGGCCGTCACCCGCAAGCCCAGCCGATGGGCCAGCGTGATGATGGCTTCGCTGATCATGGGGGCGGATTCGCCGTCCAGCAGCCGTTCGGTCGTCGCGCGCTCGAGCTTGAGCGTCTCGAACGGCAGCTCGTGCACCGCCAGCAGCGCCGGCATGCCGATCGACACGGCCCCGACACTGAAGCGCAGCCCGGAATCATGCAGCCGCCGCAGGCGGTCCTGCACCTGGGGATCCTCGGTCATCAGCATCTGCTCGCTGAGTTCCAGCACCAGGCAGTCCGGTGACAGGCCCAGCGCATCGAACATCCCGAACAGCGCATCCAGGCCGGTATCCTCCAGCCCGAGCTGGCCGGGCGAGACATTGATCGTCAGGCGCAGATCCGGCGCCAGTTCCCGGCGCCAGCGGGCCAACTGACGGATGGCCTCGCGGAAGACCCAGTCGCCCAGCGGCCGGATCAGCAGGCGTTCCTCGGCGAAGGGAATGAAGTCTGCGGGCGCGATCACACCGAATTCCGGATGCCGCCAGCGCAGCAGGACCTCGGCCTGGACGATACGCCCCGTCCGGAAGGCATGGATGGGCTGGAACAGCAGGAAGAACTGTTCGTCCTCGATGGCCTGCGGCAGGGCGTACATCAGGTCACGCTGCATGCGCGCGCGTTCACGCATGCTGCGGTCGAAATAGTGGAAGCAGTTCCGGCCGGAGTCCTTGGCGACGTACATCGCCATGTCCACGTGGCGCATCAAAGCCTCGGCGTCCTCGGCGTCCTGGGGATACAGCGCCACCCCCAGGCTGGCCGAGACCCGCAGGGGATCACCGCCCAGGCGGTAGGGCTCGGTGATCCGGTCGAGAATGGCGGCGCACAGCGCGTCGATCTGCGCCTTGTCGGGCGTCCCCCCCAGAATGACGACGAACTCGTCCCCGCCCAGGCGCGCCACGAAACTGGTCTCCGGGGTCGCGCAGGCCTGCAGGCGCCGGGCGACCTCGACCAGCAGGCGGTCGCCGGTCGCATGGCCCATGGAATCGTTGATTTCCTTGAACAGGTCCAGATCCAGAAACATCAGCGCCAGGGACTGCCCCGACTGATCGGCGGACTGGACGGCGGCCTGCAGACGCTCGTTGAAATATTGCCGGTTCGGCAGGCCGGTCAGGGGATCGTGGTGCGCCTGGTTCCAGATCTGGGTCTCGACCTGCTTCTTCTGGGTCACGTCGCTGAGCATCGCCACCCGGCAATTGACCGAACCGTCGTGATTCCAGGCGGTGTCCATGACCACACGCTCGGCGTAATCCTCGCCCGACTTGCGCTGGCTCCAGTATTCGCCTTCCCAGCGCCCCTGGGTATTGATGGCGTGCCACATCTCGTCGTAGAAATCACGATTGTGGCGGCCGGGCCGCAGCAGGGGCAGCAGCTCGCCGGCGATCTCGTCGGGCCAGAAGCCCGTCATCCGCGAATAGGCGGGATTGACGTCGATGACCACACCGGCCGAATCGGTGATGACGATGGCCTCGCTGCTGTTCTCGTAGGCGATGGCGGCGAGCTGGGCCGAAGATTCGGCCTGCTTGCGCTCGGTGATGTCCTGGACGATCCCGATGATGGAGACTTGTTCGCCCACCCGCACGGTCGAGCTGAATACCTCGATGTCGATCTCCGAACCGTTCTTGCGGCGGCCGTGGCGCTCGAAGCGCAGCGTGCCGTCCCGCCGGTTCTGGCTGGCCTTGATCGATTCGGCCATCAGGAAACGCTCACGCGGCACCACGATGCTCAGCAGCGTCATGCTGTCGATCATCTCGCGCGGCTCGTAGCCGAAGATCTCGGCCATCTTGTGGCTGACGAACGTGAAGCGCTCGTTCTCGACCAGGAAGATCCCCACGATCGAATTCGACGTGAGGCCCTGGAAAATGGTGTCGGCCCGCAGCAGCCCGGCCTGGTCCTCGCGCATCTTGGCCAGCAAGTCATGGACCTGCCGGATGCCGTCGTTGAAATCCCGTGCCACCTGGCCGAGCTCGCCCCGCCCCCGATACGCAATCCGGGTGTCGTAATGTCCCCGGACCAGTTCACGGCTGGCGACCCGCAGTTCGCGCAGCGGCTGGACCAGATGGCGGCGCAGCAGCAGGTACAGGCCCAGCAGCAGAATCAGGTCCAGCAAGGCCAGTCCGCCGCCGATCAGCAGCGCGCGGTCTTTGCCCTGACGCAGCAGGGGCAGCAGGACGTCGGCGCAGGCGTCCAGCGTGCCGAGCATGGTTTCGGCATCGTCGGCCAGCCACTGGCGCTGGACGGCCTGCGGCAGTTCCTGCGCCTCGGACGGGTGTTCGTCGCGCACATAGGTGCCCAGCAGCGCGGACTGCAAGCGGCCACGCAACGTAGCCCAATCCCGCCGGATCCGGGGCAGGAAGTCACGCGCGGCCGATTGCGCCAGCGCAGGAATCTCGCGGCCGTCGATGACGCCGCCCTGGTCCAGGGCCTGCAAGGCCCGGTCCATGATGTCCATTTCCTGGCTGAGCTGGCCGGCTTGCACCACGGCGCCGTCGGACATGCGCATCGCCCGCACCGCCAGTTGCTGGCTGGTGGCCCGCATGCGATCCAGCGTGGCGACCTGATCGAGCGCGCCTTCGTAACGCGACAGCAGGGAATTGACGGTAATGGCGTTGCCCAGCACGAAGGCCAGCATGAGCAGGGAAAAAACGGCCACCACCGTCCCCGCCCCAAAAAGGCTCTGGGCCGTCGGCCAGACCGCACGCGATGTATTCATGCCTTCCCTGTGAGATGAATGACGGCGGTAGCCTATGTGCGGCCAGGGTCGCCATCCTCCGCCATGTTACTGGATGCGGGGGAAAGAACAATCCGCTAACAAACGGAATCCTCAGGCGGATATCGGGGTTTTGACCCCAAGGGACGGGCTTGTGGGCGGGCCGAGTCCGGCGGCAAAAGAAAAAAGCCTGACAGCTCATTGAGCGATCAGGCTTTTTTTGAATTCTTTGGCGGAGCGGACGGGGCTCGAACCCGCGACCCCCGGCGTGACAGGCCGGTATTCTAACCAACTGAACTACCGCTCCGCAGCGGTGCCAGAAAATCCTGGCGTCCCCTAGGGGATTCGAACCCCTGTACTCACCGTGAAAGGGTGATGTCCTAGGCCTCTAGACGAAGGGGACAGGACATTCGACAACGAAAGTTTTTTGGTGGAGGTAAGCGGGATCGAACCGCTGACCTCTTGCATGCCATGCAAGCGCTCTCCCAGCTGAGCTATACCCCCAAAAACTGGCTTCGTTAACGAAGAAACGAGATTATGCACGAGTTTTTTGAGGCGTGCAAGTCGCGGGAAGATTTTTTTGTTTTGGCCTCAATTTTTTGATTTCGAGTCCACAGATGAGTCCGCAGAGGCGCACAGCGCAAGGCTGAGTTCAGAGCCTCCCCAGCCATCCGCCCCCTCCTAAATCACAATCTATTACACCTTCATCCCCGAGCCAAGATCGCACCCAAAGCCCGGGACGCCGACGCCGTGACTCTGGAGTACGCGCCAAGATCGTCTTATTCCCTTCAATTTCCGCGCCGATTGCCGGACGTTCGCGCTTGCCGGACGGCGGCCCGAACGCCTACGATCCGGGCTGTTTTCCCTTTCGGAGCCTGCCATGCATGCCCGCGTCCTTCACGAAACCCTGGCGCCCGCCTGGCCGGTCCAGGCGATCCTGGACCTGTTCGACCTGCCCTTCAACGATCTGCTGCTGCGGGCGCAGACCGTGCACCGGGAGCACCACCCGGCCAACGCCGTGCAGCAATCCAGCCTGCTGTCGATCAAGACCGGCGCCTGCCCCGAGGATTGCGCCTACTGTCCGCAGTCCGCACGCTACCAGACTGAAGTCGAGGCGGCGCCGCTGATGCCGCTGGATCAGGTGCTGGCGGCGGCGCGCAAGGCGCGGGACGCGGGCGCGCAGCGCTTTTGCATGGGCGCCGCCTGGCGCTCGCCGACCGAGCGCCAACTGGACCAGGTGATCGAGCACGTGCAAGCCGTCAAGGCGCTGGGCCTGGAGACCTGCGTCACCCTGGGCATGCTGAAGGACGGCCAGGCCGACCGCCTGAAAGCCGCCGGCCTGGACTACTACAACCACAACCTGGACACCGCGCCGGAACACTACGGCGAGATCATCCGCACCCGCACCTACCAGGACCGGCTGGATACGCTGCAGCGCGTGCGCGACGCCGGGTTGAAAGTCTGCTGCGGCGGCATCGTCGGCATGGGCGAATCGCGCGAGATCCGCGCCGGCCTGATCGCCGCCCTGGCCCGCCTGGACCCCTACCCGGAATCCGTGCCCGTCAATCAATTGGTGAAAGCGCCGGGCACGCCCCTGGCCGATGCGCCCGACCTGGACCCCATCGAATTCGTGCGCACGATCGCGGTCACCCGCATCGTCATGCCCCGCGCCGTGGTGCGGCTGTCGGCAGGCCGCGAAAGCATGCACGACAGCACCCAGGCCCTGTGCTTCATGGCCGGCGCCAACTCGATCTTCCACGGCGAGCGTCTGCTGACCACGCCGAACCCGCAAGCGCAGGCCGACGCCCGGCTGTTCGAGCGCCTGGGACTGGTGCCTATGCCGGAGGCCGAAGCATGTACACCCTGATTCTCAGCATTGCCTTCAGCGTCGCCGTCTCGATCTTCCTGAAGCTGGCCCGTCGCGGCGACATCCGCGTCGACCAGGCCATCGCGGTCAACTACGTCACGGCAGTGGTGCTCAGCCTGTGGCTGCTGCGCCCGCCTCTGGACACCTTGTTCGAGCGCCCGCCTGCCGCCTGGCTGATTCTGGGCTTGCTGGGCATTCTGCTGCCCAGCGTGTTCCTGGTGATGGCGGCCGCCGTGCGCCGGGCGGGGATCGTGCGCAGCGACACGGCCCAGCGGCTGTCGCTGATTCTGCCGATTCTGGCGGCCTTTCTGGTGTTTCACGAAGCCGTGTCGGGCCGCAAGGCCCTGGGCATCGTGCTGGCGCTGTGCGCCCTGGCCTGCCTGCTGGCGCGCCCCCGGCACACCGGAAACGGCGCACCCTCATCGGACGCACCCGCGCCGGACACGGCTGCGGCGGCATCCACAGACGTGTCCGACGACGAAGCGCACGGATCGGCGGCGCGCGGCTGGCTGACGCTGCTGGGCGTCTGGGCGGGCTACGGCTGCATCGACATCCTGTTCAAGCAGATGGCGCGCCTCGGCGCGGGTTTCACCGGCAGCCTGCTGCTGAGCTTCATCCTGGCCGGCCTGCTGATGGGCCTGTGGCTGCTGGCGCGGCGCACCCGCTGGCACGCCCGCAGCCTGGCGTCCGGCATCCTGCTGGGCGGGCTGAACTTCAGCAACATCTACTTTTACATCCGCGCCCATCAGACGTTTCCGGACAATCCCACCCTGGTGTTCGCCGCCATGAACATCGGCGTGATCTCGATCGGGACGCTGGTGGGCGCAGGCCTGTTCCGCGAACGCCTGAGCGCGCTGAACGTCCTGGGCATCGCCCTGGCCCTGGGCGCGATCGTGCTGCTGTTCCCCCGCTGAGGCCGCGGCCGGCATGCCGGCCGGCTGCGGGGCGGACCCGGCATCTCATCAGGCGCCGGGTCCGCCGCTTATCGCTCACGGCATATACGTATTATTTGAAGGCTAAATAAATATTCAATCGGTCTCCTGTAGCCTGTTGATCAGAAAAGATCTTTATGGCGCATGCCTTCAAACCACAGGAGACAACACATGACTGGACTCACCCGCCGCCAATGGCTGCTGGCCGCCGCATCCGCCGGCACCGGCGCCCTGGCCCTTCCCTGGCTGGCGCGCGGCGCCTTCGCCGCCGGCAAACCCGTGGTGGCCGCCTTGTTCTGCGGCCACATCGACGACCACGGTTTCATGCAGGCCGGCTACCAAGGCTTCAAGAAGGCGCAGGACACCCTGCCCATCGTGGCGCACTATAAAGACAAGGTCGCCAACGAAACCCAGGCCCAGATCGCGGCCCTGCGGGAACTGGCCGCCACCCACAAGCCTGCCCTGATCATCGCCCACGGCGGCCAGAACACGGATGCAGCCCTGACCGTGGCCAAGGAATTTCCCGACATCCGCTTCGTCATCACGCAAGGCGCCGTCACCGCCGACAACCTCAGCAGCTACGACGTGCGCCAGGAGGAATCCGCCTGGCTCGCCGGCGCCTACGCCGCCCTGCGGACCCGAACCGGCATCGTGGCCCATCAATCGGGCATCCGCGTGCCGCCCGGCTTGCGCGCCCGCGCCTCGTACGCGGCCGGCGTCCGGCACGCCAACCCGGACGTGAAGCTGCTGACCAACTTCTCGGGCAACCAGGACGATACGGCGCTCGCCGCCCGCGTCACCCAGGCTCAGGCCAAAGCGGGGGCGGACATCATCTACACCATGCTGAACAAAGGCCGCAGCGGCACCACCCAGGCCTGCCGTGAACTGGGGATCAAGGAAATCGGCAACGTGATCGACTGGGTGGCGCGCGAACCGGACGTCTTCATCGGCTCTGCCTGGGCCGACGTGGGCATCGGCGTCTTCCGGGCCTGCCAGGACTTGAGCGAAGGCCGGTTCCAGGCCGGCCGGATCTCCAAGGTGGGTCTGCAACAGCCCGAGGCCGTGCGCCTGATCGTGGCCTCGGACACGCCCGAGCCGATCCGCCGACAGCTCGCCGCGCTGCGGGAAGACATCCTGAAAGGCACGATCCAGGTCGAGGCCGAATACACCGGCCCCGAATTCCAGCTATAAAGCCGTCAGGCCGGCGGCCCGGCCTCGGGACGGCCGCCAGCGCCGACCGTTGCGACGGAAGGCCCCGCATCGTGCGCAGCATCCGGCCGCGCACCCTCTGCCGAGTCTGAAGCCGGCTCCGCGAGCGGGTCGTCGATGACTGGATCGTGCGAAATGTCACGCTGCGGATCGACGCGCGGGTCCAGCACCGCCATCACGTTGGAATTCTGCAAGGTGTCGGCCATGGGCACGAACTGCGTGGGCGCGTCCTCGCTGCGGTGCGTACCCTTGACGCTGCGTTCGCGGATGAAAATCACCAGCAGCGCAGCGCAAGCCGACACGAAGACGAAATAGATGTCCGACCCCCAGACCCGCATCAGGCCGCCCGCCGCCAGCGGCCCCAGACAGGCCCCCAGGCCATAGACCATGTACAGCAGGGCGCTCAGGCCCACCCGGCGTTCGGGATCGACGTTGTCGTTGGCAAAAGCCGCGCCCATGGGATAGAGCGTGAACTGGACGATGCCCAGCAGACCGGAGAAAGCCACCAGGGCCGGATAGGGAAAGTCGAACCAGCCCCACAGTGGCACCCCCAGGCACAGCAGGAGCAGCGCGCCGATCCGGATCAGGCGCACCCGGCTCATGTGATCGGCCAGCCAGCCCAGGGGCCACTGGCACACCAGGCCGGCAGCCACGGACACGGCCAGAAACACCCCGACCTGGCGGTTGTCCATGCCATGCTGCAGGCCATAGACGGGAGCCAGGCCGTAGAACGCGCCCGTCAGCATACCGGCCAGAAACAGCACCGTCAGCGACAAGGGCACGCGCGCCACATAGTATTTCAGCGCCAGGGGCGCCGGCACTTGCAGCGCCGGGTGCAGGCGCCGCGTCAGCGTCACCGGGATCAGGCTGAGCACGCTGCAGATCGCCACGAACACCAGCGGCCGGGAATCCAGTTCCGGGAACTGCCCCAGGGCCAGCTGGCCCAGCACTGTGCCCAGGCAGGATGCCACCATGTAGAAACCGAACACGGTCCCCCGCGAGGTGTTCTCGGTCTGCTCGTTGAGCCAGCTTTCGATGGCGATGAACAGGCTGACCATGGCAACGCCCGCGACAAAGCGCAGTCCCAGCCAGACCCAGAGTTCATCGACCAGGATCATGATCAGCACGGTGACGGTGACCATCGCCGCGCAGGCCGCGTAGGCGCGGATGTGGCCTACGCCGATGATCAGGCGGTGCCCGATCCGCGCACCCAGCACCAGCCCCAGGTAGTACGCGGCGATCATCGCCCCGACCCAGACCTCGGACACGGACAGCGCCGTCAGTCGCAAGCCTAAGTAAGTATTGAACAGCCCCGAACTGAGCAACAGGATCAGAGTCGCCAGATACAGGGAGAAGAATGCGCCGATCGTCTTGGCCATGCGAAATTCCGGACGGAGGCACCCATCATAGCAGCGGCGCCGCGCATGCCGCCTGCCGGCGTCCTCGTTTATCATAGGCCCATGAGCCAAACAGACCTCTCCCCCACCCTCAGCCACCTGGATGAAAACGGCCAGGTCCGCATGGTCGACGTCGGCGCCAAAGCCTCGACCGACCGCACCGCCGTGGCCGAAGGCCGGGTGCGCCTGAACGCCCATGCCTGGGGTCTGCTGTCCGCCCAGGCCAACGCCAAAGGCGAGGTCCTGAACACCGCCCGCATCGCCGGCATTCTGGCGGCCAAGCGCTGCGCCGAACTCATTCCTCTGTGCCACAGCCTGCCGCTCAGCTTCGTCGGGGTGGACTTTTCGGCCGACGACGCCAGCCGCACGCTGACCATCCGCGCCACCAGCCGCACCCATCATCAGACCGGCGTCGAAATGGAGGCCATGATGGCCTGCTCCGTCGCCGCCCTGACGGTCTACGACATGTGCAAGGCCGCCGACAAGGGCATCATCATCGAGCAGGTCCGCCTGCGCAGCAAAACCGGAGGCAAAAGTGGCGACTGGCACAACGATTGAAGTCCTGTATTTCGCCCAGGTCGCGGAACACATGGGTCTGCGGCGCGAGACCCTGCCCCTGGACGCGCCCGTCCAGGCGGGTGCCTGGCTGGACGCCCTGGCGGCGCGCTGCCCCGCGCTGGGGTCCGCCGCCCGCCTGAAACTCGCCATCAACCAGGAACACGCCGGGCGCGCCGCCACGATCCGCCCGGGCGACGAGGTCGCCGTGTTCGAACCCGTCACCGGCGGCTAGCGCCGGGCCGCACGCATCATGATCCGCATCCAGACCGAACGCTTCGATACCGCCGAATTGACCGCCCTGCTGCAGGACCGCGCGGGCAGCCGCGCCGGCGCCCTGGTGCATTTCCTGGGCATGGTGCGCGACTACAGCCCCGAGGCCGGATCGCGCAGCCTGTTCCTGGAACACTATCCGGGCATGTGCGAACGCGAGATCCAGACGCTGTGCGACTACGCGCAACAACGCTGGGACATTCTCGACACCGTAGTGGTCCACCGGGTCGGCGAACTGCCGCTGGGCGACCCCATCGTCTTCGTCGGCGTGGCGGCCGCCCATCGGGGCCAGGCCTTCCAGGCCTGCGAATACATCATCGACGCCCTGAAGACCCGCGCGCCTTTCTGGAAACGCGAGACGCTGGCCGACGGCCAGGCCTTCTGGGTCGAACAGCGGGCCGCCGACGCCGAAAAAACCGCCCAGTGGGACACCTCCCGGGACACACCATGAAAGCCGACCCCACCCTGCCGCCCGTCACGCTGCGCTGCGCGGTATTGACGATCTCCAGTCGCCGCACGGCGGCCGAAGACACCACCGGCGACTATCTGGCCGCCGTCCTGGGCGAAGCCGGCCACACCCTGCACGCCCGCGCACTGTGCCCGGATGACCGCTACCAGATCCGCAGGATACTCAGCGACTGGATCGCCGACCCGGCCGTCCAGGTCATTCTGTGCAACGGCGGCACGGGGTTCTCCCACGGCAAGTCCACCATCCCCGCCGTCACACCGCTGCTGGACCAGGTCGTGCCCGGCTTCGGCGAGCTGTTCCGCCATCTGTCCTGGCTGGACATCGGCGCCTCCGCGCTGCAATCCGACGCGCTGGGCGGTACCGCCAACGACACCCTGGTGTTCTGCCTGCCCGGCTCCACCGGCGCCTGCCGGCTGGCCTGGGAAAAGATCCTGCTGTCCCAGCTCGACAGCCGCCAGCGCCCCTGCAACTTCGCCAGCGCCTACCGCGCCCCTACGGCCTCTACGGAACCCTGATCATGCTTGACTTCGATACCGCCCAGGCCCGCCTGGCGGCGCGCGGACGCGGCCCCGCCGGCCGTGAAACCGTGCCGCTCGACGCCCTGCCCGGCCGTGTGCTGGCCGCCGACATCCACGCCGTCCTGGATCTGCCGCCGGCTGACAACAGCGCCATGGACGGCTACGCGCTGCGCGCGGCCGACGCGGCGACCCCCGGCGCGACGCTGCCGGTCCAGCAACGCTGCTTTGCCGGCCAGACCCCCGATCCCCTGCTGCCGGGCCAGGCCATCCGGCTGTTCACTGGCAGCGTGATTCCGGCGGGCGCGGACACCGTCGTCATGCAGGAAGACTGCCGTGAAGAAGACGGCCGGGTCACCATCCTGACGTCACCCCCGCCCGGACAGCACATCCGTCGCCGGGGCGAGGACATGAGCGCGGAGCGGCTGATCCTCAGTCAGGGCACCCTGCTGGGAGCCGGCCACATCGCCGTCCTGGCATCCCAGGGCTACGATCGGGCGCCCGTCTTTCCGCGCCTGAAAATCGGCATCCTGACCACGGGGGACGAACTCGTCCCCCCAGGCCAGCCCCTGCCGCCGGCCGCCATCCACAACTCCAACGCGCCGATGCTTGCCAGCCTGTGCATCGGATTGGGCGCCGCTGCGCCCCTCCTGCGCCATGCCCGCGACGACGCCGACGCCACCTGCCAGGCGCTGGCCGAACTGAACGAAACCTGCGATCTGGTGCTCAGCGTGGGCGGCGCCTCGGTCGGCGAAAAGGATCTGGTCAAACCCGCCATCGAGACTCTGGGCGGCACGCTGGACCTGTGGCGGGTGCGCATGAAGCCGGGCAAACCGGTGGCGCTGGCCGAACTCAAGGGCCGTCCGCTGGTTTGCCTGCCCGGCAACCCGTCTTCGGCCTTCGCCGTGTTCACGCTGCTGGTCAGCCCGCTGATCCGAAGCCTGCAAGGCCGCCGCGACGTGCTGCCGCCGATCCGGCGCGGCATCCTGGACATCACACGCCCCGTCGGCGGCGATCGTGACGATTTCCTGCGCATTCAGGCCGCCCAGGGCGCCGCCGGACTACCCCGCCTGACGCCGCATACGCAGCAAAGCTCGGGCGCGATGAGCAGCCTGGCCTGGGCGCACGGCCTAGCCCGCATCCCGGCGGGCGCGCGGCTGGAGGCCGGTGCGGAAGTGGACTGGATGGCGTTGTCGGACTGGTTGGTCTAAGGCCAACGTGCCCAGTCCTCGGGCGTATTCAAATTGACCAGCGCGTCGGCGTCGGGAAAATCGACGGCAACCGCGCCGCAGGACCGCAGCCAGCCCTGGACCTGACGGCCGCCCGCGTCCAGGAACGCCCGCAGCCCCTCCGCCAGGCTGCGATGCAGCATCAGGCACAGCGGGTGCGGGCCGCCGGGCGTGCGCGCATAGGCGGGACGATCGGGCCGGGCTGCGTCGCCCAACCGCGCGCCCAGGTTGTCGGGCCAGCGCAGCACGTCCACCGGCAGCACGAACAGCCAGGGGGTCTGCGCCCGCTGCAGGCCCGCCAGCACCCCGGCCAACGGCCCGCAGTCGGTGTATTCAGGGTCGTCGCCCACGACGGCGCCATAGGCGGCATAGTCGTCAGGGTGGCGGTTGGCGCTGATCCACAGGCGGTTCGCCCCCTGGGCGCGCAGGTAGCGGCCGGCATGGGCCGCCAGGGGCTCGCCGCGCCAAGGCATCAAGCCCTTGTCGGCCTCGGGCGTATCAGCCGAGCGCATGCGCCGGGATTGCCCGCCTGCCAGGATCAGGCCGTCGAACACTTTAGTTTGTTCCTCACGTCGCGGGCGCTCCGACTCGGCAAGCACTGGGCCATTTTCAAATTGTGGCATCTCTCCACGTCGCGGCCTGCAGGCCGATCTTGAATTGAGGCATCTCTCCACCTCGCCGCTTGCAAGCGGCTCGGATTCGGCAGGCACGAAATAGTCCGCAGGGACTATTTCGTGTCCTGCCTCATCCACCTATATAACTCATCTCGATCTTGTGGTCGCGATGGGCCTCGCCGCGCAATTCTGAATAGCGGTCATCGCGCGCCTGCCAGACGCCCGCCAGCCGCTGCGCCAGCGCGGCATCGTCGGCCCCGGTGCGCAGCAGGCCGCGAATGTCGTGGCCCTGTTCGGCGAACAGACAGGTGAACAGCCGGCCTTCGGGCGACAAGCGCATCCGCGTACAGTCCCCGCAAAAAGGCTGGGACACGCTGGTGATCAGGCCGATCTCGCCGGCGCCATCGGCATAGGCCCAGCGGGCGGCGACCTCGCCCCGATAGCGGGCCTGGACCGGCCGCAGCGGGAATTCATCGCCGATGATCCGGACGATTTCGGCGCCGGTGACGACCTCGTCCATGCGCCAGCCGTTGGTACTGCCGACGTCCATGTATTCAATGAAGCGCAGGATGTGGCCCGTGCCCCGGAAGTGGCGCGCCATCGGCAGGATCTGGGCGTCGTTCATGCCCCGGCGCACGACCATATTGACCTTGACGGGGGCCAGCCCCGCCGCAGCAGCGGCCTCGATGCCGTTCAGCACGGTGGCCACCGGAACGCCGCTGTCGCTCATGCGTTCGAACAGGGCATCGTCCAGCGCATCCAGGCTGACCGTGACCCGCGTCAGGCCGGCGTCGGCCAACACACGGGCCTTGCGGGCCAGCAGCGTGCCGTTGGTGGTCAGGGTCAGGTCAGGCGCTTCGCCGTCCGGCGTGCGCAGGGCGGCCAGCATCCCGACCAGGGTTTCGATCTGCTTGCGCAACAGCGGTTCGCCGCCGGTCAGGCGGATTTTGCGCACCCCGCCCGCCACCGCAATCCGGGCGACCCGGGTGATTTCCTCGAAAGTCAGCAGGTCGCCATGGGGCAGAAAAGCATGATCCGCGCCGAATAGTTCACGCGGCATGCAGTAAGTACAGCGGAAATTGCAGCGGTCCGTGACGGAAATCCGCAGGTCGCGCAAAGGCCGTCCGAGACCGTCGCGCACCGGACCGCCCGGCGCGGCAGCCAAATCGCTGCCCGCCGGCGCCGGATCGGGCCGGTGATGAATCACGCGGGGCATGGCGTCAGGACCTGTCCATGCGCATCAAACAATCGCACAAACCTAGTCGTTTTCCTTGACCCGGTAGACCAGCGTGGCGACCTTGGCCAGCCCCAGGACCTTGACCGTGACGCTGCCCAGCAGCAGACGCGACAGACCGCTGCGGCCGTGGCTGCCGATGAAGATCAAGTCGCAGCCTTCGGATTGGGCGGCATGCACGATGCCATCGGCGACGTTGAAGTTGGACACCGCCAGCGGGGTGGCTTTGACACCTGCAGTCTCGGCCCGGTCAAGCACGGCCTGGAGGTATTTCTTGGACTGCTCGGAGGCGGTGCGGTCGTAGTCTTCGTCCGTGATGGCGTAGGCGGCGGCCATGCCGTCAAAGCCGACCGTAGCGGCAAACGGCTGGGTGACGTGCAGTGCGACGACTTCGGCGCCAATGGTCCGGGCGAAGCAGACGCCTTTGTTGGCTGCCTGGGCGGAAAGCTTGGAGCCGTCCGTGGGAATCAGGATTTTCTTGAACATGCTCGGATCATCCAAAAACACTAACAGGAAACCCCAGCATAACCGCTGGCCCCCCGAAAGGACAGTCGGGATCAGCCCTGGGTTTGATCTGCGCCATACTCCTGGGCGGCCAGGAACAGATTCGTGCAGCGCGCGCCCGAACGGCAGAAGGCCAGGACCGGCGCGGGCAGGTCCCGCAGCAGGCCGGCGAACTCGGCCACGTCGGCCGCCGTCATGGCGCCGCTGACCACGGGCTGGTAGCGCGCCTGCAGACCGGCATCCCGGGCGGCCTGCAGCACGTCGTCGGAGCGGGGCTGCTCGGGGCCGCCCTCGCCGTCCGGGCGGTTGATGATGACGGACTTGAAGCCCGCATCCGCCAGCGCCTGCATGTCGGCAGGCTGCAACTGGGGGGCGACGGAGAAATCCGGGGTCAGGGTCTGATAAGTCGGGTTCATGAGGACTCCTAGGGGCGGTCAACCGCGCCTTCGATGGTCAGGTGATGCTCCGCCAGCAGCCGCCCCATCAGGGGGCCCGCCAGCACTTCGTATTCGGCCTGGCGCTGCGCCGACAGGCTGTCGGCGCCCTCCGCGCCCAGCGCGGGATGGCACATCAGCACGTCACCGTCGCAGCACGACGCCAGCCAGCGGCGCATCCAGCCCTCGTAGGCCGGGACGCCACCCTGGAAATCATACACGCCCAGAAAGCCGGGATTGAAGGCATGGCCGCGCGCACGCGCACGCTGCCGCAGACCGGCGGCGCCCAGCCCGGCGATGACGGCGGCCTTGAAGCGCAAACGCGGCGGCAGGCCCTCCATGCGGGGCCGCCCGACGTCGCGGACCCAGGGCCGGCCGTCGCGGGGTTCAGGCAGGGATTCGAGCAGCGCGTCGCGGATGCACGGCAATTGGTGCACGTGCTGATGGCCGTCCACGTAATCGGGCGCCCGGCCCATGATGTCCTGGAACAGCGCCAACTGCCGCCGCACGGTCTCGCGCACAGCGTCGCCGGGCAGGCGCCCCAGCCAGGCCGTGCGGATCAGCGTCCCCAGGGGCAGGCACAGGCCGGGCTGGCCAAAGGATTCGGTGAAGTTCAGGTGCAGGCCGACCTGCAGCCCGGACGCCTGCAAGGCCGCCGTGTCCCGGCGCGCGGCCGGACCGTCGACCAGCAGGCTGGTGGCCGACAAGCGGCCGCGCCCGGCCAGCGACAGAATACCGGCGTTCACCGCCGGGTTCATCCCGAAATCATCGGCGCACAATACAATGCGCCGGTACTGATGCCCTGATGCGTGTGAATCCGGATCCATGTTCAAAAAACTCGCTGCCCAGATCGGCTGGTTCGTCATTGTAGGCTGCGCGGCGGCGGCCACCCACTGGGCGGTCGCCGTGGCCTGCGTCGCCTGGGGAGGCCTGGCGCCGCTGATCGCCAACGTCATCGGCTGGCTGGTGGCGTTCGGCGTGTCCTTTGCAGGCCACTACCGCCTGACCTTCCGCCACCAGCACGCGCCGCTGCGGCGCGCGGCGGTGCGGTTCTTCCTGGTGTCGGCGCTGGGTTTCGCCGTCAACGAGGCGGCCTACGCCACGCTGCTGCGCCTGACGGCGATCCGCTACGACGTGCTGCTGGCCCTGGTGCTGATCGGCATCGCCGGGATGACCTTCATTCTGGGGCGCTACTGGGCGTTTCGCCACAGCCATTGACGGTTTCAGCGGCCGGGACGCGCCACAGGCCCATCCTGGGCGTGCGCGCCAGGGGCTCGCGGTCCATCAGCGCCGGATAACGGTCGGCCTCGTCCAGCCAGGCCAGCATCCAGGTCGTCGCATGGCCCGGATCGCACAGATAGGTTTGCAATTGTGACGGCAGCCACAGCCGGTCGGCCCCCTTGTCGGGCGTGAACGTGGCCGCATCGGCCAATTCGCGGCGCCAGTCATCGCCTTGCATGACAGCCGGATCATCCCAATGCGAGACGGCCACGACCGGGCCGCGCCAGCCGGCGTACATCGGTACGTCGTAGGCATACTGGTCCAGCATCACCAACTGGTCGCCGGGCGTCGCCTCGGCGGCCAGGACCTGGGCCAGGCTTTTCGTGCTGCGCTGCGGGAACAGCACCAGCGCCGCCACGGCCAGCAGGCACAAGCCGCCCGCAATCAGAGCGTGACGCACCAGGCTGCGGCCCGCCCCCGGGGCGGTGGACTCTTCGCGCTGCTCGAAGGTTTCCTGGATGAACCAGGCCAGCGGCGGCAGCACGGCGATCACATAACCCACCAGTTTCGAGGTGGGAATCGAAAAGAACACCAGCACCACGGCCAGCCAGGACAGCATCAGGCCGCGCAGCACCCGGCGGTCGACCTGCTCGGGCCGGTGGGCGGGCGGCACGAAGGCCGTCTGCAAGGGTCCCCGGGGCTGGCACCAGCGCCACAACTGGATCGACCAGGGCAGCGTCAGCCCCAGCACGACCGGCACGTAGAACCAGAAGGGATGCGGATTATTGAAGCCCGATTCCAGGAAACGCTGGAAATGCTGGTAGACGATGTAATAGTCGAAGAAACCGGGATGGCGCGTTTCCATGACGACCATCCAGGGCAGGGTCAGCGCCAGGAACAGCAGGATGCCCGGCCACCACAGCAGGCGCCCCATCGCGCGGAAGCGGCGACGGCCCAGCAGCCAGAAGAACAGCACCCCGCCCGGCAGCACGACGCCGATCAGGCCCTTGGCCAGAAAGCCGGCCGCGGCCGCCACGTACATGGCGGTCAGCGCCCCCGCATCCGGGCGCTGCTGTTCGCGGCGAAATACGGCATCGGCGCCCGCCATCACGGTCAGCCCCATCAGGGCGGCCACCAGCATGTCCAGGTTGGCGTAGTGCGCCGCGCCGAACAGAAAGGGCTGCACGGCCAGGATCAGGGCCGTGCGGCCCGCCGTGCGGCCGCTGACATAGCGGCGCAGAAACACGTAAAAAACCGTCACCAACGCCGTGGCGGCCAGCACCGAGCACAACCGCCCGGCCCAGGCGTTGTCGCCGAACACCGCCAGGGACGCCGACGTCAGCCAGTAGAACAGCGGCGGCTTGTGAAAGAAAGGCATGCCGTCCAGGCGCGGCGTCAGGTAGTCCCCCGAAGCCAGCATGTGCCAGGCCACCCCGACGTAACGGCCTTCGTCGGGCAGCAGCAGCGGATACGCCCAGGTCGTGGCCGCCAGCCAGAGAAAGACGCACAACGCCACCCAGGGCCAGGCGCGCCGCGCCTGCAAGCGCCGCCAGACGGATTCACCGGCATCCACCAGCCGCGTGCAGAATACCGGCGCCTTCATGCCTGCCGTCCTTCTGACGGCAGCGACTCATCGGTCGCCGGAGCGGCGGCCGTGTCGGACTGCGCATAGCGCGGCGGCGGGACTGCCAGGCCGGGACGGGGGCCGGGCTCGGCGCCCCGGCCGGGCACTGAACGGGCGCCGTCCAGTCCCGCGCCCGCGCGTTCGCGCAGCAGATAGACGGGCCGGCCCTTGACCTCGGTGAAGATGCGGGCGATGTATTCGCCCACCACCCCCAGCGACATCAGATTGACCCCGGCAAAGAACAGGATCACGGTAATCAGCGTGGCCCAGCCGCGCACCGCATCGCCATAGAGCAGATGCGACACGATGATGAGCAAGCCGTACAGGAACGCCAGCAGTGCGATGCAGGCGCCCATCAGGCTCAACAGGCGCAGCGGCCAGGTGGTGAAGGCCGTCAGCCCGTCCACGGCGAAACGCAGCAGTTTCAAGGGCCGGAAGCGGCTGACGCCATGCAGCCGCTGGGGCGGCGTATAGGTCATGGCCTCGGACTGAAAGCCGACCCAGGCGAACAGCCCCTTCATGAAGCGGTCGCGTTCCGGCAGTTGTTTCAGGGCGTCGACCACGGCCCGGTCCATCAGGCGGAAGTCCCCCGCGTTGGGCGGCACGCCCAGGCCGTCGGACGTCCGCATCAGGGCGTAGAACAGCCGGGTGCCGATGCGCTTGAACCAGGTCTCGTCGTCGCGCGTGGCGCGCACGGCGTAAATCATGTGCACCCCGGCGCGCCAACGCGCCAGCATCGCGGGAATCATGTCCGGCGGATGCTGCATGTCGGCGTCCAGGCAGACCACGGCATCGCCGCGCGCGGCCTCCAGGCCGGCGGTCAGGGCGGCTTCTTTGCCAAAGTTGCGCGACAGGCGCAGATAGACGATTTCCGGGTGCAGGCTGGCCCAATGGCGCATCAGGTCCGGCGTGCCGTCGGTGCTGCCATCATCCACGACGATGATTTCCGGCGTGCAATCCTGGTCGGCCAGCATGGCCAGCAATTGTGGCAGCAGCACGCCCAGATTGGCCTGCTCGTTCAGGCAAGGGATGACGCAGGACAGGGTGACAGGTTCGGACATGATGGGCCAGGCCAGCGGCGCCGCGAGGGGCGCGATCCAGGAAGAATGGTGACGGATGAAGACTCTGATCATAACTGAACGCCGCGCCCGGCGGCCCCGCCTACCCTGCCGTTCCCTGACTAATTTTGCGATTCCCTATGAAGATATCTATAATATGAATCTTTGGAATCCAACCTGGCCGCCGCATGGAAGACCCGCCCGTCTGCACCGAAGACGAGATCACGACCCTCGTCCACCATTTCTACCGCCGCGTCCGCCAGGACGCGGTCCTGGGGCCGATCTTCGACGCCCATATCGACGACTGGGACGAACACCTGGAACGCATGGTGCGCTTCTGGTCGTCGCTGCTGCGGCGCACCGGCACCTACAGCGGCACGCCGATGCCGCGCCACGTCGCCCTGCCGGATCTGGAAGGCCCGATGTTCGTGCGCTGGCTGGACCTGTTTCGCGACACGCTGGACGAATTCGACAACCCGGCCTTCGTCGCCCAGGCCGAGGATTTCGCCCGGCGGATCGCCCGCAGCCTGTGGTACGGCTATCAGATCAGCCGCCAGCCCGACCAACCCGTGACGGAGTTCGACGCCCATGTCCCGCCTGCTCAACATTGAGGAACCGGCCGCCGCCCCGGCGCGGCCGTCCATGACCGCCTTCCTGGCCCTGGGATTCCGGCCGCTGTACCTGGCCGGCGCCGCCTGGGCGCTGATCTCCATCGCCTTGTGGATCTTCGCCCCGCAGGTGCTGGATGGCCCCCTGCCCCAGGTCTACTGGCACGCCCACGAAATGCTGTGGGGCTTCATCATCACCATCGCGGTCGGCTTCCTGCTGACCGCCAGCGCCACCTGGACCGGCTTCAACCCCCTGTCCGGCCGGCCCCTGGGCCTGCTGTGCCTGCTCTGGCTCGTCGCGCGCGCCGGCTTCCTGACGGGCGGGCTGACGGGCTTCTGGATCGCCACGGCGGCCGAACTGCTGTTCTTCCTGACCGCCGCCGTCAGCCTGATGCGCGTCATGGTCAAGGGCCGCAGCCGCCGCAACTATGGCCTGCCGGTGCTCATGCTGGCGCTGGGCGCAGCCGACCTGCTGTATCTGCTGGCAGCCCTGCGCGGCGATTACGCGCTGCTGATGCAGCGCTTCGACCTGGGCCTGATCGGCATGGCCGTGATCGCCCTGCTGATCGCCCGCCGCGTCATCCCTTTCTTTGCCATGCGCATGGTCCAAGGCCTGCAGATCCCCATGCTGACCCGCTCCGGCCATGTCCAGATGGTCTTCAGCGCCCTGGCGCTGGCGGCCGGCGTGCTGATGCAGATCGTGCCGCCCGCCGCCGGCGGACCGGCCTTCCTGCCGCTGTTCATGGCCTTCAGCCTGGCGCTGACCGGCCTGATCAGCCTGGGCCAGTTGCTGGCCTGGAAACCGCTGGCGGTGCTGCCCAAGCCCATGCTGTGGATTCTGTACCTGGGCTACGCCTGCATCGGTCTCGGCCTGCTGTTCGCAGCGGTCCAGATCAGCGGCCTGTTCGATCCAACGCTGCTGCGCGGCCTGCTGGCGCGCAGCGCCACGCACGTCCACCTGATCGGCATGGCCGGCTTCTGCATCCTGATCATCGGCATGCTGACCCGCACGGCCCTGGGCCACCTGGGGCGCCCGCTGGCCCTGGACCGCAGCATGCTGGCCAGCTACTGGCTGATGATTGCCGCCGTCGTCTTCCGGCTGGCCGCGCTGTGGCCTTCGACCGCCAGCCAGGCCCTGCTGCACCTGGCCGCCTGCGCCTGGATCCTGTGCATGGTCCTCTACCTGTGGCGTTTCGCCCCGATGCTGATCCGACCCCGGCCGGACAAGCCCGCCCCCGCCGTCGCGCCGCCCCGGCCCGCCGCCCAGCCGGCCCAGGCGCGCTGATGCCCGCCCCGATCCAGGACACGCCATGCGCCTGACCAATATGAGCGACTACGCGGTGCGGCTGCTGATCCATCTGGGCCGCCACCGCGACCGCCTCTGCACGATCGCCGAGATCGCCCAGGTCTACGGCATTTCCGAACCGCACCTGATGAAGATCACCCACCGCCTGGCCCAGCGCGGCTGGATCCGCACAGTGCGCGGCAAGAACGGCGGCATGGAACTGGCCCACGAACCGGAAGACATCCGCCTGGGCGCGCTGATCCGCGACATGGAAAACGATCTGGCCCTGGTCGAGTGCATGGGCGCCGACAACCACTGCATCCTGAGCGGCTGCTGCGGCCTGACCCCGATCGTGGCGGGTGCGCTGAAGGCCTTCATGGACCACCTGGACGCCCATACATTAGCGGATGTCATCCCGCCAGCGATACCGCCCGGCCGCATCACACCAACCCGCACGGAAGCGGCCGGTTCCCCGACAACCGCGTGAGGCGCCGGCCGCTTCCGAAGGGAAGCCGGGAACAAGGCGTGCACTGTCTGAGGCCGTAGGCCGAGTTTGCCCGCCGCCCGGCTGTACGAGGAAGGGCCGGGCAGTCCGACCGCAGGGAGGACCGCCGAACAGGGCGGAGGGGAACCGGCCGCCTCCGTGCGCAACAGCAACCGGCTACAGCAACCGGTTACTGCACCAGCGGCGATTCCGCCCCCGACATCGGGATGCCCTCGATCCTGGCCGCCCCCACCAATTGCTGCAGGTACTGGTGCACCGCCCGCCGCCGGCTGGCTTCTTCCAGCCAGCCCGCCAGCCGCGCATGCACCGCCTCGAACGGCAGCGCATGACCCTCGACCTTGAGGCCGGTGCGTACGATATGAAAACCGAAGCGGGTCTCGACCAGCTCGCCGCCCAAGGTGTATTCCGGCAGGGCGAAGACCGCCCGCTCGAATTCCGGCACCATCTCGCCGCGGCCCAGTTCGCCCAGGGCGCCGCCCTTGGCCCCGGACGGGCAATTGGAATAGCGCTGGGCGCAGGCGGCAAAAGCGCCCAGGCCGTCGCGGTGCAGTTCGGCCAGGACGCCATTGGCCCGGGTCCGCAGTTTCTGCACGTCCAGCCCCGAGGTCGCCTGGAACAGGATGTGCCAGGCCTCGACCCGGTCGCCTTCGCGGAACTCGTCGGGATGCTGCTCGTAGTAGCGGCGGCAACTGGCCTCATCGGCCTGCGGCGTACGCACCTCGTGGGCCAGCACGGATTCCAGCAGGGCCTCGTCGTCCTCGGCCGACAGGTCCAGTTCGGCGGCACGCTGGCGGCACAGGGCGCGCAGCACCAGTTCCTGGCCGGCGGCCAGGCGGGGATTGGCTTCGCGCTGGTGGCGCGGCACCTCGGCCAGGATCTCGTCCTCGGTGATGAGCGTGTCGTTGACGGTGATCATGCAGTTCCCCCTCGTGTCAGCGCGACCGCACGATCTGCCAGGCCCGGACCAGATAGGTGACCGAGGCAAAGCCCGACCACACATGCACCAGGCGGGTAAAGGGGAAGATCACGAACAGCGTCATGCCCAGCACCATGTGCAGGCGATAGACCGCAGGGACGCCCTCCATGGCGCCCACCGCGCCGCCGCGGAAGGTGACGATGCGCTGGGCCCATTCGCCCAACTGGATCATCACCGCGCCGTCGGTGTGGTGCACGGACGTGAAGATCGAGGCAATGCCCACCACCAGCACCAGCAGCACCCACAGCAGCGTCACCCAGTCGGACGTGCTGCTGTTGTGCAACAGGCGGATTTCCACCCAGCGGCGATGGATCAGCAGCAGCAGGCCGATCAGGCACATGACCCCCAGGATCGCGCCGACCACGATGGCCATCAACTGCTTGAACTGCGTCGTCACGCCGAAGGCGTGGTAGACGGCCGGCGGCGTCAGCAGCCCCACCAGGTGGGTGAAGAACAGGGCAATGATCCCGATGTGGAACAGATTGCTGCCCCAGCGCAGCGACCCCCGGCGCAGCAATTGGCTGGAGTCGCTTTTCCAGGTGTACTGCTCGCGCTCGAAGCGCAGCAGGCTGCCCAGGAGGAACACGGTCAGGGCGATGTAGGGATACACCCCGAAGAAGAACAGATCGAGTGTGGCTTTCATCGGAATCTCCTCAGGCCTGGCCGCCGGCCGGGCCGGCCTTGCGGGCACGGGGCGGATGGAACACGATGGGCTGCGCGCCGTCCCCGCCGCCCGGACGCCGCATCAGCAGCGGTTCAGTGCCGTCGGCCTGCGGGCCGAAGGTGATCAGGGTTTCTTCCATGTCCCCTTCGGGGGGATCGGGCAGGACCTCGGGCTCGACGTCGGTCATCGTGCGCAACTGGGCAAACAGGCAGGCGTAGGGGCTGTCCGATTCCGCCAGCTTGTCGCCCAGCCTGGCCAGCACGTGGATGGCGTCGCCCAGCAGGTCTTCGGCCGCCTCGGCGGGAATCTGACCGAGAAATTCCAGGAACAGCGGCACATAATCCGGCAGCTCGATGCTGGCGGGTTCCAGCCCGTGCTTCAGGTATTCGTTGCGCAGGTCCACCATGGCCTGGCCCCGGTCGCGTGATTCGCCATGCACGTGCTCGAACAGGTGCAGGGAATGAGCGGTCCGGCGGTCGAAGGTGGCGACGTACTGTTCCTGCAGGTCGATCAGATCGTCGCTCTGATCCAGAAAGTCGAACAGCGGCGCCAGCCGGGTGCGCGCCTCGGCCGGCAGGGTCGCATGCAGCTCCGGCAAGGCATCCAGCCAGTCCCGCTCGGGATAGCCGAGCAGCACGGACAGGACGGAAAACACCGGCGCCTGGCGGGTCATCGTGACGGTATCCATGTCATGCCTCCTGTCAGGCCGTGCGGGCCGGGTCGAGGAACACCACGCTCGGCTTGCGCTTGTTGCGCGGTTTGCCGAACAGCGAGCCCCCGGACGTGCCGCCCGAACAGCCGTTGCCAAAGGTGAAGCCGCAGCCGCCGCGCATCTCGAAAGCGTTCTCGGCGCTTTCACGGTGCGCGGTCGGCACCACGAAACGGTCCTCGAAGTTGGCGATGGCCAGGTAGCGGTGCATGTCCTCGACTTGGTGCAGGCTCAGGCCGACCTGATCGAGAATGTCGTGGCGTTCCTGGCGGTCCACCGAGCGCGCCCGCATGAAGGCGCGCATGCCCAACAGGCGTTCCAGCGCCGTGGCGATCGGGGCCTCGTCGCCGGCCGTCAGCAGATTGGCCAGGTAGCGCAGGGGGATGCGCAGCGACTGCACATCGGGGATTTCGCCAAAGGCGCCGATCTGACCGCTGTTGGCGGCGGACTGGATCGGCGAGAGCGGCGGCACATACCAGACCATGGGCAGGGTGCGGTATTCCGGGTGCAGGGGGAAGGCGATCTTCCAGTCGACGGCCATCTTGTAGACCGGAGAATTGCAGGCCGCATCCAGCCAGTTTTCCGGGATGCCGTCGGCCAGGGCCTGGCGGCGGACTTCCGGGTCGTTCGGGTCCAGGAACAGGTCCAGTTGCGCCTGGTACAGGTCCTTTTCATGAAGCGTGCCGGCGGCGGCCTCGATGCCGTCGGCGTCATACAGCAGCACGCCCAGGTAGCGGATCCGGCCCACACAGGTCTCGGAGCAGACCGTGGGCATGCCGGCCTCGATGCGCGGATAGCAGAAGATGCACTTTTCCGCCTTGCCGGACTTCCAGTTGTAGTAGATCTTTTTATAGGGACAGCCGGACACGCACATGCGCCAGCCGCGGCACTTGTCCTGGTCGATCAGGACGATCCCGTCCTCGGCGCGCTTGTAGATCGAACCGGACGGACAACTGGCCACACAGGTGGGGTTCAGGCAGTGCTCGCACAAGCGCGGCAGGTACATCATGAAGGTGTTCTCGAACTGCCCGTAGATGTCCTTTTGCACCGCCTCGAAGTTGTAGTCCTGCGAGCGCTTGGAAAACTCGCCGCCCAGGATTTCTTCCCAGTTGGGACCCCACTCGATCTTTTCCATGCGCTGGCCGGTGATCAGGGAACGCGGCCGCGCCGTGGGCGGCGTGGTGCGTTCCGGGGCCTTTTGCAGGTAGTCGTAATCGTAGGTAAAGGGCTCGTAGTAGTCGTCGATCTCAGGCAGGTTCGGGTTCGAGAAGATGCGCGACAGCAGGCGCAGCTTGCCGCCCTGGCGCGGCTCGATGCGGCCGTCGTTGCGGCGGCGCCAACCGCCGTTCCAGCGGTCCTGGTTTTCCCAGTCCTTGGGGTAACCCACGCCGGGCTTGGTCTCGACGTTGTTGAACCAGGCGTATTCCATGCCTTCGCGGGACGTCCAGACGTTCTTGCAGGTGATCGAACAGGTATGGCAGCCGATGCATTTGTCCAGATTCAGGACCATGGCGACTTGCGCGCGGATTTTCATGGGACGACTCCTCAGGCCTGCGTCTGGGCGGAAACCTCGTGGGTCTCGTCCATCCAGTCGACATTTTTCAGTTTGCGCACGACCACGAACTCGTCGCGGTTCGACCCCACCGTGCCGTAGTAGTTGAAGCCGTAGGACAGTTGGGCGTAGCCGCCGATCATGTGCGTGGGCTTGAGCACGGTGCGGGTCACGGAATTGTGGATCCCGCCGCGCTTGCCGGTGATTTCCGAACCCGGCACGTTCACGATCTTTTCCTGGGCGTGGTACATCATGGTCATGCCCTCGGGCACGCGCTGGCTGACCACGGCGCGGGCGACCAGCGCCCCGTTGACGTTGAAGACCTCGATCCAGTCGTTATCCACGATGCCGACCTTGGCCGCGTCGATCTCCGACATCCAGACGATCGGGCCGCCGCGCGAAAGCGTCAGCATGATCAGGTTGTCGGAATACGTGGAGTGAATCCCCCATTTCTGGTGCGGCGTGAGGAAGTTCAGCACCACGTGCGGCTCGCCGTTGCTGTAGCGCTCGTCCAGCATGGGCGCGATGGTCTTGGTATCCACCGGCGGCCGGTACACGCACAGGGATTCGCCGAAATCGCGCATCCAGGGGTGGTCCTGATACAGCTCCTGGCGGCCGGTCAGCGTGCGCCAGGGGATCAGTTCGTGCACATTGGTGTAGCCGGCGCTGTAGCTGACCTTGTCGGACTCGATCCCCGACCAGGTGGGCGACGTCAGGATCTTGCGCGGCTGCGCCTGGATGTCGCGGAAGCGGATCTTTTCGTGCTCGCTGGACTTGACCAGGTGCGAGTGATCCCGGCCGGTGATTTTCGACAGGGCCTCCCAGGCCTTCAAGGCCACGTGGCCGTTGGTCTCGGGCGCCAGGGTCAGGATGGTCTCGCAGGCCTCGATATCGGTGACGATGCGCGGCTGGCCCTGGCCGACGCCGGGATCGCGCTCGCGGCCGTTCAGTTTGCCCAGGAATTCGACTTCTTCCTTGGTGTCCCAGGCAATGCCCTTGCCGCCGTTGCCCAGTTTTTCCGCCAGCGGCCCGAGCGTGGTGAAACGCTCGTAGACGTGCTTGTAGTCCCGGTTCACGACCATCAGGTTCGGCATCGTCTTGCCGGGCGTCAGATCGCATTCACCCTTGCGCCATTCGCGTACGTCGTAGGGATCGCTGAGTTCGCCCGGAGAGTCGTGCTGCAGGGGCTGCAGCACCAGGTCCTCGTCGGGCAGATCCGCATCGGCCGCCAGCTCGGAGAATTTCTTTGCCAGGCCCTTGTAGATTTCCCAGTCGCTGCGCGATTCCCAGACCGGATCCACGGCCGCCGACAGCGGGTGGATGAAGGGATGCATGTCGGACGTGTTCAGGTCGTTCTTTTCGTACCAGGTGGCCGTCGGCAGCACCACGTCCGAATAGACACAGGTCGTGGACATGCGGAAATCCAGGGTCACCAGCAGGTCGAGCTTGCCCTGCGGCGCATCGTCGCGCCAGGTGACTTCCAGCGGTTTGGCCTCGCCCGTTTCGCCCAGGTCCTTGCCCTGCACGCCGTGCTGGGTGCCCAGCAGGTGCTTGAGGAAATACTCGTGCCCCTTGCCCGAGGACCCCAGGATATTGGAGCGCCAGATGAACAGGTTGCGCGGGAAGTTGTCGGGATGGTCCGGGTCTTCGCAGGAGAATTTCAGCGAACCGTCGCGCAGGCTGTTGACGGCGTAGTCCTTGGGATCCTGACCGGCCGCCCGGGCGGCGCGCGCCACTTGCAAGGGATTGGTCTGCAACTGCGGCGCCGTGGGCAGCCAGCCCATGCGCTCGGCGCGCACGTTCATGTCGATCAGGCTGCCCTGGTATTTCGAGGCATCCGCCAGCGGCGAAAGCAGTTCCGGCACCTGCAGCTTTTCATAGCGCCATTGATCGCTGTGCGCGTAGAAAAAGGACGTGCCGTTCATGTGGCGCGGCGGGCGCAGCCAGTCCAGCGCGAAGGTCAGCATGGTCCAGCCGGTCTGCGGGCGCAGTTTTTCCTGGCCCACGTAGTGACACCAGCCGCCGCCGGACTGGCCGACGCAACCGCACATGG
This sequence comes from Castellaniella hirudinis, assembly GCF_042651965.1. Classification (NCBI taxonomy): domain Bacteria; kingdom Pseudomonadati; phylum Pseudomonadota; class Betaproteobacteria; order Burkholderiales; family Alcaligenaceae; genus Castellaniella; species Castellaniella hirudinis. The sequence goes on from NZ_JBHSDY010000002.1 coordinate 370,916, forward strand.
ACACCAGGTTGATGATGCCCCGGTAGGCCATGTCCATGTGATACCAGTGATTCAGGCCGGCGCCCAGAATGACCATGGACTTGCCTTCGGTCTTGTCGGCATTGTCGGCAAACTGGCGCGCCACCGTAATGACCTGTTCGCGCGGAACCCCGGTGATGCGTTCCTGCCAGGCCGGGGTGTAGGGCACGTCGTCGTCATAGGACGCCGCCGCGTTGTCGCCGCCCAGGCCCCGGTCGATGCCGTAGTTGGCCACGAACAGATCGAACACCGTGGCGACCAGGACCTCGCCTTCGGCGGTCTGGATGCGCTTGACGGGCAGGTTGCGCACCAGCACTTCGTCGTGGTCCGTACCCTTGAAGTGATCATGCGGGATGCCGCCGAAATACGGGAAGGCCACCGGCGCGACCTCGTCGCAGGCATCGATCAGGGACAGGCGCGGGCGCACCTCATGGCCCCGGGCGTCCTTCAATTCCAGGTTCCATTTGCCGGCGTCCCCGCCCTCCTGCTGCCCCCAGCGGAAACCGATGGAGCCCTGGGGCACGATCAGTTCGCCCGTGTCCTCGTCGCAGGCGACGGTCTTCCATTCGGGGTTGTTGTCCTGGCCCAGCCGGTCGGCGAAATCGTCCGCCCGCAGCTTGCGGTCGGGCACGTAGCGGTCGCCCTGGCGCACCAGGCGCACCAGGAAGGGCATGTCGGTGTACTGGCGGCAGTAGCGGTCGAAATAGGCGCTCTTGCCCGCGAGGTGGAATTCCTTGAGGATGACGTGGCCCATGGCCAGGGCCAGGGCCGCGTCGGTGCCCTGCTTGGGATGCAGCCAGATGTCGCCGAACTTGGCGCCTTCGGCGTAGTCCGGGAACACGGACACGACCTTGGCGCCCCGGTAGCGGGCCTCGACCATGAAGTGGGCGTCGGGCGTGCGGGTCTGGGGCACGTTCGAGCCCCACAACATGATGAAGGTCGAGTTGTACCAATCGGCCGATTCGCTGACGTCGGTCTGCTCGCCCCAGGTCTGGGGGCTGGAGGGCGGCAGGTCGCAATACCAGTCGTAGAAGCTGAGCAGCGATCCGCCCAGCAACGACAGATAGCGGCTGCCCGAGGCGTAGGACACCATGGACATGGCCGGGATCGGCGAGAAGCCCGCGATGCGGTCCGGGCCGTGGCGCTTGATGGTGTGGATGTTGGCCGCCGCGACGATCTCGTTGACCTCGTCCCAATTTGAGCGGACGAAGCCGCCCAGGCCGCGCGCGGACTTGTAGCTGGCGGCCTTGTCCGGATCGGAGACGATGGCCTCCCAGGCCTGGACGGCGCCCATGGTCTTGCGCTGCTCGCGCCACAGCCGGGCCAGGCGGCCGCGCAGCATCGGATATTTGACGCGATTGGCGCTGTACAGGTACCACGAGAACGTGGCCCCGCGCGGACAGCCGCGCGGTTCGTGGTTGGGCATGTCCGGGCGGGTGCGCGGATAGTCGGTCTGCTGGGTCTCCCAGGTGACCAGGCCGCCCTTGACGTAGATTTTCCAGGAACAGGACCCGGTGCAGTTCACGCCGTGCGTGGAGCGCACGATCTTGTCGTGCTGCCAGCGGTTGCGGTAGGCGTCTTCCCAGGTGCGGTCTTCGTGGACCACGGCGCCGTGGCCGTCGGAAAAGGTTTCCTTCGGGCGAGAGAAATATTTCAGGCGATCGATGAAATGGCTCACGATGGGCGCTCCATTAAGAAAAGGTTCGGCCGCATACCGACGGCGCCGCCGCGCGTCAGCACGGGATCTCGGCACGGCGCCGCGAGTAGTACCACCAGGTTACGGCAATCGATACGGCATAGAAAATCACGAAAAACACCAAGGCGGCATACGGGGTGCCGGTGAGTTCGAAGGACGTGCCGAAGCTCTTGGGAATGAAGAAGCCGCCATAGGCCCCCATGGCGCCGCTGAAGCCCAGCACGGCCGCGGATTCCTTGGCGCCCTCGGTGTCGGCCCGGATCTGGCCGTCCGGCCCATCGGCCGCATGGCGGCGCTGCGCCAGCGTATTGAAGATCACCGGAATCATGGCAAAGGTGGAGCCATTGCCGATGCCGGTCAGGAAGAACAGGAACAGGAAGGACAGCAGAAAACCGTAAAAGCTGCCCGGGGACTGCCCGGACGGCAGCGAGGCCATGACCCCCAGCACCCCCAGGGTCATCCAGAAAAAGGTCCAGAACGTCACTCGCGCGCCGCCCATCCGGTCGGACAGCCAGCCGCCGAAGGGCCGCGCCATCGCCCCGACCAGCGGCCCCAGCCAGGCGTACTGCAGCGGGCGGATGTCGGGGTACAGGTATTTGATCAGCAGCGGAAAACCGGCGGAAAAGCCGATGAAAGAGCCGAACGTGCCCAGATACAGGAAGCACATGATCCAGTTGTGCTTACGCTGAAAGATCACCGCCTGTTCACGGAAAGACGCCTTGGCATCCGCGATGTCGTGCATGCCGGCCCAGGCCAGCATCGACACGATGATGATGAACGGCACCCAGATGAAAGCCGCGTTCTGCGCCCAGATTTCCGTCGGACCGCCGTGGGCGCCGGACAACTGCGCCGTCTGCGGACCACCCGCCCAGGGGCCGAGAATGCCCAGGGTGATGACCAGCGGCGCCAGAAACTGCACCGAGGACACCCCCAGATTGCCCAGGCCGGCGTTCAGGCCCAGGGCCGAGCCCTTGCGTTCCTTGGGAAAGAAAAAGCTGATGTTGGACATGGACGAGGAGAAATTCCCGCCCCCCAGCCCGCACAGCAGGGCCAGGATCAGCATGGTGGAATACGGCGTGTCCGGATCCTGGACCGCCAGCCCTACCCCGATCGTGGGCAGCAGCAGGCTGGCCGTGGTCAGCGCCGTCCAGCGCCGCCCGCCGAACACAGGCACCATGAAGGAATAAAAGATGCGCAGCGTGGCGCCGGACAAGGCCGGCAGCGCCGCCAGCCAGAACAGCTCGTTTTCGGTGTACTTGAAGCCGAGATTGGGCAGGTTGACCGCCACCACGCTCCACATCTGCCAGACGGCAAAGGCCAGGAACAGGGCCGGAACCGAAATCCAGAGATTGACGTTGGCGATGGCGCTGCCTTCGCGGACCCAGAACGCCTTGTCTTCAGGTGTCCAGACAGTCAGCAGGCGACCGCGGCGGGCCTTGGGTGCAGCATCAGGGGACGTGAGGCTCATGCAAGGGCTCCTTTCAGGGACCCCCTACCATAAACCCCCGCGTCCGATATGGCTACTGATCTGGATCAATCAGCAGCCGATTTCTGCGCCGGGCGCCAGGACAACCCTCACACCCGATCGCAACGAATCGTGATCGGATGGCGCCGCAGGCCCTCGATGACCTGGTCGGTGGCCTCGCCGTCGACGTCGGTGATGGCGTAGCCGATCTTGCCGCGCGTCTGCAGTTGCTGGCTGACGATGTTCAGGCCGTATTCGCCCATCAGGTTGCTGAGCGCGCCCATGGCGCCCGGCACGTTCTGGTGGATGTGGATGATGCGCGCCGCGCCTGCCTGCTCGTGGTAGGCGATTTCCGGGAAATTGACGGCGCCCTTGGTCGTGCCGCTGCTGATAAAGCGCTTGAGCTTTTCTGCGACCTCGCGGCCGATGTTTTCCTGGGATTCCTGGGTGCTGCCGCCGATGTGCGGGGTCAGGATCACGTTGTGCAGGCCGCGCAGGGGGCTGTCCAGGGCCTCGTCGCGGCTCTTGGGTTCGGTGGGGAACACGTCGATGGCGGCGCCCGACAGATGGCCGGATTTCAGCGCGCGCTGCAGCGCGGGGATGTCCACCACCGTGCCGCGCGAGGCGTTGATCAGGATGCTGCCCGGGCGCATGGCGGCGATGGCATCGGCATCGAGCAGATTGGTCGTGTCCTTGCCGCCGGGCACGTGCAGGGTGACCACGTCGGCCTGGGCCAGGAATTTCTTCAGCGAGGAGGTGGCGTGGGCGTTGCCCAGGGGCAGCTTGGCCTCGATGTCGTGGTAGATCACGCGCATGCCGAAGGATTCGGCCAGGATGCCGACCTGGGAACCGATGTTGCCATAGCCGACGATGCCCAGCGTCTTGCCGCGCGCCTCGTAGGCGCCGTCGGCGGTCTTGTCCCAGAAGCCCTCGTGCACGCGGGCGTTCTTTTCGGGGATGCGGCGCAGCAGCAGGATGGCCTCGCCCAGCACCAGCTCGGCCACCGAGCGGGTGTTCGAGAACGGCGCATTGAACACCGGAACCCCGTGCAAAGCCGCGGTTTCCAGATCCACCTGGTTGGTGCCGATGCAGAAGCAGCCGATGACGCGCAGGTCCGGCAGATCATTCAGCACGGCCTGATCGAGATGGGTCCGGGAGCGGATGCCGACCGCATACGCGCCCTGAAGGGCCTCGCGCAGGGCGTCGCCCGAGAGCGCCCCCGCGTGCGTGACGACATCGTCGAACCCCGCCGCGACGAAGACTTCCCGGGCGCTGGCGTGTATGTTTTCGAACAGGACTATGCGTGGCATCTTGACCCTTTCCCTAACGATGAAAAACCTTCATTGTGCGATATTTCAAGCATCACGTCAGGGTCATCCCTAATGGAAGCAGGGTCAAAGCCCCCGATTTTTCCAGGTATGCTCTTCAGGTTCGGTCTGTGTCTTTCCAGGAGAACCCGGTGGCGCTCTCGTCCTCTGAGCCTGCTGTCCCGCCCAGAAAACCGCGCCTGTTGCGGCGGGAACGCGTTGCGCACGACGCCGAGGACCATGCGCGCAACCTGAGCCAATGGGAACAAAGCTACAGCCAGTTCTCGTCCGGGCGCTTCGAGGGGCGCCTGACCGAACTCTGGCTGCCCGGCCTGCAAATCTTCCAGGAAACGGCCAACCAGGCCCTGCGCCAGTCCTGCGCCGCCTGGAATGATGCGCTGTGGTTCGGCCTGCCCGCCCCCGGCGTACCGGCCTCGCGCCTGGACGCCCAGCCGGTCCAGGGCGACACGCTGCTGTTCCGCCAGGGCGGCTGTGAATTCGAACTGAGCACCCCCGAACGCTGCCAGCTCTTCGGCATCGTCATCGACAAGACGCTGTTCGACGAACATTTCCCCTATGCGGACGCCCTGGGACTGCCCGGTCCGGGCGGCACCCTGGCCGTGCCGCCCGAACATTTCCGGCGCATCCTCGGCACGCTGCGCCAGGCGCTGTTTCCGCCCGACGGGCGGCCCGCCGCCACGCCCGAGCACATCCTCGATCTGCAGGAAACCGTGCTGGATCAACTGGGCGCCGCACTGGCGCACGGCAGCGCCCCGCCCCGGGGGGCGCATTATTCACGCATCCGCCACAGCCACCAGGTGGTCGGCCAGGCCTGCGAACTGGTGCTGGCGCAGCCCAGCCAGCGTCTGTCGATCGCCGACCTCTGCCGCCAGATGCACGTCAGCCGCCGCACGCTGCAATACTGTTTCCAAGAGGTGGCCGGCCTGTCGCCGCTCACCTACCTGCGCATCCTCAAGCTGAACCAGGTCCGCCGCCGGCTGCGCAGCACCGACGACCCGGCCAACCGGGTCACCCAGGCCGCCACGACCTGGGGCTTCGAACACCTGGGCCAGTTCTCCCGCGACTACCGCCGGCTGTTCGGCGAACTGCCGTCCAGCACCCTGCGCGACCCGGCCGACTGAGCCCGGCCCTCCACGTCGCGCCTTGCAAGGCGCTCCGATCCGTCCCGACTCGCACTAGGGTCATCCCTGATTTTGCCGAAATCCGATAAAGCGGTGCCGAAATCCGATGCCCGGCTGCCGTTTCGGGATAGCCGCGCGCGCACCGCCGGTCCACCATCTTCCTGAAGAAACCCGGCGGGGTCCATGCACCGGACCGACGCCGACCAGGAGGAGCGCGTGCCCCACATCATCAGGCTCTACGTGCGCTGGGTGGACCGGATCAACCGGTTCATCGGGCGTTTCGCCATGTACTTCGTGCTGATCATGATGGTCGGCTTTCTCTATGCAGCCGTCGTCCGTGTGGGTTTCAACCTCTACACCAACTGGATGATGGAAAGCGCCCAGTTCCTGCTGTCGGCCTATTACCTGCTGGGCGGGGGCTATTCGATGCAGCTCAACGCCCACGTCCGCATGGACCTGTTCTATTCGCGCTGGTCGCCGCGCACGCGGGCCGCCGTGGACATGGTCACGATCTGGATGGTGGTCGCCTTCTTGGTCTTCCTGCTGCTGGGCGGCATTTCCAGTTCCCAATATGCGCTGGAATATAACCAGCGCAACTACACCGCCTGGGCGCCGCCGCTGGCCCCCATCAAGATCATCATGACCTTCGGCATCTTCATGATGCTGCTGCAAACCATCGCCACGTTCTTCCGAGACCTGGCCGCCGCCTGCGGCAAGGAGATCGAATGAGCCACGAACTGATCACCCTGACCATGTTCGCCTCGTTGCTGATCCTGATGTCCACGGGGCAGCGGGTCTACGGCGTGGTGGGTTTCATCGGCGCCACGGCGGCCTATTTCCTGTGGGGCGGCAACGACATCGAGATGCCGTTCAACGCCACCTTTACCGTCCTGAACTGGTTTGCCCTGCTGACCCTGCCCCTGTTCGTCTTCATGGGCTTCATGCTGTCGGAATCGGGCCTGGCCGACCGGCTCTACCGCATGTTCCACGTATGGATGGGTTCCATGCCCGGCGGCCTGGGCATCGGCACCATCGGCCTGATGGTGATGATTTCCGCCATGAACGGGCTGAGCGTGGCCGGCATGGCCATCGGCGCCAGCGTGGCCCTGCCCCAGATGATGCGGCGCGGCTATGACAAGGTCATGATCACCGGCGTGATCCAGGCCGGCAGTTCGCTGGGCATCCTGATCCCGCCCAGCATCGTGCTGGTGCTGTACGCCATGATCGCCCGCCAGCCGGTGCTGCAACTGTGGCTGGGCGGCATTCTGCCCGGCCTGCTGATGGCGCTGCTGTTCACGGTGTACATCTACGTGCGCTGCCGGATGAACCCGGAACTGGGCCCGCCGCTGTCCGAGGAAGAACGCCGCGCCGCCGAACCCGAAAAATGGAAGCTGCTGGCCGAAGGCATCCTGCCGCTGGTGATCTTCGCCATCATGATGGGCTGCTTCATCACCGGCGTCACCAGCCTGGTGGAAACCTCGGCCCTGGGCGCCGGGCTGGCCACGCTGGCGGCCGCCCTCAAGCGCCGCCTGACCAAGGCCGTCATGGAGTCCTGCCTGCGCCAGACGCTGAGCGTGAGCTGCATGTTCATGTGGATCATTCTGGCGGCGCTGTGCTTCGGCGCGGTCTACGACGGCCTGGGCGCCATCAAGGCCATCGAGAAACTGCTGCTGAACGACCTGGAGCTGAGCCGCTGGACCATCCTGATCATCATGATGCTGTCCTTCATCGTGCTGGGCATGTTCCTGGACGACACGGCCATGCTGGTGATCGTGGCGCCGCTCTACATCCCGCTGATCAAGGTCCTGGGCTTCAGCCCGATCTGGTTCGGCATCCTGTACACCATCACCTGCCAACTGGCCTACATCATCCCGCCCTTTGGCTACAACCTGTTCCTGATGCGGGCCATGGCGCCGCCGGAAATCACCATTGTCGACATCTACAAATCCATCGTGCCCTTTGCGCTGCTGATGATGATCACCCTGGCGATCATCATGATCTTCCCGCAGATCGCACTGTGGCTGCCTGACCTGTATTCCAACCGCGCCCGATAGGCCCCAACACCCATCGGATCACACAACACGGGCAGCGGCGCGCGGGCCGCCCGCCCGACACCGGAGGACAGCACCCATGACACAACGACGACAGTTTCTGAAACTGGCCGGAGGCGCAGCCCTGGGGGCCGGCGCGATCGCCGCGCCCGCGATCGGACGCGCCCAGGCGCCCATCAAGTGGCGCCTGCAAACCTACGCGGGCCCGGCGCTGGCCGACCACGTGATCAAACCGTCCATCGACGCCTTCAACAAGGCCGCCAACGGCCAGATGGAAATCGAACTCTACACGGCCGACCAGCTGGTGCCGCAGGGCGAACTGTTCCGCGCCGTGCAGAAAGGCACGATCGACGCCGCGCAAAGCGACGACGATTCCATGGCCGCACCGGTGGACGTCGCCATCTTCGCGGCCTACTTTCCGCTGGCCTCGCGCTACAGCCTGGACGTGCCCGCCCTGTGGAACTGGTACGGCCTGAACAAGATCTGGGAAGAAGCCTACGCCGAGGTCAAGGGGGTCACCTGGCTCGGCACCGGGGCCTGGGACCCCTGCAACATGGCCACCACCAAGCCCATCCGTTCGCTGGACGACCTGAAGGGCCTGCGGCTGTACACCTTCCCCACCGGCGGACGATTCCTGTCGCGCCTGGGCGTGGTCCCCGTCACCCTGCCCTACGAGGACGTGCAGGTCGCCCTGCAAACGGGTGAACTGGACGGCGTGTGCTGGTCGGGCATCACCGAGGTCTACACGGTCGGCTGGGCGGACGTCACCAAATACTATCTGACCAACAACATCTCGGGCGCCTGGGCGGGCTCCTACATCGCCAACACCGAAAAGTGGCAGGCCGTGCCCGAACACCTGAAGACCCTGTTCCGTCTGTGCATGGACAGTTCCCACTACTACCGCCAGCACTGGTACTGGTGGGGCGAGGCCCACTACCGCACCCAGGGCGGCAAGCTGGAACTGACCAGCATCCCCGACGCCGAATGGAAGCAGGTCGAGACCGAAGCCCAGAAGTTCTGGGACGAGATCGCGACGCAGAGCCCGCGCAGCGCCAAGGTCGTGGAAATCCTGAAGCAATACGCAGGAATCATGGAAAAGGCCGGGCCTCCGTACCGCAACGCCTGACGCTGATCTGACTGCAACAAACCGGGCCCGACGGGCCCGGCTCCACACTCAATCCCGTGCCCCATAGGTGCATCATGCAAGAACGATCCATCCAGACCATCGACGAGGCCATCGCCCTGGTCGAGCAAAGCAGTCTGACCCACATCAAGCTGGGGCTGTCCGACATCGACGGCATCATCCGCGGCAAGTACATGCGCAAGGACAAGTTCATCAGCTCGCTGAAGAACGGTTTTGCCTTCTGCGACGTCGTGATGGGCTGGGATTCCAACGACGAACTCTACGACAACACCACCTTCACCGGCTGGCACACCGCCTACCCCGACGCGCAGGTCCGCATCGACCCCACGTCCTGCCGCCGCCTGCCGCTGGAGCGCAACGCCCAAGGCGAGGACATGCTGTTCTTCATCGCCGACCTGGACGGCCCGGCGGCCGAGGTCTGCCCGCGCCGCCTGCTGCACCGCATGATCGACCGCGCCGCCACGATGGGCTTCGACGCCCACGCCGCACTGGAATATGAATTCTTCATGTTCGACGAGACGCCCGATACCGTGCGCGAAAAGCAGTACCGCAACCTGAAGAGCTGGACGCCCGGCAATTGCGGCTATTCGGTGCTGCGCAGCACCGTGCACTCGGACTTCTACCAGGAATTGCTGGATCTGTGCGAACGCATGGACATGCCCATCGAAAGCCTGCACAATGAAACCGGCCCCGGTGTGATGGAGGCCGCCCTGGCGGTGGACGGCATCAGCCAGGCCGCCGACAAGGCCTTTCTGTTCAAGACCTTCACCAAAGCCCTGGCCGAGCAGCAAGGCCTGATGGCGACCTTCATGGCCAAGTGGTCGCACCACCATTCCGGCCAGAGCGGCCACATCCACCTGTCCCTGACGGATCGGAAAACCGGCGCCAACGTCTTCCACGACCCCAAGGCCGAGCACACCATGAGCGCGACCCTGCGCCATTTCGCCGCCGGCCAGCAGCGCTACATGCCTGAATTCATGGCGATGTACGCGCAAACCGTCAACAGCTACACGCGTCTGGTGCCGGGCTACTGGGCGCCGCTGGAAGCCAGCCTGGGCATCGAGAACCGCACCACGGCGCTGCGCATCATTCCGGGCGGCCCGAAGTCCCAGCGCGTCGAGGTCCGCATCGGCTCGGCCGACGCCAATCCCTACATCGCGCTGGCGGCGGCCCTGGGCTCGGGGCTGCTGGGCATCGAGCAGAAACTGGAACCGACCTTCACCTCGGGCAATGCCTACACGCAGGCATTTCCAGACGACATCAAATTCCCCTCCACGCTCTGGGATTCCGCCCAGCGCCTGCGCCGTTCGCAAGCCGCGCGCGGGCTGTTCGGCGACGCTTTCGTGAACCATATGGCGGCCACCCGCGAATGGGAAGAACGCAAGTTCCGCGAATACGTCACCGACTGGGAACTCCAGCGCTATTTCGAACTCATCTGAACCTGAACATCATCCGAACCGCAGCAGCGAGCGATCACCATGAGCGAACTCATCACCATCAGTCCCATCGACGGCCGGGAACTCCTGCGCCGCCCCCACGCCACCCAGGCGGACGCCGGGCGCATCGCGCAGGCCGCGCGGCAGGCCCAGCAAGCCTGGGCGCAGCGCCCGCTGAGCGAGCGCGTCACCATCCTCTCCGCCGCCATCGACCTCGTGCTGTCGCGCACGGACGCCTTTGCCGACGCCATCACGCGCCAGATGGGCCGCCCCATCAGCCAGGCGCCGGGCGAATTGCGCGGCTTTGCCGAGCGCGGCCGCTACATGCTGTCGATCGCCGAAGAAGCCCTGGCGCCCATCGTGCCGCCCGCCAAGGAATCGTTCGAACGCTCGATCGAGCGCGAGCCGGTCGGCGTGGTCCTGACCGTCGCCCCCTGGAACTATCCCCTGCTGACGGCGGTCAACAGCATCATCCCCGCGCTGGCGGCGGGCAACGCCATGATCCTGAAGCACTCCGACCAGACGCCGCTGTGCGCCGAGCAACTGGTGGCGGCCTTCACGGACGCGGGGGTGCCGGCCGGCGTGTTCCAGTACCTCCACGCCACCCATGACATCATCCGCGACCTGATCCAGTCGCCCGCCATCGACCACGTGGTCTTCACGGGCTCGGTGCGCGGCGGCGGCGCCATGGAAGAAGCCGCCGTCGGCCGCTTCATCGGCCGCGGCCTGGAACTGGGCGGCAGCGATCCGGCCTATGTGCGCGCCGACGCCGACCTGGCCCACGCGGTGGAAACGCTGGTGGACGGCGCGTTCTTCAACTCCGGACAATCCTGCTGCGGCATCCAGCGCATCTACGTGCACGAATCGCTGTACCAGGCCTTCGTGGATCAGGCCGTCGAGCTGACCCGACAGTATCGCCTGGGCGACCCCCTGGACCCCGAGACCAACCTGGGGCCGGTCGTGCGCGCCCGGGCCGCCGACGAAGTCCGCGCCGTCATCGCCGAATCCGTCCGCATGGGCGCGCGCAACTGCATCGACCCGGCGCACTTTCCCCAGGCGCGCGCCGAAGGCACCTACCTGGCGCCCGCGATCCTGACGAACGTCGACCACACCATGCCCGTCATGAACGAGGAATGTTTCGGTCCCGTCGTCGGCATCATGCCCGTCGCCTCGGACGAAGAAGCCGTGGCGCTGATGAACGATTCCAACTACGGCCTGACGGCCTCGGTCTTCACGCGCGACCTGGAGGCCGCGCGCGCGCTGGGCCGCCGGATCCAGACCGGCACCTTCTTCATGAACCGCTGCGACTACCTGGATCCGGCCCTGGCCTGGACCGGCGTCAAGAACACCGGGCACGGTATTTCCCTGTCCATCCTGGGCTACCACTCGCTGACCCGGGTCAAGTCCTATCACCTCCGTCTTCTGTAGGAACTCTGCGCCATGAACGCACCCATCGCCTCGCTTACCGCCAACTGGAACTACCCGACCGCCGTCAAGGCCGGCCCCGGGCGCATCCGCGAACTGCCGCAGCATTGCCGGGACATGGGCATGAAGCGCCCGCTGCTGGTGACCGATCCCGGGCTGGCGCCGCTGCCCATCGTCACCGGCGCGGTCCAGGCCTGCCGGGACGCCGGTCTGGACTGCGGCCTGTTTTCCGGCATCAAGGGCAACCCGACCGGCCGCAATGTCGAGGACGGTGTAGCCGCCTACCAGGCCGGCCGGCACGACGGCGTGATCGCCTTCGGCGGCGGCTCGGCGCTGGACGCGGCCAAGGCCATCGCCCTGATGGTCGGCCAGTCGCGTCCGCTCTGGGACTTCGAGGACATCGGCGACAACTACCTGCGCGTCAACGTGCAGGGCATGGCCCCGGTGATCGCGGTGCCGACCACGGCCGGGACCGGCTCTGAGGTCGGCCGCGCCTCGGTCATCACGGACGACGAGGCCCACGTCAAGCGCATCATCTTCCACGCCCGCATGCTGCCCGCCCTGGTGATCCTGGACGCCGAGCTGACCACGGCCCTGCCGGCCCGCCTGACGGCGGCGACCGGCATGGACGCCCTGTCGCACAATCTGGAGGCCCTGTGCTCGCCCTTCCATCACCCGATGGCCACCGGCATCGGCATGGAAGGCAGCCGCCTGGTGCATCAGTACCTGCGCCGCGCCGTCGAGGACGGCCAGGACATCGAAGCGCGCCACCAGATGCTGGTCGCCTCCAGCATGGGCGCCACGGCCTTCCAGAAGGGCCTGGGCGCCATGCACGCCCTGGCCCACCCGCTGGGCGCGCTCTATGACGCGCACCACGGCATGCTGAACGCCATCCTCATGCCCTATGTGCTGAAGGCCAATGAATCCGTGATCTCCGACACGATGACGCGCCTGGCGCGCTACCTGGACCTGCCCAAGCCCGGCTTCGGCGCGGTGCTGGACTGGGTGCTGGCGCTGCGCGAATCGATCGGCATCCCGCACACCCTGGCCGCCATCCATATCCCGGAAGCCGCCGTGGGCGTCGTCGGGGCGCTGGCCGTGCAGGACGGATCGTCGGCCACCAACCCGATCCCCTTCACCGCGCAGGAATACGACCGCATCCTGGGCCACGCGATCAGCGGCACGCTGTAACCCTGTCGGGAGAAACGTCATGGCCCGGATCGGCGTGCTCGGCTTTCTGCACGAAACCAATACCTTCGCCCCGGACGTCACCGGGCTGGACCGTTTCGAGGAGGCCGACGCCTGGCCGGGCCTGACCGAGGGCGAGGCGATCTTCGAGGCCACCCGGGACATGAACCTGGCGGTCAGCGGCTTCATCTCCGCCATGCAGGCCGCCGGGCATGAGATCGTCCCGTTGCTCTGGTGCTCGGCCAATCCGTCCGGCCCGGTCGCGGACGCGGCCTTCGAGACCATCACCGCCCGCATCGAGACGCATCTGCAGGGCCTGTCCCTGGACGGCCTGTTCCTGGATCTGCACGGTTCGATGGTCACCCAGAGCCTGGACGACGCCGAGGGCGAACTGCTGCGGCGCCTGCGTGCGGTCACGGGACCGGAACTGCCTTATGTGGCCGCACTGGATTTCCACGCCATCGTCACCCAGGCCATGGTGGACCGGACCCAGGCCATGGTCGCCTATCACAGCTACCCGCACGTGGACATGGCCGACACCGGCGCGCGGGCGGCGCGCATGATGCAGCGCCTGCTCGCCGGCGAGGCCTTTTTCGCCGCCTGGCGCAAACTGGACTTCCTGGTGTCCATGCCCTGGCAAAGCACACTGGGCGACGAACCGGCCGGCGCGCTGATGGCGGCCGCCCGCGCCCTGGAAACCGAGGACTGCCCGGAAGTCCAGTTCATCCCCGGTTTTCCCCTGTCGGACACGCCCGAATCCGGGCCCGCCGTGCTGGTTTACGCCCGCGTGCCCGCGCGCGCCAATCATGCCGTCCAGACCCTGGTCCAGGCCATCGAGGCCCGCCGGACCGCGTTCAACGGCCGTTTGTACGCCCCGGACGAAGCCCTGGACGCCCTGGCGGGCCGGGATGCGGGACGCTACATTCTGGCGGACACCCAGGACAATCCGGGCGGCGGCGCGGCCGGCGACACCACCGGCGTGCTGCGCGCCTTGCTGGACCGCAAGGTGCGGCAGGCCTGCGTGGCCGTGCTGTGCGATGCGGACTTTGCCCGCGCGGCCCACGCGCTGGGGGTGGGCGCCTCTATTGACCTGCCCCTGGGGGGCCGCGGCTTTCCGGGGGACGAGCCCGCCACGGGACCGTTTGAAATCCTGGCCCTGGGCGACGGCCGCCTGGTGGGGACCGGCCCGTTCTATCTGGGCTGCCGCATGGATCTGGGCCCCATGGTGCGCGTGCGCCGCGACGGCGTGGATATTCTGGTGTCCAGCCGCAAGCAGCAGGCCGCCGACCAGGCGATGTTCCGCCACCTGGGCGCCGATCCCCGGGACTACCGGATGCTGGTGTTGAAAAGTTCGGTCCACTTCCGCGCCGACTTCGCGGCGCTGGCCGACGAGATCCTGATGATCAAGGCGCCCGGCGCCAATACGGCCGATCTGCACGACCTGAGGTTCAAACGCCTGCGGCCCGGCGTCGAGATCCGGTGAGCGGCCTTGACGGCCGGCCACCTTTCAAGACCCGCGCCCTCAGGCCTGCGCCGCCAGGACTTCCAGGGCCTGGCGATGCAGCTCGGCGTTGGCCGCCGCCAGCACCCGGCCGTCGGACTTCGGGCTCAGGGCCCGACCCTGCCAGTCCGTGATGACGCCGCCCGCCTCCTCGATCACCGGCGCCAGCGCCAGGTAGTCATATGGCATCAGGCCGGCTTCGGCCACCAGATCGATCATGCCGCTGGCCAGCAAGGCATAGGCATAGCAGTCGCCGCCGAAACGCCGCAGGTGGACCGCCGCGCTCAGGCGCTCGAAGGCGCGGGCGTCCTCGCCCTCGAAGATGTCCGGCGTGGTGGCCTGGAGAATGGCTTCCTGCAGGCTCGTCACCGTGCGCGTGCGGCAGCGTTCGCCGTTCAGCCAACTGCCGCGTCCGCGCACCCCGACCCAGCGTTCCCCCGTACTGGGGATGTCGATGATGCCGAACAGGGGGCGCTGTTCGTGCAGCACGGCCAGCAGGCAGCCCCACAAGGGATTGCCGGTGATGAAGCTGCGGGTGCCGTCGATCGGATCGATCGACCAGACGATGGGCGCCTCGCCCGCCTGGATGCCGAATTCTTCGCCCAGCAGGCCGTGATCCGGATAGCGGCGGGCGATTTCGGCGCGCAGGAATTCCTCGACCCCGCGATCGGCCACGGTGACCGGACTGGCGTCCGCCTTGGTTTCGATCGGCGGCCGATGGCGGAACCATCGCAGGGCGATCGAGCGGGCTTGGCCGACCAGATCCTGAGCAAAATCGAGGACCTCGTCGGTCCAGGCCGGTACGGTATGTGGAATCGACATCGCGCGCTCCCGTGGCGATTGACTGGGGATCTGAACCTGATGCACTGAATCTGATGGAAAAGTATTCTGAATGCTCTTGCATGATTTTGCAAATTTCCACAAAATAACAACTCAAGGCGCCTCGGATCACTGGCACGACCACAACACGCCATCCCTGCGGCTGCCGCGAATTCACTTCATCCGGCACAGACCGGCTTCCACACGACAGCAGGAGACACGCATGCAACATTCCACACAAAAGGCTTTTGCCGCAGCGTTCGCGCTGGCCGGTGCCGGCCTGATCCACAGCGCCGTCCAGGCCAAACCCCTGACCATCTACACCGCCCTGGAAGACGACGAAGTCACCGAATACATGGCCGCCGCCAAGACCGCCATGCCCGACGTCGAATTCCACGTGCTGCGCCTGTCCACCGGCGACATGGCCGCCCGGCTGCTGGCCGAGGCCAAGAACCCGCGCACCGACGTGGTCTGGGGCTTCGCCGTCACCAATATGCTGGACCCCCGCATCCACGACGCGCTGATGAAGTACCAACCCGCGGCGGCCCAGCAACTGGCGCCGATCTACCGCGGCAAGGACGGCACCTGGTTCGCCGCCACCGGCTACATGGCGGCGTTCTGCGTCAACACCGACCGCCTCAAGGCCAAGAACCTGCCGATGCCCGCCTCCTGGGAAGACCTGACCAAGCCGGAATACAAGGGCGAGCTCGTCATGCCCAGCCCGGCCGCCTCGGGCACGGGCTGGCTGCAGATCGCCGCCATCCTGCAGGGACTGGGCCAGGACAAGGGCTGGGATCTGATCAAGCGCCTGAACGTCAACATGGCGCAGTACACCAGCTCGGGCTCCAAGCCCTGCAAGATGGCGCGCACCGGCGAATACGCCATCGGCATCTCCTTCGCCTTCCCGGCCATGCAATCCATCGAAGCCGGCTTCCCGGTCAAGATGGTGATCCCGTCCGACTGGGAAGGCTATGAGCTGGAGGCCTCCGGCATCCTGTCGAGCACCAAGAACCCGGACGACGCCAAGCGCTTCCTGGACTGGACGCTGTCCCCGGAAGCCGCCGCCCTGTACAAGAAGTACAAGGAAATCGTCACCATCCCCGGTGTCGAGCCTTCCGAGCAACTGAGGAAGGCCGGCCTGCCGCAGGACGTGTCCAAGCTCCTGTTCCCGATCGACTTTGAAAAATCGGCCGCCGACCGGGCGGAAACGCTCAAGACCTGGCAGCAGGTCACCGCCCGTTAATCTCTTTGGGGGCCGTGCCGCGCGGCCGGCCCCGCCGCACCCGGAGGCTGCATGAGTCTGGAACTCTCCCACGTCCGCAAATCGTTCGACAGTTTTCAGGCGCTCAAGGACATCAACCTGAGCGTCGGGCCGCACGATTTCGTCTGTCTGCTCGGCCCCAGCGGCTGCGGCAAGACGACCCTGCTGAGAATCATCGCGGGGCTCCTGCAAGCCGACGAGGGCGAAATCCTGTTCGCGGGCCAGGACCTCAGCCAGATGCCGCCGCGCAGCCGCAATTTCGGCATCGTCTTCCAGTCCTATTCGCTGTTCCCCAACATGACCGTGCGCGAGAACATCGGCTACGGGCTGCGCATCCGCCGCGAGCCCGCCGACCGCATCGCCGCACGCGTCGACGAATTGCTGCACCTGATCCGCATCCCGGACATGGCCGAGCGCTTCCCCTGGCAGCTCTCGGGCGGCCAGCAGCAGCGCGTGGCCATCGCCCGCGCCCTGGCCGTCAATCCGCGCCTGATCCTGCTGGACGAACCGCTTTCGGCCCTGGACGCGCGGGTGCGCAACGAAATGCGCCATGAAATCCGCGAGGTCCAGCGCCGCCTGAAGATCCCGACCATCATGGTGACGCACGACCAGGAAGAAGCCCTGATGCTGGCCGACACCATCGTTTGCATGAACAACGGCGTCATCGAACAAGTGGGTTCTCCGCAAGCGCTCTACCACGCGCCCAAGACCCGCTTCGTGGCCGACTTCATCGGCCTGAGCAATCTGCTGCCGCCGGACTGGGTGCGTCCGCATGCGCCCGAGGTGCTGGAGGCGAATCCGCCGCCCGCCGACGCATCGGACTGGCTGCTGTGCGTGCGCCCCGAACACATCCGCCTCGAAGCCGACGCCGACGGCCCGGCCATCGTCCGCTCCGCGACCTTCCTGGGCAATCTGTGCCGCATGACGCTGCACTGGGGCGGCATGGACCTGCAGGTCGAACAGCACGCCGCGTCCGCGTACCACGAAGGCGACCGGGTCCGCCCGGTGATCAACCCCGCGCACGGCTGCTGGGTCGCGGCGTAACACAAGGAGACCGGCATGTCCCAGTCCCCCACGGCGGCTTCATCTTCCGGCCCCTGGTTCCCCAGCCTGTCCGGCAGCCCCGAACAATGGCTGACCCGGATCTGCGTCGCCGTCCCGACGCTGGCGCTGATTCTGTTCTTCGGCTATCCCCTGCTGACGATCTTCTGGCAAAGCTTCGTCCAATGGGACGGCACGCTGGGCCTGGGCAACTACGCCGACATTCCCTCCACGCCGGGACTGGTGACGGCCGGGCTCAACAGCCTGTCGATCAGCCTGAGCACCACCCTGGTCTGCATCCTGCTGGGCTTTCCCATCGCCTACGCGCTGGAACGCAGCCGCATCCGCTTCAAGGGCTGGATCCGGCTCAGCCTGCTGCTGCCGCTGCTGGCCCCCTCGCTGGTGCAGGGCCTGGGATTGCTGTTCCTGCTGGGGCGCAACGGCCTGGTCTTCCAATGGACGGGCATCGAGCAGAACATCTACGGCTACTGGGGGCTGCTGCTCTCGGACGTGTTCTACGCCCTGCCGCAAGCCATCATGATCATCCAGGCGGCCCTGCGCAACGCCGACGCCCGCTACTACGACGCCGCCACCGTAATGGGCGCGACGCCCAGCCAGCAGTTCTTCCACATCACGCTGCCCAACTGCAAGTTCGGCCTGCTGAGCGCGGCCTTCGTGGTCTTTACCATCACGATCACCGACTTCGGCAACGCCGCCGTGATCGCCGGAGACTACCGCGTGCTGGCGACGGAGATCTTCAGCCAGGTCTCGGGGCAGCAGAACTTCGGCATGGGTTCGGTGGTGGGCATCATCCTGCTGCTGCCCGCCCTGGCGTCGGTCTACATCGAACGGGTGGCGTCCCAGAAGCAGTTCGGCGGCAGTTCCGACAGCCGGATTCCGCTGCAGCCGGTCCCGTCGCGCTGGCGCGACGCCGGCCTGGGGCTGATCACTCATGCCACGGCCCTGTCCATCTGGGCGATCATCGTCGTCGTCATCTTCGCCAGCTTCGTCAAGCTGTGGCCCTACAACATGACCCTGACGCTGGCGAACTTCCACGTCAACATCGCCAGCGGCTACCAGCCGATCTGGACCACGCTGTACGTCTCCGTGGCGGCCGCCCTGATCGGCATCGTGCTGCTGTTCCTGCTGGCCTACGGCGTGCGCAATCTGCAGGGCCGGGTGGCCAAGGCCATCTACCTGATGGCCGTCCTGCCCGTCGGCGTGCCGGGGCTGGTGCTGGGCCTGTCGTACATTTTCACCTTCAACGACCCGATGTACCCCCTGCACTGGCTGTACGGCAGCGCGCTGCTGATCGCCCTGTGCAACTTCTACCACTATCACACCCAGGGATTCCTGACGATGGCCACCGGCATGCGCATGGTGCCCCAGGCCCTGGAAGAAGCCGCCGCCTGCCTGGGCGGCAAGGTCCGCCACGTCATGGGCGACGCCATCCTGCCGGTGATCGCGCCGACCGTGCTGGCGGTCTTCTTCTTTCTGTTCATGCGCTCGATGGTGACCCTGTCGGCGGTCATCTTCCTGGTCACCCCGCAGCTCAACGTCGCGGCCGTGTCCGTGATGCACCTGAACGAGGCGGGTTTCGTGTCCCAGGCGGCGGCCTTTTCCACGATCATCATTGCTGTCGTCGCGGTTGCCATGCTGCTGATGCGGGCGCTGGTTTACTATTTCCGCCCCAATCTTTCCGTCGAGACCTGACATGTGGTCCGAAGCGCGCCATCAGAAAATCCGCCTGCTGCTGCAACGCCACGGACGGATCACGACCGAGGACACCATCCGCGAACTGGGCGTCTCGCGGGAAACGGTCCGACGGGATTTCCTGGAACTGGAGGCCCTGGGCCTGCTGCAGCGCGTGCACGGCGGGGCGGTTCATCTCAGTGACGAGCCCCCCATCGACAAGCGCAACACCATCCACATCGCGGCCAAAAAAGCCATCGTCCGCGCGGTCGCCCAACGGCTGCGCACGCCGGTCACCCTGTTCATGGATGCCGGCAGCACCACCACGCTCCTGGCCCGCGAATTGTCACAGCTCAGCGGCCTGACCCTGATCACCAATTCATTGAGCGCGGCGGCCTGCTTCACCGAACTGCCCGGCAACCCGGACAACCAGATCATCATCCTGCCGGGGGTGCTGAACACCGCCTTGTCCTCGACCTCGGGCGCTTCGACCATTCTGCAGATCCAGACCTTCCACGCCGACATCGCCCTGTTGTCGCCGGTCGCGGTCAACGCCCGCCAGGGCGCGGCCAGTTTCCTGCACGACGAGGCGCTGATCGCCCGCGCCATGTCCGAGGGCGCCGACCAGACCTGGATCCTGGCCGATCACAGCAAGATCGGCGCCGCCAGCCGGGAAACCTACTGCCCGGCCGAGCGCATCGACCGGTTGTTCTGCAACAGCCAGGCCCGTCAGACCGAAGGGTTCGAGGCCCTGCAAGCCAAGGTCGGCGAGGTCGTACTGGCCTGAGCCCGGGCGGCCGTTCTCGTTGAACGCAATCGCCGGCGTCGTTTCCCGTCGCCGACTCTACGCGTCGCCCGCCACCAGCCGGTCCCGGCCGTCGGCCTTGGCGCGGTACAGGCTTTCGTCTGCACGGCGGAACACCGTCTGGGACGTTTCGCCCGCCCGCCATTGGGCGGCACCCGCACTCAGGGTCAGCTTGATCACCCGGCCGCCCCCCAGGTCAATCGGATTGCGCCGCACGTGATCCAGCACGCCGGCGGCCAGCACGACCGCATCGTCCAGGGCAGTGGCCGGCAGCAGGGCCACGAACTCTTCGCCGCCGAAACGCGCCAGCACGTCCGAGCGGCGCCGCAGCAGGTTCAGCAGCACCTCGGCAACCCAGCGCAGCACCGCATCGCCCGCATCGTGCCCGTACACGTCATTGACCTGTTTGAAATGGTCCAGGTCGAAGATGACCAGCGTGCCTCCGAGCTCGGCCGCGCCTTCCGCTTCAGCGCCCCGTGCCAGCGCCTCGTCCAGGCCGCGCCGGTTGAGCAGCCCCGTCAGCGGGTCGTGCAGGGTCAATTCGCGCAACTGCCGGTTGGCTTGCTCCAGCGCCCCCATGGTGGCGCGCAGGTCCGCCGTACGCGACTGAACCTCGTGCTGCAAGGAGCTGCGCGCGTCGGCTTCGATCTCCAGCGCCCGGTGCATCAGGTCATGCAGTTGCATGACTTCGGCGTAGGTCAGCAGGAATATCTGGCTGCCCAGGGCGATCTGCATCCAGCGCTCCTGGGCCATGAAACCGGGAATGTAGCCGAAGGCCGCCAGCCCGTAGGCCAGGTAACCGGCGAAGAACAGCAGCCAGGACAGCACGTACCAGCGCGCGGCGCGCTCGCCCCGCCGCAGATGGCGCAGGCCCAGGCCGAACATCGCCACCATGCAGACCAGCGCATAGGCCGTATTGATCTTGATGATGAGTTCGTAGGGCACGATCAGGCTGGCCGCGAACAGCGCCGCGCCGATCCCGGCCAGAATGCGGACCAGCCAGGCCTGGCGCGGCCAGCGGGCGGGCCCGATGCCCAGGAAGTGTCGCGTGAACAAGAGCAGGCTGAGGATGGCCAGGGTCTCGGTCAGCGGCACCGAGCGGTTCGCCAGCCAGGGTCAGTCCGGCCATAGGTATTGAAACGACAGGCCGGACATGGAGGTCAGGAACAGCCCGGCGCAGACAACGTAGGCGGCGTTGTAGAGAGACTGGCGGATCCGCAGCCGCAGATAGAGGGCGGCATTGAACAGGGCCAGCATGATCAGGGTCCCCAGGAACATGCCCTGGCTCAGGCCCTGGTCCTGGGTCTCGCCGATGGCCGAGGCGCCCGAGCGCAGTGACAGGGGCACATTGATCGCCCCGCTGCTGCGCACCCGGAGGATGACCGCAAGCGACTGTCCGGGCCTGAAATCCAGCGGCAGCAGAAACAGGCGGTGGCGCACCGGCCGCAGGCCGAAGGGCCGGGCATCCCCCATGCGCTCTGCGCTCAGAAGCTGGGGCGAGGCCCGGGGATCGATGCCGGTCCCCAGGTCGTAGATCCAGGCGTCGACTTCGTCGAGCAGCGGATAGTCGAGCTGCAGAAACCAGACGCGGCCCGCACCTTCCAGGTTGCGCAAGGGGATATAGATCCAGTAGTCGGCCTGATTCTGGCGGAACACGAACTGGTCTGCATCCCTGCGATCCATCATCAGACGGCCGCCCAGGATGTCGTCCGGACCGAGGGTCCGGGCCTCGTCCCGCAAAAAGCACAATTGCGGCAGCGAGGGGACCTCGGTCTTTTCGAGAGACAGCGCAAACATGGGACAGGCGGTCTCGGACACGGCGGCAGCCGCGCGCGCCGGCATGAGCAGGCACAGCATCAGGCTGATCAAGAATATGAGCCAGCCCCCACGCTTCCATGCTGACGCATGGTGCGCTGCCCCCCGAGGGGGCGTTTTTTGCCTTGGGGCGGCCCGGCGGCAAAAAAAGCCCCCGCGCTGCCGTGCCGGCGCATCGCACGCTATTCCCCGGTCGAGATCCGACAGATCAGCCTCCCAGTGACCTCAGATGTGAAACGGACTATCGTTTTTGTGCATCGAAGAGGATTATGGAACAAAACGCGCCCATCGGGGGCGAACCAAGGGAGAACATCATGGCGATCCTGCCCAGCGCATTGCTGCACATCGACGACATCGCGCGCGACACCGTCGCGGTCCATTTTCGCAAGCCCGACGATTTCCAGTTCCAGCCCGGACAGACGATTTCGCTGACGCTGCCGTCCGAGGCGCCGGACGCCCCGCCCCTGCGGCACACCTTTTCACTGGTCAGCGCCCCGCACGAGAACGAGCTGTGCATCGCCACCCGCGTGCGCGCCAGCCCGTACAAGCAGGCCCTGACGCGGCTGCGACCCGGCGCCGAGCTGAAGTTCAGCGGTCCCTATGGCAAGCTGACGCCGCCTGCGGACACGAGCCGTCCCCTGGTCCTGGTCGCCGGCGGCATCGGCATCACACCCTGCGTCAGCCTGCTGCGCGACGCCACGCACCAAGGCTCGGACCGGCCCATCCGGCTGCTCTATTCCAATCGTTCTCCGGCGCAAGCCGCCTTTCTGGAGGAACTGCGCACGCTCGCGCAGCGCAATCCGCATCTGCGCCTGCTGGTCACCCTGACCGGTCCGGCCGACGGCGCCTGGGACGGGCTGCGCGGCCGGATTGACGCGGCCATGCTGCGGCAGGCCCTCCAGGGGCTGGATGCGCCCCAGTGCTACGTCACCGGCGCGCCCGCCATGGTAGAGGAGATCCGCGCGCGCCTGGCCGAAGCCGGCGTCCCCGACGATGCCGTCCTCGACGAGAGCTTCCACGGCTATTGAATGCCCCCCCGGCGCCCACGCCACCGGCCTCGCGTGCCACGAGGCCGTGGTAGTCTAAATGGTTGATCCGTCCAGGCCATGCCCGCCGCATGGCCGAATCCGCAGGAATCCGATGATGCATGCTCCCGCCTCGCCCCTGTCCCCTTCCGATGACGCCCGTACCGCGCCCGACGCGCTGTTCGCACGCACCCCCGACCTGGCCGAGCCGGACACCGACCGCCTGCGCGCCTCGATCCGGCGCTATTTCCTGGACACCTTCGACCGCTACGAATCCCTGTTCCAGTGCCTGGCCAACGACGAGGCTTATATCGTCAAGCCGATCCCCCTGCGCCATCCGCTGATCTTCTACTTCGGCCACACCGCGACCTTCTTCGTCAACAAGCTGCTGCTCACTCGCCTGATCGACGGACGCCTGGACCACCGGCTGGAATCGACCTTCGCCGTCGGCGTGGACGAGATGAGCTGGGACGATCTGGACGAAGCCCACTACGACTGGCCCTCCGTGGCCGAGGTCCGCGCCTACCGCGACCGCGTGCGCGCCCTGGTCCTGGACCTGATCGACCATGCCCCGCTGCAATCGCCGATCGACTGGCAGAACCCCTGGTGGGCCATCATCATGGGCATCGAGCACGAACGCATCCACCTGGAAACGTCTTCGGTCCTGATCCGCCAGCACGCGCTGAAATACGTGCGCGCCGTACCGGACTGGGCGCCCATCCCCGCCACCGGCGGCGAGCCGCCCGAAAACGGTCTGGCGCGCGTGCCCGCCGGCACCGTCCGTGTGGGCAAGGCCTTCGACGATCCGCAATACGGCTGGGACAATGAATACGGCGAGCACACGGCCCAGGTGGAATCCTTCGAGGCCGGACGCTTCCTGGTCAGCAACCGCGAATTCCTGGCCTTCGTCGAGGCCGGCGGCTACCGCAATCACCGCGACTGGACCGAAGAAGGCCGCCAGTGGCTGGCCTACAGCCAGGCGGAACACCCGACCTTCTGGGTCAAGAAGACCCAGGGCTGGTCGCTGCGCCTGATGACCCACGAAATCCCCATGCCCTGGTCCTGGCCGGTCGAGGTCAACTACCTGGAAGCCAAAGCCTTCTGCAACTGGAAGGCCGCCGAAACCGGCCAGCCGGTGCGCCTGCCCACCGAGGATGAATGGTACCGGCTGTACGACGCGGCCGGCCTGAGCGACCCCGGCGACGCGCCCTGCGCGGCCAATCTGCACCTGGACCACGGCGCCTCGTCCTGCCCGGTGGACACTTGGCGCCACGGCGACTGGTACGACGTGGTGGGCAATGTCTGGCAGTGGACCGAAACCCCCACCTACCCCTTCGACGGCTTCGACGTCCACCCGATCTACGACGACTTCACGACGCCGACGTTCGACGGACGCCACAACCTGATCAAGGGCGGCTCCTGGATCGCCTGCGGCAACGAGGCCGTGCGCGCCTCGCGCTACGCCTTCCGGCGGCATTTCTTCCAGCACGCGGGCTTTCGCTATATCACGTCCCACGCGCCCGCCGAGGCCCCGGCCGCCTACTACGAAACCGACAAGCTGATGTCGGAATACGCCGAGTTCCACTACGGCGACTCGTATTTCGACGTCCCCAATTTCTCGCAGGCCCTGGCGCAACGGGCCATCAAGGCCCTGGGCGACCGGCCGCGCCGCCGCGCGCTGGACCTGGGCTGCGCCTCCGGGCGGGCCACGTTCGAACTGGCCCGCGCCTTCGAACACGTCACCGGGGTGGATTTCTCGGCGCGCTTCATCAACCAGGGCGTGCAACTGATCCAGACGGGCCAGTTGCGCTACACCCTGGCCGACGAGGGCGAACTGGTGTCCTACAAGACCCGCACGCTGGCCGAACTAGGCCTGGGCGACGCCCTCGAACGGGTGGAGTTCTTCCAGGGCGACGCCTGCAATCTGAAGCCGCAGTACACGGACTACGACCTGGTCCTGGCCGCCAACCTGATCGACCGCCTGTACGACCCGGCCCGCTTCCTGGACCGGATCCACGAGCGCATCGTCCCGGGCGGCCTGCTGCTGATCGCCTCGCCCTATACCTGGCTGGAAGAACATACGCCGCGCGCCGCCTGGCTGGGCGGCTTCAAGCGGGACGCGGAAAACCACACCACGCTGGACGGCCTGAAGGAACACCTGGCGCCGCATTTCCGCCTGCTGACCGAGCCGCAGGACGTACCCTTCGTCATCCGCGAGACACGACGCAAGTTCCAGCACACGCTGTCGCAACTGACGATCTGGGAACGGCTTTAGGATGGGTGGCCCAGGACGAAGCGCTCGAAGGCGTCGGGGTCCAGCGGCCGGCTGAAGTGATAACCCTGGATGTCGTCGCAGCCGCTGGCCTTGAGAAAGGCCAGTTGCTCGGCGGTTTCCACGCCTTCGGCGATGGTGCTCATGCTCAGGCTGCGGGCCATCTGGATGATGGCCGATGCAATCGCCTGATCGTCCATATCCGAATCGATGTCGCGCACGAAGCTCTGGTCGATCTTGAGCTTGTGGATCTTGAAGCGCTTGAGGTAACTGAGCGATGAATAGCCCGTGCCGAAATCATCGATCGCCAGGCGGATGCCGCGCTGGTGCAGTTCCTGGATTTTCTGCGCGGCGGTTTCCGGGGTCTTCATGGCGGCCGCCTCGGTCAGTTCCAGTTCCAGGCATGGCGGCGGCACGCCCGCCTCGTCCAGCATCCGGCTGATCCGGTCGGGCAGGTCGGGCTGGTCGAACTGCACGGCGGACAGGTTCACGGCGATGACCAGATCGGTCAGGCCGCGATCCAGCCAGGTCCGGATCTGCCGCAAGGCGGTGCGCAGCACCCAGTCGCCGATGGAGCCGATCAGGCCGGTCGATTCGGCGATCGGAATGAACTCGGCCGGGCTGACGTTCCCCCATTGAGGGGACTCCCAGCGCAGCAGCGCCTCGGCGCCAAAAATACGGTGTTCCGACAGGCGCAGTTGCGGCTGGTAGACCAGGCGCAGTTCGCCGCGCTGCTGCGCCTGTTTCAAGGCGTGGCCCAACGCGATCAGGCGGACGGTGCGCACCTGCATTTCGGGCGTGAAGAAGCAACTGCCGTTGCGGCCGTCGGCCTTGATCCGATACATGGCGGTTTCGGCGTGTTTGAGCAGCACGTCGAGCTGGTCGGCGTCGGCCGGATACAGGGCAATGCCGATGGACGCCGTCACGAAGATTTCCTGATCGCCCAGTTGCAGCGGCCGCGCCACGACGTCCAGCAGCGCCTGCGCCCCACGGGCGGCGTCCTGCTGGTTGGCGCCCGGCAGCAGGGCCAGGAAATCGTCGCCCGACAAGCGCGACAGAATATCCTGCCCACGCAGCGCCGTGCGCAGGCGATGGGCCATTTCCCGCAGCAGGATGTCGCCCGCCTGATGGCCCAAGGTGTCGTTGATGTCCTTGAACCGGTCCAGGTCGATCCACAAAACGGCCAGCACGTGGAATTGCCGGCTGGCATATTGAAAATGCTCGTGCAGCAAGGCGCGGTTGGGCAGCCCGGTCAACTGGTCGTAGTTCGACAGTTGCTGGATCCGGGCGGCGGCCTGCTGCTTTTCGGTGATGTCTTCCTTCAGTGACAGGTAGTTGGTGATGTCCCCCGCGGCGTTGCGCACCGGATAGACCAGCACGGATTCAGTGAACTCCTGGCCGGCCTTGCCCAGGCTGATCAGTTCCCCCTGCCAGGGCTCGCCCCGGGCGACCTGGGTGGTCATGTCGAGCACGGTCGATGCCGGCACGCGGGGGGACCATAGATCGGCCGGGTTGCGGCCCAGCAATTCCTGGTTGGTGTAGCCGCTCAAGCGGCTGTAGGATTCGTTGACGTATTCGATGCGGTAAGCCGCGTCCAGAATCATGATGGACACCGGGCTCTGCGCCACCGCCAGGGAAAACTTGCGCAGCATCTGCTCGGTTTCGTGGCGCTGGGTGACATCCCGGGAAATGACGACGTAACTGTCGTCCAGCCCCGTCCGGGCCGGCTTGCGCGCGACGGACAGTTCGAACCAGCGGGTCTCTCCACCGACCTTCAGGCTCAGGACCCGGCCATGCGAAGTGCCTTGCCGGCCGGCCTCTTCAAGCGC
The DNA here is from genome assembly GCF_042651965.1 of Castellaniella hirudinis. Lineage (NCBI taxonomy): Bacteria > Pseudomonadati > Pseudomonadota > Betaproteobacteria > Burkholderiales > Alcaligenaceae > Castellaniella > Castellaniella hirudinis. Next base: position 397,848 of record NZ_JBHSDY010000002.1, read on the forward strand.
GGCGTACACCGTATCGGCGGCCTGCGGCGGCAGCACGTCCGACACCAGCCGGTTCGGCAGGCCGGCGCCGCGCCGGCGCCCCTCCGTCCCGGCCGCGGCATGCACGGCCAGATAGCGGCCCCGGGCATTCATCTCGACCACCAGGTCGGGCAATGCATCCAGGGTTGCCTGCAGGCGCTGGCGGGACTCGTCCATCATGGCATAAGGACGCTGGACGGTTTCCACGAAAACCGCCCGGTACAGGTACAGATAGGCCAGCACTTTGTAGCAGTGCCCGAACAGGTTATAGACGTCCGCCGTACCCAGGTAGTGCGTCAGAAAGAATTCGCTCTGGGCCATGATGCAGGCGGCGGCAAACAGCGCGCCGACGTTGAAGTGGCGCGGCCGGCGCATGAGCCACAGCAGCCGGACCGCCGCCAGCAGGTTCAGGGCAAGAATCCCGTATTCGGCGCCGATCGTGAACGTGGTCAGCCCCCAGCCCCGGATATAGACGGCAGGGAGCCACGCCGGCGCACGGAAGATCAGCACCGTCACCCCGAAGACCAGCGCCAGGACGAGCAGTTGCCGGCCGCCCAAGGGAATCCAGATCGGACGGATCCGCCAGGGCAGCCAGACCGCGACCAACAGGCCCAAGGCCCCCACCAGCCGGGCCGCCAGCCAGAAATAGGTGCTGCGCGCATGCGAACCCGGCCCGATGAAATCCGGCATCCCATCCAGGGACAGCACATGCAGGCAATCCAGCAGCGCCACCGCCAGAAAGGCGCTCGCCAGCCACAGGAGATTGGCCGGCAGGGTTTCGTGTCGCGAGCTCCAGATGATCCCGAAAATGAGGGATGCCACCACGATGGACAGCATTTCCAGCGCCATGTGCAGCGGCAGAAAATGGCTGACATCGCTGGCGGCGGCCGGCAGGCGCAGGGTCATGACCACGATCAGGATCACCAGCAGCGCGCTGGTGGCGCCGAACGCGCGGCGAGATTCCGCAAGGTGGGCCGGATGAAGGATCATGGACACAGTTCAGGGAATGTGATTCCCAATGTAACTTCCAAGCCTCCCATCAGCAAGCCCTGTCCAGGCCGGATCACGGCGCGGGCGGGGTCAGTCTCCGTACAGCCCGATGCCCCACCAGCGCAGAGTGCCCGACAAATGGGTGCGCACGGCCTGCGCGGCGTCCTCCTCGCGCCCGGCCAGCACGGCGTCGATGATGCGCAGGTGCTCGTCCATGGCGGGAATGATGCGTTCAGGCAGCAGCCGGCGCGATTGCTGCAGCACCGTGATGCGATCGTAGTTGCTGGCATAGACACCCGCCGCCAGCGGATTGTCCAGCGCTTCGGACAACGCCAGGTGCAGCTTCCAGTCGACCGCCATGGCCCATTGCTGCAGTTCCAGCGTGATGCCGCTGAACGCCTGGTCCCGGACGGCGGCGTGTTCCTCGCGCAAGGCCCGTATCGGGGCCTCCTCCAGCCGCGCGGCCAGGAGCCGGGCGCCTTCCTGGTCGAGCATGCAGCGCAAGTGGAAACAGGACCGGATCGTGTCGGACGTGGGCTCGATGACCAGCACCCCGCGCTTGGGCAGGATCCGCACCAGGCCGGTGGACTCTGCGTGCTTCACGGCTTCCCGCACGGGGGCCAGCGGAAGGCCGGTTCTTTCCACCAGTTCCGCGATCGAAACCAGTTGGCCGGCCCGGACCTCGCCCCGAAACAACAGATCCCGGAAAGCCAGGAAAGCCTGGTCGGCCAGCAGCAGGTCTCCCGCCATCACGCCTGTCCCGAAGCGGCGGACGTGTCCTCGGCGTCACGCAGATCAACCTCGATCCTGCCATCCAGCACGTCGTGGGCGCGCTGGCGATCCACGTCCCCTTCCCAGGCGCCGATGACGACGGTGCCGACACAATTGCCGATCATGTTGGTGAGCGCGCGCGCCATGCCCATGAACCAGTCGACCGACAGCACCAGCACCAGGCCGATCGCGGGAATGTCGGGGATCACGCTGAGCGTGGCCGCCAGGATCACGATGGCCGAACCGGGGACGCCGTGAGCCCCCTTGGAGGTCAGCAGGGACACGCCCAGGATCAGCAGCAGGTGGGAGAATTCCAGCGGCGTGTCCGTGGCCTGGGCGATGAAGACGGCGGCCAGCGTCAGGTAGATCGAGAACCCGTCCAGGTTGAACGAGTAGCCGGTCGGCACCACCAGGCCGACGGTCGAGCCGCGCACCCCCATGAGCTCCAGCTTGCGCATGACCTGCGGCAGGACCGCGTCGGACGAGGCCGTGCCCAGCACCACCAGCAGTTCTTCACGCAGGTAGCGCAACAGCTTCAGGATGTTGAAACCCGCCAGGCGCAGGATGATGCCCAGCACGACCAGCACGAAAATCACGCAGGTCACGTAGAACAGGGCCACCAGCAGGCCCAGGGATCCCAGCGTGCCCACGCCGTATTTGCCCACCGTGAAGGCGATGGCCCCCAGCACGCCCAGCGGGGCCAGCTTGACGATGAAGCCGATGATCTTGAAGAACACGTGCGACAGGCAGTCGACCAGATGGACCACGGGACGGCCGCGTTCCCCCAGCAGGGCCACCGCGACGCCGAACAGGATGGAGATCAGCAACACCTGCAGGATGTCGCCCGAGGCGAAGGCGTCGACGAGCGTGGTGGGAATGATGCGCATCAGGAAGCCGACCGTGTCGGTGGCGCCGCCCACGCGCGACGTGTAGGCGGACAGGGCGCTGGCATCCAGCGTGCCCGGATCGACGTGCATGCCGTGCCCGGGCGTGAACAGATAGGCCAGCCCGATCCCCAGGGCCAGCGCGAAAGTCGTCACGACCTCGAAATACACCAGGGCCTTGACCCCGACGCGGCCCACCTTGCGGATGTCGCTGGTGCCGCAGATGCCGTGCACCACCACGCAGAAGACCAGCGGCGCGATGATCATCTTGATCAGCTTGATGAAGCCGTCGCCCAGCGGCTTGAGCGATGTTGCGAATTCCGGCCACGCCACGCCCACGATGATCCCCAGCACCAGGGCGATCACCACCTGACCAAACAAAGTCCTATGAAAACGCTTCATTGTCTCACTCCTTGTCCTCGAGGGTTCGCTGTCGGTCCGACAGTCGATATGTCAGCATGAATTTCTACATATATTTGATCTGACATGTTAGTTATAACACCAGAATGCTTGACAGAAAATAAAATCGGAATAAGGAGAAACACCAAGACAGCGCGAGCCGGACGGCCCCGATCCCGGGCGCGGGATGGCGCGGTCGGCACCATCCCCGGCATCCCGCGCGGCAGTCGCGGAATGCCGCCCGGCCCGGTCAATCCAATGCGATCTGCGCCTTCAGCCAGAAGACCCGGCCCGGCTCGTTGATCCGGGTGTCCACGAAAGACGTGCTGCCCGGGATGTCCACGCCCGACTTCGACAAATGCTCGGCATAGGTCTTGTTCAGGACGTTGTCCACGCCGGCGGTCAGCAGCACGGTCTTGTTCGGACGCCAGCCGGCGTTCAACGACAGCACGCCGAAACCGCCGGTGGGGCCGAGATCCCTGCCGGCGATGCCGCCCATGCCTTCATCGTAGCGACCCTGCGCGGCCACCAGGCGCCAGAGGATGCCCGCGGAATACGGCCCCTGCGTATAGTTCAGCCCCAGGCGGGCTTCCAGCGGCGGCTGCTGCGCCAGGGCCGCGCCGTCCGTGCGGTTCTTGCCGTACACGTAGGACAGGCCGGCCACACCCTGCCAGGACGGGTGGAACTGCCAGGAGGCGTCCAGCTCGCCGCCCATGACCGTGGCGTTGATGTTGCGGGTCTGATTGCGGTTCCAGTCGATGAGGATGTAGTCGTCCACCCGGCTGTAGAAAGCCGAGGCCGACAGCGCAAAGGGGCCGCTGCGCCAGTTGGTGCCGATGTCGATCTGGTTCAGCTTTTCCGGCCGGGTGGACAGGAAGGCGCTGTTGGCGCCGTCGGGGCCGCCTTTCATCAATTCCCAGTAATCGGGGAAGCGTTCCGAATGGCCGAACCCGGCGTACCAGGTGCTGCTCTCGCCATAATCGCGCTCATAGCGCAGGAAACCGCTGTTCAAGACGCGGTCGCTCTTGCGGCCGGCGGTGGCCGACTTGGCGGGCAGGCGCTTGTCGCGGGCCTCGACCCAGTCGACCCGCAGGCCGCCGACCACGCGATCGGCATCGGTGAGGAACCAGGTGCTTTCGCCGAAGACGCCCTGTTGTTCGAAGCGCATGTCCTCGACCCGGGCCGCCGCGCGATAGGCGGCATCGGCGGCATCGGCCGAGGCCTGCATCCCGCTGCCCCGCGCGCGGTGCACGTCCTGCTTGGCGTCGGCGCCGACGACCAGTTTCCAGGACTCGGCCGGACGCAGCGTGGCGCTCAGCCGCCCGCCCGTGGTGCGGCGGTCCGGATTGCTGGCCATGTAGGGTTTCATCTTGCCCGCCGGCACGTCGCGCAGGGTGTAGTTGTCCATGACGTGGTCCACGTTGTTGTAGTAGACCCGCCCCTCGATCTCATCGACCAGGCCGCCCATGCGCTTGCGCTCGAACATCAGGGACACGTTCTCGCGCTTGAACTTCGAGCCGTCCATGCCGCGGTCGGCATAGGCGGCGCGCCCGTCGCTCAGGGCGGCGGACAGCTCGATGCGCGTCCGGTCGTCCGGCGTCAGCCCGACGGCGGCGTAGCTGCTCCAGCGCAGGTATTCGGAATGCACGCGGTTGCCGTCGCCGTCCTCATAATCATCGGCCTGGGCGCGCGTGCCGCCGGCGCGCACGTACCCCTGCGGTCCGCCGACCAGGACATCGGCCATCTGGTCGTTGCGTCCGAAGCTGCCCAGCGTCAGGCTGCCGTCGGCCCTCCAGCCGAAGGACGCCATGCGCTTCACGTCGCGCTCGAACAGCACCACGCCGGCCGATTGGCCCGCGCCGTAACGCACGCTCTGCGGCCCCTTGAGGACGGTGACGCGGTCGTAGGATTCGGGATAGACGTAGGCCGTGGGCGGATCCATGCGTCCGCCGCAGCCGCCGTAGATTTCCTGGCCGTCGAGCAGGATGCCCAGGCGCGAACCGGAAAAACCGCGCAACACCGGATCGCCGTCCGTGCCGCCCTTGCGGATCACGGAGAACCCGGGGATGCTCTTGAGAAAATCCGCGCCGTCATGGGCGGGCACTGGCTGGCGCGGGGCCTTCGGGTCCGTACGCACCACCAGGGGCTCGTCCATGGCGGGCGCGGTGACGACTACGGGGGACAGCGCCCGCACGGGCTGGGACAGCGCGGCCTGCGGCAGGCCGAGCGACATCAGGGCGGCCGGGATCCCGGCCACCCACAAGGTTTCCTTCTTCATTGAAGTCTCGATATGCGAAAAAACTGAAAAGATCCAGGGCCGCCCGCGACCGGTATGCCGACGGCATACCGGGCCGGGGCGGCCCGGCGTCAAAAAATCAGGGTTTCAGCACGAACGAGACGGAGGACAACGCGCGGGCGGCCATGCCCAGGTCCCGGCGATCCGGGCGGCACAGGGAGTTTCGTCGAACCCTGCCGCGGGCTGGACCCAGGGCGCGGCCGGCACGGCGGTGCCGGCCATGGCGGCCGTCGGTGGAGCGGGGGTGGTGGCGCACAGCGGACAATGGCCGGTCCGGAGCATGCGCGACGATCCGGAACCGTCCGGGTCGTCCGAGCCGGACGCCAGGTCCATGACCACCATGCCGGCCGGCGTGCAGGCCACGATCTGCACGCCCCGCAAGGGATCGGCCGGCGGAATGCCGGCGAACACAGGCCCGATGACCTGGAGCCAGAGCCCCAGGATCAGCAGCCAGTGGATGACGATGCATCCGCGTGTACGCCTGTCCGCATATCGCATGCAAAGATTCTATGCGGCGCGCCCCGCATCCCGGTTGACGCCGGTCAAGCCGCGCGACAGTGCAGGATCGCGCGACGGCGGCCTCCCTGCCCGGCGCAGATTCATATTTCCAAAAGCGATATGCAGATAGGCCGAAAACCTTTGCAGCTTGAAAGGCACCTCATTAGAATGAAAACCCATAAGACACGGCTTTCATATAACCGTCTGAATTAACCCATCTCCACTCCCCATCATGAAGAAAAAACTCTCTGCCCTGCTGTTTGCCTCCCTGCTTCCCCTGCTGGCCGCCGCGCCCGCCGCCCAGGCGGCCGCCGACGACCTCGCCGCCATCCAGAAGGCGGGCGTGCTGCGGATCGGCACCGAAGGCACCTACGCGCCGTTCTCCTTTCACGACCCCAAGAGCAACAAACTGGTCGGCTTCGACGTGGACATCGCCCGCGCCATCGCCCAGCAACTGGGCGTCAAAGCGGAGTTCGTCGAAGGCAAGTGGGACGGCCTGATCGCCGGCCTGGACGTCAACCGCTACGACGTGGTCATCAACCAGGTCGGCATCAGCCCCGAGCGGCAGGCCAAGTTCGACTTTTCCAAGCCCTACATCGCCTCGGCTGCGGCGCTGATCGTGCGCTCGGACAACGACACGATCCACAGCTTCGCTGACCTGAAGGGCAAGCGTTCGGCCAACACCATCACCAGCAATTTCGGCAAGCTCGCGCAGCGCAGCGGCGCGGAAGTGGTGCCGGTGCAGGGCTTCAATGACGCCATCGCCCTGCTGACCTCGGGCCGTGTGGACGCGACCGTCAACGACGAACTGTCCTTCCTGGATTTCAAGCACCAGCAGCCCAAGGCCAAGGTCAAAGTCGTCGCCACCGACAACAGCGCCGAATTCGGCCAGTCCGGCGTGCTGATGCGCAAGGACCAGCCGGCCCTGAAGGCCGCCGTCGACAAGGCGCTGGATGCCCTGCGCGACGACGGCACCTACAAGCAAATCTCCGAACGCTATTTCGGCGAGGACCTGTCCTCCAAGGTCAAGTAAGCCCGCCCCGCGACACGATCCATAAGGAATCCCGACCGTGCCGGACTGGCTTCATTTGATGGTGGATTCCCTCTGGCCGCTGCTGGTCGGGGGCATCCAGTTCACCGTGCCGCTGGCGCTCCTGTCCTTTGCGGCCGGGCTGCTGCTGGCGTTTCTCGCCGCCATCGCGCGGCTGTTCGGCCCGCCGCCGCTGGTGGCGCTGGTCCGCTTCTACATCTGGCTGATACGCGGCACGCCGCTGCTGGTGCAGTTGTTCGTGATCTTCTACGGCCTGCCCAGCGCCGGACTCGTGCTCGACCCTTTGACAGCCGCCCTGATCGGCTTCTCGCTGAACGTGGGCGCCTACAACGCCGAGGTCATCCGCAGCGCCATCGAGGCCATCCCCAAGGGCCAGTGGGATGCGGCTTATTCGCTGAGCATGACGCGCGCCCAGGCGCTGCGGCGCACGGTGCTGCCCCAGGCGGCGCGCGTGGCCGTGCCGCCGCTGGCGAATTCCTTCATCGCCCTGGTCAAGGACACCTCGCTGGCCGCCGTGATCACCGTGCCTGAAATCTTTCAGGCCGCACAGCGCATCGCCTCCGTGACGTATGAACCGCTGATTCTGTATATCGAGGCCGCCCTGATCTACCTGGTGCTCTGCTCTTTCCTGTCGGCGGCCCAGACCCGCCTGGAGCGCTATTTCGGCCAGCATGCCGTCTTTACCGAGGGGCAGCGATGATCGAGCTGCATGATATCCGCAAGTCCTTTGCCGGCCACGAAGTGCTGCACGGCGTCGACGTGCTCGTCTCCGAAGGCCAGGTGACCGCCCTGATCGGCCCCTCGGGCAGCGGCAAGAGCACCCTGCTGCGCTGCGTGAACCTGCTGGACGTCCCCGATGCAGGCCGGCTGACGCTGGGCGAAGAGACGCTGGAATTCCAGCCCGGCCGCCACCCGGCGCGCCCGGCGGTACAGCGCATCCGCCAGCAGACCGGCATGGTGTTTCAGAACTTCCAGCTCTTCCCCCACCAGACCGCCGTGCAGAACGTGATGGAAGGCCTGGTGACGGTGAAAGGCTGGAACCGCGAACGCGCCCGCGAACGCGCCCTTGGGCTGCTGGACAAGGTCGGCCTGCGGGAAAAGGCCGACGCCTGGCCGTCCAGCCTGTCGGGCGGCCAGCAACAGCGCGTGGCCATTGCCCGCGCGCTGGCGCCCGAACCGCGCGTGCTGCTGTGCGACGAACCCACCTCGGCCCTGGACCCGGGCCTGGCGGCCGAAGTGGTCGCGGTCCTGGGCGATCTGGCGGCCGAAGGCATGACCATGCTGATGGCCACCCACGACCTGCGCCTGGCGGCGCAGATCGCCCGCCGGACCGTGTTCCTGCAGGACGGCAGGGTCGTCGAATCCGGGCCGTCCGCCGACCTGTTCCGACATCCGCAAGACCCGCGCACGCAGCGCTTCGTGGCGACGCTGAAGGCGGACACGGCCGTGTAGGACGGCCGCGGCGGTCAGCGCGCGGCGCCTGAGACCGGCACCGGCGCGGCAGCCGTGTATTTGGCGCCGGCCACGCAGGCCACGACAAAGACCGTGACCGCCAGCATGACGGGCGTGACGGGTTCGCCCAGCAGCCAGGCCGCCAGCATCAGGCCCATGAAAGGCTGCAGCAACTGCAATTGGCCGACGGCGGCGATGCCGCCCTGGGACAGTCCCCGATACCAGAAGATGAAGCCCACCAGCATGCTGAAGACCGTCACATAGGCCAGGCCGCCCCAGGCGGACGCGGCGACGCCGGTCCATACGGTCGGTCGCAGCACCACGGCCAGGGGCAGGCTGACCGGCAGCGACAAGACCAGCACCCAGCAGATGACCTGCCAGCCGCCCAGCCGGCGCGACAAACGGCCGCCCTCGGCGTAGCCGTAGCCGCAGGTGACGATGGCGCCCATCATCAGGGCGTCCGCGCCCAGCGAACCGGAGCCGTCCTGGCTGAATGCGAACCCGGCCACCGAGGCCGCACCCAGGATGGCAAATGCCCAGAAGGCGCGCGAGGGCCGTTCGCCGCCCAGCCAGGTGCCGAAGATCGCCGTCGCCAGCGGCAGCAGGCCGATGAAGACCAGGGAATGCGCCGAGGTGATGGTCTGCAACGCCAGCGCGGAAAACAGCGGAAAGCCGACCACCACGCCGAAAGCCACCAGCAGCAGGGTGCGCAGATCGGATCTTTCGGGCCGGGGGCTGCGCGTCGCAACCAGCACGGCCAGCGCCAGCAGGCCGGCCAGGGCGGCGCGCGCCGCCGTGACGAACAGGGGATCGAGCCCCAGGACGGCCAGCCGCGTCGCCGGCAGCGAGCCGCTGAAGATCGCAACGCCGATCATGCCGTTGATCCAGCCGCGCGTGGTGGTGTTCATGCGTATTCCTCTGCCCGTCCGGGCGATGTCTGTGACTTTGCAAGGCCTCCAGATTGCCTTGCCCCCTGGATGGAATCCAGATACAGTGCAGTACAGTATCAATGAACTGTACTGATCACGACGGGCCTGATTGCACGCACGGATTTGACGCATGGACACCCTGCCCTCCCCGCCGCCGGGCCGCACCGCCGGCCTGATGCAATTCGTGCGCCGGCGCATCGCGGCCCGCGAATGGCCGCCCGGCACACGCCTGCCGTCCCTGCGGGGCATGGCGCTGCAGCAGGGCGTCTCCAAATCCACCGTCGTCGAAGCCTATGACCGCCTGGCGGCCGAGGGCGCCATCCAGGCCCGCGCGGGCGCCGGCTTCTACGTCGCCGGGCCTCTGGCCCCGCTGGCGCTGGCGGAGATCGGCCCCCGCCTGAACCGCCAGATCGATCCGTTGTGGGTGTCGCGCCAGTCGCTGGACCTGGGCGCCCAGGCCTCGAAGCCTGGCTGCGGCTGGCTGCCGGATAGCTGGATGCCCCAGGACGCCATCCGCCGCGCCCTGCGCCAGGTCGCGCGCGACCCGGACGCCCCGCTGACGGACTACGCCCCTGCCCTGGGCCTGCCGACGCTGCGCAGCGAGATCGCCCGGCACCTGGGCACCCGCGGCCTCGCAGTCGATCCCCGGCACATCCTGCTGACCGACTCCGGGACCCAGGCCATGGATCTGCTGTGCCGCTTCCTGATCCAGCCGGGCGACGCCGTTCTGGTCGACGATCCCTGCTATTTCAATTTCCTGGCGCTGCTGCGCGCGCACCGGGCCCACATCATCGGCGTGCCCCACGACCCCGACGGCCCGGACATGGACCGCTTCGAGGCCGCCCTGCGGGAACACCGCCCGCGCTTCTATCTCAGCAACACCGGGCCGCACAACCCGACGGGCGCCCGGCTGTCGGCCGACAAGGCCCGACGCATCCGGGCGCTGGCGCAGGCCCACGACCTGATCCTGATCGAAGACGACATCTTCGGCGATTTCGAATCCAGCCCCTCGGCCCGGCTGACGGCGGACGACAGCCGCGACCGGGTGGCGCAAGTCGGCAGTTTTTCCAAGACGCTGTCGGCCAGCCTGCGCTGCGGCTATCTGATCGCGCGCGAAGACTGGCTGGACGCGCTGGCCGACCTGCGTACCGCGACCACATTTTCCGGCGCCGGCCTGACCCAGGCCGTCATCGCCCGGCTGCTGCGCGACGGCGCCTGGCAGCAGCACACGCGGCGGCTGCGCCAGCGGCTGGCGCGCGCCCGGCCCCGCGCGGTCCGCCTGCTGAACGCCTTGGACGTGCGCCCCTGGCACGAACCCGAGGACGGCATGTTCCTGTGGTGCCGGTTGCCGGCCGGCATCGACGGCGCCCGCCTGGCGCAGGCAGGCCTGCAGCAAGGCCTGATGCTGGCGCCCGGCAATGTCTTCAGTCAGTCGCAATCGGCCGGCGGCATGATGCGCTTCAATGTGTCGCAAATGGACGATCCCCGCCTGCCCGATCGTCTGGCTACACTGTTGAAAAGTTAAGAACCCGCCTCTCCAGAAAAAGACCATGCCGCCTCCCTCCGACACCGCAATCCAAAATGCCTTCCAGGGTTCTCTGCGGGCCCAGATCGACACCCTGCCGACCGCCTGGAAATCAGCGCTGGAGGCCCCGCATCTGCAAGGCATCCTGGACCGGCTCGACACGATGCTGGCCGAACGGCTGGCGGCCGGAGCCTGCATTTTCCCCCTGCGGCCCTTTCGCGCCCTGATCGAAGTCCCGCCGGAGGCGGTGCAGGTGGTGATCGTCGGCCAGGATCCCTATCACGGCCCCAATCAGGCCCAGGGCCTGGCATTCTCGGTACCGGACTTCTGCCCCGCGCCGCCCAGCCTGCGCAATATGTTCAAGGAACTGGCCCAGGAATACGGTGAACCCGAACAGCCGCCGCGCAACAGCCTGATGCGCTGGGCGCGCCAGGGCGTGCTGCTGCTGAACACGTCGCTGACCGTCGAGGCCCACCAGCCGGCCTCGCATGCCAAAAAGGGCTGGGAGCACATCACCGACGCCCTGATCATGCGGGTGCTGCGCGAGACCCGCCCCAAAGTGCTGCTGCTCTGGGGTTCGCACGCCCAGGCGCGGCGCGCGCTGCTGGACATGCAGCCCCCGGCCGGCCCGGTCGAGGTGCTGACGGCCAACCACCCCTCGCCCCTGTCGGCCCTGCGCCCGCCGCGCCCCTTCATCGGCTGCGGCCATTTCCGCCAGGCCAATGACTGGCTGCAGGGGCACGGGGAATCAGGCATCGACTGGATGCTGGCTCGCACACCTGCCGCCGCCCCGGGCTACGGCGGCTAAAGTCGCGTCTTCCGCACTCCCGGCCCACAGGCGGGCGCAGTCGCGGCCCGCATCCTTGGCCCGGTACATCGCCTGATCCGCCCGGGCCAGCAGGATGCCCAGATCGTCGCCGTCCTGCGGCGCGCAGACGATGCCGATGCTCGCGCTCAAGGGCTCGCACACCCGGCACTCGCATTGCCGCAACTGGTCCCGGATGCGCTCCGCCAGCCCCAGGGCGCCTTCAGCATCCATGTTCGGCGCCAACACCACGAATTCCTCGCCGCCGATGCGCGCGCACAGATCGCCCGTCCGCACCGCGCGGCGCAGCACTCCCGCAAAGGCGGCCAGCACCCGGTCGCCGGTCTCGTGCCCATGTTCATCGTTGATACGCTTGAAGCGATCCAGATCGCACATCAGCAGGACGAGGGGCCGCCGCTGAGCCAGGACGTCCCGCAGCAGATCACCGCCCTGCTCGAACAGGGCGCGGCGATTGGCCAGACCGGTCAGAGCGTCGTGCAAGGCCGCATGCCGGTAGCGGCGCTCGGCGCGCGCGCCCACCATCATCAGGATGGCGAAGGCCACGCCGATGAAAAACAGCATGCCTTCGAACACCGCCATCGGAAAATCAAAACGCAAGCGGCCCGGCTCCGGCCCCAGCAGGATGGTCACCAGCATGCGCATGAAAGTCAGCAGGCCGTGCAGCAGCAGAATACCGAACGGCAAGACGGCCAGCCGCGTCTTCCCGCGCGGCTCGACCCCCAGCTCCCACAGGGTCGCCCCCGTATAGGCCAGAACCAGCAGGCCGTACGTGATCACGCGCGCCACGCCCGAGAGCACGAATCCGGGCCATTGGCACGCCGCGCACCAGGCCAGCGGGCCGACCGCGATCCACAGCCATCGCACCGGCTTGCCGGAAAATGCCCGCACGCCGGTCCAGATGCAGGCATGGGCCAGGATCAGCAGCGCACCGAAACGGGTCACCGACTGCTGCCAGGCGCTGCCCGGTGCATCCACGCCCAGCAAAAAGCCCAGGCCCACGAGCAACAGCGAGACGCCGGTCCACCCCAGCGTCCGGTCGCGGCGACCCAGCAGGGCCGCCGCCAGAATCAAACCGCCCACCAGCAGCAAGACCGGAATTTCGGCGATCAGCAGTGTGCGCGCGTCCAGATGGCCCATCGATCAGGATTCCGTGAGGGATGCGGCGAGCCCGGCGTCCGCCCCGGCCTCAGTCGCGCGTGTCCGCACCGCCGGCGCAGACGGCCGGCCCGATGCGGTCAGGCCATCCGACCGGCGGACGCAGTCCCGTCCCGAGGCCTTGGCTTCGTACAAGGCCCGATCCGCGCAAGCCAGCAGACGGTCCAGATCATAGCCATCCGCCGACGCGCACGCAATGCCGATGCTGACGCTCAGGCGGCCGATCGGCGGAGGCGATTGCCCGGCCAGGGCTCGACGAATCCGGTCCGCCAGCTCCAGGGTGCCCAGAGGCCCCAGGTCCGGCACCAGGACCACGAATTCCTCGCCGCCGATGCGCGCGCACAGATCCCCCGCACGCACCCGGCCGCGCAGCACGTCGGCGAACAGGGCCAGGACCCGGTCGCCCGCCTCGTGTCCATGCTCGTCATTGATGCGCTTGAACCAGTCCAGGTCGCACATCAGCAGAGCCATGTCCCGGCCTTCCCGGCTCGCCCGCTCCAGGCTGGCCACGCCCTGCTCGAACAAGGCGCGGCGATTGGGCAGCCGGGTCAGCGCATCATGCAGAGCGGCATGCCGGTAGCGCCGTTCAGCCTGCCCGCGCACCAGAATCAGAACGCCGAAGGACAGGCTGATGGCGAACAGGATGCCTTCCAGCATGGTCAGGGTGAAATCCGACCAGTGCAGCCAACTAGCATCCGGCACCACCTGGTGGATGGCCATGCGGTATGAGTAGAACAGGCCGTGCCCCGCCAGAATGACCAGCAGCGGCATCACCGATCCGATGTCCTCGCGGCGCTCGGGCCAGATTTCACGGCCCGCCGCCACCAGATAGGCAATCGCGATCAGGGAAAAACACAGCATCCGCACCTTGTCCGCCGTCATGAACCACGGCCACTGGCACAGCGCGAACCAGACCGCCGCCCCCGCCAGCAGAACCGGCCCACGGACGCGCTTTTCGGCAAAAACCCGCAGTCCCGCCCAGACGCAGGCATGCCCGGTGATCAGCAGCATGTTGGCCCCCGTGATCGCCCAGGCCCACCAGCGCGGCTCGCTGCGCGCCAGGCTGAGCAAAAAGCCCACACCGCCCATCAGCAGGGCGGCCGACATCCAGATCAGGGGACGGTCGCGCCGGCCCTGCAATCCGGCCAGCAGCATCAGCCCGCCGACGAGGAACAGCACGAAGGCTTCGACGAGCAGCAGGGTGCGGGCATCCAGGTTCAACATCGAGCCATCGCCTTTATGATTCAGTCCGGAGAGCCCGGAGTGTTGCAAAGCATTTCATGCCTGAAGTGCCTATGATGCCAGACGGAATAACCCTGGAATTTTAAATGACGATTGAATCCGTCCGACAGTTCTTCGCCGAGCACGCGCCCGATCTGGACATCATCGAACTGGCACAAAGCACGGCCACCGTCGCCCTGGCGGCCGAAGCCCACGGCGTGGCCCCCGGACAGATCGCCAAGACCCTGTCCCTGCGGGCGGGTGAAACGGCTGTGCTGGTCGTGGCGCGGGGCGACGCGCGCCTGGACAACCGCAAGCTGCGGCAAGTCTTCGGCAGCCGCACGAAAATGCTGCCTGCCGACGAGGTCGCGGACCTGACAGGCCACCCGGTGGGCGGCGTCTGCCCCTTCGGCCTGGCCCGGCCTCTGCCGGTCTATTGCGACGTCAGCCTGCGCGACTTCGACATCGTCATGCCCGCGGCCGGCTCCATCCATAGCGCGGTGCGCATCACCCCCGAGCGCCTGGCCTTGCTGACCGGCGCATTCTGGGTGGATGTGTGCCAGGCGGCCGTTCCTGCGGGCGGCTGAACGCCGCCAGTCCTTATAATGACAGGCTTGCGCGTCGGGAAGCCCCGCCGCCCCGACCCGTTTCCCATTCATGTCCCGGCCTGCTTCCAATCCACTGTCCATTCCCAGCCTGACCGCGCCGGTCGCCATGGGCTACGTGCCGCTGGGCGCGGTCTTCGGCTTTCTATTCGTGCAGTCCGGCGGTTCCGGCTGGCTGGCCGTGGCCTCCAGCCTGCTGATCTACGCCGGCGCCGCACAATTCATGATGGTGCCGATGCTGTATGCCGGCCTGCCGATCAGCGCCATAGTCCTGGCGACCCTGGTGCTCAACCTGCGCCATGTGTTCTACGGCCTGTCGCTGCTGAACACCCTGCCGGCCAGGCGCCTGGCACGCTGGTACAGCATTTTCGCCTTGACCGACGAGACCTATGCCGTCCTGACGGCACTGCCCGCGCAGGCACGGGCGCCGAACATGGCCTTGATCAGCGCCCTGAACCAAGGCTGGTGGGTGCTGGGCACCACGCTGGGCGCGGTGCTGGGCTCCATGGCCCAGGTCGGCCTGACCGGCCTGGATTTCGTGCTGGCCGCCCTGTTCGCCGTCCTGGCCGTCGAGCAATGGCGCGCACGGCGCGATGCGGTGCCGATCTGGATCGCGCTGGCCGCTTATGCCATCGGCTGCGTGCTGATGCCGTCCCAGGCGCTGGCCATCGCCATTGCGCTCTGCCTGCTGGCGGCCGCCCTGCGGCCCGCCCGGCCCGTGCCGACCACCGGAGCCGCCCATGATTGACATCTCTGACTCCGGCTACGTGCTGATCACCATCGCGCTGATGGCCCTGGTCACGATCCTGCTGCGCGCCCTGCCCTTCATCGCCGGCCACTGGCTGCGCCGCCACCCCATCGTCCACAAGCTCGGCGATTCGCTGCCCCTGTCGATCATGGTGCTGCTGCTGGTCGACAGCGCCGCCGGCCAGGCGCGCAGCCACGACGGCCTGCCGTGGCAGGAGCTGGTCGCCGTGGCCCTGGTGGTCCTGCTGCAATGGCGCACGCGCCAGACGCTGCTGAGCATCGCCGCCGGAACTGCGCTGTACGTGGGGCTGCGGGCGCTGTAGACCCTGCCGCCACAGGCCCTACAATCGGAAGATCGTCCCCTTCTTCCAGGAGCCCTCATGCCCAGCTTTGACGTCGTCTCCGAAGTCGACAAGCACGAACTGACCAACGCCGTCGACCAGGCCAACCGCGAACTCGCCACCCGCTTCGATTTCAAGGGCACGGCCGCGAGCTTCGAACTGGAAGGCTACGTCGTCACCCAGGTGGCGCCCAGCGCCTTCCAGCTCAAGCAGATGATCGACATCCTGCGCGGCCGCCTGTCGGCGCGCGGCATCGACGTGCGCTGCATGGAGGAAGACGATCCGCTGGAAAACCTGGGCGGCGCCCGCCAGAAGATCACCATCCGGCAAGGCATCGAACAGGCCGTGTCGAAAAAACTGATCGCCGCCGTGAAGCAGGCCAAGATCAAGGTCGAGACCCAGATCAACGGCGACAAGCTGCGCGTGTCCGGTAAAAAACGCGACGATCTGCAGCAGGTCATCGCCCTGCTGCGCAAGACGGACGTGGAACTGCCGCTGCAGTTCCAGAATTTCCGCGACTGAGTCCAACCCCGCCGCCAACGACCGGAGCCCCGCCCTGCGCAGGCGGCCCTTGACAGCCGTTTCTCGCGGCTCCCTCATGACTCAATCATTGTGCAATTCGCACCAATGAACCATAATATGTGCATGATGAACATTTTATGGACATCGCCATGACCGCCCTGCCGAACACCGTGTCCGTACCCGCACCCGACGCCGTGCTGGCCAAGGCCGTCCTGCGCGCGGCCGAACAGCTCGGCCTGCGTCAGGCGGGGCTGGCCGACGTGCTGGGCATGCATCGCACCGCCATCAGCCGGATGAAGACCGCGCAGTCGCTGGATCCCGCGTCCAAACAGGGCGAACTGGCCCTGCTGCTGGTGCGGCTGGCCCGCGCCCTCTACGCGCTCACGGGCGGCGACGTCGAATGGATCCGGCATTTCATGCACGCCCCGAACCGCGTCACGGGCGGCGTGCCGGCCGAACAGATCGCCACGATCCAGGGGCTGGTCACGGTGCTGCGCTTCGTGGACGCGATGCGGGGCAAGATTTGACCTCGGACCGCCACGGCACGGGCAGCGAGGCACCGGCCGGGGCCGGCGGGTTGTGGCGGGACTGCGCGGGCGAAGACCACATCGGCCCGATCCAGGGCTTGCTGCATCGGCTGGTCGAAAGCCAGGAGCACATCGCCACCCTGGGCTACGTCGATACGCTGGAGGAACAGGCCGTCCTGGAAGCCCTGCTGGACGCGGCCAAGCCGCCCTGGCCCGCCGAGGGCGCGCGCCTGCACTACCTGCTGCGCACGCCGTTTCGCTACCCGCCGCTGCCCTGGGGGTCGCGCTTCGGACGGCCTCACGAGCCCAGCCTGTTCTACGGCGGCCGGGATCCGGGCGCGACGCTGGCCGAATCCGCCTACTACCGCTTCGTTTTCTGGTTTTCCATGGACGCGCCCCCCGCCGGGGACGCCATCCAGAGCCAGCACACCCTGTTTTCCGTCGGCTACCGCACCGAACACGGTCTGCGGCTGCAAGAGCCGCCCTTTGACGCGCACCGGGCGGTGCTGACGGATCCCGCGCACTATCAGGCGACCCACACACTGGGCACCGACATGCGCGCGGCGGGCATCGAGGCCTTTGAATACCGCTCGGCGCGCGACCCCGCGCAGGGGCTGTGCGTCGGCCTGTTCACCCCGCGCGCCCTGACCGGCAAAGCCCCTCGGGACATGCATCCCTGGCTATGCCAACTGAGCGCCCGCGAAGTCGCGTTCAAGCCGGTCGGCGAGCGCGCCGTCCACACCTACCCGCTCGACGCGTTTCTGGTGGACGGACGGCTGCCGATGCCGGCTTAAGCCGCCAACGCGAGGATGTCTTCCTGAGCCTGAGCCAGACCGCGCTCGCGGCTTTCGGGACCCATGTCCATGCCTTCTGCGCGCACGACACGGAAATCAGTCACGCCCATGAAGCCGAAGATCGTCTTCAGGTAGCTTTCCTGGTGCTCCATGGCGTTGCCGGCGTCGCTGGTCGAATACACGCCGCCGCGGCTGAGCGCCAGGATCACGGTCTTTTCGCCCAGCAGACCGACCGGGCCGTTCTCGGTGTACTTGAAGGTGCGGCCGCCCTGGGCCACGCGGTCCAGCCAGGCCTTCAGTTGGGCCGGGATGGTGAAGTTGTACAGCGGCGCACCGATCACCACCACGTCGGCCGAGATCAACTGGGTGACCAGCGCTTCGGAGACTTCGTTCTCGCGCCGCTGCACGTCGGTCAGGGATTCAGCCGAAGGCGGCAGACGGAAGCCCAGCGCGTCCAGCGACAGAGGACCGGGAGCCTGCGAGGCCAGATCCAGATACTCGACCTGCAGGTCGGGGTGCGCAGCGCGCTGCTGCTCGACGATCTGACGCGTCAGGCTGCGCGTGACGGAGTTCGGGCCGGAGATGCTGGAATCGATGTGCAACAGTTTCATGATGAGTGTCTCGTGCGGATGTCCAAGTGACGATGGACGTCATTGTCCATTAAGCTTGAATCATTGATAAGATGTCTTGAACAAGATAGATTGTTCTATTTTTGGTGTGAATCCATCATGCACGACCTGAACGACATGCGCTATTTCGCCGAAGTCGTGGATCACGGCAGCTTCGCAGGCGCGGCCCGGACACTGGGCCTGCCGACCTCGCGGCTGTCGCGGCGCATCGCCCGGCTGGAAGCCGAGCTGGGCGTGCGACTCCTGCACCGGACCACCCGCAAACTGTCCCTGACGGCAGCGGGCGAGCAATATCACCACCACTGCGTCGCCGTGCGCGATCAGGCGGACCAGGCCCAGGCGGAACTCGCCCGGATCCTGACCGAACCGCGCGGCCCGCTGCGGGTGTCCTGCCCCGTCACCCTGGCCCAGTCCACCCTCGGCCCCCTGATCCCCGACTATCTGGCGCGCCACCCCAAGGTGCGTCTGGAAATACTGGTCAGCAACCGGGTGGTTGATCTGGCTGAAGAAGGCGTGGACCTCGCCCTGCGGGTCCGTCCGACCCTGGACGACAGCGGCAGCGCGATCATCAAGCAATTCGGCCTGAGCCACGGCCTGCTGGTCGCCAGCCCGGAGCTGCTGCAACGCCACGGCCGGCCGGCCCAGCCTGCCGATCTGGAGCGCTTTGACGCGGTCAGCATGTCGGCGGCGGGCGGCAAGGTGCGCCTGCGTCTGCTCGGTCCGCAGGGCGCGCGGCATGAGGCGGCCTGCCGCCCCGCCTGCGTCATCGACGATCTGATGACGCTGCGCTTCGCCATTCTGGGCGGGGTGGGGATCGGCGTGCTGCCCGACTATATGTGCCACGAGGACATCACCCAGGGGCGGCTGGAACGCATCCTGCCCGACTGGTCGCTGGCCTCCGGCATCGTGCACGCCGCCTACCTGTCGCGGCGCGGCATGTCCCCGGCGCTGAGATCGTTCCTGGATTACCTGGGCGAAAAGCTGGTGCAGGACCCGAGCGGCGATCTGGTGGGGGTGTCGCCGCTGCGACCAGCCGGCGGAACGCCGGCCCCGCCTCCGGCCAAACCCACGGCGACGGACTGACCTGGCGTTTCCTCCACCCAGTGGTTTATCCTGCCTTCTTGACCGACTGCCATCCCGGCCCCGGTCGCACCAGGAGCCTGCTGATGTCATTCCAAGGAAGCTGCCATTGCGGCGCCGTCCGATTCACCATCGACGCCGCCCTCCCCACCCAGGCCATCGAATGCAACTGCTCGCATTGCCGCATCAAGGGCATGCTGCTGGCGTTCTTTCCCGTCGACCAGTTCCATCTGGACCAGGGCGAGGACGCATTGCAATCCTACCGCTTCAACACGCACAAGATCGAGCACCAGTTCTGCCGGACCTGCGGCACCCAGCCCATGGCGCTGGGCGCACTGCCCGACGGGACTCTCTCTCGCGGCATCAACCTGCGCTGCGTCCCCGAGGCCGATCTGGACACCCTGAAACGCACCCCCTACGACGGCGCCAGCCGCTGACCCGGCGCAAGCCGGCCTACGCCGCCCCCAGCATCCCCATCTCCACGACTCGCGCGCCCAGGTCGCGCCAGCGGTCGGGATGGCAGGTGAACAACAGCACCTGGTGGCGTTGCGCCGCGTCGAACAGGATGCGCTTCATGCCGTCCAGGCGCGCGTGGTCGCTATGCACCAGCGCATCGTCCAGGATGATGAGGGTGGGCCGGCCCGCCTCGCGCAGCAGGTCGGCGTAGGCCAGGCGGCTGATCAGGCCCATCTGCTCGCGCGCGCCAAAGCTCAGGGCGTCCACCGCCTCGTGCACCGCGCCGTCCGCCCCCGTGCGGACCAGCCGCTCAGGCAGCAGGTCCTCGTCCACGTCCAGTTGCGCCTGCGGAAACAGCAGGTGCAGATAATGGTTCAGATGGCGTTGCAAGGGCGCCTGGATGCGGCGGGTCAACGCCTGGCGGCCGGTTCTCAACATCTCCAGCAGCAAGTCCAGGGCTTCGGCCCGGCGCTGCAGTTCGTCGCGGCGCCGGGCGATGAATTCCGCCTCGCGGGCCAGATCGGCGCGCTGTTCTTCCAGGCCATGCGCGCCCAGCGCTTCCAGCCCGCTTTGCACCCGGATGGTTTCTTCGCGGCGTTCCTTGGCGGCCTGCTCCATCTGGGCGGCGGTGCGGGTGAACCGTTGCACGTCCTGTTCCAGAATCTCCGGACGGGCCTCGGCGATCCGCGCGTCCAGTGCGTCCAGCGATTGCCGCACCGCCGTTTCCCGTGCCTGAAGCGCCGCCAGCCGGGCGGTGAGCTCCTGTTCCTGCCGCTGGCGCTCCGGCGCCTGGATCGCGTCCCGGAGCCGCTGCCATTCAGCCACGGCCGTGCGGCCGGCCTGCTCCGCCAGGCCCAGTGCCTGGGCATGCTGGGCCGCCTGGCGTTCGGCGGCCTGCAGCCTTTCGCGCGCGGCGGCCAGCTCGCGTTCGGCCTGGGCCTCGGCGAGAGGCTCAGGAGCAGCCTCGGTGATGGCCTGCGCAGTGCCGCTTTGATCGGTGCCGGTGCCGGCGCCGGTCCCGGCATCCGCCCCGGCCGGGTCCTGCGGCAGGGCCGCCAGCGATTCGGACCGGGTCCGCCGCTCTTGCTCGACCAGCGCCAGCCGGTTCGACACCGCATCCACGCCCTGCGGCGCCAGCCCGTCCAGGCGGGATTCATGCAGCTCGATCTCTTGTTTCAGGGCGCGGGCCTGTTCGGCCTGATCCTCGGCCTGCCGCAGGTCCGCCGCTCCCAGGCCGGCCAGCAGCGTGTCAAACCGGGCACGGGTCTCCTGGCGGCGACGGGCCAAATCGGCCAGATCCTCGCCTCCGGGCCGGATGTGCAGGCGGCCGATGCCCGGCACGTCCAGCGCGACGGGTTCCAGCAGCAGGCGTTCGCCCCGGCCCGTCAGAGACTCGTCCCCCGCCTGGATATGCTGCTGCGGCAGCAGGTCGTAGGCCAGTCGTGTGGCGGCGGACTGCCGGACCGCATCGAGTTCGGCCAGCCCTCGGTCCAGCGAGCGCAACTGCTTCAATACCGTCTCGTCCGGCCGGATGCCCTGCAAACGGGTCCGCAAGGCCTGCACGCGCGCCTGCAAGGTCCGCGCCTGTTCCAGGTCGGCCGCCAGCCGGGCCTGTTCAGCCGTCAAGCGGCGCAGATCGGCCGCCAGCACGGCGCGCTTGGCTTGCCCACGCGCCGTCGCCAGGCGGGCCTCGGCCATCCGATAGGCCGCCTGCGCCTGCTCGACCTGCGCGTCGATCCGCGGCCGGTCGGCCAGCAATTCGCTGACCTGAAGCCCGGTCGCGTCCCGGTCCCGGGCGCGCTGCTCCAGTTCCTGGTGCTGGCGGGCATAGGCCGCCTGCTGATCCCGACCGTGCTGCAGGCTGGCGACGCAATGCTCGAGATCCTGCGCCTCGCGCGCCCGGGCCTGGCGCCAGCCCCGGACCTCGGCCAGCTTCGCCTGGGCGTCCGCGGCCTGCCGGCGGTAGGCTTCCCAAGGCCGGCCCTCATCCTCGGCGCGCAGGCGGCGCAGTTCGGCCAGACGGTCCACCTGCTGGCGATACGCGGCGATATCCCGGTCGAGCGCCGTCAGACGCGCCCCGGCGTCCTCGTGCTGCCGCAGGACCTCCGCGTATTCCCCCGTGGGGCGCCCGGCGGACGCCGTCAGCAGCCTGGCGCGTTCGGCCTCGACCCGGGCGATCAGCGCATCCCCCGCGCTGCTGGCGAGATCCCCCAGACTCTCGCCCAGGGCGGATTTCAGGTAAGCGCCCGCGTGGGCCACCGATTCGCGCAAGACCTGGCCTTCACCCTGCTCGATCCACAGCAGGCCGGGCACGCCCCAATGCTGGGCCTTGCTCGGCCCTTTTCCGGGGAATTGATAGCCCAGCAGTTCCGCCAGTTTTTCCTCGGCCTCGTCGCCGTTGAAGCGCCGGGCGCCGATCTCCAGGTCGCAGCGTTTCTGCTTCAGGAAGCGTTTGCTGAGCTTCCAGTGCGCGCCCTGCCATTCGAATTCCAGTTCCACGCTGGGCGCGGCGGACGTATCGCCCCAGGGCTGCAGGTCTTCCGCGGCATTGGACTTGAAACGCTCGAAGAACGCTGCGCGGATCGCCCGCACCAGCGTGCTCTTGCCGGATTCATTCGGGCCGGCGAACAGATTGATGCCGGGCTCCAGATCGCGGATTTCCACCGGCGCGCGGAAACGCCGCAGGTGTTCGACGCGCAGGCGCAAGAGTCTCATGATGCCGCTCCCGCGTCCTGGCTCAGCAGGCCCGCCAGAATCGCCAGCGCCTCGCGCGCGGTGTCCGCGCCATCCGCGTCGGCATCCTGCTGTTGGCGCAATTGGGCGATCACCTCGCCCACGTAGCCGTCGGCCCGCAACGCAGCCATGTCCTCGTCGGTGGGCTCCAGCCGCAGGCCGGCCCGATGGACCTGCAGGCTGCGGCAGCGGCCCTGCACCACGGACAGCGCCTGATCCAGGCGCTGCGCGCCCGCCAGGTCGATGGCCCCGACCAGGGTCAAATCCAGCACGGTCTCAGGCGGCAGGCCGTCCAGGCGTTCGACGAGCAGATCCAGGTCGGAGGCGACCGACAGGGCCTCGTTCCAGGCCAGCCAGCGATACTGGCCGATGTCCAGGGGCGCCACGGCCGGCGCCTGGCCCGGACCCGGCACGTCCACCCGCACGACCTGGCCAGAACCATTGTCGCGGAAGCGTTCCGGCTCCGGCGTGCCGCTGTACACGGTGCGCGCGTCGATCTGCTTGAAGCCGTGCCAGTCGCCCAGCGCCAGATAATCCAGCCGCGCGCGCTGCGCCCGGTCGGCGGCGATCGGGTTGGGGGAATCGATATCCTCGGCCAGGATGCCCTGGACACTGCCGTGCGCCAGGCCGATGCGCGCCAGGCCCTCGCCGGTTTCCGCTGCGTCGAACCACGTGGTCAGATCGTCATGCGTCTGCCGCTGCGTCAGGGGCGCCGCCAGCACCGCGAAGCCCAGTTCTGGAAATGCGCGCACGCCCGGTTCCAACAGCAGATGCGCATGCGCGGGCACCGCGCCCAGCCGCTGCGCGCGGGTCCAGACGCTTTCCGCCAAGGCGGCGTCGTGATTGCCGGGGATCAGGATCCAGGGGCCTGCGTAGCCCTGCAACGCATTGAACAGGCGCCGGATGGTGCGGTCCGACACCGCCTGGGCGTCGAACACGTCGCCCGCCACCAGGACGGCATCGACGCGTTCACGCGCCGCCAGCGCGGCGATGCGCTCGACCACGGCGAAACGGGCCTCGGCCAGGACCGTGGCGTCCTCGGGGGCGAAACGGCCGTACTGGCGGCCTATCTGCCAATCGGCAGTGTGCAGGAATCGGGGCATGGCCGGGATATTGACACCGACCCCGGCCCCGCGTCAAAGCCGGGCGTGACGATCCGAGTCACGCAGGGCAGGACGTTTATTTGGCGAACAACTGGCCCAGGTCCTTGAACGCCTTGAATTCCAGCGCGTTGCCACAGGGGTCCAGCAGGAACATGGTGGCCTGCTCGCCCACCTGGCCCTTGAAGCGGACGTAGGGTTCGATGACGAACTTCGTGCCGAAGGACTTCAGGCGTTCCGCCAGGGCTTCCCACTGCGCCCACTCCAGGACGATGCCGAAGTGCGGCACCGGCACCTCGTGCCCGTCCACCGGATTGGTATGGGCGCTTTCCTGGGACGCCGTCCGGGGATGCTCGTGGATCACCAGTTGATGACCGTAAAAGTTGAAGTCCACCCACTGCGCGCTGGAACGGCCTTCTTCCAGGCCGAAGACCTCGCCATAGAAGCGGCGGGCGGCGGGCAGGTCGTACACGGGAATGGCCAGGTGGAAGGGGGACAGGCTCATGGAGGGCTCCAGGAAACAAAAGTGGATGTTTGAAGATTGTAGAAGCGGACGCGGAAACGCACCATCCCGCAGGCATACCATGGCGTGGACCGTCGGCGGCCATGTGCCTGTCGTCATTGCGCTTTGACGCGAAACGGTAGTTTATGATTCCAGCTTCGCACCCTCCCATTCATCTCCATGATCCGCCTTTCCCCTTCGTCCATCCGCCGTCATGCCTTGCGGAGGCTGCGTTGAGCCCGTCCGCCCCCGCCCGCCATCCCGCCTGGGGCATCGCCCTGGTGGTGCTGATCGCCTTGATCGGCCTGTTCTACGTCAAATGGTCGCCGTACTACGACCGCGCTTTCACGGCCGCCGAGACGCACTCCATCGGCGCCTCCATCCTGACGGGAGGCCAGGACGCCCCGCCCGCGCCTTCTCTGAACGCCGCGCTCGGCTACGCCAAGGCCTACGGCCTGGCCATCTGGAAAGCCATGCTGCTGGGCCTGCTGCTGGGTTCCGCCCTGCAGACGCTGTTGCCGCCGCGCTGGATCGAGCGCTGGCTGGGCCGGCCGGACGCCGGCGGCGTCGTCACGGGCGGCCTGCTGTCCATCCCCAGCATGATGTGCACCTGCTGCGCCACGCCGGTCATCAATGGCCTGCGCCATTGCCGCGCCGCCCCGGGCAACGCGGCCGCCTACTGGCTGGGCAATACCATGCTCAACCCCGCCACCCTGATTTTCATGGGCTTCGTCCTGGGCTGGCACTGGGTGGGCCTGCGCCTGGCGCTGGGCCTGGTCATGGTGCTGGGCCTGGGTTGGGCGCTGAACCGCATGAGCCGGGCGGGCGGCCCTTCCAACGCATCGGCCGACTCCACGGCGACCGCCGTTGAAACCGACCCGGCCTATTTCCAGCCCGGCCGGATTCTACGGCGCTGGGCCCGGGCCTTCACCGGCATGGCGCTGCGGCTGCTGCCCGAATACCTGGTCCTGGTGCTGCTGCTGGGCGCCGCCCGCGCCTGGCTGTTTCCCGTGCTGGACTTCAGCATCGACAACGGCCTGCTGTGGATTCTGGGCGCCGCGCTGGTCGGCACCCTGTTCGTCATCCCCACCGCAGGCGAAGTGCCCATCGTCCAGGCCCTGCTGGCGCTGGGCGTGGGCGTCGGGCCGGCCGCCGCGCTGCTCGTCACCCTGCCGCCCGTCAGCCTGCCGTCCCTGGTCATGGTCAGCCGCTCGTTCAGCCGGTCCGAACGGGTCGTCCTGGCGCTGGGCGTCGCGGGGTTGGGGGTGATGGGCGGCGGACTGGCGATCGGGTTGGGGTTTGGGGCCTAGGGCCGGCGCGCGGGCGGAAAGGCCGGCGCCAGCGCTACTCCTCCTGCAACGCCCCAAACCGCTCAGCCAAGTGATCCAGCAAGGCGCGCACGGCGGGCAACTGTCCGCGCCGAGAGGCATAGACGGCGTGGATGATCTCGGGCCGAGGCTCCCAGCCCGGTAGCACCCGCACCAGCGCACCGCTGCGGATATCCTCCTGGATGAACATATTCGGCAGTTGCACCACCCCGGCGCCCAACAGAGCGGCGTCGCGCAGCGCCGGCATGGATTGCGTCACCAGCTTCGGTTGATGGCGCACCTCGGTGCGCACCGCATCGGGTCCGTACAACACCCAGCGGTGGGTTTCCTGCGGCCGGCCCATGTCCAGGCTGGGCCACTCGGACAAATCCATCGGCCCGGTGGGCGTGCCCATGCGCCGCAGCAGCGCGGGACCGGCCACCAGGCACTGACGGCGCTCGGCCAGGGTGCGCAGCACCAGTTCGCTGTCCTGCAGCGGCGGCGGGCGCACGCGGATCGCCAGGTCCAGTCCCTCGCCCACCACATCCACGCGCCGATTGGTTTCATCCACCCGCAGCTCCACGCGCGGATAGCGCTGCATGAACTCGCCCAGCATGCCGCCCACCCGCGCCGCCAGCAGCGCCACGGGGCAGCTCATGCGCACCACGCCGCAAGGTTCGGCGTGCGCCAGCGCGGCGGATTCCTCGGCCGCTTCGGCCTCGATCAGCATGGCGCGGCAATGCTGGTAATAACGCTGTCCCACCTCGGTCACGGCGAAACTGCGCGTGGAGCGCAGCAAGAGCTGCGTCCCCAGGCGTTCTTCCAGCAGCGCCACGCGGCGGCTGAGTTTGGACTTTGGAATACCGAGGGCCCGGCCCGCAGGTGCAAAGCCGCCGTGTTCCACCACCTGGGCAAAGTAGTACAGCTCGTTCAGATCCGGCAGTTTCATCGTTTTATAAATAGAACGCTGAGACTGAATATTATGGACTACTCAGCTCATCGTTCCAAATCCATAATCTCCCTATGTTCAACGCCTGCCTCGTCCGCCCGGACCGCAGGCCTGTCTCAGGAGAAACACCATGCTGAAGAAAATCCTCGGTGTCTACGAAGCCCCGCGTCCCCACTGGGTGGGCAATGGCTTTCCCGTGCGCTCGCTGTTCAGCTATGACAACCACGGCAAAGCCCTGAGCCCCTTCCTGCTGCTGGATCACGCAGGTCCCCAGACCTTCGCGCCCACCACGACGCGACGCGGCGTGGGCGAACACCCGCATCGCGGCTTCGAGACCGTGACCATCGTCTACGAGGGCGAAGTGGCTCACCGCGACTCCACCGGCGCGGGCGGCACCATCGGCCCCGGCGACGTGCAGTGGATGACGGCGGCCTCGGGCATCCTGCACGAGGAATACCATTCCGAAGCCTTCGCCCAAAGCGGCGGCCCGCTGGAAATGGTGCAGCTCTGGGTCAATCTGCCGGCCCGGGACAAGATGTCCGCGCCCGGCTACCAGACCCTGCTGAACGCCGACATCCCGCAGGTCACGCTGCCTGACGACGCCGGCCGCCTGCGCGTCATCGCCGGCGACTACGCGGGCAGCCGCGGCCCGGCGCGGACCTTCACGCCCATCGACGTCTGGGACGTGCGGCTGCGGGCCGGCGCCACGGCGGAACTCCAGTCCCCGCCGGGCCGCACGCTGGCGCTGGTGGTGCTGCACGGCACGCTGCAGGTCAACGGACAGGAGATCGTCCGCGCCGGCCAACTGGTGCACATGGACCGTGCGGCCGACACGGTGCACCTGGAGGCCAACAACGAGGTCACGCTGCTGTGGCTGTCGGGCGAACCGATCGACGAAGCCGTCGTCGGCTACGGCCCGTTCGTCATGAACAGCGAGGCAGAAATCCGGCAGGCGCTGGAAGACTTCCGCAGCGGCCGCTTCGGCGGCATCCCGGCAACTGAAGCGGTGCCGGTTCACTGAGCGACCAGCCTGCCGCCCCGCGTTGTGTTGCGGGCCGGCAGGCCCGCCGCCTCGCGCCGCCCCGGCCTGCGCAAATTCCCCTTTCCCCCACGCTCCCAAGGAGATCATCATGAGCAAGAAGCCTTACATCCGTCTCGACAAGGACAACGCCGCCGTGCTGCTGGTGGACCACCAGACCGGCCTGCTGTCCCTGGTGCGCGACATCGACCCGGACAAGTTCAAGAACAACGTACTGGCCCTGGCCGACATGGCCGAATACTTCAAGCTGCCCACCATCCTGACCACCAGCTTCGAAAACGGCCCCAACGGTCCGCTGGTGCCTGAGCTGAAGGAAAAATTCCCCGACGCCCCCTACATCGCCCGCCCCGGCCAGATCAACGCCTGGGACAACGAGGACTTCGTCAAGGCGGTCAAGGCCACCGGCAAGAAGCAGCTCATCGTCGCCGGCGTCGTGACCGAGGTCTGCGTGGCCTTCCCGGTGCTGGCGGCCCTGGAGGAAGGCTTCGAAGTCTTCGTCATCGCCGACGCCTCGGGCACCTTCAACGCCATGACGCAGCAGGCGGCCTGGAGCCGCATGGAACAGGCCGGCGCCCAGCTCATGACCTGGTTCGGCGCCGCATGCGAACTGCACCGCGACTGGCGCAACGACATCGAAGGCCTGGGCACGCTGTTCTCCAACCACATCCCGGACTACCGGAACCTGATCAACAGCTTCAATACGCTGACGGCCGGGAAATAAATCCGGCGTGTCATGTGTGCAAGCCTGCGGGGCCCGTACCCGCAGGCACGGCGGGTCCTACCCTGCGCCGCTCTCGTCTTGCCAGCGCCTCGACCCGGTCGGTATAGTGCTTGCGGTTCACTTCATGACCACACGATATGCCCAGCCCCAACCGCGAGCCCTGGAACGAACAGACGACGATCCGCCTGCTCAAGGCCGGGATGGTGCTCGCCGTCGGCCTGTGGGCGCTGCTCATCGCCTTCAACAACATCGTCGACTACGACGCCAACTGGCAGTTCGTGCAGCACGTGCTGGCCATGGACACGGTGTTTCCGGACAATGCGCTGAAGCACCGCGCCATCACCGATCCCAGGCTGCAGGCCCTCGCCTACTGGCTGATCATCGCCGCAGAATGGACGATGGGCGCGCTCTGCACGTTCGGCGCGCTCCGGCTGTTCCGTGCCTGGCGTTCACGCGCCCGGTTCATCCGCGCCAAGGCCGCCGCGGCCTGCGGACTGACCTTGATCTTCCTGACCTACTTCGTCGGCTTCGTGATCATCGGCGGCGAATGGTTCTGCATGTGGCAGTCCCCCATCTGGGACGGACAGGCCAAGGCGGTGATGTTCCTGAGCTGCGCCATGCTGGTGCTGATCGTGCTGTTGATGGATGAGCAGCGGGTGCTGCCCTCATGAGCCCTGCGTCCTCCTCTCCCATCCCCGTCACGCTCCTGACGGGCTTTCTGGGCAGCGGCAAGACCACAGTCCTGAATCACCTGGTGCGCCAGCCCGAACTGGCCGATGCCCTGGTCATCATCAACGAATTCGGGGACATGCCGCTGGACCACATGCTGGTGGCGCACAGCACCGAAAACGCCGTCACGGAGATGAGCAGCGGCTGCCTGTGCTGCACCATCCGCACCGATCTGGTCCGGACGCTGCGCGACATCACGTGGCGCTTCTCGCGCAACGGCCGGCGGCAGTTCCGCCGCGTGCTGATCGAAACCACCGGTCTGGCCGATCCGGCGCCGATCATGCATACGTTGATGACCCATCCGCAACTTGCCCAGCAGTATCGCCTGGACGGCATCGTCGTCGCCCTGGACCTGGCCGCCGGCAACGCCACGCTGGACCGCCACCCCGAGGCCGTGCGCCAGGCCGCGATCGCCGATTGCCTGCTGCTCACCAAAGGCGACCTGGCCGATGCCGAGGCACGCCGGATGCTGCTGCAGCGGCTCGCCGCGATCAACCCGGCCGCGCCGCGTCACGAGGTCCGGCACGGCGCCCTTGCCGCCGACGCGGTGCTGCACCTGGGCCTGTTCTCGGCCGAGGGCAAGGCCCCGGACGTCGCGCGCTGGCTGCACGAGGCAGCCTATGCGGACGACGCGCAGCACCAAGCGCATGGCCACACGCACGATCACCACCACGACGTCAATCGACATGACGACCACATCCGGGCGTTCTGCTTTGCCGTCGATGATCCGATCCCTGCCGACAGATTGACCGCCTGGCTGGACGTGCTGCGGGGCCTCGCCGGACCGGACATCCTGCGCGTCAAGGGCATCCTGAACATCGCGGGCCAGGACCAGCCGCTGGTGATCCACAGCGTGCAGCACATCATCCACCCGCCCATCACCCTGCCCGCCTGGCCGAGCGCAGACCGTCGATCGCGCCTGGTCTTCATCACGCGCGACATCGGCCGCGAGACGATCGAGGCGGCGTTCCAGGGTTTTTTGCGGGACTAGCCTGGCACCGCCTGCGCCAGCCTCTGAATGGACAACGGCGCGCAGCCCTCGGCATCGTTGCTGACGATCACGTAGGCCGGCTGCCCCGCACCCGTGATCCCCTGGATCGTGCGCGCCAGCGCGGCGCGCGTATGCAGGTCTTCGCTGACGATGGCATCAAAGGGCGCGTGCTTTTTCTGCGCATCGGCATAGCCATAGGCGCCAAAGACACGATTCAAGGTCCAGCGGCAGACCAGCGGGCCCGGCCACAAGGCCCGCAGCATGGGCAATTGATCCTGGATCGGCGGCATCTTGCCATGCAGGCCCAGGCAGAACGTGGCGCCCTGCGCCTGCAGCGTGTCGACCAAGGCCTGACTCAATAATTCAGGATCCCGGACTTCCACGGCAACGATCACGGCCGGGGACTCGGCCAGGGCCTGCCGGACCGCCGCCAGCATGCGCTCCAAACCCTCCAGCAGGGCGGCGGGACGGCCGAGCCAATGCAGGGACAGCGGACTCAATTGAAAGACCAGCACGCCCAGTTTGGCGCCCAGCCCCGCGAGCGTCGGCTGCACGAAGTGCTCGACGGCCAGGCGTGGATCGAGAAAGTCCGGATTGGCCTTGAGCGCCTTGCCCTCGTCGCCGCGCACCTGGGCGTCCGTGACCAAGGCCGGACATTTGACGACGAAGCGGAAATCATCGTCGACCTGGCCCGCATACGCGGCATACTGAGCCACCGTCAAAGGACGCCAGAAGGTACGGTCCACGCACACCGTGCGCAGCAGCGGATGCCGATGATAGGCTCCCAGGCCATGCTTCGACAACGTGCCCGGATCGTACTCACCGTCCCAGATCAGGCCGTCCCAACCCGGATAGGACCAGGTCGAAACCCCGAACCGCAACGATGCCGGCAGCCGCTGCGCCGGTCCGAGCCAATCCTCCATGGAGGACGCGGGCCGGACTTTGGGCGCATTCCGGCGGGCGGCGGGCGTCGGCTTCGCAGCAGAGGCCGCTTTGGCCGGCGGCGGGGCAACGGCTTCTCCGAAAAGATCGCTTTGCATGCGGTCGTACAGGCATTGGGACAATGCTCAAGGGTACTGCATTCAATGTCGCACGAACCGGGAAACAGCGGACGCTCAACCGGCACGCGCCACGAGAGCGCCTTTATCGGGAAACGGCCGGAACGCCATCAGGATCAGCATCGCCACCAGCCCCAGGCCGGCCGAACCCACGTACATCAGCGCGTAACTGCCCATGTGATCGTAGATCCAGCCGCCCAGCAAAGGCCCCGAAGACATGCCGAGACTGCCTGCCATGGCCGACGCGCCGATCAAGGTCCCCATCATGCCCAAGGGAAAATTCTCGCGGATGAGCACGGCATACAGCGGCATCGTCCCGGCGTAGATAAAGCCGGTCATGGTAGCCACGGCATAAAAGCCTCCCAGGCTGCTGACGGACACATAGGCCAACACGGCAAACGCCTGCGCCAGCAGCCCCAGGACCAGCACGCGATGGGCGCCGAACCGGTCGCCCGCGAGGCCGAAGCCCAGGCGGCCGAACATCCCGGCCAGCCCCTCGACGCCGTAGATCGACACCGCCGCGATCGTCGAGATACCGCAGGTCATGGCATAGCTGACCGTATGGAAGATCGGCCCCGAGTGCGTCGCGCAGCAGAAGACATTCGCCGCCATCAGCAGGATGAACGGCCGCGAACGCACGGCCTGATCGACCGTCATGTCCACCGGAGCGGCCCCTGCGGCCTCGCCGACAGGTCCGGCCTCCAGCGCCGGCGGCCGGCGCACCAGCAGCGCGGCCGGGATCATCAGCACGGCTACGATGCACGCAATCACCAGCATGGCGGTCCGCCAGCCGTGATGCTCGACCAGCCAGCCCGCAAGCGGGGCCATGGTCATGGGGGCGATGCCCATGCCGGCAGAGACCAGCGAGACGGCCAGGCTGCGCTGCGTGTCGAACCAGCCGGTCACGCACGCCATCATCGGCGCAAAGATCGCCGCCGTCGCGCCCCCGACCAGCAGGCCGTACACCCATTGGAATTCACCCAGCGACGAGGCCCCGCTGGCCAGCGCCAGACTGGCCGCCAGCACCACCGATCCCCCAAACACGACGGGACGCGCGCCATAGCGGTCGGACAGGCCGCCCCACCCCAGGCTTGCCACGCCCATGGCAAGAAACGCGATGGTCATCGCGGCGGAAATGCCCGTCACCGACCAGCCCGTATCCTGCGCCATCGGCCGCAGGAAAACCGGCAGGGAGAACATCGCGCCGAAAGCGACGCAACCCAGCAAGCCGCCGACGGCGACGATGACCCAGCGATAGGAGTGACTCATGCAGGTTCTCCAAGCGTGGAAGCAGACGCCTGCGCCTTCAGGCTGCGCTGGGGATGTTGACCATCCAGGGCGTGCCGAAACGGTCGGTCACCATCCCGAAACCCGCCGACCAGAACGTGGCCTGAAACGGCATGGTCACCTGACCGCCCCGGGCCAGGCCGTCGAACACGCGCTGTCCCTCGGCTGTATTCTCCACCTGGATGGCGACCCACAGGCCTTGCGGTTTCCGGTAGCCGCCCCCGCAGGCTTCATCCGCCTGTCCCGGCATCTCCGGCATCGCGTCCGAGGCCATGATGGACTGCGCCCCCACCTGCAGGTGGACGTGCATGAGCCGGCTCTTGGCGGCCTCCGGCAGCGGCGGCATGCCTGCGTCAGGCGGCATCTCGCCGAAGGTGGACTGGTACAGGATGCGGCCGCCGAACAGTTCCGCATAGAACGCCATGGCTTCGGCAGCGTTGCCATCGAAGTTCAGATAAGGCACGAATTGCATGGATGTCTCCTGGTGTGGATGAATGCGTAGGGGAGTCGATGCTCCGATGTCACGCCGATGTCACGTTTGTGAACACCGTCCACATATATTGAAGGCTAAAATGAACAGCGTCCACATTCAAAATGTACGTTTTTGTAAACAATGCCCTCGAACACAGATCGCCCGTCCTCGTCCGCCGCGCCCAAGCCGCGCAAGACCTATCGCCACGGCGACCTGCGCGCCGCCTTGATCGAAGCAGGCCTGGCGCTGGCGCGCGAAGGCGGTCCGCAGGCGGTGGTGCTGCGCGAAGCCACGCGCCGCGCCGGCGTCGCGCCGAATGCGGCCTACCGCCATTTCGCCAACCATCAGGCCTTGTTCGAAGCCGTGCGCGCCGCAACCCTGGGCGCGCTGGCGCGCGCGATGGAGATCGAACTGCACACCGCCGAGGCCCTGCCCGATCCGACCGAACGCGCCCGCGCCATGCTGGCGGCCATCGGGCGCGGCTATCTGGGTTTCGCGCAGGCGGAAACCGGCTGGTTCCGCACCGCTTTCGCGTTCGGCGCCTTCGATGTCGAAGTCCCGCCGGACCCTGCGCGTGCCGCCGACAAAGGCCTGAATCCGTTCGAACTCTTGAGTTACGCCCTCGACACCCTGGTGCAGTCAGGCGTCTTGCCCGCCGAGCGGCGGCCCGGCGCCGAATTCCTGGCCTGGTCCTCGGTCCACGGCCTGGCCCTGCTCATCATTGACGGCCCCTTGCGTCATGCGCCCCAAGACATGCGGATGGCGCTCAGCCTGCGGCTGCTGCGGATGGTGGAGAATGGCTTGTGAGGCCCGGGGATTTCGGCCATGATGGCCGGAATCGCAGTGATCGCCCCCTCAAGACCCCTCACAGGAGCCTGCCATGGCGGCACGCTATCAAATCCGCACGATGCGGCGGGACGAACTGAATTTCGCCATGGATCTCGCCGCCCGAGAAGGCTGGAATCCAGGCCTGCATGATGCGGCCAGCTTTTATGCGGCGGACCCGGGCGGTTTTCTGATCAGCCTGCTGGATGACGTGCCCATCGGCTGCATCTCGGCCGTGCGCTACGGGGACGGCTTCGGTTTCCTGGGCTTTTACATCGTCGTCCCGGAACATCGCGGACGCGGCTACGGCGCCATTCGCCGCTGCCGCGAAGGCTGGAAGATCGGCCCCCTGTTTGCCGATCACCGCGGCATTGCAGAGCCCCTGCTGCTGGCCTTATGCCACGGCATCGCGG
This sequence comes from Castellaniella hirudinis, assembly GCF_042651965.1. Taxonomy (NCBI): domain Bacteria; kingdom Pseudomonadati; phylum Pseudomonadota; class Betaproteobacteria; order Burkholderiales; family Alcaligenaceae; genus Castellaniella; species Castellaniella hirudinis. The sequence goes on from NZ_JBHSDY010000002.1 coordinate 431,690, forward strand.
ACGACGAACCCGTTTACCTGGACGTCCCCGAAGTGAACACCGAAGCCGTCCGCCTGGCCGCCGATCTGGGGATGCACGAAGTGTTCGGCACCGCGCGCATGTATCGCCGCGATCCGCCAGAAATCGCCACGGACCGCATCTTTGGCGTGACGAGTTTCGAGTTGGGCTAGCAGGGGCCAAGGCCGGGCTGGGGAACCCCTTAGAACCGGGTCACGACGGTGGTTCCGGTTCCCGGGAACCGGTCCATGGTCATCAGCGCATCGATCGACTCTTCCAGGCTGATCTCCTGGCCGACCAGCAGCTCAGGCTTCAGTTTGCCGGACAGAATCATGGACATCATCACATCATAGCGATGCGCCTGCATGCCATGGCTGCCCAGGATTTCCAGCTCATGCGCAATGATCCGGCTCATCGGCACGGCGGGCGTGCTGTGATCGCCCAGCATCAGGCCGACCTGCACGTGCTTGCCGCGCCGCCGCAAACTCAGGATGGAATTGCAGCAGGTCTCGGGGTGGCCCAGCGCATCCAGCGAGACATGCGCCCCGCCGCCCGTCACCTCCATCACGGCTTCGGGCACACTGGCGACCGAACGGGCATTGAGCGTGACGGCCGCACCCAGGCTTTTGGCCAGCGCCAGCTTGTCTTCCGCGATATCGATCGCCACGACATTGGCGCCCAGTGCGTTGGCGATCATGATCGCGGACAGGCCCACGCCGCCGCAGCCATGCACCGCCACCCACTGCCCCGCCACGACCTTGCCCTGATCCACGACAGCGCGAAACGAAGTCACGAAACGGCAGCCCAGGCTGGCCGCCGTGGCGAATCCGACGCTTTCCGGCAAGGCCACCAGATTGAGGTCCGCCTGATGCAGCGAGACGTACTCGGCAAACGATCCCCAGTGGGTGAAGCCGGGCTGGAATTGGTGATGACAGACCTGCTGGTGTCCCGCATGGCATTCGGGACAGGCGCCGCATCCGCCGACGAAGGGTACGGTGACGCGGTCGCCGGTCTTCCAGCGGGTCACATCCTTGCCCACGGCCTTGACCACCCCCGCCAGCTCATGCCCCGGCACGTGCGGCAAGGTGATATCCGTGTCGTGCCCCACCCATCCATGCCAGTCGCTGCGGCACACGCCGGTAGCCTCCACCTTGAGCACGACCCCATGCGGTTCGGGGGCAGGGTCCGGCAGATTGACCAGCTTCGGGCGTTGATTGAAGGCTTCGAACAGCACGGCTTTCATGGTGGGTTCCTTGTGAGGCGGACGGCTTGTAGAGGGACGAGGGCTGATCAGCGTCCAGTGCTGATTGACTGCTTGGTTCAGGGTTTTGGGGATGACCGGCTCACCATCAGAAACCCTCGAGCTCGTCTGTATACGAGCCGGCGCTGCTGTCATCTTTGGCCACGGCGCCGCGCCGCGACCGTGGGGTGTTGCCACGGGCCATCCGTATCCGCTGAGGCAACTGCTCGCGCACCAATTCCATGCCCAACGCGTCATTTTCCATGGCCATCACCTTGACCATGTCCTCGAGACGGCCCAGCACGTGCAACGCGCGCAGAAAGGTATGCAGCGCCGTACCGGGATAGCCGTCTTCCATGCGCCGCACGGTGCTGAGCGACGTGCCGATACGCTGCGCCAAGTCTTCCTGGCTCAGACGGCGCAGGCGGCGCGCCGCCGAGATGTCCTGCCCCAGACCACGCAAAGCCCGGCCCACGGGCATGGGGAGGGCCACCTGTGTGCCGGAACGTTTCTGCGGAGAAGTACCCATCTGCTCACCTGTTCAGATATGAATTGATTCCTGCTTCAGGCATTCATATTTGAATATATGCGCAAATAAACCCTGATTCAATATCCAAAGTATTAAAAGCTCAAATATGATTTATTAATAATAATTTTCGTTCAAATTTGAATGCATCGGCAGCAACCTTCCCGAGAAAGGATCATGCGAGAGGTCGCATGGCTCACAGACACAAAAATGAGGGGATTCCGGAGCGGGTGATGGGTATCACAAGACCCATACATCTCCTTGATTAACAAGGAATAATTCCAGTTCGAGAAACGGGAATGGACACCATTATTTACACATTCCCCCGGGCTTTGCAAGACTGATCGGCCAATAGTCGTCAGCCATCGAAGAGTCCAACGTGCATGTGCATGCGTAAGGCGTGCGCCCCATCCTGATTGATAGGCCTCAATCCGGGGGATGCCATTTAACATCCCGGGAGTCTCGGCTTCCAATTTCGTACACGAACCATCATGGCAGCCAGATCGGGTAGAAAAGACTTCATTTGTAATATACTTCGAAACATGTCCGCCCATAGGCAACCACTTCGGCATAGGAGTACGAGAATCTGGCAAGTTTTATTTTGCCTGACGGTTCTGTCGTTCCTGTGTCGGGCGGTGATCCCCATGGGCTATATGCCCGACCTGTCTGGTGGGCGCGACGGCAAGTTTTCAATTACCTTCTGCACGATGGGCGGCGGCATCAGCACCCTGCTGGTGGATCTGGACGGACAACCAAACCAGCCTTCTCCCGCCGACCACTTCGATAAGCAGGACTGCCCTTTCGGCATGGTCGCGTCGCAGGCGCTGATACCCGGCCAGGACGCCCCCGCGCTAGTAGGCGTCATCACGCATCATCCTGTATCGCTGTCGCACCGCAACCAAGCCCAGCCGCCACTGCCCGCGCTGGGCCCGCCGCTAGGTTCGCGCGCCCCTCCTTCAAACCTCGGTTAATACCTCTTCGGCGATCCTGCTTGGCTCGGTCGCTTCCCGGTAATCTGCATTCCGAGGTTTTTTCATGTCTGTTCTTCGTGCTCACGCACGCGCCGCCGCTCTGTTGGCCGCGTTCGTTTTTATTCCATCCGCCCACGCGCACGTCACGCTTCAAGTCAAAGAAGCCCCCATCGACAGCGGCTACAAAGCCATTTTCAGCGTCCCGCACGGCTGCAAAGGCTCCGCCACCACAAAAATCCGCATCCGCATTCCGGAAGGTGTCGTGGGCGTCAAGCCCCAGCCCAAAGCTGGGTGGTCGCTCGAAACCATCAAGGGCGACTATGCCCAGCCGCACATGCGATACGGCACCAAGGTCCGCTCAGGCGTCAAGGAAGTAATCTGGACCGGCGGCCCGCTGCCAGACGATTACTACGATGAGTTTGTTTTCGTCGGGTACCTGAGCGGCGAGTTGACGCCCAACAGCACGCTCTACTTTCCTGTCGTCCAGGAATGCGAGCAAGGCGTGGCGCGCTGGATAGATTTGCCTTCCGCGGATAAAAAGGCGCCCGACGATCATTCCGACTCTCCCGCACCGGGACTCAAGCTGCTGCCCAAACGGTAAACGCTACCGGAGACCGGCGCCTCATAGCGCGCGCCGCCCGCAAGGAGAGAGAGAATGTCTACGCACCGTGTGCGCCGCATCGGCGCGCCCGCGTCCTTGGCCGGCCTGTCGTTGGCGCTGCTCAGGTGGCTTTGCGCCTTGGCGATGCTCGCCTGGGCGCCGGGCGCATTGGCCCATGCTTCGCTGATCGCCAGCCTGCCTGCGACAGGCACGGTCTTGCCGCAGGCGCCAGCGGCCATGCGCTTGACCTTCAATGAGCCTGTCTCGCCGCTGCTGATCAGGTTCATCCAACCGGATGGCTCGACCAAGGACATAACACAAACCGAGGTGCTGCCCACCGGGCTGGAGATGGCCCTGCCGACCTTGGATCAGCAAGGCACGTATGCCTTGAGTTGGCACGTTGTCTCGGCGGACGGCCATCCTGTGGGCGGCACGGTGACGTTTTCGATCGGTGTCGAGGGAACGCGCCGCGTACAGGAGTCGTCTCGCCACCCGGCCAGAGTCTTTCTGATCTGGCTGTCCCGTTTGGGCGGATACATCGGCCTGTTTGCCGGCATTGGCATGGCGCTGTGCCATGCCTTCTGCGCAGCGCGCACCGACAAGCGCCGCTTGGCGTTCGGGTTTTTGGCATTGGGGGCGGTTGCCACGCTGCTCAATGTGGGTCTGCTGGGCCTGGATGCGCTGGATGAGCCAGCCTCGGCCCTATTCAGCCCCGGCCCCTGGCGCACGGCATTTTCCACCTCATTCGGCCTGGCCGCCACGCTCGCGCTGGCTGCGCTTGGAGCCGCCGCCCTAGCCTGGCTGCAAGCCGCCCCGATTCCCCGCAGGCTGGTGGTGGCCGCCGCGTTGCTGTTGCTGGGCACATCTCTGGCGGCCAGCGGCCACGCCAGCAGCGCGCCACCCGCCTGGCTGGCCCGGCCCGCCGTCTGGCTGCATGTACTGGCTATCACATTGTGGATCGGCTCGCTGCTGCCGCTGGCGCACTCCTTGCAAGACATGTGGCAAACGAATCTATTGAAGCGTTTTTCCAAGCTGATTCCTGCCGTTCTGCTCATCCTGTTTGCCAGCGGGGGAGCCCTTGTCTACCTGCAGTTCGACAAACCGTCATCGCTATGGCAAACCGGGTACGGGCAGATTCTGGCGCTCAAGCTCGCCTTATTGATCGTGCTTTTGGTCCTTGGGACCTATAACCGCCTTCGCCTGACGGATGCCGTCCTGGGCGGGCAGTTGCCCGCCCGCCGCGTCATGCGGCGCGTCATCTACGCGGAATGCGCCGTCGCCCTGTTGATCCTGGCCACCGTGGCGCTCTGGCGTTTTACGCCGCCGCCGCGTGCGCTGCACAGCCTGCCGCCCGCCCCGGCCGAACTCACCGCCCATATCCACGACACTGCGGCCATGGCGGATCTGGCGCTGACGCTGCCGGCTCCTGACCAGTCAGGGCACTTAACACTGTATTTATCCAACGCCGACTTGACTCCTCTGGCCGCGCAAGAGGTGGATGTCGCGTTCTCCAACCCGCAAGCGGGCATCGAACCCATCGTTCTTCCAGCCAGCAGGGCGAATGACGGCACTTGGCAGGTAGGCGACCTCGAACTGCCCGGCGTGCCGGCCTGGCATATCCGCATCGATGCGCTGATCTCGGATTTCGACAGCATCCGCCTGGAGACGACGTTGGAGACCGGACAGTCATGGCGCACCAATGATCCGAATTAAGAATCTGAAAAAAGATACTGCATGGGAGAAGCTTCAGTGAACCACTACCTCGAAAAATTCGCCGATATGTCGGCAAAAACCAGCCGCCCAACCCTATTGACGGCCGCCTTGGCCTGCGCCTGGGGTTTGGCAGGTATGGCGCCGGCGATCGCACAGACCACCTTGCCGGCCATTACCGTCACGGGCTCAAGCAGCGCGCAGGCCGCCTCGCTGACTGTACCCGACACCGAGCAGGCGACCGAGGACATTCAACGCATTCCAGGAGCGGTCACCGTGATACCCGATACCGCCTTCAAGGATGGCCCGGCGCAGACCGTCAAGGACGTTCTCGGATGGGTGCCCGGCATTTTCGCGCAACCCCGGTATGGCGACGACGCCCGCATTTCGATACGCGGTTCGGGCCTGTCGCGCAACTACGGCAATCGCGGCGTGAACATGTACATGGACGGCATACCGATCAATACTTCGGACGGCCTGGTGGACAACTTCGAGATCGATCCGACCGCCTATCGCTATGTCGAGGTGTACAAGGGCGCCAACGCCCTGCGTTACGGCGGCAATGCGCTGGGCGGGGCGATCAACTTCGTGACGCCCACGGGGCGCGATGCCTCCCGCCTGGAAGGACGGCTCGACGTCGGCAGCTTTGGCTATGCCAGAGCACAGGCGAGCACCGGCGGAGAGGCTGGCGACTGGGACTACTTCGTAACCGCCTCAGCCCAGCGCTTTGACGGCTATCGCGATCACAGCGACGGACATCAAACCCGCCTGAGCGCCAACACCGGATACCGGTTTTCCGCGGATGCCGAGACGCGCTTCTACCTGAATGTGAATTCAATACGGCAACGGCTGCCCGGCGAGGTGACCAAGGACGTGGCACTGAATTCCCCCAGGCAGGCCGCGCCTGAGTTCATCGAGCTCGACCAGCAGCGCAATATCGATTCCGTGCGCATCGCCAACAAAACAACACTGCGCTTTAGCGATACCACGTTCGACTTCGGGGTGTTTGGCGTTCATCGCCATGTCATGCATCCCATCTACCAGTGGCTTGATTATCGCGTCAACGACTACGGCGGTTTCGCGCGCGCCACGGATGACCGGCAGATCGGAGGCTTTCGTAACCGCCTAGTCGCGGGAGTCAATCTGCATAACGGATCGATCGACAATAAACAGTACATCAACCTTGACGGCTCCAAGGGAAGCCTGGCCGCTTCGAACGTCGATGACTCAAAGACCCTCTCCGCGTATGTCGAAAACAGCTTCTACGTCAGGCCGGATATTTCCCTGATCGTGGGGGCCACACTTCAGCATGCCACGCGCGAACGCCGCGATCGATACTCCATCGACGGCGATCAGTCGGGGCGACGAACTTATGAGCACTTCAGCCCCAAAGTGGGCGTGCTCTGGGACATCGACCCCACATGGCAGGCCTTCGCCAACGTGTCGCGCAGCGCTGAAGTCCCCACGTTCGATGCGAACTCCTTTTCGTCCCCGATCAGTTCGAACGTCGATGCTCAGACGGCAACCACCTATGAAATCGGAACGCGAGGCAAGAGCCCTGAAAGCTGGTGGGAGCTGGCGCTGTATCGCGCCGAACTCAAGAACGAACTGCAATGCCTGACCACCGCGCCCTGGAGCCCTTGCACGGTCGTCAACGCCGACCGGACCGTGCACCAGGGAATCGAAGCGGGCATCGGCTTTGTCTTCTTGCAATCGGGCCTGGTTCCCGGCGACCGCTTCTGGTTCAACGCCGCCTACACCTACAACGATTTCTTCTTCGACAACGATTCGCGCTACGGCAACAATCGCCTGCCCGGCGTGCCGCCGCACTATCTTCGCGCCGAAGTGCTCTACAAGCATCCGAGCGGATTCTATGCCGGCCCGAACATTGAGTGGATGCCCAGATCCTATTTCGCCGACAACGCCAATCAAGTCAAAGTCGATCCCTATGCCTTGCTGAACCTCAGGGTCGGCTACAACGCCCCGAATTCAAAAACCTCCTTCTATCTGGAGGGGCGCAACCTGCTGGACAAGCGCTACATCGCCAATGTGGCGATCGCGGGAAGCGCGGACGCTTCCTCGGCCATCTTCAATCCAGGCACCGGCATCGCGGTCTACGGCGGGGTGCAATTCCAATGGTGACGCAAGCATTGATGAGCGCGCTGGCCCAGAGGGCGGCATCGCAATAATGAAGCCGCACGACATTCACACAAAAACACATCCGTTGAATTCTTATCAATGAGGACGAAGCTCATGAGCCGTAACCCCGCAACCCTTTCAACATGGCCGCTTCCGGACCGGCCCTATCACGCACCGGCGATCAGCGCATTGCTGCTGGCGCTGGGCCTTCCCTTCGCTTGGACGACCGTACAGGCGCAAACTCAAACGCTCGCTCCGATCCAGGTCATGCCGGAAGAACGCCCCAGTCTGACGGTGCCGAACACGCAAGAGGCCAAGGCGGTGATCGAGCAAACGGCGGGAGGCGTGGCCCTGGTGCCGGACACGGCATGGCGCGATACGCAGGCAGCCACCATCAAGGATGTCCTGGACTACACGCCGGGCGTGTTCGCCCAGCCCAAATGGGGTGAGGATTCGCGCCTGTCCATACGAGGGTCAGGGCTGTCGCGCTACTACCACATGCGCGGCATCAGTCTCTATCAGGACGGCATGCCGCTGAACAACGCCGACGGCAGCACGGATTTCCAATGGATCGATCCGACGGCGTACCGCTACACCGAGGTGTACAAGGGTGCCAATGCCCTGCGCTATGGTTCCGGCACGCTGGGAGGCGCCGTCAACTTCGTGACGCCGACAGGCTACGACGCCGGCCCCTTTCAGGGGCGCCTGGATGCGGGCAGCTTCGGCTGGCGGCGTCTGCAGTTAAGCAGTGGCTTTGCCGACCAGGGTCTCGATGGCTTCATCACCGGCTCCTGGCAGCGTCAGGACGGGTTTCGCGATCACAGCGCCGGCGATTCGCTGCGCGCGAGCGCGAACCTTGGCTGGAAACTGTCGGAGACCGCCGAGACCCGTTTTTACTTGACCGGCGTACGCGTCCGCCAGGAAATCCCGGGGTCAGTCACTCGCGAGCAGGCATTGAACGACCCGCGCAAGGCGGCGGCCAGCAACGAAGCAGACGGCTGGCAGCGCAACATCGACGGCGGCCGTCTCGCCAACCGCACCGTATTCGTATCGGGCGACACCACGTACGAGCTGGGCGGCTGGTATGCGCAAAGCCACCTGCGACACCCCATCTATCAGTACCTGGACAACGACTACACCGACTACGGCGCTTACGGCCGTCTGGTGAACACCACGCCGCTGGCCGGACACGACAACCGCCTGACCCTGGGCGCCACATGGTCGGCCGGCAAGGTGGACGCGGGCAACTACGTCAACTCGGGCGGGCATCGCGGCGCCAAGCTGTCGCAAACCGATGACAAGTCGAACAACATCACACTCTACGGCGAAAATGCCTTCGACGTCGTGCCGGGGGTCTCACTGATCACGGGACTCCAATACCTGCATGCCGAGCGCAAGCGCAGCGACCGCTTCAACGGCGGACAGCCCACCACCCGTTCGGGCGAGAAAAGTTACGACTTCTTCAATCCCAAGCTGGGCCTGCTCTGGCAGGTCTCGGAGCAGTGGCAAGTGTTTGGAAACGTGTCGCGCAGCGCCGAGCCGCCGACTTTCGGCGACATGAACTTCGCAACCGCCAATGACCTGGACCGTCTCCAGCCTCAGCGCGCCACGACCTTCGAGATCGGCACACGCGGCCAATCGGGCGGCGTGGCCTGGGACGTGGCGCTCTACCATGCCCGGATCAGCAATGAATTCCAATGCGTGAGCAGCATGTGGAACATCTGCGACCAGACCGTCAACCTGGACCGCACGATTCACCAGGGCATCGAGCTCGGCCTGCAATGGACCGCCATGCGAGGGCTGTTTTCAGGCGGCCAGCAAGCCGACAGCCTGCAGGTGAACGCCTCCTACACCTTCAGCGACTTCAAGTTCGACGATGACCGTGACTGGGGCAGCAATCAGATTCCGGGCGTTCCCCGCCACTACATTCGCGCCGAGGTGCTGTACAAGCACCCGGCCGGGTTTTATATCGGGCCCAATGTCGAGTGGGTGCCTCAAGCCTACTACGCAGACAATGCAAACAGTCTCAAGACAAACGCCTACGCCTTGCTCGGCCTGCGGGCGGGATGGGAAAAAGGGCCTTATTCCTTCTATATCGATGGACGCAACCTGACGGACCGCCGTTACATCGCCAGCACCAGCATCACCGACAGGGCCAATGCTGACTCCGCGTTGTTCGAGCCAGGAACCGGCCGGGCGGTGTTCGCGGGACTGCAGGTTCGCTACTGAATACGGAAATGCCATGACTTCATCCATGCCACGACGCGGCTTTCTCGCCGCCCTGATCGCCGCGGGTTTATCGCTCTATGGCTGCTCACGCACCGAAGAGCTGAAAGACCTTAACGGCATAGACATGTCCGGCACCGATATCGGACGGGATTTCCTGCTGACCGGTACGGACGGCCGGCGACACCGCCTTGCCGATTTCAAGGGCAAGGCAGTGTTGGTTTTCTTTGGTTTTACCCAATGCCCGGACGTCTGCCCCACCGCGCTGTTTCGCGCCGCCGAGGTCAAGAGGCTGCTCGGCACGGACGGCGACCAATTGCAGGTCCTATTCATCACCGTCGATCCGGAGCGCGATACACCCGAAGTGCTCAAGGCCTATGTAAGTGCTTTCGATCCGAGCTTCATGGGGCTTTACGGCGACCTGGATCAAACGGCCAAGACCGCCAAAGACTTCAAGGTGTACTACGCGAAGGTTCCGACAGGCGCTTCCTACACCATGGACCACAGTGCCATTACCTATGTGTATGACCGTTCCGGCCGCCTGCGGCTGGGCTTGCGCCACACCCAGACCGCGGAAGAATACGCAGCAGACATCCGCCAAGTTTTAGCCCTTGATTGACCACTCACCCAGGAGATTGTCATGTTCACGACACACAAACCATCCATATGGGCCATTGCGACAGCTTGCACTCTATTCGTTGCCGCAACCGCTCAAGCCCAAGTCACTGTCCAAGAACCGTGGGTGCGCGCCACCGTTGCACAGCAACAGGCCACGGGCGCCTTCATGCGGCTTTCTTCAGCTACGGACAGCGCACTCGTACAGGCCGATTCGCCTGTTGCCAAACATGTCGAAATACATGAAATGACGATGGAACACGACGTCATGAAAATGCGCCAGGTCGACCGACTGACGCTGCCCGCCGGCCATGCCGTCGAACTCAAGCCCGGCGGCTACCACATCATGCTGATCGACCTGAAGGAGCAAGTGCAGGAAGGCAGCCACGTGCCTTTGACGTTAACCTTCGAAAATGCCGACGGCAAGCGCGAAACGGTTGATGTCTCGGCGCCCGTGCGCGCACTGGCCGGCGGCGCCATGAGCGGCCGGCATGGTCAGCGCGGCAAGCACTGAAGCGGGGACACGCGATGAACCATTCACTCAAATGTCTGATGGTCGCCGTATTGGCGGCGGCCGCTTCCTTTTCCGTGCAGGCGCGATCCGGCCATGAGGGCCATGGCAACTCACATGCCAGCCACGACGGCTTCGGCGATCCGGCCAAGGCCGTGGCGCCCGAGGGCGTCACCGTAACCGACTGCTGGATACGCGCGCTGCCTAATCGCTTGCCTTCAGCCGCTTATTTCACGTTGAACAATGCAGGTACTCAAGATGCTGTGCTCATTGGCGCGCAATCGAGCGCCTTCGGCAAAGTGATGCTGCATGCCAACAAGACCGTGAACGGCATGGCCGCCATGGTCCACGCCGACAAGGTCGTAGTCCCTGCGGGCGGCCATTTCGAGTTTTCGCCTGGTGGTCATCATGTCATGCTGGAACAGCCCACTGCGGACCTGCAGATAGGCAAGCGCCTGCCTATTACATTCTGGTTCGAGTCGGATCAGGCCATCACCAGTGATTGCGACATCCGATCTCCGGCGGGCCTGAAGTGAGCAAAAGGAGCCAAACACTTATGACACAGATCTCAATCAAGCGAGGCCCCGTCAAAACGGTCACACTGGTTGCAAGGGCAGCCGCAGCGCTGGTGCTTTACGCCGCTCTTGGCGCAGGCGCGGCTCATGCCGCGTCCACCGACGCGGACAAAGTGGCGCAATCCATGCGTGCCATTTGGGATCAACCCGATGCGCCATTGTCAGTCGGCCCCATAGTGGTGGTGGAGGGCTATGCGCTTGCCGGATGGGTACAGCAAGCGCGAGGCGGTCGAGCGCTGCTCGTGAACCACGATGGTAGCTGGCAGGTCCATATCTGCGGCGGAGACGGCCTCAAGGACATGGATGCGCTGCAAATGGCGGGCATAAAAGAGGCAACCGCGCGCCGCCTTGTGCAAGCGGCAAACGAGGCCGAGGAGAAGGTGCCCGAGGAAACACGAAGAAAATTCGCATCTTTTGGCGAAAATATTATGGTCGACGACACGCATGCGCCGCGTTGACGATACCTCGAGTGCGATCCGCATGGCCGCCTTGGCGCCCGGCGCGTGCATACCGGCGCAAAGCAGCAGGAGCAGGACTCGCATGAGACAGGATGCATGAGACAGTTCTACCGGTCCCAAGGAACGAGGCGTGGTCTTTCCTCGTTGCGCACTTTCTGGCCGGATGGCGTGACTGAGCGCTGGTGTCTATGCAGCGCGCTCAAGCCCGCACGGAGGCGAAGAAATGTGCTCACGAAGCGATTTCGCAGTCCTGAAGCTGCCTGGCCTTCAATTAGGGACACGCTGAACTTCGAAATAGACCTCCCCGGCATCAACGCAACGCCCTCAATGCCACCCAGTGCCGACTCCAAGGCTTGCCGGTATCTCAATTCGGCCTCTTGGCTCACACTGAGCGAGAGTGCAGGATGGTGAAGGTGAAGGTGACTGTATAGGCGTACTGCATAGTGATATCCTCAATTACTGGGTTTTTATGCAGTAATACTGAGAAGTATGCAATTGCAGCACGCCCCAGTTGGACGTTCTGTAAAAGTGGACGGAATCTAGTGCCCTTCAACTGATAAGTCGGAGCTCCGATTCAATAGAGCGCGGATCTTCAGCGAAATATCAATGCCTGATGCGCGGCCGTGCCCGCCTGCGCGCCATCGCCAACGGCGAACGAGACGCTGCCCGCCATGCGCGCGGCATCGCCGCAGGCAAACACCCCCGGCACCGACGTTTCCTTGAATTCGTTGGTATGAATGTACCGACCGAGGAGTCCCTCCTCCATGGCGCACCCCAGTTCCTCGGCGATTGGACTGGCCACACGCGTTCGGCTAGCGACAAACAAGCCATCGAATGCGAGAAGCCTGTCGTCTACAAGTTCGACCGTCGCCGATTCAATGATGCGCCGAATGGCTGTGGGTTCGAGGATAACGCCGCGACGCTGCAGACCGCTCCGCTGGGTCTCATCGGGAATGGCGCTGCCATTGATCAGCAGCGTCACCCGTCCCCAATCAGGCAGCATCATCGCCTGATGCAGCGAAACGTCGCCCACGCCGATCACGCCGATGCGGCCCTGCGCCAACTCATAGCCGTGGCAGTACGGGCAGTGAAATATGCTACGGCCCCATCTATCCGACAAACCATCGATTTCCGGCAGATCGTCAACGACACCCAAGGCAAGGACCAGAACCCTAGCATGGAAATCCTGGCCTCGCTCATCCTGCACGGTGAACCTATCTTGCGTCCGTCGTGCATGAGTCGCCTTGCCTTCAAGCCACTGGACTGTTAGATAGGCTTGAACTTGCTCACGACCAACCGCGGCGATCGCATCCGGTGACCGGCCATCCTGGCCCAGAAAGCCGTGCGACGTGGCCGCAAAACGGTTGCGGCGCACGCCGGCATCGATCACCAGCACGCGCCGCCTCGCCCGGGCGAGCTGCATGGCCGCCGCCTGGCCGGCATAGCTGCCGCCGATCACGATCACATCGAAGTGCTCCTGGGTGCTTGCAATAGACATATTTAAATCTCCAATGGCAATTGGTCACATGCCGGCCAGTTCACGCGAGGCACGCTCGAACCATTTCCGCACCGCCCGCCAGTGTGGATCGCCATACCGGCGGCGAAACCGCTGGGTTTCGGTTTCCTCCAACGCCTCGTTGCGCCAGACGCTCAAGCGCTGTTCCACATACTGCGGCGTGAGCGCAATACCGCATTCGACGGTGATGCAATGGCGCCATTGCTCATACGACTGGGGAATCATGGTATTCCACTTCCTACTTCGGCGACGATTATCAACGACATTCTTTCATCCAATAATGTTATGTTATAACATAACGTTTATTAGCCCATGAACCCTACGGGCATGACATGAACAGGCACGCAAAACTGACGGGTAATCAGCGTCGAATACTGCAGGCGTTGTCGCGGGCTGACAGCCCGTTGGGCGCCTATGCCCTGCTGGAGCGTGTCGGGCTCAGCGGGCCAGCCCAGGTCTACCGCGCGCTGGACAAGTTGATGGCGCTGGGGCTGGTGCGGCGACTGGAAAGCTTGAACGCCTATGTGCGCTCATCGGAACGGGACGCATCGCGCCCCACCGCATTCGCGATCTGCGATCAGTGTGGGCATATCGACCAATTGGTCGACGGTTCGCTCGCCCAGTGCCTGCAACGTTTGGCGAACGGCCGTGCCTTCGAGTTCCGCCGTGCGGTCATCGAGGTGCATGGCAAGTGCTCCGCATGCTGTGCCAGCGAACAGGCAGGACACGATTGACGCGCATGGGCGCCAACAGACCCATTTTTATGACATGAGATATCGAACATGAGCCCAGCGACTTCCCACCTTGATCCGCGCTTGCCCGTCACCGTCCTGTCAGGCTTTCTTGGCGCCGGCAAGACAACCCTGCTCAACCACATTCTCAACAATCGCGAGGGCCGCCGCGTGGCGGTCATCGTCAACGACATGAGCGAGGTCAACATCGACGCCGCGCTGGTGCGCGAGGGCGGCGCCGAACTGTCCCGCACCGACGAGAAGCTGGTGGAGATGAGCAACGGCTGCATCTGCTGCACGCTGCGCGAGGATCTTCTGCTCGAAGTGGACTGCTTGGCCAAAGAAGGCAGGTTCGATCAGCTCGTCATCGAATCCACCGGCATTTCCGAACCTCTGCCGGTGGCGGAAACCTTCACCTTCGAAGGCGAGGACGGCCGCAGCCTGGGCGAGGTGGCCCGCCTGGACACCATGGTGACGGTGGTCGATGCCTGCAACTTCCTGCGCGACTATGGTTCGCGCGACAGCCTGCAGGCACGTGGCGAGTCGATGGGCGAAGAAGACGAACGCACCGTGGTGGACCTGCTGATCGAGCAAATCGAGTTCTGCGATGTCCTCGTGCTCAACAAGGTGGATCTCATCGATGAGCATGAGCGCGAACGGTTGATGGCCATCCTGCACAAACTGAATCCGCGGGCACGAATCGAAGTCGCCGAATTCGGCAAAGTGCCGCTGGATCGTGTGCTGGACACGGGCCTGTTCGACTTCCAGGAAGCATCCAAGGCGCCGGGGTGGCTGCAGGAACTGCGTGGCACCCACACCCCCGAGACCGAGGAGTACGGCATCCGCAGCTTCGTCTACCAGGCGCGCCGGCCGTTCCATCCGCAGCGCTTCCAAGCATTCTTACAAAGCGAATGGCCAGGCGTCGTGCGTTCCAAGGGCTTCTACTGGCTGGCCAGCCACCCGACGATGGCAGGCTCCTGGTCGCAGGCGGGTGCCGTGGTGCGGCACGGTCCGGCCGGCACCTGGTGGGCGGCCATGCCGCCGGAGCGCTGGCCGCAGGATCCAGAAACCGTCCGTCTGATCCGCAGCAAATGGGATGAGCGCGTAGGCGATGCCCGCCAGGAACTCGTGCTGATCGGCATGGATATGGACGAGCGCGCGCTGCGGGAGGGACTGGATGCCTGTCTGCTGACCGATGAGGAAATGGGCCTGGGCCCGGATGTCTGGCAGCAGTGGCCGACGCCCTTTGAAGAATGGCCTGAACGTCAACCCGCATTCTAGGTGGTATTTACGCGCATGACGACACCCTCGCAACCACATGTCGATCAAGAAGAGATCCAGGCGCAATTGGTTCAGGACTTCGTTTGCTTGCCGGATTGGCCGCAACGCTACCAGTACTTGATCGATCTTGGGAGAAAGCTGCAGCAGTTTCCGCAAGAGTTTCGAGTCGAACAGAACGAAGTGCATGGCTGCCAAGCCAGTGTCTGGCTAAAGCCGGATTGCCGTGGTGGCCGTATTTATTTCACGGGCACCAGCGACTCGCTGATCGTTGCTGGCTTGATGGCGCTCCTGTTTCGCATCTACTCAGGCAGAACCTTCTGCGACGTATTGACGACATCTCCCTGGTCCCTCAAGGAAATGGGGCTGCACCACCATCTATCGCCACAACGGGCAACGGGCTTGGCCGGCATGGTCGAGCGCATGCGCGAATTCGCTCTGGGATGCAGCCAGCAATCACCTTCGAGCAATACCTGCACACATGGCAACTTGGACCATGCCGCCAACTAATCGAGCATAAATTGGATACTGTACTGACCGACCTTCCCGACGTTTCCATCACTGAATCCTCGCCCAACCTGAGCGGTTTGCAATGGGTGGGGATGCAAGGCATGGACTTGCCGATCCAGATCGCGGAGGCGGACTACCGGCGCGAGGTCCATGCGCGCGCCGATGTCCAAGTCAATCTGCCGGCGCCACAGATGAAGGGCATACACATGTCCCGCCTGTATCGGTTGATGGATGGGTTGGACACAGTAGAAGCGGTCACGCCCGCTTTATTGCACCAGGTGTTGCATGCGATGGTGGAAAGCCACCAGGATTGCGAAACGACCAGTGCGCGATTGCGCCTGTCATTCGATCTGCTGGTTCGCCGCCCTGCCCTGGTGAGCGCAGAACTGGCGGGCTGGAAAGCCTACCCCATCGAGCTGCGTGCCACCCTCCAACAGGGGCAGTACACGCTCGAAGCACAGGCTACGGTCGCGTACTCCTCCACCTGCCCATGCTCGGCGGCGCTGGCCCGACAACTGGTCGAGCAGGCGTTCCTGGATGCTTTCTCTGAACGCGACAACGTCACGCCTGCCAGGGTGGCAGACTGGCTGCGCCAGCATGCCACCCTGGCCACGCCCCACAGCCAGCGCAGCGAAGCCCGCGTCACGGTAACGCTCGCGCCGCAGGCGCCTACCCTGGGCCTGATCGCCTTGATCGATGGTGTCGAACAAGCGGTGGGCACGCCCGTACAGACCGCGGTCAAGCGCGCCGACGAACAGGCCTTCGCCGCCCTGAACGGCCAGAACCTGATGTTCGTCGAGGACGCCGCGCGCCGCATCCAGGCCGGCCTGCGTGGCCGGTTCCATCGCCCGCGCGTCCATGTGCGCCATCTCGAAAGCCTGCATCCCCATGATGCGGTCGCCTGGGCGAACGACGAATTAAGCGAGAATCTATGAGCCCTTCCGCCTCCCCTCTGATACCCGTGACGCTGCTGACCGGCTTTCTAGGCAGCGGCAAGACCACGGTGCTAAACCACCTGGTACGCCAGCCCGAATTGGCCGATGCGCTCGTCATCATCAATGAGTTCGGCGAGATGTCGCTGGATCATATGCTGGTGGCGCACAGTACCGAGAACCTCATCATGGAGATGAGCAGCGGCTGCCTGTGCTGCACCATCCGGGGCGATCTGGTTCAGACGCTTCGAGATGTGGCATGGCGGTTCTCTCGCGAGGGCCAGCGACAGTTCCGCCGCGTGGTCATCGAGACCACCGGTCTGGCCGATCCGGCACCGATCGTGCACACGCTGATGACGCACCCGCAGGTCGCCAACCGGTATCGGCTGGACGGCATCGTTGTCACCCTGGACTTGGCCACAGGCGATGCCACCCTGGACCTCCACCCGGAGGCCGTGCGCCAGGCGGCCATCGCCGATTGTCTGCTGCTCACCAAGGCGGACGTGGCCGATACCGAGACGCGCGATGCGCTCATGCGCCGGCTTGCGGCGATTAACCCGGCCGCGCCGCGCTGGGAGGTTCTGCACGGGGAGGTCAGCGCATCGAAGGTGCTGGCTCTGGGGCTGTTCTCGACCCAGGGCAAAGCGCCCGATGTCGAGCGATGGCTGCGCGAGGAAGCCTACACGGACGATGCGCACAGCCACGGCCATACCCACGTTCACCATCATGGAAACGAAGACGGGCATGGCCATGATGACTCGGTTGCCCATCACCACCACGGTCATCATCATGACATCAATCGTCATGACGACCACATCCGTGCGTTCTGCTTCGCGGTGGACGAGCCGATTCCCGCAGAGATCCTTGCCGCCTGGCTGGACGTGCTACTGGGCTTCATCGGCGCCGACATCCTGCGTGTCAAGGGCATCCTGAACATCGAAGGCAGCGACAAGCCGATGGTCATCCACGGGGTGCAGCATATTTTTCATCCTCCTGCGACGCTCCCGGCCTGGCCCAGCGAGGACAGGCGCTCGCGCCTGGTGTTCATCACCCGGGACGTCAGCCGCGAAGCCATCGAAGAGACCTTTCGCGCCTTTCACAATGTCTTGCCCCAAGCGTGGGAGGCCGCCGCATGATGCCCGATACCCAGCGCAGGGCCATGTCCTGTTCGACGTCGCCTCCTTCGCGGAATACGGCCGGTTGTCCCGGCGCAAGCCCCAGGACATGATCGCCGGCGCGCGCGTGAAGGTTGCACCCTATAAATGCAACCCGCTGGATTTCGTCTTGTGGAAGCCCTCCACCCCGGACTTGCCGGGCTGGGACAGCCCTTGGGGCCGAGGACGCCCCGGCTGGCACATCGAATGTTCAGCGATGATCGGCCAGCACTTGGGCCATCCGCTGGATATCCACGGCGGCGGCCAGGATCTGATCTTCCCTCATCACGAGAACGAAATTGCCCAGGGTACCTGCGCCCACGGCGCGCTCTACTGCCGCACCTGGGTACACAACAGCTTCGTCACCGTGGACGGCCAGAAAATGCCCAAGTCGCTGGGCAACGTGCTGCTGGTGCGCGACCTGCTCAGGCAGGCGCCCGGCGAGGCAATCCGGCTGGCGCTGCTATCCAGCCATTACCGCCACCCCCTGGACTGGAACAGCCAGCGCCTGGCTTGTGCCCGGCATACCCTGCGCCGCCTCTACCAGGCGCTGGAAGGGCCCGATACCTCCGAAACCATCCAGGATATCGGCCCGGATGAGGGCGTTCTGGATGCCTTGGCCAACGATCTGAATACCCCGGCCGCCCTGGCGCGACTGCACCGGCTGGCAACCGAACTCGAACACGCGCAAACCGATGCCGAACGCATGCGCCTCAAAGCCCGCTTACGCGCCTCGGGCGCCCCGCTGGGCTTGCTGCAGCGGCCCGCCAGCCAGGCGCTGGCCGAGCTGCACGATGGTCATGGGGATCTACCTGACACCATCGATGCCGTTCGGATCGAGCAGTGGGTAGCCGAACGGACACAGGCCCGCGCTCGCCGCGACTTCACGCGCGCCGATGCCATCCGCCGAGAGCTGGAACAGGCAGGCATCCTCGTGGAGGACACGCCCGCAGGCACCACTTGGCGCGTGTCTGTGGAGGAAGTGCTATGACGCCGGCCCGCCTCTTGATCGGCCTGGTTCGCGTCTACCAGCTCGGCATCAGTCCGCTTCTGGGCCGCAATTGCCGCTTCCATCCCTCCTGCTCTCAGTACGCCGTCGAGGCGCTGCGCACGCATGGGGCATTGCGGGGCATATGGCTCACCCTCTGCCGACTCGGGCGCTGCCATCCCCGGCACCCCGGCGGCTACGACCCAGTGCCGCAGCCAGACAAGGCAAAGCGGTTGACTGGCTGATCCAGGGGCCAACGCAGTTCATCTTCACATAGGGGCCGATGCGCCATGAAACCATCCTGTTGATTTCTTCCACTTTACTCACAAAGGAACCCTGCATGAAAGTCCTCTCCTCTCTGAAAGACGCCAAGACGCGCCACCGCGATTGCCAAGTGGTACGCCGTCGGGGGCGGATCTACGTCATTTGCAAGTCCAATCCGCGTTTCAAGGCCCGGCAAGGCGGCGCCAAGAACCGGAACGCCTGATGCATCGCCTGGATGTCGCCATCGTCGGCGCGGGTGCGGCCGGCATCGGCATGGCGCTGGCCTTGCAGAAAGTGCCGGGGCTCAAGTTCGGCGTGCTGGAGGCGGGCCGGGTGGGCGAGTCCTTCCGGCGCTGGCCGAAGCAGACGTGCTTCATCACGCCGTCTTTTCATAGCAATCCCTTTGGATTGGCTGATCTGAATGCCGTGAACGAACCGAGTTCGCCCGCGATACACAGCGGCGCGGAGCATCTGAGCGGTGTGCAATACGCGGAGTATCTGGCTTTCATCGCCAAGGGGCATGAATTGCCCATCGCTGTTGACTGCAAGGTCGAAGCGGTGGGAGCCGTGCCAGGTGGCAGCTTCATCCTGGATACGCCCAAGGGAAAACTGCAGGCCCGCTTCCTCATCTGGGCCACGGGGGAATTCCAGTTCCCCGACCTGGCGCCCTTCTCCGGCGCACAATGGTGCCCGCACTATGCACAGGTGGCTGACTGGACGCGCTTCAAGGCCCGCCGCTACACGGTGATCGGCGGCTACGAAAGCGGCGTGGATTCGGCCGTCAATCTGGTCAAGCTCGGGCGCACGGTTCGGCTGCTCGCGCGCAAGTCGACCTGGGACCCACAAGCGCCACACGATCCCAGCTTGTCGCTCTCGCCCTACAGCCGCCAGCGGCTCTATGAAGCGGTCGATACCGGCCGGCTGGAGATCGTCTTCGGCGTGGACGTCATCGGTGTGACGCAAAACGAAGGCGGCGGCTTTCGCATCCATGCGGGCGACGGCCGGTACTGGGACGAGCGGAAGGCCCCCATCCTGGGAACAGGGTTCGTCAAGGGCGGCGGCGCGCAGCAAATCTCCGAGCTCTGGGACTGGGATGAAGACGGACGCGTGCTGCTCTCCGAGGCCGACGAATCGACCATCACGCCGGGCCTCTTCCTGGTCGGTCCGCAGGTGCGCCACGATAAACGTATTTACTGCTTCATCTATAAGTTCCGCCAGCGCTTCGGCTTGATTGCCGAAAGCATCGGACTGTGCCTGGACTTGGAGACGAGCGCCTTGAAGTCGAGCGGCAACGCCTGGGGGCCGTTCGGCAATAGTGAATGCTGCGAGGGTTGTGAATGCTGAACACCCTCAAAAGCATTATCGGCGCCTCCTGGATTTCCCTGTTGCTCATCGCCAGCATCCTGATCGGCGCCGTTCTCGGCGGGCGTTGGCCTGACGCCGCAGGGCTGCTGGGCGACCAGGTGGACCGCACCCTGCTGGCCCTGATCGGGCTGCTTTTTTTCGGCGTGCGCTTCGAGGCCATCGCTCGTGTCCGGGGCCGACTGCGCACCGTCGGCCTGATCCTCATCGCGAACTTCCTGTTCGTCCCCACGATCGGCTACGCCATTGCGTCCATGCTGTTACCCGCGCAGCCACTGTTCATGGTCGGCCTGATGATTTATTTCATGTCGCCTTGCACGGACTGGTTCCTCGGGTTCACGCGATTGGCCCAGGGCAACGTCGCCCTGGGCACGGCGCTCATTCCCATCAACATGGCGGTGCAGTTGCTGCTGTATCCGATCTACTTGCAGTTGTTCACCCGCAGCCTCGTTCAGGTTCAGGCCGGCATGATCGGCGACACCCTGTTGCACTGGTTTCTCGTGCCCTTCGTCATCGCCGTCACGGCCCATTACGGCCTGCGTTGGCTGGTGGGCGCCGAGCGATTCCACAGCCTGCTGATCCGCATCGACCAGGCCATCCCCTGGGTCATCGCGCTACTTGTCATGGAGATCTTTGCCGCCCACATTGCCGTCATTCTGGAACACCGCTCCGTCTTCGCCTGGATTTTGCTGGCCGTCTTCGTTTTCTTCGTCCTCACCTTTTTCCTGGGCGAAGGCATCAGCCGGGGCGCCCGCCTTGCCTACACCGACCATGCCCTGCTCACGATGAGCATCGCCGCGCGCAATGCGCCGCTCATGCTGGCGGTGACCATGGCTGCGCTTCCCGGCCAGCCACTGATCTATGCGGCACTCATCATCGGCATGCTGGTCGAGTTTCCCCACCTGACCGCGCTGCAGCGCGTGCTGCTCGGCCAGCGTCAGCGTAACGCAGCGTCCGGAATGACATTTGCCGGCCCCCGCTCATCCCATCCATTCTCGAGGCGCCCATGATCCGAAAGAATCCCCACGGCGATCTGCCACGCGTCCATCCGAGCGCCTTCGTCGATCCTACCGCCATCCTGTGCGGCAAAGTCGTCATCGAAGAAAACGTCTTCATCGGCCCGTATGCCGTCATCCGGGCCGATGAGGTGGACGCCGAAGGGAATCTGGCGCCGATTGTCATCGGTGCGCATTCGAACATCCAGGACGGCGTGGTCATCCACGCCAAGTCCGGCTCGCCGGTGACCATCGGCCAGCACACCTCGATTGCGCACCGGGCCATCGTGCATGGGCCTTGTCATGTTGGAAACGGCGCCTTCATCGGCTTTAACAGCGTACTGTTTAATTGCACCATCGACGACGGTTGCTTGATCCGCTACAACGCCGTGGTCGACGGCTGTCACCTGCCGGCCGGCTTCTACGTGCCGTCCACCGAGCGCATCGGCGCGATGACCAACCTGGACGCGCTGCCGCGAATCACGGCGGATGCGAGCGAATTTTCTGAGGACGTGGCCCACACCAACAATAGCCTTGTGCTCGGCTACAAGGCCATCCAAAACGAACTCTAGAACATGAACGACATCACAGCAAAAGAGCTATCCAGTGCCCCCGCCCTCAGGGCCGCCTTTCAGATCCTTAAAGAGACTGTGCCGTATCGACTGAAGACCATCGTGGCAGCACGCGTATGGACGCTGTACGAAGGTCGATTGCGAGCATCGGCACCATATGGAATCACGACAAGGACGCAAGTATGAACACATCAGATAACCCTCTGGACAGCGCAACAGATCGCGGTGGGCCTCGCAGCACACCTCAGCCTCTGCATTTCGCTGCTCGTACCTCGATCGAACAGGTCGAGGAAGGCAGTGAGTTGGCCCCCAAGTTCGATCGTGACGGGTTGATTCCTTGCGTGACGACCGATGCGCAGACCGGCGACGTACTGATGCTGGGCTACATGAACGCCGAAGCCCTGCGCTTGACCGTCCAGACGGGTGAAGCCCACTACTGGAGCCGGTCACGCCAAACGGTATGGCACAAAGGCGCCACCAGTGGCCTGGTGCAGATGGTCGAAGAACTACGGATTGATGACGATCAGGATTCGGTCTGGCTGCGCGTGCACGTCGCGGGCTCTGGCGCAAGCTGTCATGTGGGTTACCGGTCCTGCTTTTATCGGCGCGTTCCGGTCGGCAAGGAGCACGGCCAAGGTGATAGCTTGATCTTCACCGAGACTGAGAGAACTTTCGACCCGACCCAAGTCTACGGTGATGCGCCCAATCCCACCATTCTGTAGAAAACAGCCCCCAGTTTTTAAGAGATTTCCCCATGAGACAACCTGCCACAGGCGCCGCTGACCCAGGACCGTTCCATCACTGACTACGCCAAGGCGTTCAAGGCTGCCGGGTTCCTGGTCACGGCAAAGAAGTTCGCTTTTGACGGTTTCCTGCCCTATACCCCGGAAGGCTGGATGCCGGATTTTCAAGGCACGCTGGACTACTACACCGACACCAAGATCATGTTCTGTCTGGTCAAGGCATGATCTTGCACCGTGGGCAACCGACAGGAGAGGATGCGCAATGGCTTACGACCCCGACAACATTTTCGCCAGGATCCTAAGGGGCGAAGCGCCGGTTACCCTGCTTCTTCGCCATGAAGTCGATTTTTCTGCTTCCGGCGGAAGGTGGCTTTGTTGCATCGACGTGAAGGCGTGTCAGGGCTTACGCCGTAGGTCTATTGCGCCTCGGATGGCGATGGGTTATCCGGCACGTAGATGATCTCCCCGCTTTGCAAGCGGTACGCGGTGCCCACGCGCTCGCCCTGGCGCGAGCCGGCCTGGGCGTCACCGGCCACATAGCGCGATACCTTGCCTGCTTCGCGCGTGATGATCTCCATGTCGGGCTTGCCCGGATTCTTGACCATCGTGAAGTCCTTGGCCGTCAGCAGGTCGGCCATCTTCAGGTTCGAAACCAGCGCGATCATAAGAGCCAGCGCAAAGACCAGTGCCACATCGAAGAGGTTGATCAGGAAACCCAGCGGATCCATGTCATCGCTGTTTGCGCTCGTGCCGCGCAGTATGGAACGGCGCCGGCTCATGGCTTGTCCCGCAGCTTGCTGCTCAAAAACTCCAGCAGCGACAGGTCATCGAGCGCCCAGCGGCCGGCGCTCTGGTGCAGCAGGAATCCAATCGCGCCGATCACCAGGCCCACCACGGTCGTGGCAAAGGCGACCTCCATCTTGCGTGCGAGCAGGCTGATGTCGCCCGCGGCCAGGCCGACGAGCGCCGGGCCCAGTGGAATCAAGGTGCCCATGAGCCCCAGCAAAGGGCCGATCCGGGTCATCGTCCGATACAGCGCCAGTTGCCGATCCGAGTTCAGCTCGAATTCGGTGATCACCCGCTCGTGCCAGGCCGCATCGGCGGGCGCCTGGCGCAGGGCGGCTACCGCGCGCTGCAGCGGCTGGTCCGCGCCGCGCCCGACATCGAGTGCTTCGATCAGCGTATCGATGTCCGCCTCGGGCAGATGGCCATTTCGATCCACACCAATGCGTCGACGCCGGCGCACTCGATCAGACCAGCGGCCATAATAGCCGCCGGCGGCCAGCAGGCCGCGCACAAGCAGATAGAGGATGGCGACCACGACGGGCACCTGCAACGCGGCGGCGATCCAGCTCAGGATTTGTATCAGTTGTTCCAATTCATCGATTCCAAGTAGAGCGGCGCAGCCAAAGCCAGCCCAGCGCCATGAAGACAAAGACGATAATCGCCAGCACACCCAGCCGCGCCCACATGGCGGGCGTCGGGTCCGCCGGCAGCGCCTGGGCGGGCCTGGCCAGCCAGAGCCCGATGGCCGCCTGCACGATATACAGGGCGACACGCAGGCCCGAGCGCATGAGCGGGTCCGGCAACAACACGCGCAGCAGGCAGGCGGCCGCGACAAACAAGCCGGCAAACACGACCACGCACGCCCACGACACCAGGGCGTAGTCCAGGCCTTCGGTGGTCAGCATGGCCGCCACCTGCCCGAAGAACAGGATGGCCAGCAGAGTCGGCGGCGGGCAAGCGCCCACGATGCGCCACTTCAGGCCCGCCCTGCCCTGGGCAGCCGCGACCGCCTGGCCGCCAAAGACCAGCGCTTCGAGCAGCAAGAGCGCGGATAAGTCCAGCCGCCTTTGCGGGTCGGATACCCAACTGGCCACTTGCGCCAAGCTGGTTCTGCTCGCCACATCGCCTGCCATCAGTATCCCTGCGCCCAGGACGATCGCCAGCACAGCCAGGCCGCGCAGGCGCAGGGCCGACATTTGCGCCGCGGCCAACGCGATGCACACGGCCGCCAGCACGAACACGAGAAGCTGGACCAGATTCAAGCGCGTCTCCCGCCATCGGCATGGCGCCAGCGCACCCAGGCAATGACCGCAGCCAGCATCAGCAACAGGCCCAGCACCGCGCTCGCGGGTATGGCCAGCGCGCGCCAGGAGGACGGAGCGCCAGTCCGGTTCGTCTCGGGCGTTGGGCGAGGCTGCTGTCCAGGGTCCGAACCGGAACGCGAAGGCTCGGCAGCGCCGCCGGCCTTGCTCAAGACCATGCCCTTGTCGATGTCGATCAAGGTTCCTTCATTGGCCTGCTGCAAGCGGTCCTCGTAGGGCCGGCGCTGCGCCGCATCGAGCCGCTGCGCGATGAAAGTGCGCAAGGCCTGGTTATCGTTGACGAACTCGGTGCCGCTCGCGCCAAAGCGCGCCACCAGTTCGGCATGCAGGTCTGCCACCGACTGCAGCACCTGCTCGCCGGGCTGCCAGTACCCTTTGCGCGCAGTCTCCAACATGACCGCTGTCATCTCCTGCAAGGCGTAGGGGCTGGTTTTCTCGAAAAACGCCCGTAGGCCCAGGTTCTGCGCATCCTGCACGTAAGTCTCGTACAGGGCGTCCCACAGCGCGGGCCGGATGACTGAGGGCTTCATCACGTTCCAGCCGTACACATTCCTGAAGGTTTCGGCAAATGTTTCGGCCGAGGACGCGCCGCCCTGCGTCATGGCTTCGATATACGCGGGATTGAGCAGGGTCGAGCGCGCTTCGACGGCGATCGCGGCGCCCGCCTCGCGCATGGTCGGGCGCGAGGGATTTCGCAGGTCGCTGAAGTATGCCGCCGGATCCTTGCCGGTGACCTCGCGCACCGCGAGGTTCAGTCCACCCATGAACTCGTAGACGTGGTCCAGCGAGATCGGTCCCCAGGTATTGGACTGCAGCGGCTGGACCACCAGGTCGGTGCCGGCCAGGGCGGCGGCAAACACACCGGGCTGAAAGGCGCCCCACAAGTCGCCTTCACCATAGGCCGCACCCATGTTGTTCAGGTAGGTGCCGGCCACCTGCGAGTCATCCTGCCAGCGGTCGCCGGCTTCCACCATCCCCATGATGCCGGTGCCGTAGTTGCCATTGACGCCGCCAAAGACCCGAACCGAGGCAAAACGCCGGGCGTCCAGCGGCGACAGGCCCTGGTCCTTCAGTTCACGCTCCACAGCCCGCACGCCTTGCGCCACTGTGTTGTCCTCATCGCGCGCGCCGGCAGCCAGCGCCACGGCCTGGTTGATCAGATACAGGCGCGAGGCCGCCAGGTCGCGCAGCTGGCCGGAGGTCTGCACGACGACGTCGATGCGCGGGCGCCCGAGCTCAGATTTCGGAGTCAGGCGCAGGCTGGCGATACGCCCGAAGGGGTCGCGCACAGGCTCCACCCCCAGCAGATAGAGGATTTGTGCGAGCGCCACGCCCTCGGTCTGGATGAAGTCGCCCGCCCACAGCGTGAAAGCGACCTTGCGTGGCCAAGCGCCCTCGTGCGCGGCCCGATGCTCGGCCAGCAACTGGTCGGCCAGGCGCGCGCCCACACGCCAGGCTTGCTCGGACGGCGTCTTCTCGGCGTCGATGGAAAACAGATTGCGGCCGGTGGGCAGCGCAGCGGGATTGGCGATGGGGTCGCCCCCTGAAGAAGGCGGGGTGAACCCGCCGGCCAGCGCGTTACCCAATGCGGACAGCTCGTGCGCCGGGCTGGCGGCCAGCAACTTCCTGTAGTTCGGGATGGCCAGCAGCCGGTCACGCAAGCTCAACACCGCCTGGGCAAACGCGCGTTCACGATCCTCGCGCCGCAGCGCCTCACGCTCCAGTGCGCGCTGCAGTCGTTCCAGGCCAGGCTGCGCCGCGGCCAGGCGTGCTCCCAGGTCCCCAGGCAGCGCCGGTGCCTCGGCCCAGAAGCGCACACTCTCAAGCGTATCGCGCAGTTGCGCCTCGTCCAGCGCGGCCACCTGTTGATCGTCCGCCTGCCCGCTCATGCGCTCCAGCTCGGGCAGTTCGGTGCGTGCGCGCTCGGCCAAGGCCTGGCGCTTTTGCTCCGCTTGCTCTTGCGCTCGTGCCAGCACAGCCGGATCGTCCAGCAGATCCAGGACTGTGACGCGCACCGGCTCGGCCTGCATGGCCAGCAGCAACGCCCGTACATCCTTGTCGGCGGCGATATCCAGCCCCTTGGCCATCGCCGGGATGGCGCGCGCCACGCTACGCGCTTTCTCCAGCGCCTGTGGGTCGAGCGTGCGCACAGCCTGCTTGAATTTCTGATCAGAGCGTAAAGACTGGAGGAAGTCCCGTTTTTCCGGGTCGGACGCGGCACGCACCACGTGATCCAGAAAAGCACTATTGTCCGGCGTCGCCTGGCCAGGCGGCAACGCACCATCGGAGGAACGCGCGGCGCCCAGCGCGATGAAGCCCTTGATCAGATCCTCGTCGCTCGGTTGTTGTTGCGTCCGCTCCCAGGCTTGGGCCCGTTGCAGTTCAGCGTCGCTGACAACGCGTGCCAGCACCTGCCTTGGATCCGCGCCCACCGCGCTGGCCTCGGTGATCAATGCATCGGCCCGGCCCCGATAGTGCTCGGCCAGCCATGCGGGACTATCAAGCTGCGTGCGCGCCACTGTCCCGCGCGCCACATCCAGCTCGGCCAGCGCCTGGATCAGCGCGTCCCGCCCCATGAGCCGCGCCGAGCCGCGCAGGTCTTGCGCGGAATACGGCGTGCCCAGCGTATAGAGCCCGGCTGTGATCTTGGCATGCTCCAGGGTCTCCATATGGTCGGCCAGTTGATGCAGCTGATCCGGGCCCCAGACCGCCTCCGCAGACAAGTCCAGGTCCTCGTTCAGCTTGAGTGCGACTGCCTGGCGCTGGATATCCCTGGCGTACTCGGCTTTCAACGCGGGACTTTCGGTACTGCCCCAGGCTTGCAACCGATCTCCCAGCTGTTTGGCATCGGCTTGTGCCCCGCCCTCGCGAAAGGGCGGTGTCAGGTGCGAGACGATGGTGGTGTAGCTGCGCCGCTTGGCGATGATGGCCTCGCCCACATTGCCCATGGTGTACAGATAGACGTGCGGCGTTTCTCCGATCAGCGCATCGGGCCAGTCATGATCGGACAGGCCCACCTGCTTCCAGGGCGTGAACTCCAGGCTGCCGTGCGTGCCAAAGTGCATGACGGCATCGGCCTGGAACACCTTGCGCGTCCAGAGATAGGAAGCCACATAAGGCCAGGGCGGCGCCAGATTCGTGCCATGCACCAGTTTGAACGTGTCCTCGCCAATGCCGGGCAAGGGCTGCGGCAAGAGCACGATATTGCCCAGAGGCACACGCGCCACCGCCACCTTGTCATCGATGCGCAGATAACTGCCTGGCGCTGGCCCGAACTGCTTGACGACCTGATCACATAGCGGCTGCGGGATACCCGCGCCGCACCACTTGTTCAACTGCCCGGCGGACACCAGGGCCGGATGCGCATCGCGCGCGAAGGCCGCGAAATCGCCCTTGGCATAAGGGCCGATGTTCGGTCCGCGCTGCTGCAGCAATTGGGCAAACCCCTGAACCGTATCGGGCAGCCCCTCGACCCGATAGCCCTGCGCTTTCAAGTGTGTGAGCAGTGCATACAGGGATGGCACGACCTCCAGATCGCCGGCGGTCAGCGCGCTTTGGCCCGGACCTTTGTAATAGTAAATGGCCAGCTTCTTGTCCGCGTTGGCGGTATGCTTGAGCGCCACCGTGCGCTGCACGAGACTGGCAAAGCGCGCCAGTCGCTCGGGCAAGGCCCGAAAAACCTTCAAGCCGGTCGCATCGCGCGCCTGCGCCGCGATCACCATGGGGGCAATCGCCCCATCCAGCTCGGGCAGCGTCACCGACATGGTCAACAGCCCGCCGTCGTAGCTGCGCTGGTCGCCCTCCCAGTCGCTTTGCTCATCGAATATGGTCAAGGGCGCAAAAAGCGGGATATTGCGCGCGGCAAGCCAGGCCTGGGCTTCGTCGGCCTGCCCCATCGTCAGCCGCCCATGCGGCATGTACACGACCGCCGCCGGATCCACCTGCCGCAGCAGCGCCAGGCGCCGGCCCACCGCCGAGATCGGCACGACATTAAAGCCTTTGGCTTCGAATGCCCGGATTACCGCGTCGACGTGCTCGCGATTGGCGTTGAAGGGGCCTGGCACGCTGGTCAGCAGCGCCAGGCGTGGCCGGCCCTCTTCCCAGCCCGGCTGTTGGCGGCGCCACGCCTGAAACGCCGCGAAATCGGTGAAGACCGCCTCCTCATCCAGGCCGAAGAACACATCCCTGGGCATTTCCTCCGCCGCATGTACGTCGGAGGAAAAGAAGCGCTTGCCGTCGAACGCGCGGCGCGCGTAGTTCAGCAGTTGCGCATAGTTGCGCCGCCCGCCGTTGCGCAGGTAGCCCGAAACCGCATCCAGGTCGACGCCCTTGAGATTGGTCACATCGTGACGCGGGTCGGTCGCGCCATCCACATACACGGGAGTGCCCGCGGCGGCCATGGCCTGTAAACGCGCCAGCTGCGCCTCATCGAGCTTGAGGCCCCGGCCAAAGACCAGCGCCAGATCATAGTCCCCGATGCTATCCAACTGCTCGGTTTTCAGGGCCTGAACGCCGATTAGCACGTTCGGGCGCGCCTGGATGATGCGAGCGGCCTGAAAGTCTGGATAGTTGACCAATGCCACGCGCGTGGGCGCAAGCCAGTAGTGCCACGCGGCCCCCAAAAGACCTAGAAATAGCACTGCAGCCACCCCATACCGGAGCACACGACGTGAGCGCAGCCATAGCACCGCCCATCGATCAAGCCATCTTGTTCGATTCATGCGTTCTTCTTTTCATCATCAGAAATGTGATGTTATAACATAGCACTTCTTAACGTTCTCTTACGGCCTCACATGACTCGACCTCACCACTGGACGCCTCTGGCTCTTGCACTTGCCGCTGCCTTTTCGGGCTGCGCGTACGCGCAGCAAAACGGCGCCTCCGACCAAACACCAGCATCGGTCACGCACACTGTGCAACTGGCCCCCGTGGTGGTCACCGCCACCCGCCAGGCAACCGATGCCCTGACCACGCCGGCTACCATCAGCGTCATTGATCAGGCGCAGATGCAGGAAAACCTCGTCACGGATTTCCGCGAACTGTTCCGTTACGAGCCGGGCATTGCCGTCAAGCATGAGCCGCGCGGCCGGGGGTCGGAAGCGGGAATCGAAGTGCGCGGCATCGGCGGACAACGCCTGGTGATGCTGGTCGATGGCGTGCGCCTGCCCAACGGCTACGTGGCCGCCGGGGCCAACCTGGGTCAGCTCAAGCTGGACCCGGCATCACTGTCGCGGGTGGAGGTCTTGCGCGGCCCCGCATCGAGTCTTTACGGCAGCGATGCGCTGGCAGGGGTCGTCCTGTTTCACACCTTGTCGCCCACCGACTTTCTGGATGACTCGCGCAACTTCGCAGGCGGGGCATCGATCGGTTACGACGGTGCCGATAACAGCCGCTCTGCCACGGCGAACCTCGCGTTTCGGGCTGGCCCAACGCAAAACCTGATCTCGGTGACTACGCGTCAAGGCCATGAGCTGGAGAATAACGACAGCAGTGTGGGACCCAACCCGCAAACGATCAAGCAGCAAAATGTCCTGCTCAAATCCATCTTCGATCTGGGCTCGGCGCAAACCCTCACACTGACGGGCGAGTACTACAACCAGAGTGTCAAGACCGATCAGGACTCACTGGCCGGGCCGATCGCCGGGGGCACGCGCATCCTGCGCAGCACCGCGGACGATGACAGCACACGCTCGCGCCTCGGTCTGGCCTACCAATGGGACGCCGATGCCGGATGGTTTGATACGCTCAAGGCGCAGATCGACTACCAGCACAGCACCAGCAAAGAACGCACGGCCGAGCAGCGCAAGCCGCCGGGCGCAGCGCCCGTGCTGCTGCGCGACACCCTGCTCTCGTACCGTGAGCCGCAGTGGTCCGGCTCGTTCCAACTGAACGGCCACGCGAGTGCCGGCGCCACCACCCATCGCTGGGTGGCCGGCGTTGACCTGCTGTCCAAATCGATCAGTTCCTATAACGACGCCAGCCAGCGCGCGGCCGCCGGTGGCCCCTCCACCAACGTGATCGATGGCGAGATCTATCCGCGCAAGATCGCGCCGGACACCGATGTACGCAACATCGGGCTGTTCTTCCAGGACGAGATCGCGTTCGGCGACGGTCGCTTCAAACTCACTCCCAGCTTGCGCTACGACTACTTCAAGCTTTCCCCGAAACCGGATGACGAGTTTGCCAATTCCAATGTGGCCAACAGCCAACCGGTGGGCCTGTCGGAAAGCGCGTTTACGCCGCGCCTTGGCCTCAGCTACGAATGGCTCCCCAAGCAAGTGATCTACGCCAATTATGTTACGGGCTTCAGGATGCCGACATACGATCAGTTGAACCGGATCGGACAGGTGCCCGTGGCCACCTTCATCCACGACTTCATCCCTGCGCCCGACCTGAAACCCGAGCGCAGCCGCGGCGTGGAACTGGGCATTCGTGGCGAATCCGAGCTCGGCACGTACGAACTGACCGGATACTACAACCGGTACAAAGACTTCATTGACACGCAGATGATCGCCTACATTCCGCCTGGAGCCAGCGGCGGTCCGCGCGCCATCCGGCGCTTTCAATCGCGCAACATCGGCGAGGTCGAAATCTACGGCATCGAAGCCAAAGGTTCGCTGTCTCTAAACCAGTGGATTGACAGCCAAGACCGGTGGCGCCTGATTGGCGCGGCCCAATGGTCGATGGGCAACGACCTCACGAATGATCAGCCCCTCAACAGCGTGCAGCCCTTCAAACTGGTCGCAGGCCTTGCTTGGGACGCTGCGGGCGGTCACTACGGCGGCCAGTTGATCGGCAATTTCGTTTCGGCCAAAAAACGGGTCAATGAGGATCTGACGCAAACCGGCCCCACCGCCCCCGTGCCGCTGACCACCGCCGGCTACGCGACGGTGGACGTGACGGGCTACGTGCGCCTGGGCAAACAGGCCACGCTCAACCTTGCGGTATTCAACCTCTTTGATCGCAAATATTACGACTGGTCCAGGGTTAGCGGCCTGACCGGCAATGATCCACGCCTGGCGGCCTACACATCGCCCGGGCGGACGGTCTCGGCAAATCTACGGTTGGCGTTCTAAGCCGCGATGAGGTCGCGGGCTGAACAGAGATCCGTCCGCGCTCTTGTTGCGAAAGGCAAGCCGTGCACAGGGTAAGGGGTACGCCCGAGCGCGTCAGCCTTTCGCCGTGGCGGCGGTTTCCCGCTCGGCGCCGGGCTTCTGTGAGCGGCACTTGCCACAGGTGCCCTTTACCTCAATCTCGGACTCTACAAAGCCGGCGCCCGCCTGGCGCAAGGTTTTTTGCACAGCTTCGTAGGCTTTGTCGTCGTGCAGTTCAGTGACCGCTTCGCAGTTGGAGCACACCAGCAGCAGCGGATGATGCGCCGCGTGCTCGGCATTGCATACGATGAAGGTGTTCAAGGCGTCCACCCGATGCACCAGATGCTGGTCCATCAGAAATTCCAGCGCGCGGTACACCGTCGAGGGCGCCACACGCCCGTGGCGCGCGCGCATATCGTCCTGCAAATCGTAGGCTTTGGCCGATCCGCCCCGGCGCAGCAGCAGTTCGAGTACCTCTTTGCGCTGGGCCGTCAGCCTGACGCCCAGGGCGCGGCAGTGCACCTGAGCCGCCTCAAGATGTGAGGCAATCGCCGAAGCCGTTGTTTTGGCGGAGGATTTAGGCAGTTTGACCATTGCCATAGTTTACAACGCAGCACGCTTCTTTACGTCTCAATCACCCGTAAAGGACCTGCGCGCGACACGCCATCTGAAAAGGCCCGCACCAAGCGTTCATCCATCCTCTACTGGCTGAACTCAGCATAAATGCTATGTTATAACGTAGCAATTATTTATTTTACTCTTTGTGATCGAAAGGCCCATCATGTTCAAATCCGCAAAATTCATTTCGATGGCCGGGGCGGCCGCACTGGCATTACTGGCCTGGCCGCAGGCCAACGCCCACGAACTGCAGGTCGTGTCCACGTTTTCCATCATCAGTGATTTCGCGCGCAACGTGGGCGGCGAGCGGATCAAGCTGACCACGTTGGTTCCCCCAAATGGAGACACCCATTCCTATGAGCCCAAGCCGACCGATGCGGTTGCCGTAGGCCGCGCCGACGTGGTGCTGGCCAATGGCCTGCATCTGGAAGGCTTTCTGGACCGGCTTGTCCAAGCTTCGGGTGCCACCGCACCGATAATCTCACTCACCGAAGGCGTCGAATTGCTGCGCAGTACCGAGGATGAACAGGACCATCAAGATGAGCATGATGATCACCATCACGATGACGACCATGGGCATAGCGAGCATGACCATCATCACGCAAAGAAACATACTGACTCTCATGATCATGACCAGGCCACGGCCCACGCGCACCATCACCACCACGGGGAGTATGACCCTCATGCCTGGCAGTCTGTGCGTAATGCGCAGACTTACGTGAACAACATCGCCAAGGCTTTTTGCGCCGCCGACGCGGCCGGTTGCCCAAGCTATCAGGCCAATGCCAAAGCCTATGACGAGAAACTGCAGGCACTGGACGCCGAACTCAAGACCTCGGTGGCCCAAATTCCAGCCACCCAGCGCACGATCATCACCACCCACGACGCTTTCGGCTATTTGGGACGCGAATACGGTCTGCACTTTCTGGCTCCGCAAGGCATGAGCACCGGGTCGGAGGCCTCGGCGGCGGGCGTGGCCGCATTGATACAGCAGATCAAGGACCAGAAAGCATCGGCCATCTTCATTGAAAACGTCAGCAATCCTCGGCTGATCCAGCAAATCGCCAATGAAACAGGCATGAAGATCGGCGGTGAGCTGTATTCCGATGCCCTGTCAACGGCAGTCGGCCCGGCTTCAACCTATATCGACATGATGCGGCATAATGTCAATACCATCCGAGATGCCACACTGGGACGATAGGCATCCAGTGCGCCATGATCTGCGCCGCTGTGCCAGCGACGCAGGCAGCCGCGCAATGAACGGAGCGAACTCGCGTTAGCCGAGTCGCTTTGATATCTTTTTGTCACACTGAGCCATTGACCCGGGACCCACTCAATGATTTGGGCCATGCGCAGTTCAGGCTGGTTGTAAGGCCTAAATACGTGAATCGATCTTTCGCTGTGCTGGCTTTAGCCCTTGCGCCATTCAGCCTGCATGCCCACCCGCATGCCTGGATCGACGTGCAAAGCACGATCATCCTGTCAGCAGAGGGGTTGATCTCGTCCATTGAGGAGCAATGGCTGTTCGATGATCTATACAGTGCGGCCATACTCGAAGGCTTGAAGGAAGACAGCCCCGAGAAGAAAGCTGTGGTAAGCGACTTTGCCGCTGAAGTGATCAAAAATTTAGGCCCGTACGGCTACTTCATGCGCATCACCGCCAATGGCCGGCCGGTCAAGCTGAATACCGTTACCCAGTTCAAAAGTGAGATGAAGGGATCGCAGCTGCTGCTGTCTTTCACCGCTCCGCTTGCCAAGCCAGTAGACCCCGCGCATGACGACGTCAGCTTCTCTGTGTACGACCCGACTTATTTCATTCAAATGACGCATCGCCCGCAGGACCCTCCTACCATCAAAGGCGCGCAAAATCATTCCTGCCGGACGCAGGTAGTGCCACCCAATCCTACTCCCGAAGACATTGCGCGGGCGTTCGCGCTTGATCGCGGCGCGACACCCGAAGAAGGACTAGGCGACTTATTCGCGGAAAAGGTGCATATCCAATGCAAATAAGGCGCGGACTATCGGCGCGCATGCTGGCAACCGCGACGCTTGTAGGCACACTGTTGTTCGCAGTGTGGGAATTGTTCAATCACTACGCCGTATGGAGTCGGTTTCTGGTCTGGATCATGACCACGCAAGCCGCGTTGCACCAACAGCTGGCCTCCACCCTCCGTGTGGTCGCCGAGCAAGGCTGGACGGCAACGTGGCCGCTCATCGGCGTCAGCCTGCTCTACGGCATCTTCCATGCCGCAGGGCCCGGCCACGGCAAAGCGGTGATCACGACCTACCTGGGCACCAGCAAAACACGGTTGCGGCGCGGCCTGCTCTTGTCGATCTCATCGGCCATCGCCCAGGGCCTCGCAGCGGTGCTCCTTGTCGAAGTGGCGGCGAACGTGCTGGACTACTCACTGCGGCGCACCCAGGGCGCCGCCGTCCATCTGGAAAATATCAGCTTTGCTCTGGTTGCGGTGTTGGGCGCGGTGCTCGTTTTGCGCAGCGCTAGAAGACTGTATCACCACTGGCGCCAACCCAAAGGTAACAAGGGTTCCTTGTTTTCAAACGGCGGGAAGTTGCAACCCTACTGCGCCGACTGCGGCGGCCCGCACCAATTGACTCGCGATCACCTGAATCAGCCCCTGACGTGGCGTACCGCGCTGCCCATCATCCTGGCGATAGGGATGCGCCCCTGCACAGGAGCCGTCCTCGTGCTGCTTGTCGCCTACTCGCTCGGCTTGCGTTGGGTGGGCATGGCCGCCGTGCTGGCCATGTCGGTTGGCACTGCGGCAACCGTGAGCCTGTTGGCCACCGCTACCGTATCGTTTCGGCATGTCGCGCTGCGATTCGTCCAGTCTGGTCGCACCGCTACACACCATACAGGCCTGCTTTTTGACTTGCTGGGCCTACTCGGCGGAATGGTAATTGGCCTAATGGGCATCGGGCTGCTCCAGCAAGGCTTGGGCGCTGCTTCACACCCGCTTCTGTAGCCGGTTAAGCCCGGTGTCGGAATTGCCCAGTAATGGTGTCATCCACCAGTCGACCCACGACAAGATGCTGCCCACCGTTTTGGGACTGCCAGGTATTACATGTCCCTGGTTCGGCGCAGCCTGAAGGAGCGTTCAGTAGACGCCAGTGGAACACCGTGGAAAGTCAGTGTGGAGCGGGTGATGGGAATCGAACCCACGCTTGAGGCTTGGGAAGCCGCCGTTCTACCATTGAACTACACCCGCATCGAGGAAGGTCGATGACAGCAAGGATCGTTGGTAAAATCGAGGCTTACCGAGTCCCTTGCAGCCCAACATTTTAACAGCATTTTGAACCTGCCCAAATCCCCCCCGCCCGTCGTGACCGCCCAGACCCCGTCGGGCAGCACGCACATCCGCAGCTTCGTCCACCGCCGCGCCCACATCACCCCCAGCCAGGAACAGGCGATCGCCGAATGGCTGCCACGCTGGTCGATCCGCTACCAGGACACGCCCCTCGATCTGGCGGCCGCCTTCGGCCGCCCGGCGCCGGTGATCCTGGAGATCGGCTTCGGCATGGGCGAAACCACCCAGAAGATCGCTCAGGCCCGGCCCGGTGACAACTTCCTGGGAGTAGAGGTCTTCAACGCCGGGGTGGGCGCGCTGCTCAAGCGCATCCACGAAAACGCGCTGGACAACGTCCGCATCATCCAGCACGACGCGGTCGAGGTGCTGCGCGACATGATCGCGCCGGGATCGCTGGCCGGCGTGCACATCTATTTCCCCGACCCTTGGCCGAAAAAGCGTCACCACAAGCGCCGCCTGATCCAGCCGGCGTTCATCGAACTGCTGAGCAGCCGCATGGCGCCGGGCGCATACTTGCACTGCGCCACGGACTGGGAGCACTACGCCCAGCAGATGCTGGAGGTCCTGTCGGCCGCGCCGTCCCTACAAAACACCTGCGCGGACTACGCGCCGCGTCCCGACTACCGTCCGCTGACGAAATTCGAGAACCGCGGCCTGCGGCTGGGCCACGGAGTCTGGGATCTGATCTTCACGCGCCGCGCCCCGACGGACGCCGCGTCCGCACCGGAGGCCACCTGATGTATCCCGAAATCGAGCCCTACGCGCAAGGCTTCATGGACGCCGGCCACGGCCACCGCGTCTACTGGGAACTGTGCGGCAATCCCCAGGGCCGGCCGGCGGTGTTCCTGCACGGCGGGCCGGGCGCAGGCTGTTCGCCCGCCCACCGACGCCTGTTCGACCCCGAACGCTACAACGTCCTGTTGTTCGACCAGCGCGGCTGCGGCCGCTCGGTGCCGTCGGCCGACATCGAGCACAACACGACCTGGGACCTGGTCGCCGACATCGAACGCCTGCGCACCGAAGTCCTGCATGCCGAGCAGATGGTGGTGTTCGGCGGCTCCTGGGGCTCGACCCTGGCGCTGGCCTACGCCGAGACCCACCCGGCACGCGTGCATGCCCTGATCGTGCGCGGCATCTTCCTGCTGCGCCAGGCGGAACTGCGCTGGTTCTACCAGGAAGGCGCGTCCTGGCTGTTCCCCGACCTGTGGGAAGGCTATCTGGCCCCGATCCCCGAAGCCGAGCGCGACGACCTGATGGCCGCCTACCGCCGCCGCCTGACCAGCGACGACCCCCAGGTGCAGTTGCAGGCGGCGCACGCCTGGACGCAGTGGGAAAGCCACACCATCAGCCTGCTGCCCAATCCGGCGCACCATCGCGCGCACGCGGCCGACCAGGCGGCGCTGGCCTTCGCCCGCATCGAAAACCATTATTTCGTGAACCGGGGCTTCATGGAAGAAGGCCAGTTGCTGCGCGACGCGCACAAGCTGGCCGACATCCCCGGGGTCATCATCCAGGGCCGCTACGACGCCTGTACGCCGGCCAGATCGGCCTGGGACCTGCACCGCGCCTGGCCGCAGGCGGAATTCCACATGATCCCGGACGCCGGCCACGCCTTCGACGAGCCCGGCATCCTGACGCAATTGCTGGCCGCCACCGACCGCTACGCGGGCGATTGAGGAGACCGACACCATGAGCTTGAACATCCTGCTGAACGGCGCCGCCACCGCGCTGAACGACGTGCGCACCGTCCACGATCTGGTGGTTCACCTGGGCTACGAGGGCAAGCGCATCGCGGTGGAACGCAACGGCGACATCGTGCCCCGCAGCCAGCACGCCCAGGCCCCGCTGGCCGAGGGCGACCGGATCGAGATCGTGGTTGCAGTCGGTGGAGGCTGATATGGCATACTTCACCAGTCACTGAATTTCCCCAAGGCGCACCATGCAAGGCCACCCTGAAGTCATTGCCTATCTCACCAAGCAACTGCGGGGCGAACTCGCAGCGCGCGACCAGTACTTCCTGCATTCGCGCCGCTACCAGGACCTGGGCCTGAGCAAACTCCACGCCCGCAGCGACCATGAAATGCAGGAAGAAACGCAGCACGCCGATGCCTTGCTGCAACGCCTGCTGATGCTGGAAGCCGAGCCCGACATGCGCCCCGACGCCTTCACGCCGGGCAAGGACGTGCCCGGCATGCTGCGCGCCGACCTGGACCTGGAATATGAAGTGCGCGCCTCGCTGCGCGAGGGCATCTCGATCTGCGAGACCCACGGGGACTACGTCACCCGCGACCTGCTGTTGCTGCAGTTGCAGGACACCGAGGCCGACCACGCCTACTGGCTGGAAAAGCAGCTCGGCCTGATCGAAAAGATCGGCCTGCAGAACTACCTGCAATCGCAGGTCTGATCAGCGGAAACCGCCTCGGCCCAAACCGCCCAGGCCCTTCATCCCGCCCATGGCGCGCATCATCTTCGCCATGCCGCCCTTCTTCATCTGCTTCATCATGCCCTGCATCTGCTCGAACTGCTTGAGCAGGCGGTTGACCTCCTGGACCGGCACGCCCGAGCCCGTGGCGATGCGGCGCTTGCGCGAGGCCTTGATGAGTTCAGGCTTGGCGCGCTCCAGCGGCGTCATGGAATTCAGGATGCCCTCGGTGCGGGCAAGCTGCTTTTCCGCCTGACCGCCCTGCACCTGGGATGCGGCCTGGGCGAACTGCGCCGGCAGCTTTTCCAGCAGCGAGCCCATGTCGCCCAGTTTTTTCACCTGCTGCAACTGGTCGCGGAAGTCGTTCAGGTCGAAGCGGTCGCCGGACTTCATGCGCGCGGCGAGCTTCTGCGCCTCGGCGATGTCGATGTTCTTCTGGGCCTGCTCGACCAGCGACACGATGTCGCCCATGCCCAGGATGCGCTGGGCCATGCGTTCAGGGTGGAAGGGCTCCAGCCCGTCCAGCTTTTCCGACACCCCGACGAACTTCAGCGGTTTGCCGGTGATCTGGCGCACCGACAGCGCCGCGCCGCCGCGCGCGTCGCCGTCCAGCTTGGTCATCACCACGCCGGTCAGCGGCAGTGCGTCGGAGAAGGCGCGCGCCACGTTGACGGCGTCCTGGCCCTGCATGGCGTCCACCACGAACAGCGTCTCGATCGGCGAGAGCAGTTCGTGCAGCGCGCGGATCTCGTCCATCATGGCCTGGTCGATGCCCAGGCGGCCCGCCGTGTCGACGATCAGCACGTCGTAATGGTGGCGCTTGGCGTGATCCAGGGCGTCGCGGGCGATGTCCTGCGGCTTCTGCGTCGGCTCGGTCGGCAGGAAATCGACCTCGACCTGGGCGGCCACGGTCTTCAACTGGTCGATGGCGGCCGGGCGATAGACGTCGGCGCTGACCACCAGGACCTTCTTGCGGCCGGTCTTGCGGCCGTACTGGATGTGGTTGCCCTCGGACAGCCATTTGGCCAGCTTGCCGGTGGTGGTCGTTTTACCTGCGCCCTGCAGGCCGGCCATCAGGATCACCGCCGGCGGCTGGGCCGCCAGGGACAGTTCACCCGCCGCCGCACCCAGGTCGCCGCCCATCAGCGCGGTCAGTTCCTTGTGCACCACCCCGACCAGGGCCTGGCCCGGGTTCAGGCTGCCGGCGACCTCCTGGCCCAGGGCGGATTCCTTGACCCGCGCCACGAAATCGCGCACCACCGGCAGCGCCACGTCGGCCTCCAGCAGCGCCATGCGGACTTCGCGCAGCATCTCCTGGGTGTTGGCTTCGGTCAGGCGGGCCTCGCCGCGCATGGTCTTGACGACGCGCGACAGGCGGGATGTGAGGTTATCAAGCATGATGCCGTATCCGTAAAACTGGTTGATCCGTCGGCCAGCGCATAAAATGGATGCTTTTGGCGGCGCAGCCCTGCGCGCCGGATACCGATAGGACTATGTCAGTCAGCATTGTATTTCACTTGCTCGCCGCGCTGGCTTATGCCGTATTGGGCATCGCCCTATGGCGCCCCATCGCGCGGGCCAGCGACGTCCGTCCCACCGGCACCCTCGGCCGTAGCTGCCTGCTGGGCGCCATCGCCCTGCACGGCATCGGCCTGGCCGCCGCCGTCATCGTCCCCACCGGCCTGCACCTGAGCTGGGCGCTGGCCCTGTCCACCGCCATGTGGCTGGGCATGATCGTCTTCTGGATCGAGAATTTCCTGCTGCGCCTGGACAGCCTGCTGCTCCTGCTGCTGCCCATCGCCGCCCTGGTCAGCCTGCTGGCCGTCCTGTTCCCTCATAGCACGCTGGTGCCCCACGCCAGCAACGACTGGCTGCGCGTACACCTGCTGATCGCCATGACGGCCTACGGCCTGATCACCGTCGCCGCGCTGCACGCCATGCTGATGACCGTGCTGGACCGCCACCTGCATCGCCCCATCGAATCCGCCGGCGAACAAGGTGTCATCGGCCGCGCCATGAGCGCCATGCCGCCGCTGCTGACCCTGGAATCACTGCTGTTCCGCCTGATCTGGATCGGCTTCGGCGTACTGACGCTGACCGTCCTGACCGGCATCGCCGTGTCCCTGCGCCTCACCGGCCACGCGCTGCCCATGGACCACAAGACCGTCTTCACCCTGCTGTCCTGGGCCACCTTCGGCGTGCTGCTGGCGGGGCGTCACGTCCAGGGCTGGCGCGGCCGCATCGCCCTGCGCTGGACGCTGGCCGGCTTCGCCTTCCTGCTCCTGTCCTACACCGGCAGCCGGTTCGTCCTGGAAGTCATTCTGCAACGAGGCACTCTTGGGTAAATTCCTGCTCTGGGCGATCATCATCCTGGCCGTCCTGTTCGTCTCCCGCGTCCTGAGCCACCAAAAGGCCCAGGCCCGCCAGGCCGCCGCGCGGCGCCAGGCCGACGACGCGCAAGCCGCGTCCGAAACCATGGTGCGCTGCGCCCACTGCCGCATCTACCTGCCCCGCTCCGAGGCCTACCAAAGCCAGGGCAGGACCTGGTGCAGCCCGGAGCACGCCAGGCTGGGCCTGAGGAAATGAAGGCGGGCGGGGCTTCCGGGCCCGGGCCGAGGCGTACGCCGGCCATCGGCCCGGATGGCTGGTTGATCGGCAGCGCCGAAGATGCGCCGTCCACACAGGGCACCGTCCCCGAGATCCTGCGCCGCCCTTCACCCAACCATGATCAACGGCCCGGCGACGAAGAGCCCTACCTGCTGGTGATCCACAACATCAGCCTGCCGCCCGGCGTGTTCACGGGCGACGCCGTCATCGATTTCTTCCAGAACCGCCTGGATATCGCATCCCACCCCTGGTTCGAGAACATCCGCGACATGCGGGTCTCCGCCCATTTCCTGATCCGCCGCGACGGCACGATCGTGCAGTTCGTACCGACCATTTTGCGCGCCTGGCATGCGGGTGTATCGTCTTTCGAAGGCCGCGAACGCTGCAACGACTTTTCCATCGGCATCGAATTGGAAGGCACGGATACCCTGGCGTATACGGATGCGCAATATGCGCGGCTGGACGCGCTGGCGGCAGCGATCCGCGCACGGCATCCGATCCGGGCGGTGCAAGGGCACGAGCACATCGCCCCGGGAAGAAAAACGGATCCCGGCCCATCCTTCGACTGGGGCCGATTCGAGCACACGCGAGGCGACCATGAAACCACGCATCACCGTCATCACCCTGGGCGTCGATGATCTGCAACGATCCTTGACGTTCTACCGCGACGGCATGGGCCTGCCCACCGAGGGCATCATCGGCGAAGCATTCGAAAACGGCGCGGTTGCGTTTTTCGACCTGCAACCGGGGCTGAAACTGGCTGTCTGGCCGCGCCGAAGTCTTTCAAAGGACTCAGGTTTACCGCCAGGACAAGCCAGCGCCACGGAACTCAGCCTTGGACATAATGTGTCGTCCCGGAATGAGGTGGACGAGGTCATGGCCCAGGCGGCAGCGGCCGGGGCCGTGATCGTGAAATCCGCGCAGGAGACGTTCTGGGGCGGGTATGCAGGGTATTTCCAGGACCCGGACGGGCATCTTTGGGAAGCGGTCTGGAATCCGGAAATACTGCCTGAAGACTAAAGAGCCGACTGACAACGGGAGCACGCATGTCTCACCCAAAAGCTCAATCCTTCCGCGCGCTGCACCACACCCCGCGCGCCTTCATCATCCCCAACCCCTGGGACATCGGCACGGCCAGGCTGCTGGCGGACATGGGGTTCCAGGCACTGGCGACCACCAGCGCGGGCTACGCCTACACCCAGGGCCTCTCCGACAACCAGGTCGATCGGGACCGGATGCTGAAACACGTGGCGGAGCTGGCGGCGGCCACCGATCTGCCCATCAGCGCAGACATGGAAAATGGTTATGCGGAAACGCTGGAAGGGGTCGCGGAAACCTACCGCCTGACGGCGCAGGCGGGTGCAGTGGGGGCCTCCATCGAGGATGCCACAGGCCGGGCCGACGATCCGGTCTACGGACTGGCCGAGGCCGTGGACCGCGTGACGGCGGCGGTCGAAGCCGTGCGCGCATTGCCCGACCCCTTCACGCTGACGGCGCGGGCGGAAAACCATCTGCATGGGCGTACCGATCTGAACGACACGATCCGCCGCCTGCAGGCCTATCAAGAGGCCGGCGCCGACGTGCTCTACGCGCCGGGGCTGCGCACGCGCGAGGAAATTCTGGCCGTGGTGCGCTCGGTGGACCGGCCGGTGAACGTGTTGATGGGCGCGCCGGGCATGAACCTCTCGGCCGATGATCTCTCGGACATGGGCGTGAAGCGCATCAGCATAGGCAGCGCGCTCAGCCGTGCCGCATTCGGCGCATTCCTGCGCGCCGGCCGCGAGATGCTGGAGCGCGGCACCTTCACCTTCGGGGAAGACGCCGTCAGCTACGCAGAGATGGCGCGATTGCTCGATCCCCGCAGTTCGTAGCACGGGCAGCGTAGGACGGGCACCACAGCGAGATGGCTGCTTTCAGGCCCAGGCAGTAAAATAGAACATTCCTTCTGAATCAGGCATATTCATGTCCAGTCAGCGCATGTATCAACACCCAAGCCAGGAAGCCATCCTGCGTGCCGTAGCCAGTTCCACGGCCATCGAAACGGGTCAACGCATCGCTGATATCGAAGCAAAACTGCGTGGCGGGGATAGCCATCTTCCCCAGGTCTCCCTGGCGGCGCTCAGCCGCCCCGTCCAGCCAACGCAACGCTGACCAATGCGCGCATGGGCGCGTAGTCCATGCCCACACCGCGTTGAATGGCAGTGAAATAGGCGTTTTTGTCCGCATCCCATTGGCTATAGTCCAACGGACCGCGACCGGCCTGCACCGCCATCACGTCAGCCAGCAGGCGAGACAGGCGTCCGTTGCCTTCACGGAACGCATGGATAAGAATGAGTTCGACATGGCAGACGGCGATGGCCTCGACCAGGGCGCTGTCATCGATACCATGGCATGGCGTGTAGCGATGCAGGAATTTTCGCTCGAACTCATCCAGCAATCGGGAAATCTGCAGGGCGGCAGCGAAATGGAAGCCGTCCTTGCTCATGTTGACGGATCGCGGCTGCCCGGCCCAGTCGTACACATTGCCCAGCCACTGGTAATGCCATCCCATCAGGTCGGCCACATCCAGCCGCCGATCGGGAAACTGCTCCCGCAGCATCCGTTCATAGAGCCGCAGCAACAGCCTCGTCTCGAGTTCGGCCATCACGGCCGGATCCGTGATGCCTTGTCGATTCCGCAGCACCAGCTCGTTCGATCCAGGCTGGCACTCGACCTGCGAGCCGGTGGCTTGGTAACGGTTGGCGACCATACCATTCTCAATGAGTTGAGGGTTGCGGCCAAGCGCAGCCGCTGGATGTCAGTATGCCTTCATGGGCTCGCAACCACCAGTGCGGGCCACGCCCGCACCGCCGTCAGCTGCGCGGACACGATGCCGTGGCAACAAAGGCCAGCCCGCCCCCGACCTCCGGCATCACCCGGGCATACCCCCCAGGCGCGAACCGGACCACCAGCCCGGCGACGAGGGTGACGCAGGCCAGGTGCCAGAGCCACCCGGCGGCATAGCCGCCCGTAGCATCGTGCAGCGCAGCGACGAGCCACGCCGGGACCGCCGCCAGGATGAACCCGCCCCCCTGCATCAGGGCCGACAGCGCCCCCGCCTGCGCCGGATCGGGCAAATGGTCCAGCGCCACGATCATGATCAAGGCAAAACAGCCTCCCAGGCCGGCGCCCAGGATGACCGCCAGGGTAAAAGGCGCCAGGGCGGGCATGAACGCCAGGCCGGCGAAACCCACGGCCTGCATGGCCAGCGTCAACCACAGCCATGGCCGCCGGTCGGGTGTTTTCCTGGCCAGAATGGGCAGCGTCAGGGCCGTCGCGGCCTGGCTGATCGACAGGATGGCCAGCAGGCTTCCGCTGGCGGAAGCGCCCCAGCCATATTCCTGATAAGCAGGCGCGAGCCAGGCCACGACTGAAGAATAACCGCCGTTCACCAGTCCGAAACAGCCCATCAGCAGCCAGGTCCGGGGCCTGGACAGCAGGATGCGCGTGATGTCGCCCATCTGGCGCGCCCTGTCGTCGCCCGGCAGGAAAGCGCCCGCCAGGATGACGGCCGCCAGGGCGGGCAGCGCGAAGCACGCCAGCCCCACCGCCCAGCTCCCCGTCGCATGAGCGACCATCGGGGACACCACGGCGCCCAGAGCGCCGCCGCCCATCAGCGTCGCGGAATACAGGCCCATCATGGGTCCCACATGATGCGGGAACTCTCGTTTCACAATGCCCGGGAACACGGCCTGGACAACCGCAACGCCCAGGCCGACGATCGCCGCCGTGACGACCATGAGCCAGCCGGTCGAAGCCAGCCAGCGCAGGGCAATGCCGAAGCAGATCACCAGCAAGGCGCCGATCATGGCCCGGCGCGCACCGACCAGGCTTTGCAGGGCCGGACCGGCGAATGCCACCGAGCCCATCAACAGCATGGGAATCAGCGTCAGCAGGGCCATGCCCTGCAGACTCAGCGCCGTGCTGTCCTGGATGCCGGCCGCCAAAGGCCCGATGCTGGTGATGAACGGCCGCAGATTCAGCCCGATGAGCGCCACGGTGGCGATCAGG
The DNA here is from genome assembly GCF_042651965.1 of Castellaniella hirudinis. Taxonomy (NCBI): domain Bacteria; kingdom Pseudomonadati; phylum Pseudomonadota; class Betaproteobacteria; order Burkholderiales; family Alcaligenaceae; genus Castellaniella; species Castellaniella hirudinis. The sequence goes on from NZ_JBHSDY010000002.1 coordinate 476,529, forward strand.
GCGAAGCGCCCGAGCTTCGATTCGACGCCCGTCGTCATGCTCAGGCTCCCGTCCGCTTCCCGTCCTTCCAGCGCGCGTAGAGATCCGGCCGGTCGTCGATCCGGACCGGGACGTAGCGGATCTTCATCGACTGCTGATCGAAAGGCTTGGCGAGATCGGCGTAGATGGCGGCGGTCGACATGCCGAAGGGCTCGCCGTCATCGTTGGAATAGGCGTAAGTGACTTCCTGGATGCCCGCCAGGCGCATCGCCCCCATGCACATCGGGCAGGGATGCCCGCTGGCATAGACCGCGCAGCCGTCAAGGCGGGGAGAGCCGAGATGCTGACTGGCCGCGCGGATCGCCAGCAGTTCCGCATGCGCGGTGGGATCGTTGGTGCCGACGATCTCGTTGACCGCCCGGGCAATGATCTTGCCGTCCTTGACCACCACGGCCCCAAAGGGGCGACCGCCCTGCTCGTCATTGGCGTAGGCCAGTTCGATGGCCTGGCGCAGATACTCTTTATGCTGTTCCATTTGAATGATTTCCTCTGAATGTGCGGTTGACGGTCAGCGCCCGCCCGCAGCCAGCAGTGATTGTTCGATCTCGCGGTAGCCGCGCGACCGCGCATGCTGCAACGGCGTCACGCCCGAACCGTCGGCCAGATCGGGATCGGCGCCGGCCTGGAGCAACAGATCCACGATCTGCTGATGCCGCTCGCCTCCATCCCCCAGGATGATGGCTTCGAGCAAGGCGGTCCAGTCCAGGCGGTTGACGTGATCGACGTCGACGCCCGCTTCGATCAGGGTCCGCACCGTCTCGACATGGCCGCGCTCGGCGGCGGGAATCAAGGCGGTCCCGCCATAGCGGTTGGTGCTCTTGAGGTCGGCGCCATGCGCCAGGGTCATCTTCAGGATGTCCAGATGCCCGCGCGCGCCGGCATACAGATAGGCGCTGTCCTTGATCGCGTCCTTGGCGTTCACGTCGGCGCCGGCCTCGATCAGCGCCCGGGCGGCACGCACCTGATTCGCACGCGTCGCCACCAGCAGAGCGGTCGAGCCCGAGTCGTCACGCCGGTCCAGTTCCGCCCCGCCGGACAACAGTCGGCCGATGGCGGCGACGTCGTCCTGCGCAGCCGCGGCATGCAAGGGATATGAGCCCATGGATTCTCCGGAGATGGCTCGCACGCACACGAACAAGGCGAATGCGCAGGCCATCATGGCAAACGGTCTGGCCATGCGGCCTCCAAGGTGGTTCCTGATCAGCCATCAGGATAATTCCGCCGCGGCGCATTTGGAAATTAAATTATCGCATTCCAACTATCGGAATCATGCATGACACCGGACGACAAGGTCCGGGGGCTGCGCAGAACTGGGCAGCCCCCGATCCCCCGGCCTGTCAAAGCCGCCGCATGCGGCGCCTCATGCCCGCCGAGGAAGCCGGCACAAGGCCGGTCGCGTCACTTCATCAGTCCGGGAAGCCAGGTGCTGACGGCCGGGAGATAAGTGACGATGGCCAGATTGATCACCAGGGTCGCAAAGAATGGAATCAAGCCCTTTGATATTTCCTCCAGGGACAGCTTTGCGATCTGGCAGGACACGAACAAATTGACCCCGACGGGCGGCGTCACCATGCCGATTGCCAGATTGACGATCATGATCATCCCGAAATGGACGGGATCGACGCCGAACTGGGCCGCGACCGGTACAAAGATCGGGGCCAGGATGAGGATCGCGGAGGTGGACTCGAAAAACATGCCGACCACCAGCAGGATCACATTGACGATCAACAGGAAAACCACGACGTTGGTGGATATGTCGACCAGCACCTCGGCCGCTGACTGAGGAATCATATTGACGGTCAGGAACCAGCTCATCAAGCCCGCACCCGCAACGATGATCATGATCACCGCCGTGGTCAGTGCAGCGTCACCGAAGACCCGCCCCAAGGATTTGAGGCTCAATTCCTTGTAGACGAACACACTGACGACAAACGAGTAGACGACGGCGACCGCAGCGGCCTCCGTCGGTGTGAAAATACCGGAATAGATCCCTCCGAGAATGATCACCGGCATGAGCAGCGCAAGGAGCGCGTCATACACGGCGTCAATTTTTTCCTTCCAGGTGGATTTTCTCGCGCCCTCGTCGAAACCCTTGATCTTCGCAATCACGTACACCGTGAACATCAGGCTGAGTCCCAGCAGAACGCCAGGCACGATGCCCGCGATGAACAGAGTGCCGATGGACACCTTGGCGACGACGCCATAGACGATCAACGGGATGCTCGGCGGAATGATCGCACTCAGTTCCCCCGAGACCGCGATGGAAGCCGCCGCGAACCTCGGCGAATAGCCCTTGGCCACCATCGCGGGGATCAGGATGGCGCCAATCGCGGCCACGGATGCCGCGCTGGAACCTGATATCGCCCCAAAGAACATACAGGCGACGACACCGGATGCGGCATACCCCCCGCTGATATGTCCGCAATAGGCGCTGGCCAGCTTGATCAGCCTGGAGGATATCCCCCCGGTTTCCATCAGCTTCCCGGCAAGAATGAAAAGCGGGATCGCCAACAGCGGGAAAGAGTCCAATGCCGAAAACATCTTCTGGCCGACCACCAGGGCGGACATGTCCGTAAAGAAAAATATCGCAAAAAGGGTCGCGCCGGCCAGGGAGAAGGCGACAGGCACGCCGAGGAAGAGCAGCGCCAACAGGGCGATTACGAGCGCCAGCGTCATATTTTCACACTCCTTTCCCCGATCATTTCAATGAATACGACGATGGCATTCATCAAGGTCAGGAATGAACCCACCGGTATCGCTGCATAGACAATCGACATCGGCAATTCCAACGATGCGAAATCCTGGTCAGCCGCACCGGAAGTCAGTCCTATCCCTATGTAGGCAAGGTAGCCGACAAACACCATGACCAGCCCCAATGACAGCAGCCTCATGGCATGGCCGATTCTCTCGGGTACGCTTTGAACCACGGCCTCGACGGCGATCAACAGCATTCTCCGCATCGCAACCGCCATCCCAAGAAACACGATCCATATCGAAAGATACTTGGCGACCTCTTCGGACCAGGTCAAAGGCGCATGCAACACATAACGGAGAAAAACCTGCACGAACAATATCAACGCCACAGCCCCTATGAGAAGGGCGATGGTGTTGAATACCACCTGATTCATCCTGTCCATGATTCTTATATAAGATCGTATCAATCGCACTTTATCCGTACCCCTTGAGTCAAAGCACTTCCCGCCGACCTCATCACCGGCGCAACAATCCGGGAAGCGCCGGGCGTGAGCAGACAGATACACTATCCAGCCAGTGCCTACATCCTGGCCTTCATGTCCGCCACCACATTGATGGCATCCCCGCGAATCAGGTAGCTCACCAGGCTTTCCGCCGCCACCATCGCCATCCTGTCGCGCGTCTCCGCCGTGGCGGACCCGATGTGAGGCACCAGGACCGTGTTGTCCAGCTTCAGGAGCGGGTTATCCGGGGAAACGGGCTCCTGATCGAAGACATCCAGGCCCGCGCCGTGGATCTTCCGTTTTTCCAGGACCTCGATCAGCGCCTGTTCATCGATCGTGCCACCTCTGGAGGCATTGATGAAAACAGCCGTTTTCTTCATCAAACCGAACTCACGCTTGCCGAGCATGCGGGACGTCTGCTGGTTCAGCGGCACCAGCAGCACGATGAAGTCCGACGTCGCCAATAACTCGTCCAGCGATGCGTGGGCAATCGACAGGCGGTTTTCCACCTCGGGCTTTCGGGTACGGCTGCTGTAGACGACATCCATGTTGAAACATCCGGCCCGCTTTGCGACGGTCTCGCCCAGTTGGCCCAAGCCGATGATGCCCAGTTTCTTGCCGAAGACATCCAGCCCGAACAAAGGCGTGTCATCGCCGTGCAGCCATTTTCCGGCCCGGGTATACCGGTCGAGCTCGGCGAATCTTCTGGCCGTCGCGATCATCAGGCCGAAGACGAGATCGGCTACCGTCTCGTTCATCTGGCCCGGCGCATGGGTGCCAATCACCCCCCCCGCGATCATGTCGCCCACATTGAAATTGTCGTAACCCGCCGACATGTTGCTGACGATTCTCAATCGACCGGCATGCGAAATCAATTCCTTATTGATGGGAACGCCATGTCCGAAAAGGCCGTCGACCTCTCTGATTTTCTCGAAAAGAATATCTTTCGGGATCCACTCGCTGCGTTCCCACACATCCAGATCGAAGTGTTCTTCCAGATACTCTCTTACACGGGCCGACATGGTGTTTGTCGCATAGATTTTGTGTTTCATCGGATTTTCCACGATAGGCTTGCATCAATCGGACAGGCGATTCCCGCCATCACTCAACGATCCTGGTCCGTATGTGCGCCGACCGAGGCGCAAGACACGTTGTGAGCAAATTTCCCCAGCACGCCCCTCTTGACGGTCTGGGGCCTCAAAACAAACGCGGCCTTTCTGCGTGCGAGTTCCTCGTCCGCAACATGCATCATCATGCTTTGCGCTGCGGCATCGATCGTCACGACGTCGCCTTCGGCCAGAAGCGCGATAGGTCCTCCGGACTGGGCTTCCGGCGCAATGTGCCCCACCACCAGTCCATGTGTGCCCCCGGAAAACCGGCCATCCGTGATCAGGGCGACCTTCTCGCCCAGGCCCTTGCCCACCAGAATGGACGACGCCGAGAGCATCTCCGGCATTCCCGGTCCGCCCTTGGGACCGACGTACCGGATGACGACCACATCGCCTTCGTTGATCCTGTTGTGCGTGATCGCATCAACGGCATCCGCCTCGGTGTCAAACACACGCGCAGGACCGGTATGTGTTTTCACCGCGACCCCGGACATCTTGGCGATGGCCCCCTCGGGGGCCAAATTCCCCCTCAAGACGATCAGCGGCCCTTGCCGGCTGAAAGCCTGCTCAAAGCCTCGAATGACATCCTGCCCTTCCGGAAGATCAGGGCAGGCTTCCAGATTGGCGGCAACGGTCCTGCCCGTCACGGTCAGGCATTCCCCATGCAGCAGCCCTTCCGCCAGCAATCGCTTCATGACAGCCTGCACGCCACCCACGCGATACAGGTCTTCCATCACATATTTGCCGCTGGGCTTCAAATTTCCAATGTAAGGCACACGCTTCTGGATCTGGTCAAAATCATCCAGGGCCAGATCCACGCCGATGGCATGCGCCATGGCCAGCAGGTGCAGGACTGCATTCGTGGACCCCCCCAATGCCATGACGACCACGATCGCATTTTCGAACGCCTGTTTCGTCATGATGTCTTTGGGGCGGATTCCTTGCTGGATCAATGCATAGAGGGCTTCGCCCGATTTGATGCATTCTTCCCTTTTATGCACCGACTCCGCCGGGGTCGACGCATTGCCGGGCAGGCACATCCCCATCGCCTCGATCGCAGCGGCCATGGTATTGGCCGTGTACATCCCGCCGCACGCACCCGCGCCCGGACACGCGGCACATTCAAGCGCCTTCAGGCGCGACTCGTCGATCAGGCCTTGATTGAGTTGCCCCACGCCTTCGAATACGGAAAGCAGATCGATGGTCTCGCCATCGACCTTGCCGGAAGCAATCGTGCCGCCATAGACAAAAATGGCCGGAACCGCCGCATTCGCCATCCCGATCATGCAGCCCGGCATGTTTTTGTCACACCCGCCGATCGCCAGCACTGCATCCAGGTTTTCTCCGCCGATGACGGTCTCGATGGAGTCCGCGATCAGATCGCGGCTCGGCAGCGAATAACGCATGCCCTGTGTGCCCATCGCGATCGAATCGGAAACCGTGATGGTATTGAATATGAACCCCACGGCGCCCGCCTGCTGGAGCCCCTGCTTTGCCGCCCTGGCAAGTTCATCGATGTGAATATTGCAAGGCGCCACTTCACTCCAGGTGCTGGCCACCCCCACCATCGGCTTGTCAAAGTCCCGGTCCTTCAACCCGACGGCCCGCAGCATCGCGCGATTCGGAGCCCGTATCGAGCCCTCGCTGAAGACCTTGCTATTGGTTCTCGGTTCAATCTTCATTCATTCGACCTTCTGATTCAATTGGAAATCCCTGCGGGAGGCCATACGGCCCGATGACCTCCCGCAAAACATCATTTACTTTCAAGCGCCTTGATCTTCTCGAACAGCCCGGGCGCCAGCTTGTCCTTGAACTCATCCATGACGCCGCTCGCACTCAGCCTGCTCTGGAAGAGCGCGCGATCGGGTTCGATGAACTCCATGCCCTTTTCCTTCAGCTTGCGGACATAAAGCTCGTCGCTCTGATCCACCAGTTCGTTCTGATACTTGCCGGCGGCCTTGAAGGCCTCATCGAACTTCGCCCGGACATCTTCGGGGAACTTCTGATAGAGCCTGTCGCTGACGATGAAGGCCCAGGGCGTATACGTATCCTTGGTCAGGATCACGTATTTCTGGACTTCATAGAAGTTGGCGGAATAGATGAGATCCAGCGGATTGTCCTGAGCATCCACGGTCTTAAGCTGCAAGGCCACGAAAAGCTCTTCGAAGTTCATCGGCGTCGTAGATGCTCCCAGCGCCTTCCATGCCGCCACGACCAGCGGAGTGGGCACGGTCCTCAGCTTGAGACCCTCGAGATCCTTCGGCTCTTTGATCAGCTTGTTCGCCGTCAGGCTTTTAGGCCCTCGATGCCAATACCCCAGGACGCGTCCCTCGACCTTCTGCATCAGCACATCGTTGATCTCTTTACCCACTTCTCCGCCATACACCCGATCCATGTGCCCAAAATCCTTGATCAGGAAGGGCAGAACCAGTCCCTGGTACTTGGGGAGGAACGGAGCCAGGATCCCATCTCCGGCAATCACGACGTCGATGACCCCTTCTTTCAGGCCCTTGAGCATGTCCACCTCGCCGCCGAGCTGGGCGTTCGGGAACAGATTGACCTTCACCCGGCCGTCCGTGGATGACTCAAGGATCTCCTTGAATTTCTTCGCGCCCTTGTCGACTTCAGTGTCAACGCTCACGATATAGCCGACCTTCAGGCTTTTCGTGTATTTGTCCTGGGAACTTTCAGCAGCCTGCGCACTGAAAACCCCGCCCATCATCCAGGCCGACACAGCCAGGGCAAGTGGCATCTTGAGCCACGACTTGCTATTGATCATGATGTCCGTCTCCATTTGATAATCTATTTTTCTCAAAACCCGAACCTGCAAAAACCGCTTTTTGCAGGCGCTAAACCGCGAACTGATCAATAGGCGCCTCCTGCGTGATGTTCGGGAGCTTCCGGAGATCTCGGCATATCCGCCACGCTACGTACCAAAAATCTCATCGTTATGCTCTCCCAATGCGGGCGGGCGATGGTAATCCTCCATCCCCTTGCCATTGAAACGCAGCGGGGAAACGAAGGTTTTCGTTTCATGCCCTCCAGGCAGAGTCAGAGGACGCACCCACTGCATGTGCACCACCTGCGGATCGCTCAAGGCCTGCGAATAGCTATTGATCGGCGCGCACGGAACCCCCTGCTCCCTGAACATCGCAAGCACCGTTTCGACACCCTTATCGGCCAGGGCGCCCTCGATGATTTCTTTCAGTTCCGCCTGGTGCTCGGCACGCGACAGGTTTGACGAGAATCGCGCCTGGCCGACCAGATCTTCACGGCCGATCCCCTGGCAGGTGCGGGAGAACAAGGCATTGTTGCCGGCAGCCACGGCGACATACCCATCCGCCACCCGGAATGCTTCGTAAGGCGCATTCCTCGGATGCGCGGACCCCAGCTTGACCGGATCCTCTCCGGTACCGAAATAATGGCTGGTCTGCAAGGCGCTGACCGCCAAGGACGCCCCCAGCATCGACACATCGACATGAGCGCCCTGGCCGGTGGCGGCAACCTCACGCAAAGCGCTCACGATCGCAAAGGCGCCGTATAAGCCGGTCGCGAAATCGGCAAGCGGCACGCCGCACTTGACCGGAGCGCCTCCAGGCTCGCCGGTGACGCTCATGACACCGCTCATGGCCTGCAAGGTCAGGTCGTAACCCGCCTCCTCCGAGCGCGGCCCGTCCTGGCCAAAGGCCGATATGGAGCAATACACGAGCCGGGGATGATTTTCACTGACCGCCGCATAGGCCAGGCCCAACCGCTCCATGACGCCGGGACGATTGTTCTCCAGCACCACATCGGCCGAATCGATCAATGCCTTGGCACGCACCAGGTCGCCGGCATCCTTCAGGTTCAGAGTGACCGACCGCTTGTTGCGATTGATCGAAGCAAAGTTTTCGCTATAGCCGCCGCTGATGGGAGGCCAGGCCCGCATGTTGTCACCCCCGTCGGGGTGCTCGACCTTGATGACATCAGCCCCCATATCGGCAAGCAGCATGCCGCAGTATGGTCCTGCGGCCACATTGCAGAATTCGATGACACGTACGTTTTTCAAAGGTTGCATATCGCCTCTTGTCGCTGAAGGGGTTGCGCGCCCGAGCAGTGCCCGTACTCGGTACGCCTCCCCGAAATCAATCTTTTCTAATGTTCTAATATATGGAACATCAATCCAACATTCGGTACATGCGAATATAACCACAGCTCCGACAACGAAAGCAACCTTTTTTTTCGGACACAGGGTTTCCCATGAATGGACGGTTGACGCTCCCCATTCATGGGTTTATATTATTGAATATTGGAACAATGTTCTATATATTAGAAAATCAAAAACAATCGAATGCGGCACGAATCCAGCAGGAGACTTCTAAATGCAATCGGAATCCATCGCACCGCTCCGTTCTTTCGTCATCCGTATGACGCAGTTGATCGACGCAACCTCAAACGAAGCCCGGCTGCTCCAGGAAGGCAAAGCGCTGCTTCGGGACCTGATATCCACGGACGACTGGCTGCCGTCATTCTGCGCACAGCCGCATGCGGAGCATTACCAGCAATACCTGCTCCACGCCGATCCCCTCGAACGATTTTCCATCGTCAGCTTCGTCTGGGGCCCCGGCCAGAAAACGCCCATCCACGACCACACGACCTGGGGGTTGATCGGGGTGCTGCGCGGCGCCGAACAGAGCGTGCGCTACGAACGGCTGGCGGACGGCACGCTGTCGATACTGGGCGAACCAGCCATCCTGCGCGCCGGCCAGATCGACGCGGTGAGTCCTTCGATCGGGGACATTCATATGGTTTCCAATGCCGAACAGGACATGGCGTCCATCAGCATCCATGTCTACGGCGCCAACATCGGCGCCACACCCAGGCATGTCTTTGACCCGCGCAGCGGCCAGTCCAAAGATTTCATATCCGGCTATGCGGCGGACATCGTGCCCAATCTCTGGGATCGATCCACGGCGCTCCGGGCACAGCCGACCTGACCAGGAACGAACCATGCATGCCGCCACACCCGGTGTCGTCACATTGACGCTCGACCATCCCGAGAAGGGCAACGCGCTTTCCGCGCCCCTGGTGGAAAGACTATCGGAAGGCATCCAGGGCGCGATTGCCGATCCTTCCGTACATACGCTCGTCATCCAGGGGGCGGGCAGACATTTCTGTACCGGCTTCGATCTGTCAGACCTGGAACAGGAAACCGAAGGCGACCTGCTGTATCGGTTCATTCAGATCGAACGACTGCTTTCCACCCTCTGGCACGCGCCGATCCGCACCGTCGCGATCGGACAAGGCCACGTGCTTGGCGCGGGCGCAGACCTTTTCACTGCCTGCGACATCCGCCTGGCCAGGCCCGACACTGCCTTCCGCTTCCCCGGAGCCTCTTTCGGCCTGGTCCTGGGAACCCGCCGGCTGGCCGAAAGAGTCGGCGCGGATCGGGCTCTGGCGTGGACCAGCTCGGGCGCCTCCATCAAGCAAGAAGAAGCCATTGCCTGCGGGCTGGCCAGCCAGTCAGGCGACGCCTTCGCGGCTCAGCCCCCGGCGCCACACCGCACGGACCGCGAGACATTTTCCGCGTTGCGCGCCGCCACGCGCGCCGACAGGCGGGACCAGGACCTGGCCGCCCTGGTGGCATCGATCATGAACAGCAGTCTCAAGGCACGCCTGCTGGCGCACCGGGACCGGGCCAGGGCGGCAGCCGCGCAAAGGAAAAAAGCCGCTTCTCCCTGATACCATCTTCGCGCACCCCTACGCACAGGATCCGGGCGCTTGCGTCTCTTCCAACCCCGGATCACGAGCACCGTGGCGCGCCCATACAGAACCCCGGCCGAACGCTCCGGACTCCTGGTATTCAACGAGACTCAAGGCTTGCCACATTATGGACTCGACTTCGATCAAAGCACTCCGGGCATTGGAATGGATATGCCGCCATGACTCCCCCGTCGGGGTCACCGAAATGTCTTTGGCGCTGGATCTGGGGAAAAGCAACGTCCATCGGATCCTGGCCACGCTCAAGACAATGGGATACGTCCATTCCCTGGATGACGGCCGTTATGCCGCGACATTGAAAACATGGGAGCTTGGATGCGCCGTCATCGAGCGTCTCGATTTCAAACGCCTCGCCCGGCCGGTCATGGAGGCGCTGTCCGATGAAACCATGGAAACCGTCCATTTATCGGTCCTCGACGGGCTGGACGTCGTCTATGTCGACAAAGTCGAAAGCAGCCAACCCGTCCGCGCCTACTCGCGCGTGGGCGGCCGCGCCCCTGCCTATACCGTTGCAACCGGAAAAGCGCTGCTGGCGTTCCAACGCGATCTCGAAGAGACCATCCCGATGGACCTGGAGCAATACACGCCCGCGACCCTCACCGACCACGAGGCCTTGCTGCAAGAGCTCTCGAACGTGAGGAGTTCCGGCTTCGCCATCAATCGCGGGGAATGGCGGGAGGGCATCCGCGGCGTGGCCGCCCCCATCAGAAACGAACGCGCCGAGGTCATCTGCGCAATCGGCATATCCGGCCCCGAGAACCGGCTGTCCTTGAAGAAGATGAACGCGCTGGCGCCCTGCGTCATCGAGAGCGCACGGAAAATCTCCCTCCAGCTCGGATACAGGCTCTCCAGTTTCGACCGCCGTCCCGAACGGAATGACGGCATCGAAAAGACAACCCTCTCTCCCGCTTCCCGTTCGGCGCGCAAGCAGTCATAAGCCGCGCGGGGGCTTTTTCTCAAACAACTGGAATCCAAGATGAAACTTGTGACATTCGATCATGCGGGCAAAACCCAACCGGGCGTTTTGAAAGGCGATTCGATCGTGAGCCTCGCCCCGGCGGGATTGCCCACGGGCCGGCATGGCGACCTGCTGGAAATCCTGCACGGCGGAAAACAGGCGATGGACGCGGTCCGCGCGGCGGCCAGCGCACCGGACGCCGTCACGATACCGCTCGACGCCGTCAGATTGCGGGCGCCGGTCCTCCAGCCCGGAAAGATCATCGGCATCGGGCTGAACTATATCGACCACTGCAGGGAAGCGAACCTTCAGGTCCCCGAAGTGCCCGTGCTGTTCGCCAAATTCCCCAGTTCCGTCGTCGGACCGGACGACGATATCGTGTTCAGCCGCAAGATCTGCAGCGAAGTCGACTACGAGGTCGAACTGGGCGTGGTCATCGGGACGAAGGCCCACAAGATCGGAGAGGCGGAAGCGCTCGACCACGTCGCGGGATACAGCATCGCCCATGACGTGTCCGCCCGCGACCTGCAATTCCGGGAGGCCAAACAGTGGGACCACGGCAAGTCGATCGACACCTTCTGCCCCTGGGGCCCCTACCTGGCGACCCCCGAAGACATTCCCGACCCTCAGAATCTGGATCTCCGGCTCTTTCTGAACGGCCAGGAGCTTCAGACGTCCAATACGAAGAACATGATTTTCTCCGTCGCCCGCCTGGTGTCCTTTATTTCCCAGTCCATCACCCTTGAGCCAGGCGACCTGATCGTCACGGGGACGCCATTCGGTGTCGGTTTCAGCCGCAACCCGCCCATCTATCTGAAAGACGGCGACGAATGCGTGCTCGAGATCTCCGGGCTCGGCCGCCTGCGCAACAAGGTCCGGGAAATCGATTAATCACTCATCATCCAGAAAGGAGGAAGCAGTATGAGACTCAACGGTAAAACAGCGCTGATCACAGGCGCGGCAACCGGGATTGGTTTTGCCATCGCCACGGCATTCCTGCGGGAAGGCGCCCGGGTCGTGCTGGCCGATCTCGATCTCGACCGGGCGCGCGACCAGGCCCGGACACTTCAGGCCGACGATTCGGTACTCGCCGTCAAGATGGACGTCTCGAATCCCGACAGCGTCGCGACCGCCGCCGAAGCGTGCCGCCGCGCTGGTTTCAACATCGATGTGCTCGTCAACAATGCCGGCGTCATCCACGTCGGCACCATCCTGGAAACCACGCTGGAAGACCTGCAGCGCGTCTACCGCGTCAATGTGGAAGGCGTGTTCAATGTGACGCGCGCCTTCCTCCCCGGCATGATCGAAGGCGGTGGCGGCGTTCTCCTCAACATGGCGTCCCTGGCGTCCCTGACGGCCATGCACGATCGTTTCGCCTATAGCTCCTCAAAGGCCGCGGTCATGATGATGACGCGCTCGGTGGCGTTGGATTTCGTCAAGCAGAACATCCGCGCAAACTGCATCTGCCCCGCCCGGGTCCATACGGACATGGTCGACAACTATCTGAAAACCGCCTATGCGGGACGAGAAGAGGAAACCTTCCGGCAGTTTTCCGAATACCAACCCGTGGGGCGCATGATCCGGCCGGATGAAATCGCCCAGATGGCCATCTACCTGTGCTCGGACGAATCTCAGATGGTCACCGGCTCATCCTTCCTGATTGACGGCGGCGTGCTCATGGGAGTCTGAGCCGGAACCCTCCGATCCCCTACCCCTTCAACGCCGCCGCATGAAACGCCACATGCTCATCGATGAAACTGGCGATGAAGTAATAGCTGTGGTCATACCCGGCCTGCCGGCGCACGGTCGACAGATACCCTGCATCCAGACAGGCCGCCTCCAGCAGTTCGGGCCGCAACTGTCCTTCCAGGAATTCGTCGTCCAGCCCTTGATCCACCAGCATGGGCAGATGATCCGCAGGCGAGGCCGCGCGGATCAGTTCCACCGCATCCCACTGCGCCCATGCACTGCGGTCATCGCCCAGGTAGGCAGTGAAGGCCTTTTGACCCCAAGGCACCTGCGTCGGCGCAACGATGGGTGAAAACGCCGACACGCTGCGGTAGCGTCCGGGATGGCGCAAGGCCGTGACCAGTGCGCCGTGCCCGCCCATGGAATGGCCGGCGATGGCGCGCGCGGACGTGGCGGGGAAATGCTGCTCGATCAGCGCGGGCAGTTCTTCGGCCACGTAGTCCTGCATGCGGTAATGGGCCGCCCAGGGCGCCTGGGTGGCGTTCAGGTAAAAGCCCGCCCCCTGGCCCAGGTCGTAGGCCGGGTCATCGGCCACGTCCTCGCCGCGCGGGCTGGTGTCCGGCGCGACCAGGATCAGGCTATGGCGTTCGGCATACGCCTGGGCGCCGGCCTTGGTGATGAAATTCTGCTCGCTGCACGTCAGGCCGGACAGCCAGTACAGCACCGGGCACGATTCACCGCGCAGGGCGGCCGAGGGCAGGTAGACCCCGACCCGCATGGCGCAGCCCAATGCGGCGGACTCGTGCCGCCAGACTTCCTGGCGGCCGCCGAAGCAGGCGTGTCGTTCAATCCGTTCCATAGTGCACCACCGAACGGATCGACTTGCCTTCGTGCATCAGATCGAAGGCTTCGTTGATGCCGTCCAGGCCCATGGTGTGGGTGACGAAGGGTTCCAGGTCGATGTCGCCGCGCATGGCTTCCTGGACCATGCCGGGCAACTGCGAGCGGCCCTTGACGCCGCCGAAGGCGGTCCCGCGCCAGGAACGGCCGGTGACCAGTTGGAACGGCCGGGTGGAGATTTCCTGGCCGGCGCCCGCGACGCCGATGATGATGGACTGGCCCCAGCCCCGGTGGGCGCATTCCAGCGCGGCGCGCATGACGTTGACGTTGCCGATGCACTCGAAGCTATGGTCCACGCCCCAGCCGGTCATGCCGACGATGACCTGCTGGACGGGCTCGGCGTGATCCTTGGGGTTGACGCAGTCGGTGGCGCCGAAGACCTTCGCCAGCGCGAACTTGTCGGGATTGGTGTCCACGGCGATGATGCGCCCGGCCCCCGCCTGGCGCGCGCCCTGGACCACGGCCAGGCCGATGCCGCCCAGGCCGAACACGGCCACGGTATCGCCGGGCTGGACCTTGGCGGTGTTGCGCACGGCGCCGATGCCGGTGGTCACGCCGCAGCCCAGCAGGCAGACCTGCTCGGGATTGGCCTTCGGGTCGATCCTGGCCAGCGAGACTTCCGCAACGACGGTGTATTCGCTGAAGGTCGAACACCCCATGTAGTGGTAGATGGGTTTGCCCTGATAGGAAAAGCGCGTGGTGCCGTCGGGCATCACACCCTTGCCCTGGGTGGCGCGCACGGCCACGCACAGATTGGTCTTGCCCGAGGTGCAGAACAGGCATTCGCCGCACTCGGCGGTGTACAGGGGGATGACGTGGTCGCCCGGCACGACGCTGGTCACGCCCTCGCCGACTTCGACGACGATGCCCGCGCCTTCATGGCCGAGCACGGCGGGGAACACGCCCTCGGGGTCGTCGCCGCTCAGGGTGAAGGCGTCGGTGTGGCAGACACCGGTGTGGGTGATGCGGATCAGGACTTCGCCCTTGCGGGGCGGTTCGACGTCGATTTCGACGATTTGCAGGGGTTTGCCGGCCTCAAAGGCCACGGCGGCGCGGGATTTCATCAACAATACTCCGGTTCTATCCGATTCGACGGGAATCAGGAGCCTCTGAATAAGTCGAGCGGAAAGCGGACGCTGCGGATCGGGATGGGGTGCAAGGCGCGAACCGCAGCCATAGCCATCGCTATGGCGAGGATGAGCAACGCAGCAGACCGCCCGAGACCGCAGATGTACGCGGCGCGAGGACTTGTTTAGAGGTTCCTGAAGGGCCGATTATGGCCAGAAGCGGGCCGGATGACAAACCGGCCTGCGGCGGGCGACCGCTCAATCACAGCCCCATCCTCTCTCCATCCACGACCCCGAACATTCATTCAAACGAAGGATGCGAGCCTCGACACCGGCTGCTACTGTGAACAGACCTGTCCGGCAACGAAACCCCGGTCCCCGACATCCCACGCCTCACAGGAGGCTCACATGCATACGCGCTTCCCTCTGCTGTCCCTGGCCTTCGCCCTGACGATGATGATGCCCGGCTCCCCGGCTTACGCCGGCTACGAGGAAGGCGTGCAGGCCGCCGACCGGGGGGACTACGCCACGGCCATCAAGGAATGGCGGCCATTGGCCGATCAGGGCGATCCCCGGGCCCAGTTCCGCATCGGCCTGTCCTATGACAACGGCGAAGGCGTCGCCGAAGACCCCGTCGCGGCAGCCCGTTGGTATCAACTGGCGGCGGCGCAAGGCCACGCCGAGGCGCAGAACAACCTGGCCTGGGCCTACAGCCATGGCGCGGGCGTGCCGCAAGACGACAAGAAGGCGCTGGAATGGTATGAAAAGTCCGCCATCGGCGGCAATGCCTGGGCGCAATACAACCTGGGGGTGCGCTACCAGGAGGGCCGGGGCGTGCCGCAGCGGTACGGCGAAGCGGCACGCTGGTACAAGCTGGCCGCCGACCAGGGCCATCCGCTCGCCATGGCCAACCTCGGCCTGCTGCTGACCGAAGGCGCCGGCGTCACCCAGGACGATGCGACGGCGGTGACCCTGTTCCGCCTCTCCGCCGAACGCGGCGCCGCCATCGGCCAGCACAACCTGGGACTGGCCTACCGCCTGGGTCGCGGCATCGCGCAGGATTTCCAGCAGGCCCGGCTCTGGTATCTGAAAGCGGCCGATCAGGGATACGCGCCCGCGGAACACAATCTGGGGGCGCTGTACGAGCAAGGACTGGGCGTGGACAAGAACCTCGACACGGCGCGGCAGTGGTACCGGCGCGCGGCCGCGCGCGACTTCGCCTTGAGCCAGAACGCGCTGGGCATTCTGTACGTGCGGGGCGCGGGGGTGCCGCAGGACAAGGTGCTGGCCGCCGCCCTGTTCCTGCTGGCGGCCGCCGACGGCAACACCCAAGCCCAGAAAAATGCGCAGCACGTCCGCACCGAACTGGATCAGGCCCAGCAAGACCAGGCGATGGCGCTGGCGAAAGAACTCGCCCACACGGACGATTTCCTGAAGGTGCTGGACCAGCGCGTGAACAACCCGACGTAAGCCGCGCACCCTGCGGTCATGGATTTGACCGCTCGCACGACTCGACCGCAGACAACGCGGCTCGGCGGGCAAGGATGATTTCCACGCCCGCACCGCTCAAGGCGTCCGCCAGCGCGGCGGGTGGCCGGGCGTCCGAAAGTATCTGGTCAAGCGCAACCGCCTCCGCCAGCCGGATGCTGGCTTGGCGCCGATACTTGCTGGCATCGATGATCCCCACGGCCGTCGCGGCGCGACCAATCGCGGCCCGCTTCACCAGCACCTTGTCCAGATCGAAATCCATGGGTGCGCCATCCGTGTCGAACCCCGAGAACCCGATGAAGGCATAGTCGAAGCTGAACTGCTCGACGAGCGCGATCGCCAGCGGGCCGACCAGGGCGCCGTCGCGGGTGCGCGCCGTGCCGCCCGCGACGACCGTCTCGATCGTCGGATGTCCGGCCAGGGCCAGACCCACATTGAGGTTCGACGTGACGACGCGGCAGCCGACGCGCAGGGGCAGCAGGCATTGCGCCAGGGCTTCGGCGGTGGTGCCGACGTCGATGAAAACAGTCATTTTTTCACCGACCCGGCGCGCGGCCTCGGCGGCAATGGCGTGCTTGGCGTCGAGGGCGAGGGCACGCTTGTCATCGTAGCGGGGGCGCACCCGGCCGTCGACGGCACCTGCGCCACCGTGAAAACGCTGGAGGAGACCCGCATGATCCATGAAGATGATGTCGCGCCGGATCGTCTGGTGCGAGGTGTCGAACCGGCCGGCCAGGGCATCGATGGTGGCGTAGCCCTGCCGGGTGACGATCCGCAGGATTTCGGCCTGGCGTTTGTTCAATCGAGCGGGTTCCGCAGAAACAGTTGTCATCGGCATGTAGGATAACTTACATTACGTGAATTCGTTCATCCTACCTCGTTTGGCGGTCTCCATGAGTCATCCCTCCTTTTCCTGGTCACAGCAAGCCCGCGCCCTGTACGCCGACGGCGCCTTGCGCTTCGACCCCTGGGCCTGGCACTGGGCCCCCGCAACAGAAACCGCGCCTGCGGACCTGCAGCCCGTGAACGCCTGCGAAGCCCTGCGAGCACTCACGGGATCGCTGCGCCTGGTGCCGATCGCAGTGATCGGCCCGCGCGAAGCGTCCGAAACCGAACGCCGGATCGCCGAAGACCTGGGTGCGGAACTGGCACGGCACGGGCTGCAACTCTTGTGCGGCGGCCGCAACGGGGTCATGGAAGCCAGCGCCAAGGGCCACCTGGAGGCCGGCGGCCAGCCGATCGGCCTCTTGCCGGACGGCGACTGGCGCTCGGCCAATCCGTACGTGCGCATTCCAATCGCCACCGGTATCGGCAAATCGCGCAACGCCATCATCGCCCAGTCCTGCCCGGTACTGATCGCGGTCGGCGGGGGCTACGGCACCATGTCCGAGATCGCCTTCGGCCTGCACTTCGACCACAAGGTGCTGTCCCTGGGCGATGCGCCCAAGATGCCCGGCGTCATTCCTTGCGCATCCGTCGAAGAAGCGATGCGGCTCACGGCTGAACATCTGCTGCGCGTCGAAAACCAAGCCTAGGACACCACTCTGTTTGTCATAAAAATGACTTACGGGTCTGCGATAATGTAAGTAATATGACAAATCCTCCGCGACGCACCTGCCCGGGCCTCATGCAATGCTGCTGATCACCCTCGCTTATCTGCTGTTCCTGGCCACGCCGATCGCACTGCTGTTCGTCGGTTCGTTCGGCGAGTCCTGGAGCAACACGATTCTGCCTCACGGCTTCACCGGCCGCTGGTATCTCGACGTTGCGGCGGACCCCAGCTTTCAGCGCGCCTTCCTCTCCAGCATCAAAGTCGTAGTCGCCACCTGCGTGCTGAACATGCTGATCGGCCTGCCGCTGGCCTATGCCATTTATTCCAGCGCGCGGCGCGGGGTACGGCTGGCGGCCAAGGTCATGGCCCTGCTGCCGATCGCCGTGCCCGATCTGGTGCTGGGCTTTGGCTTCATCCTGGTGTTTTCGTCGGACACGGCGCCCTGGCTGGGCAGCACGGGCCTGCTGATCGCGGCCCATCTGATCCTCACGCTGCCCTATACCGTCAACACCGTGCTGGCCGACATGCAGCAGTTGCGGCTGCACGACTACGAGCAGGTCGCGGCCACCCTCAGCGCCTCATTCTGGACGCGCCTCAAGGACATCGTGCTGCCGCTGCTGGGCACCAGCATGCTGTCTTCGCTGCTCATCGTCGCCGCGCTGTCGATCGGCGAATTCCAGATTTCCAATCTCATCTCGGGTTTTCTGTCCCGCACCTATCCGGTCGTGCTGCTGCAGGCTTTCTACGGCGCCACCGGCTTCGCCTGCGCGGCGACGGTGGTGCTGCTGTTATTGGCGATCCTGGCCTCCTGCGCCAGTTCGCTGACCGCAGCGGCCTCCAGCCGGCGCGCCTGATTCCAGACCCGGAAGCCTTTCATGTCCATCCAGTTCCAGTCCATCGATTACCGCTATCCGGGCAGTCCCAACGGGGTTTCCGGCGTCGATCTGACCATCGCCGACGGAGAATTCCTGGCCGTCATCGGCCCCTCGGGCTCGGGCAAGACCACGCTGCTCAAGCTGCTGGCGGGATTCGCCCGTCCCTCGTCCGGACGCATTATCGTGGACGACCGGGACATCACCGACCTGCCGCCCGAGAAGCGCCAGCTCGGCGTGGTGTTCCAGTCCTACGGTCTGTTCCCGCACATGTCCGCCCTGGACAACGTCGCCTACCCCCTGAAAATCCGCAGGGTGGCGCGTGCCGAACGCCGCGCGCGGGCGGCCGAGGCCCTCGAACGCGTCGGCCTGACTCAATGGACGCACAGCATGCCCACGGCCCTGTCGGGCGGGCAGCAGCAGCGGGTCGCCCTGGCGCGCGCATTGGTGTTCTCGCCCAGCGCCCTCCTGCTGGACGAACCCCTGTCGGCCCTGGACGCCGCCCTGCGGGTCGAGATGCGCGAAGAGATTCTGCGCGTGCAGCGCGCGGCCAACATCGCCACGCTGCACATCACGCACGACCAGGAAGAGGCCCTGTCCATCGCGGACCGCATCGCCATCATGCAGGCCGGCCGGATCGTCCAGCTCGGCACGCCCAAGGACCTCTACGACCGGCCGGTCAACCGCTGGGTTGCGTCCTTCATCGGTCAGGCCAATCTGTGGGAAGGCCGTGTCGGCGCCGACCGGCGCAGCGTACACACGCCCATCGGTGTGCTGGCCTGCGACGACGCCGGCAGCCATGCCGCTCACGCCCCGGTGACCGTGCTGATCCGGCCCGAGGCCATCCAGCCCGGCGGCACGGCCCCGGCCGGGGTCAACGCGCTGGGCGGCACCGTGCATGCCGACCGTTTCCTGGGTTCGGCCCGCCGCATCGACCTCGCCATCGGCGAGGGCCTGGTGCGCATCGACACCCTGTCCCGGGCGCCCTTCGACACCGTCGTGGTGCCGCCCGAATCGATTCGACTGCTTCCCCCCGAGCATCCCTCGGATTCCTCCCCCGCCCCTTAGGAGAATGAACGTGAGAACCCTCAAGCTTGCCGGCGCTGTCGCAACCGCCGTGCTGTGCCTGGCCGCAGGCGCGGCCCAGGCCTTTGACGGCCCCGAACTCTATCAAGGCGAACAGGCCTTGTACGAGGCGGCCAAGAAAGAAGGCATGGTCGTGTCCTTCGACACCGGCCCCACCTGGGCAAACTGGAACGCGCAGTTCAACGCCTTCAAGAAACGCTACCCCGGCGTCGAACTGGTCTACAACGACCTGGGTTCCGCCGCCACCGTGGTCGCGCTGGACAAGGCGCGCAACCGCCCTCAGGCCGACACGGCCTACTACTTCGCCGCCTCGGCCCTGGACGCAATCGCCAAGGATGTGGTCACGGGCTTCAAACCGGTACAGTTCGACAAACTGCCCGAGACCTTGCGCGACCCGGACGGCAAGTGGTTCACCATCCACACGCTGAACGTGGCCTTCCTGGTGAACAAGAAGCTGGTCAAGGACGTGCCGCAGTCCTGGCAGGACCTGCTCAAGCCTGAATACAAAGGCTCGATCGTCTATCTCGACCCGCGCTCGACCGGCCAGGGACAGGTCATCGTCCTGGCGGCGAACTTCGCCAACCAGGGCTCCATGGACGACGTCAAGCCCGGCATCGACTATCTGGGCAAGCTGCAGAGCACCGGCAACGTGCTGCGCGTGGTGGGCACCACCCCGTACGCCCAGTTTCTCAAGGGCGAAATCCCCATCTGGATCGGCTACGAGAACGACGGCCTGAAAGCCCAGTATCTCGACGGCATGGGCGATGACATCGACGTGGTCATCCCCAAGGACGGCTCGGCCGCCGCACCCTATGCGATCAGCCTGGTCAAGAACGGCCCCAACCCGAACGCCGGCAAGCTGTGGCTGAACTACATCATGACCACGCCGGGCCAGGTGACCTTCGCACAAGGATTCGTACGGCCCTCCGTGCCCGGCACCGAACTGCCCAAGGACATCGCCGAAAAACTGCCCGCGGCGCCCCAGATCCAAGCCATCGACATCGCCAAGGCGACCGCCCGGAAGGCGGCGATCGACCAGGGCTGGGCGCGCGCGGTGCTGAACCAGTAGGCCGTCGCCATGCAGCTCTCGCGACAACGCTTCGCGCTGTTCACCCTGCCGGCACTGGCGCTGTTCTGCCTGTTCTTCGTGGTGCCGGTCGCCCTGATCCTGGGCGAAGCCTTGTCTGACGAGGGCGCCTTCCCGAGGGCGCTGTCCGATCCGCTGTTCCAGCGCGGACTGTGGGGGACGATCGTCCTCGGGACCTTGACGCCCCTGGCCTCGGTGCTCGTCGGATTCTGCGTCACCCTGGGCCTGAACCGCATGCGGCCGGGCATGCGCACGGCGTCGCTGTTCGCGATCTCCCTGCCGCTGACCTTCTCGGGCCTGATCGTGGCCTACGGTTTCATCCTCGGGTTCGGGCGCGCGGGATTCGTCACCCAACTGCTGGCCCAGATCGGCTTCGATCCCGCCCAGGTCGGCGCGCTGATCTATACCCCTGCAGGCCTGGGATTCGCCTATTCCTATTACCTGATTCCCCGGGTCGTCATGATCCTGCTGCCCGCCGTGCGCAATTTCGACATGGTGCAGCTCTCGGTGGCGCAGTCGCTGGGCGCCGGCCGCCTGCGCACCATCGCGGGGATCATGCTGCCGCAGATTTTCCCCAGCCTGGTGGCCGCCTTCTGTCTGACGGCAGCCGTGGCGATGGGCGCCTACGGGACCGCGCTGGCCCTGGTCGGCACCCAGCTCAACATCCTGCCCCTGTTGCTCTACAGCAAGATCTCCGAAGCCGGTTCCGACCTGCCGGCCGCTGCGGCGATCTCGCTGGTGCTCATGGCCCTGTGCTGCATTGTCATCACGCTGGGCGAATGGTTCGTGTCCTCGCGGGAAAAGCACGCCACGAGGTAAGCCCACACGCCCCCGCGATCACGCCTGCAGCAACAGCGCGTTCACCCGCTTCACGAACGCTGCGGGATCCTTCAGGGCCGCGCCTTCGGCCAGCATGGCCTGGTCCAGCAACAGTTCAGCCCAGTCACCGAACGATGCGTCGGGCTGCGCCTCCAGGCGCTTGACCAGGGCGTGCTGCGGGTTCACTTCCAGGATGGGCTTGACTTCGGGCGCGTCCTGGCCGGCGGCCTTGAGCATGCGCAGCAGGTGCGGGCTCAACTCGTTCTCGTCCACGACCACGCAGGCGGGCGAATCGACCAGGCGGGCCGTGGCCCGGACTTCCTTGACGCGCTCGCCCAGGGCAGCCGTCAAGCGCTCGATCGTCGGCTTGAAGGCCTCGGCGGCTTCGGCCTGCTGCTTCTTTTCTTCCTCATCGGCCAGCGCGTCCAGGTCCAGGCCGCCCTTGGCGACCGAGGCCAGGGACTTGCCTTCGAATTCACGCAAATAGGACAGCATCCATTCGTCCACGCGGTCGGACAGCAGCAGGACTTCCAGGCCCTTGCGGCGGAAGACTTCCAGGTGCGGGCTGTGCGCGGCGGCGGCGTAGGAATCGGCGCTCAGGTAGTAGATCTTGTCCTGGCCTTCCTTCATGCGGCCGATGTAGTCGGCCAGGGACACGGTCTGCGCCGGGCTGTCGGACTGGGTGGACGCGAAACGCAGCAGGCCGGCGATGCGGTCCTTGTTGGCGGGGTCCTCGCCCGCGCCTTCCTTCAGCACCTGGCCGAACTGGGTCCAGAATTCGGCGTATTCCTCGGGCTTGTCCTTGGCCAGGTCTTCGAGCAGGCCCAGGATGCGCTTGGCGGAGCCTTCGCGGATGGCGCGCACGTCGCGGCTTTCCTGCAGGATTTCCCGCGAGACGTTCAGCGGCAGGTCGGCGGAATCGACCACGCCGCGCACGAAGCGCAGGTAGGTCGGGAGCAACTGGTCGGCGTCGTCCATGATGAAGACGCGCTTGACGTACAGCTTCACGCCCCGGCGGGCATCCCGGTCGTACAGGTCGAAGGGCGCGCGCTTCGGGACGAACAGCAACTGGGTGTATTCGCTGCGGCCCTCGACACGATTGTGCGTCCAGGCCAGCGGGTCCTCAAAATCGTGCGAAACGTGCTTGTAGAACTCTTTGTACTGTTCGTCGGTGATGTCGGACTTGGACCGGGTCCACAAGGCATTGGCCTGGTTGACGGTTTCCCAGGCGTCCTTGACGACTTGCTCGGACTTTTCCGCGTCCCATTCTTCCTGCTTCATTTCGACGGGCAGGGAGATGTGGTCGGAGTAGCGGCGCAGGACCTCACGCAGCTTCCAGCTCGACAGGAATTCGTCCTCGTCGGCACGCAGGGTCAGCGTGACGGAGGTGCCGCGCGCTTCCTGGTCGATGGCAGCCACGGAGAATTCGCCCTGGCCGTCGGATTCCCACAGCACGCCTTCGGATGCCGGCAGGCCGGCGCGGCGGCTGCGCACCGCAACCTTTTCCGCGACGATGAAAGACGAATAGAAACCGACGCCGAACTGGCCGATCAACTGGGCGTCCTTCTGCTTGTCGCCGGTCAGTTGGGAGAAGAATTCGCGCGTGCCGGAACGGGCGATGGTGCCCAGGTTGGCGATCGCCTCGTCACGCGACAGGCCGATGCCGTTGTCGGTGATGGTGATGGTGCGGGCGTCCTTGTCGAATTCGACGCGAATGCGCAGATCGGCGCCGCCTTCGAGCAGTTCCGGGTGATCGATGGCCTCGAAGCGCAGCTTGTCGCAGGCGTCGGACGCGTTGGACACGAGTTCGCGCAGAAAGATTTCTTTGTTGCTGTACAGGGAATGGATCATCAGGTGCAGCAACTGCTTGACCTCGGCCTGGAAGCCCAGGGTTTCGGCCGGCTTGGTATCGGTTTGGCTCATGATTCGGGTGAGTTCGAAGGTTCAGGCGGGATCGCGGGGCGCCCCGGGGAGCGCACGCACGGCAGCCCCCAGGGCGGATTGCTCCATCAGATGGGGCCGGCAGCGGACATTTTCAAGACACGCCGCCCAAAGGCGGCGCACGGCGCGGACCTACCAGGTCGTCGGGCGCCCCATGCGGTCGGTCTCGTAGATCTTGTGGTCGCGCAGGCGCCGCAACAGCCAGGCCCCGGCCCGGCCCAGGGTGTGGGATTTCTGCCAGACCAGATCGATGCCGACCACCCAGTCAGTGTGCGGGTAGGCCGTCAAGGGCAGTTCGACCAGTTCGCCGGCCTCCAGTTCGCGCAGGACGAGCTGGCGCGGCAAGGTGGACCAGCCCAGGCCGGCGCGCGTCATTTCCAGCAAGGCCAGATAGTTTTCCGCCCGCCAGCACTGCGTGGCCTCCAGGTATTCCGTCGACGGCAGACGCTCGTTGTGCGCCAGGAACATCAGGCGCCGGTGCCCGCGCAGTTCCGCGAAGTCGATCTTCGGCAGCTTCGCCAGAGGGTGGTCGTGGCGCACGACGTGCAACAGGATCAGCTTGCCCATCTGGGCAAAGGCCAGCTCCCGGGGATAGTCCCGCTGCGCGAACGCAATGCCCATGGCGACCTCGCCCCGCCGCACCAGGCCGGACACATCGCCGTCGAAAGAATGGCGGATGTCCAGGTCCACATACGGAAAATGCGCCGCGAAATCCGCCAGCGGCGTCATGAGGGTGTTGTGGGGCGCTTCGATCGCCAGGCGCAGGCGGGTCTCGGTGGCCTCGGACAAGTCCCGCGCATGGGCCTCCAGATCCAGGCAGCGTTCCAGCACCAGTTCCGCCTGGCGCAGCAGCCGCGCGCCGGCCTCGGTCGGCACCGGCCACTTGCGGCTGCGGTCGAACAGTTCCACCCCCAGGTCGATCTCCAGATTGGAAATCGCCGCGCTGACGGTGGACTGGGTCTTGCCCAGATGCCGGGCCGCGGCAGAAAACGAGCCGGCCCGCACCACGGCGGCAAAGGTCTCCAGTTGATCCAGTGTGTAGCGCATGTCCGTCCAATATATCGATCAAATCGATGGATGATCATTTGTTTCAATGATAAATCAAGTGGATCATGGCGCCACGAACTAAAACCAAGGAGACACACATGGCCCGGCCAGAATCCGTCCATCCCGTGGACGAAATACTCCCCCTGAAACAGCTTTTCACCTTCGGACTGCAGCACGTGCTGGTCATGTACGCGGGCGCCGTCGCCGTGCCGCTGATCCTGGGCAGCGCCCTGGGGCTGAGCCAGCACGACATGGTGCTGCTGATCAACGCCAATCTGCTGACCTCGGGCATCGCCACCCTGATCCAGACCATCGGCTGCTGGAAATTCGGGGCGCGCCTGCCGCTGATCCAGGGCTGCTCGTTCATCGCCATCGCGCCGATGATCATGATCGGCAAGCAGTACGGCATCAGCCACCTGTTCGGCTCGGTCATCGCCTGCGGCTTCATCACCATCCTGATCGCACCGATCTTCAGCCGCCTGCTGAAGTTCTTTCCGCCGGTGGTGATCGGCAGCCTAATCACCATCATCGGCGTCTCCCTGATGCCCGCCGCCGCCATCTGGCTGGGCGGCGGCAACCCGGACGCGGCCGACTTCGGCTCGGTCCCCAACCTGCTGCTGGGCCTGGCGACCATCGCCATCACCCTGTTCATCTACGCCCGCTACAAGGGCTTCGTCGGCAATCTGTCGGTCCTGATCGGACTGATCGCGGGCACGGCCATCGCCGCCGCCTTCGGCATGACCAGTTTCGGCCACGTGGGCGAGGCCGCCTGGTTCGAGATCAGCGCGCCTTTCGCCTTCGGCCTGCCCGAATTTTCCGTGGCGCCGATCCTGATCATGACCCTGGCCATGCTGGTCATCATGGCCGAGACCACCGGCAACGTGCTGGCGATCGGCACCATCGTCGGCCGCCCCTCGTCCCAGGAAACCCTGGGCAACGCCTTCCGCTCGGACGGTCTGTCGACCATGCTGGGCGGCATGTTCAACAGCTTCCCCTACAACGCCTTCACCCAGAACACCGGCCTGATCGCCCTGTCGAACGTCAAGAGCCGCTACGTCGTGGCCGCCTCGGGCGTGATCATGATGCTCATGGGCATGTTCCCCACGCTGGGCGCGATCATCGCCTCGATTCCGCGCCCGGTCCTGGGCGGCTGCGCCATCGTGATGTTCGGCATGACCACCGTGGCCGGCATCCAGGAACTGTCCCGTGTGCAATTCGAAGGCACCCGCAACGGCATCATCGTGGCGGTCTCGGTCAGCATCGGCGTCCTGCCCATGTCCTTCCCCGCCCTGTTCGGCCACGTCGAAGGCCCGCTGCGCCTGATCCTCGACAGCGGCATCTTCCTGGGCGCCATCACGGCCGTCCTGCTGAACGTCCTGCTCAACGGCACGGGCGCGCAGCCCGCCCAGGTGCAGAGCCTGCCGGCCGAGGCCCCGCACAGCGGCGCCCTGGAAGCCTGAAGCATCCCTCTCTTTCCCGGCCGCCGGGCGCCCGGCGGCCCCATTCCATCACCAAGGAATTTCTGATGAATACCACCACCCACTCCGAATCGTCCGGCCTCTCGAAGCTCGACAGGGACCTGCTGCAAGAGGCCATCGCGCTGGCCGACCGGTCCCGGGCCAACGGCCACCACCCCTTCGCCGCCCTGGTGGCGGACCGCGAGGGCAACATCATCGCCATCGCGGAAAACAATTCCCTGCCGCCGGCAGGCGACCCGACCCAGCACGCCGAACTCGCCGCGGCCGCAGCGGCAGCCCGCAAGCTGTCGCCCGAGGAGTTACTGGATTGCACGCTCTACACCAGCGCCGAGCCTTGCTGCATGTGCGCCGGGGCGATCTACTGGTGCAACATCGGCCGGGTCGTCTACGCGCTGTCGGAACACCGCCTGCTGACGCTGACGGGCGATCACCCGGAAAACCCGACTTTCTCGCTGCCCTGCCGTGAAGTGTTCCTGCGCGGCCAGCGCCGCATCGAGGTCCACGGCCCGCTGATGGAAGACGAGGCCGCCGAGTCCCATCGCGGTTTCTGGAACGCGGAACCCGAGCACGCCTGACCGGGCTGCACGCCGGGCCTGATCAGGCCCGGCGCCGCCTCAGCCTGCCGACGGCAGAGGCGGCG
The DNA here is from genome assembly GCF_042651965.1 of Castellaniella hirudinis. Taxonomy (NCBI): domain Bacteria; kingdom Pseudomonadati; phylum Pseudomonadota; class Betaproteobacteria; order Burkholderiales; family Alcaligenaceae; genus Castellaniella; species Castellaniella hirudinis. The sequence continues at coordinate 503,258 of NZ_JBHSDY010000002.1, forward strand.
GCATCGGCGGCAGCGTGCCGCCCGTCTCCGACCCGCCCGGCCCGCGAGCCGGCGCCCCAAGCTGCGGCATCTCGACGGTGGACACCGGCCCGGCCAACTGGGCGCCGTGGCGGCGGATGATGTCGGCGATTTTCAGCAGCACGTCCTCCTGGACGTTCATGTAGTCGTTGTAATCGGTGCTGACCGTAAAGGCGTACAAGGACAGTTTCAGGGAAAACGTCCCGCAACTGCTGAAGTTGAACGCAAAGAAATCATGCTTCACCCCCGGATGCTGGCGCAGCATGTCCCGCGTGTCGGCGACGATGGCCGGCACGGCGCCGATGTCGGCGTAGCGGAGGTGGATGTCCTCCATGATGCGGCGGCTGGTCATGCGGGTGTGGTTGATGACCGGCTGGGTATTGAACATCGCGTTGGGCACGTAGAAGGGCTTGCAGTCAAAGCCGATCAGCCGCGTGGCGCGCCAGCCGATGTGCTCGACCCCGCCCATCAAATCCGTGCCGGGGATGATGATGTATTCGCCGACCTTGAATGGACGGCTGGCGAAGATCGTCAGCCCGCCCAGCAGATTGGCCACCAGACTTTGCGCCGCAAAGCCCACGGCGATGCCGCCCATGCCGCCAAAGGCCAGCAGCCCGGCGATGGAAAAGCCCAGCGCCTGCATCATCATCAGGATGGCCGTGATGACGACGGACGCCTTGGTCAGCTTGCCGATGGCGTCGGCCGCCGTCGGGTCCAGTTCGCGGCCATGTTCACGCGCCCGCAACAGCAGATTGTCCTGGATGCGATTGATCGCGCGCAGCAGCAGCCACATCACCGCCAGGATCACCCCCACGTCGCGAATCGGCGCCAGGCCATGCGACAGCAAAGAATCCTTGGCCAAGTCCCCGTCGGCGTCCCGCAGCAGGATCTGGCCGGCCAGCGCAATGCCCTGCACCCAGACCAGCATCTGCACCGGCAGAGAAGCGCCCGCCAGCAGGCCGTGCCCCCAGGCATGCCGCACGGGATGCAGGCGGCGGGCGATGCGCTCCAGCGCGAAACGCAGCAGACCGCCCGCCAGCAAGGAACCCAGGACGACGGCAAAGACCTGAATGACGGTCCGCCATTCGTGGTAGATCACCGTCAATTGTGTGAGAAAAGAAGAAATCAAACCAGGAAGCTCCGGTTGCGATGGTTGAATGTTCCAGTGTATCGATCGACCGGAGGGTTCTCCAAACTTCGTCGTCCACGAATAGTCCTCATTTATTTCCAGACATTTCGAAACTGAAAACAATCCGCTAAGGTTACTGTTCAAAGCATAAGAAACTTCCCGCATTTCCTTGCAGGAGACATACCATGTCCGGACGACACCCAGGCACCGGCGCGGGCCGCATGGCGCGCGCCACGCTCGGCACCCAACTGTTCATCGCCGCCACCCTGATCACGATTCTGGTGATGGCGATCCTGGCCTCCATCATCACCTGGCAAAATCGGCAGACGGCCATCGCCAACGTCAGCGAGGCCAACCAGAGCGGGCTGCAAGACTACGACCGCACCCTGCAGCTGATCTACAACATCGCCCGCCAGCGCAGCGAATCCCTGTACCCGGTGTTGATCCGCTACATGAACGGCGAGCCCAAGCCCTCCGGCGAACTCGAAAGCGGCCTGCCGGTTTTTACGTCCTCGGGCAAGCCCATCAACGGCGACCAGAAACTGATGCGCAGCGTCACCGGCATGACGGCCGAGGTCTACGCCCGCACCGACAAAGGCTGGCAGCGGATCGCCAGCGCCTACCAGGACCGGCAGGACCACGCCCTGGGCCAGACGCTGGACGGGACCGATCCCATCGCCCAGGCCCTGGAAAAGGGCGAGAGCGCGCATTTCCCCGGCCAGGTCGACGACAAATGGCACCTGATCACGGTCAATCCGCTCAAGGAAGGCGGCAAGACCTACGGCGGGATCGTCGACTACCTGGACATCAGCGCCCAGATCGACCCCGTGCTGAAGGACCTGACCGGCACCAAGCTGGCCCGCTACGGCCAGTTGTTCGTGCTGCGGCCCGCAGCCGACGGCAAGGACTGGATCCGCGTCGCAGGCAATTTCGGCAAGCCCGGCGACCTGTTCAGCGCCGACAACCCGCCCGCCGATTTCGCCGCCATGGACGGCGCGTTCCAATCAGCGCCGGCGGGCGTGACGCGCATCTCCGTCCGGGGGCAGGAGATTTTCCTGGCCTGGCAGAGGGCGCCCAACTGGGGCTGGCTGATGTATGGCTTCGGCCCCGTCGACGACTATCTGGCCGAGAGCACCCGCGCCATGTGGATCCAGTTGGGCGTGATGCTGGCAGGCACGCTGCTGATTTCCCTGCTGATCCGCTGGCTGGCCCGCCGCACGCTGGGACCCGTGCGCGACGTGGTGGCCGGCATGCAGCGGCTGGGCGCCGGCGACCTGACGCATGAAATCCCGGCCAGCCCGGCCGGCAGCCGCAACGAGGTCCACCAGTTGCTGGACAGCCTGCGCGGCACCCAGGACGCCCTGCGGCACATGATCCGCCAGGTGCGCCGCAGCGTGGGTGAAATCCATACCGGCGCGCGCGAGATCGCCGTCGGCAACACGGACCTGTCCAGCCGTACCGAGGAACAAGCCGCCTCACTGCAGGAAACGGCCGCCAGCATGGAAGAACTGGCCTCCACCGTGCGCCAGAATGCCGACAACGCCCGTCAGGCGGACCAGTTGGCGGCAGGCGCCTCGCAGACCGCCCACCAGGGCGAGCAGGCCGTCCACGGCATGGTCGACACCATGAAGCGGATTGCCGACAGCTCGGCCCGCATCACCGACATCATCGGCGTGATCGACAGCATCGCCTTCCAGACCAACATCCTGGCCTTGAACGCGGCGGTGGAAGCCGCGCGCGCCGGCGAGGAAGGCCGCGGCTTTGCCGTGGTGGCCGGCGAGGTCCGCGCCCTGGCCCAGCGTTCCGCCGAGGCCGCGCGCGAAATCAAGGCGCTGATCGAAACCTCGTCCCAGGAAGTCGCGTCCGGCACCCGCCAGGCAAGCGACGCAGGCACCACCATGCAGGCAGTTCTGGCGGCGGTCGACCGGGTGACGCACATCATGGGGGAAATCGCCTCGGCCTCCAACGAGCAGTCCACCGGCATCGATCAGGTGAACCTGGCCGTCACCCAGATGGACCAGGTGACGCAGCAGAACGCCGCGCTGGTCGAGCAGGCGGCGGCCGCCGCCGATTCCCTCAGCGAGCAGGCCGACCGGCTGGCGGACACCGTGGCGGTCTTCCGCACCGGCGCTGACGAAGCAGCAGCATCACCCGCACTCGGTCAGGCGAACGTGCCGCGCCTGCCGGCTTAGAAAGGCAACAAACGCCAGGCTAATAGAAACATGACGGCGGCAATGCCGCCGTCCAGCCAGCGCCAGGCCCTGGGGTCCCGGAACAGGGGCGCGCACAGCCGCGACCCCAGGCCCAGCGCCATCAGCCACAGCACGCTGGCGGTCAAGGCCCCGGCGGCGAAGCCAAAGCGGTCATCGGCAAAACCGTGGGCGATCGAGCCCAGCACCATCATGTCCAGCCAGAAATGCGGATTGAGCAGCGTGAAGCCCACCGCGCTCAGCAAGGCGGCGCGGCGTGAGGACACCGCCGCTTGATCGGCCTGCGGGCCGGATGCCGGACGCCAGGCCCGGCGCGCCGACTGGATGCCGTACCACGACAGGAACACGACCCCGCACCACAGCACGGCATCCGCCAGCCCGGGCAGCCAGTCCGTCAGCGCCTGCAAGCCCGAGACGCTGCCGAAGATGAAGCAGGCGTCGATCAGGGCGCACACCAGCAGGACGGCGCTCAGGTGCGCCCGGGCGATGCCCTGGCGCAGGATGAAAGCGCTTTGCGCCCCTACCACGGCGAACATGCCCAGGCCCGTCAGCGTCCCGCTGGTCCAGGCGGCGACCAGGGGGGAAACGGCAGGGACGGTGGCGGCGAACATCATGCAACTCCAGGCGCGGGACAAAGGGTGTAAAGGCGCCCATTGTGCGCAAGCCCGGATATAAAATACAGCTAATTTATTTAAATCTGATTAAGCAAAACTTAATTTACGCATCATGCAACTGGACCACGACAATCTGCGCGCGCTGGCGGCCGTGGTGCGCGAAGGCAGCTTCGAGCGGGCCGCCGCCGCCCTGCACGTCACGCCCTCGGCGGTGTCCCAGCGCATCAAGACATTGGAATCCCGCATGGGACGGCTGCTGGTCCTGCGCACCATCCCGGTCCAGCCCACGGACGACGGCCGCATCCTGGTGCGCCTGGCCGAACAGGCCGCCCTGCTGGAACACGAAGCCCTGGACCGCCTGGGCATGGGCGACGACCGCCCCGCCCCCAGCCTGCGCATCGCCGTCAATCACGACAGCCTGGAAACCTGGTTCATCGACGCCGCCACCCGCTACGCGGAACAGACCCGCACCACGCTGGACCTGATCTCCGAGGATCAGGACCACACGGCCGCCCTGCTGCGCAACGGCAGCGTGCTGGCCGCCGTCACCACGCTGAGCGATCCGGTCCAGGGCTGCCGGGTCCACGCGCTGGGCCGCATGCGCTACGTCGCCACCTGCGCTCCCGCCTTCCACGCCCGGCATTTCGCCCGAGGCGTCACGCCCGAGGCGCTGGCGCAGGCCCCGGTGCTGGTCTTCAACCGCAAGGACGATCTGCAAGCGCAGTTCGCACGCGGGGTGATGGGCGATACGCCCTGGCAACCGCCGACCTGGTGGGTGCCCTCGTCCCACGCCTTCGTCTCGGCCACGCTGGCCGGACTGGGCTGGACGATGAACCCGCTGCCCATGGTCCGCGAGGCGCTGGACGCGGGCCTCCTGGTGCCCCTGCGGGCGCGGGCCTGGCACGACGTGCCTCTGTACTGGCAGCACTGGCGCACCGGATCGCACACCATGGAACGCTTGACTTCGGCCGTGTTGCGGGCCGCCCGCGCCCTGGTGCGGCCGGCCCGCGCGCCGCTCAGTTCCCCTGGCGCAGACGGCTCAGCGTCGTCGTCGGCGTGATGGCCTCAGGGTCCAGCAGGCAGTGCAGAATGGCCGGCAGGCCGCTCTCCAGGGCGCGCTGCAGCGCGGGCGCGAATTCCGCCGTCGTCTCGACCCGCTCGCCATGGCCGCCGAAGGCGCGCGCATAGGCCGCAAAATCGGGATTGCGCAGCGCAGTCGCCGACACCCGGCCGGGATAGCGCCGTTCCTGGTGCATGCGGATGGTGCCGAACATGCCGTTGTCGATCAGAATCACCAGGATCGGCAGGCCGTACTGGACCGCTGTGGCAAATTCCTGGCCGTGCATCATGAAGCAGCCGTCGCCCGCGAAGCACACCACCCGGCGGTCCGGGTACAGCCGCTGGGCGGATACCGCCGCAGGCAGGCCATACCCCATCGAACCGGACGTCGGCGCCAACTGGGTGCCGTAGGCGCGAAAACGGTAAAAGCGATGCAGCCAGGTGGCGTAATTGCCGGCGCCGTTGGTCAGGATGGCGTCCTCGGGCAGCACGGCGTTCAGGTGCGCCATCACCTGGCCCATCTGCAAGGCCCCGGGATGTTCGATGCCGGACGGATCGCTCCAGGCCTGACGCCGCGCATGCAACTGTTCACAGCGCCGGCGGCGCGCGGCCGTCGCCGTGGGCGCCAGGGGCTCGATGGCACGCACCCAGGTGCCGGGCGTGCAGGCCATGGCGATGTCCGCCTGATAGACACGGTTCAGCTCGCCCACGTCGGGATGCACGTGGACCAGCGTCTGGGACGGATTCGGCACATCGAACAGCGTGTAGCTCTGGCTGGGGACTTCGGACAGACGTCCGCCCACGGCCAGGATCAGATCGGACTCGCGGATCGCAGACAGCAATTGGGGATCCGAGCCCAACCCCAGGTCGCCGATAAAGCAGGGATGGTCCACGGGACACAGCATCTGGCGGCGGAACTGCACCGCCACCGGCAGCGCATGACGCTCGGCAAAAGCGCCGAAAGCCTGCACCGAGCGGGCGTCCCAGCAGCTGCCGCCGAGGATGGCCAAAGGCCGTTCGGCGTCCGCCAGGCGGTCGGCCAAGGCCTGGGTCTGCCCGGTTGAAGGCAGGGTTTCGGGGGCCTGGCAGGGCCGTGCGTCGGCCACCGCCACGGTTTCACTCAACATGTCTTCCGGCAGGGCCAGCACCACCGGTCCCGGCCGCCCGGACAGCGCCACGTGAAAGGCGCGCGACAGATATTCCGGAATGCGCTCGGCCTGATCGATCTCGGCAGCCCATTTGACCTGGGAGCCGAACACCGCGCGGTAGTCCATTTCCTGGAACGCCTCGCGGTCGCGCATCGCCCGGTCGATCTGCCCGACCAGCAGGATCAGCGGCGTGGAATCCTGGGACGCCACGTGCACCCCCGCGAATGCGTTGGTCGCCCCCGGCGCACGGGTCACCAGACACACGCCGGGCCGGCCGGTCAGCTTGCCGTAGGCCTCGGCCATGATCGCCGCCCCGCCCTCCTGGCGGCAGACCGTGACCTGGATGTCGGCGTCGACCAGCCCGTCGAGCACGGGCAGATAGCTTTCTCCCGGCACGCAAAACACATGCTCCGTGCCGTGCAGGCGCAACTGGTCCACCAGGACATGCCCCGCCATGCGGGGCGCCGGACGGCCGGCGGCCCTCCGGGCGGCGGGTCCTTGTCCAGCCCTGTCACGCGGCGCCTGTGCCGTCTCGCTCATCACCACTCTCCTCGTGTCTGGATGTTCGTGCCTGGATGTGTCATTGGCCCCGGCCCCACTCTACACCACGTTGTGCTCGATGATCGGCCGGCCTTCCAGGATGCGCCGCCAGCCCAGCCGGCTCAGATCCAGGGTGCAATACCGGCCATGCGCGATCAGCTCGGCCAGCGCACGGCCGACGGCCGGCGCCTGCTGCATCCCATGGCCGCTGAAGCCATTGGCGAAATACAGATTGTCCAGCGCGGGGTGCAGACCCAGGATCACGTTCTGATCAATCACATTCATGTCGTAATGCCCCGCCCAACTGCGCACACAGCGCAAGGCCTCGAAGGCCGGCACGCGCCGGGCCAGCAGGGGCCAGAGCACGTCCTCGAACAGGGCATGCTGCACGTCGAAATCAAAGCACTCCGGGTCCTGGTCCGGCGGCGGCGCGATGCCGGTGATGAATCCCTGGCCCTCGGGACGGAAATACGCCCCGCTGGGGTCGACCACCAGGGGGCAGTCCGGCAGGCTTTCGGGGCATTGCACATAGAAGATACTGCGCTTGCGGGCCTGCACCGGCAGCTCGATGCCCGCCAGACGCGCCAGGGCCGGCGCACCGACCCCGGCGGCATTGACCAGGGCGCCGCATGCCAGCGTCTGCCCGTCGTCCAGGCGCACCCCCGCCACCCGGGCGCCGGCACGCTCGATCCCGGCCACCCGACGCGGCAGATACGTAACGCCCTGGGCGACGGCCTTGTGCCGCAGGCCCTGCAGCAGGCTGTAGGCGTCCAGCCAGCCCTCGCCGCTCAGTCCCAACGACCCCGCAGCCAGATCATCCACGCGCAGCCAGGGGAACCGCGCCTGCAGGGCGGCGGCATCCAGCAGGGCGATGTCCGCCCCTTCACGGCGCTGCACGGCGTGATTGTCCCGCAGGACGGGCAGCCCGGCCGGCGTGGCCAGGAACAGGTAGCCGCCTTCGTGAAAGGCCGGATCGGGCCGGACACCGTCCACGGCCAGCGTGTCGGCGAAGGCGCGCAGAAACGCCGTGCCGAAGCGCGACATGCGGATGTTTTCTTCGGTGGAGAACTGGTGGCGAATCGAAGCGGCCGACAGGGCGGTGGCGCAATACTGATACGTGGGATCGGGTTCGATCACGGCGACCGATCCCCGGAAGCCGCTGTCCGCCGTCAGAAAATACGCGACGGCGCTGCCGACGGCCGCGCCCCCGGCGATCACGACATCGAACTGCGTCTGCGGCATCCTGCGGCACTCCCGCAGCCCGCGACAGGCGGGCCATCGGAACCTATTCTGGAAGCAATCGTGCCGTCCTTCCCTAGGCATTTTCCCTAGAAATTCCCGCACTGCGCCTCCGGTGGGCAAGCCCTGCGGTACCACGCCGTCCCTCGAAACATGCGTGATATTCTGGTTTGAACCCGCAGCGCGCCCGTCGCGACGCGCCCAACCCGGAGCCACGCCATGAATCATCAGGATCTTCTGCGTACGCTCGGCCTGGATGCCGACACGCTTTCGGCCGGCGGCCTGCCGGTCCATTCCCCCATCGACGGCGCCCTGTTGGCGGACCTGCGTCCGCACGGCGCGGCCGACGCCCGGCGGATGATCGCCCGGGCCCATGACGCTTTCCTGGCCTGGCGCCAGGTGCCCGCGCCCCGGCGCGGCGAACTGGTGCGCCTGCTGGGCGAAGAACTGCGCGCCCACAAGCAGGCGCTGGGCCGCCTGGTGTCCCTCGAAGCCGGCAAGATCACCGCCGAAGGCGAGGGCGAGGTCCAGGAGATGATCGACATCTGCGACTTCGCCGTCGGCCTGTCACGGCAGTTGCACGGCCTGACCATCGCCTCCGAGCGGCCCGGCCACCGCATGATGGAAACCTGGCATCCGCTGGGCGTGGTGGGCGTGATTTCCGCCTTCAACTTTCCGGTGGCCGTCTGGTCCTGGAACACGGCGCTGGCCCTGGTCTGCGGCGATCCGGTCGTCTGGAAGCCTTCGGAGAAAACCCCGCTGACGGCGCTTGCCTGCCAGGCCCTGTTCCGGCGCGCCCTGGCCCGCTTCGGCGACGCGCCCGAGGGCCTGTTGCAAGTGCTGGTGGGCGCCCGGGAGCCAGGCGAGGCACTGGCCGACGATCCCCGGGTGGCGCTGGTTTCAGCCACCGGGTCCACGCGCATGGGCCGCGAAGTCGGGCCGCGCGTGGCGCAGCGCTTTGGCCGCTGCCTGCTGGAACTGGGCGGCAATAACGCCATCATCGTGGCCCCCTCGGCCGATCTGGACATGGCTGCGCGCGGCATTCTGTTCGGCGCCATCGGCACGGCCGGGCAGCGCTGCACCACCACGCGCCGCCTGATCGTCCACGAATCGGTCGCCGACGCCCTGTCGGCACGCCTGAAGACCGCCTACGCCGGCGCCACGGTGGGCAACCCGCTGGATGCCGGCACCCTGGTCGGACCGCTGATCGACCGGGCCGCCTTCGATGCCATGCAGGCATCACTGGACCAGGCCCGCGCCCAGGGCGGCACGGTCACGGGCGGCGAACGCCTGCTGGCCGACCGCTACCCGGACGCCTGGTACGTGCGCCCCGCCCTGGCGGCCATGCCCGGCCAGACGGACGTCGTACGCCACGAGACCTTTGCCCCGATCCTGTACCTCCTGCGCTACCGTGATTTCGACGAGGCCCTGGCCCTGCACAACGACGTCCCGCAAGGCCTGTCCTCGGCGATCTTCACCACGGACCTGCGTGAAGCCGAGACCTTTCTGGGCGCCACGGGATCGGACTGCGGCATCGCCAACGTCAATATCGGCACCTCGGGCGCCGAGATCGGCGGTGCATTCGGCGGCGAAAAGGAAACCGGCGGCGGACGCGAATCCGGGTCCGACGCCTGGAAAGCCTATATGCGCCGCGCGACGAATACCGTCAACTATTCGCGGGAGCTGCCGCTGGCGCAGGGGATCCGGTTCGGGGACGCCTGAGCCGGGAATCCTGCAGCGCCCGCAGTGCCCAGGACGCCTTCCGGCTGCTAAGCGACGTTCAATCCCAGCCATATAAAACGATAAACATAGGTGAAAATACGGATCAATAATATCGCATAGCGATTTAATTTTATTGAAAACAGAGCATAAGTCCATAAACTGGCATCAAGAATTCTTTGCATGGACACACCAGGAGCCTCTCTTATGCTCAAGAACGCCGATCTGGACACCTCCGTCTCCGGCTCTTTCATGAACCTCCCCTCGATGCGTGCGCCCGGCGCCGGTCTCGCTCGGGCCTGCATCGTCGGCATCCCCTTCGATTGCGGCACGCATCCGTTCCGGGTGGGTTCACGCGAAGGCCCCGCCGCCATCCGGCAGCAATCACGCCTGGTGCGTCATTTCCATATCGGGGCGACAGGCGCGGCGGCCAATCCGACGGAGTTTCTGGGCGCCATCGACGTCGGTGACGTCCCGTGCCGCCCCGGGGACATTGAATACTCCTACCCCAGGATCGAACACACCATCTCTGCGATTCTGGCCTCCGGCGCCATCCCCATTTCCATGGGCGGCGACGGTGCCGTCACCCTGCCGCAGCTTCGCGCAGTCTCGAAGCAGCACCCCGGCGTCGTGGTGCTGCACATCGACGCCCACACGGATACCTACGAGATGGAAGGCTTCAACACCGCCACCACATTCACCCGCGCCGCCGAAGAAAAACTGATCGACGTCGAGAACAGCTTCCACATCGGCGCACGTGGAGGCACCTTCGTCGGGGGTGTCCTCGAGTTCGGGCGATCCGTCGGCTACCACGTCATCCCCTTCGACGAATTTGACCAGGACCCTGATGCCTGCATGCGGCACGTCTTCCAGACCATCGGCGACAAACCGGTCTACCTCTGCTTCGACATGGACGTTTTCGACCCCTCCTGCGCACCGGGCGTCTGCACCCCCGAATGGGGCGGGCTCAGCGCCAAAGAAGGCCTGAAGCTGCTGAAGTCCCTGCACGGGCTCAACTTCGTCGCCTTCGACGTCAACACAGTCTCGCCCCCCCAAGACGTCGGCGGGGCCACTGCTTTCCTGGCCGCGACGGTGATATGGGAATGCTGCTCCCTGGCCGCAGCCTCGATCCAGCGTTCGGCCTAGCGGCCGCCCACCAGCCTTTCTCATCAAACCGCCACGGAGACACCATGAAACACCTGAAAAAAGCCTGCATCCTCGGCTCAGTGCTGTCGCTCGGCCTGTTTCTGAATTCAGCCCAGGCTCGTCCACTGAACGAGGTTCTCGCCACCAAAACACTGAATGTCGTCACCACCGCTTCCAATCCGCCCCACGGATTCCTCGACCCGGGCACCAACACGCTGCAGGGCATCATGGTCGACATCGCCAAGGGCATCGCACAGCATCTCGGGGTCTCGATTTCGTTCACCAATGTGCCATTCGCCGGACTCATCCCGACGCTCACCTCGGGCCGCGCCGACCTCATGGCCGCGCCGCTGTTCATCACCGAAGAACGGGCCAAGGTGGTCGACTTCACGACGCCGGTCTACGGTTGGGGCGAAGGCATCATCATGACCGCCGACTCGAAACAGCACTACCCCGATTTCGAGTCTCTGAAGGGACACAAGATCGGCACCCTGGTCGACAGTGTCCAGTACCGCATGCTGAAGGACATGCCGGGCACAACCGTCTCGACCTACCAGGACTACCCCACGCTGCTGGCCGACGTCCGCGCCCGCCGCATTGAAATCGGCCTGATCGATCCGCCCAGCATCACCTATCAGATCCAGTCCAAATCGATCCCCGGGCTCAAGCTCGACGAACAGTACAAGCCCCAAAATGACTGGAAGATCGGCGGTGCGGTGGAAAAAGGCAACGCCGATCTGCTGGCCGCGGTGAACAAGGCCCTGGAGCAGATGAAGCAGAACGGCGAACTGCACGCCATCCTCGACAAGTGGGGCCTGAGCCAGCTCATGGTCAAGTAACCACGACACATCGGACTCACGACTGAACGGACGGACGGGCACCATGGATTTCGACACTATCAGGCTCTATCTCACACCGCTGCTCGAAGGCTCGGTCTGGACACTGGCCTTGTTCTTTTCTTCCGCCTTCCTGGCGGTGGCCGTGGGCCTGATCACCTGCTTTGCCCGTCTGTCCTCCAGGCGGGCGATCCGCACGGCAGCCAAGTTCTACATTGAAGTGATCCGCGGCACGCCCCTGCTGGTGCAACTGTTCTTCATCTACTACGGACTCGCCGAGGTCGGCATCGTGATGTCGGGCTTCGTCGCCGGCACGCTCGGCCTGACCCTGAACTTCGGCGCCTATCTCGCGGAGCTGTTCCGCAGCGGCATCCAGTCGATCGACTCAGGACAGTACGAGGCCTCGCGCGCGCTGGGCATCCGCACCCTGCAACGCCTGCGGGTGATCATCATCCCGCAGGCATTGCGCAACATCTTCCCGGCGCTGGGCAACTACGCCCTGGTGCTCATCAAGGACTCGTCGCTGGTCGCCGTGATCAGCGTGTCGGAACTGATGCGCTCAGGCGAAATGCTGGCGGCCTCGACCTTCCAGTCGCTGCTGGTCTATACCCTCGTCGGCGCCATCTACTTCCTGATGTGCAGTGTCATTTCGTACGCTTTCCGGCGCGGCGAAAAGAACCTGTCCATCCCCGGTTATTGGGACGGCGCCTCTGAAAGCAGCGATTTCTCGAAAGCGTAGGCAGGATATGGACATGGAGACACGCACGATGGATCCCATCATCGCCATGAATGGCGTCTCGAAATGGTTCGGAGACTTTCAGGTGCTCAAGAACCTGGATTTCAGTGTCGACCCGGGTGAACGCGTCATCCTCTGCGGTCCCTCGGGTTCCGGAAAATCGACGCTCATCCGACTCATCAACCGGCTGGAGGAGCACCAGGAAGGCACCATCGCCGTCAACGGCATCGAACTTGACGACGATCCCCACAAGATCGAACAGGTCCGGGCCGATGTCGGCATGGTGTTCCAGCATTTCAACCTCTTTCCGCATCTGACGGTGCTCGAGAACTGCTCGATCCCGCTGCGCCTGGTCCAGAAAAAGAGCGCCCGCGAGGCAGAGGAACTGGCGATGAAATACCTCTCCCGCGTCAGGATTCCCGACCAGGCGGGGAAATATCCGGGCCAGCTCTCGGGCGGCCAGAAACAGCGGGTCGCCATCGCCAGAAGCCTCAGCATGTGTCCCAGGATCATGCTGTTCGACGAGCCCACTTCGGCCCTGGATCCTGAAATGGTCAAGGAAGTTCTTGATACAATGGTCGAACTTGCCCGGGACGGGATGACGATGGTCTGCGTCACGCACGAAATGGGGTTCGCCAAAGAAGTCGGGGACCGCATCGTGTTCATGGACTGCGGCCAGATCATCGAATCCGCGCCACCCGCCGAGTTCTTCGGTGCTCCCCGCACGGATCGCGCCCGGGAATTCCTCGGACAGGTGCTGTCCCAACACTGAGACGTCCTGCATCCCGAAAATCCCGTTGCACGCCTGGATGCGGCGGCGCCCGCCCCTCCGCCGTTCAGACAGGCTGACCCGTTCTTGAATACCCACAACGCCGTGCCGGACGAATCCCGGCTGTTCGTCACCTCGCTGGCCCGGGGCCTGCAGGTCCTGACCGCCTTCTGGGAAGGCAGCCCGTCCATGAAACTGGCGGATCTGGCGCACGCATCGGGGCTCTCGAAAAGCGCGACGCAACGCTTCTCGCACACCCTGGTCGCGCTGGGTTACCTGCGCAAGGACCCCGTCACGAAAGAATTCTCCCTCGCGCCGCGGTCCCTGGAGATCGGCCTGCGCTATTTGCAGACCAGCACGCTGATCGTCGGCGCCAATCCGTACCTGCATGCACTGAACCGCACGTGCCAGGAAACCTGCAGCCTCGCTGAACCGGACGCCCTCGACATGGTGTATGTGGCCCGCTTTCCGGCCCACAAGGAAATGTTCGTCAATATGCCGATCGGCAAACGGATACCGATGTACTGCACGGCATCGGGCCGCGCCGTCCTGTCACGGATCGACCGCGATCTGGCCATGGACATGCTCTCGCGCTGCGATCGCAAACCGTACACGACCAACACCATCACCGCCCTCGACCGCCTCCAGGATCTGCTCGAAGAAGCCCATACGAACGGCTACGCATGGTCCCACAGCGAATACTACAGCGGCGACATCAACATCAGCGCCCCCATCCTCGATCCGACCGGGGTGCCCGTCGCCGCCGTCAACATTTCAGCGGCCTCCAGCCGCTTCACCCTGGCACGGGCCCAGGCCGAACTCGCGCCCCAAGTGATCGAAACCGCGCGCGCCATCAGCGGATCGAGCGCCGTGCGGCACCTGCGAGACGCGCATGAATTCCGGGGAGCGACCAGCGCCCCACCCAGGCGCTGAGGTCGGCGGGCACCCGAACCTTACTGCCAGCCCCAGCGGCGGACGTAAAACCCCTTCATCCACTGCGTCAGCACCATATAGCCCAGCAGGATCAGGGGCAGCAGCGCGAAGTACAGCGGCGGCAGCGCCTGCAGCCGCAGCCCTTCCGCCAGCGGACCCATCGGCAGGAACAGGCCCGCCGCCATGACGGCCGCCGTCATCATCAACAACGGCCAGGCCGCCCGGCTCTGCACGAAAGGCACTTTGGACGTGCGGATCATGTGCACGATCAGGGTCTGGGTCAGCAGGCCCACCACGAACCAGCCCGACTGGAACAGGGTCTGCCGCTCCGGCGTATTCGCGCCGAACACGAACCACATCATGGCAAAGGTCAGGATGTCGAACACCGAGCTGATCGGACCGAAGAACAGCATGAAGCGGCCGATTTCACCGGGCTGCCAGCGCTGCGGACGCCGCACCTGCTCCTCGTCCACGCGATCGAACGGGATCGCGGCCTGCGACACGTCGTACATCAGGTTCTGCACCAGCAGATGAATCGGCAGCATGGGCAGAAAAGGAATGAAGGCGCTGGCGACCAGCACCGAAAAGACGTTGCCGAAGTTCGAGCTGGCCGTCATCTTGATGTACTTCAGCATATTGGCAAAGGTGCGACGGCCTTCGATCACGCCTTCCTCCAGCACCATCAGGCTCTTTTCCAGCAGGATGACGTCGGCGGCCTCGCGGGCGATGTCCACCGCCGTGTCCACCGAAATCCCGACATCGGCGGCGCGCAGCGCGGGCGCGTCGTTGATCCCGTCGCCCAGGAAACCGACGACGCGGCCGTTGTCCTTCAGCAGCCGCACGATGCGCTCCTTGTGCATGGGCGTCAGCCGGGCGAACACCTGGTGCGATTCCACCGCCCGCGCCAGCGCGGCATCGTCCATCACCTCCACGTCCCCGCCCAGCAGCACGCTGCCGGGCGCCAGTCCGACGTCGCGGCAGACCTTGGCCGCGACCCGCTCGTTGTCGCCCGTCAGCACCTTGACCGACACGCCATGCTCGGCCAGCGCCGCCAGGGCAGCCGCCGTGGATTCCTTCGGCGGATCCAGGAAGGCAATGGTGCCCGCCAGGACCAGCCCCCGCTCGTCGGCCACGCCGTAAGCGCCACGGGGAGGTTCCGGCATCCGATAGGCCACCGCGACCACCCGCAGGCCCTCGTCGTTCAGCGATGAGGCCACCGCCCGGATACGCTCCAGCCGCACCGGCGTCAGCGGCGTCTCCACCCCATCGTGAAGCACGCGATCGCAGACCCGCAGGACTTCTTCCACCGCGCCCTTGGTGATCAGCACGTGCCGGCCTTCCTCATCAGCCACCACCACCGACATGCGGCGACGCTCGAAATCAAAGGGGATCTCGTCGATTTTGAGATAGGACGCGGCCTGGCCGGGCGGCCCCTCGGTCCCCGCCCGCTCCAGGACGGCTTCGTCCAGCAGGTTCTTCAGCCCGGTCTGGTGACGGCTGTTGAGCCAGGCCAGCTCCAGCACCCGGTCCGACTGTTCGCCCCAGGCGTCCGTATGCCGCTCCAGCACGATCCGGTCCTGCGTCAGCGTGCCGGTCTTGTCGGTGCACAGCACGTCCATGGCGCCCAGGTTCTGGATCGCGTCCAGGCGCTTGACCACGACCTTGCGGCGCGACAGCACGACCGCCCCCTTGGCCAGGGTGGAGGTGGCGATCATGGGCAGCATCTCGGGCGTCAGGCCCACCGCGACGGACAGCGCGAACAACAGGGCCTCGGTCCAATCGCCCTTGGTGAAGCCGTTGAGCAGCAGCACCACCGGGGCCATCACCAGCATGAAGCGGATCAGCAGCCAGCTCACCTGGTTCACCCCCGCCTGGAACGAGGTCGGCCCCCGGTCCACGGCCTGCACGCGGCCGGCCAGCGCCCCGAAATACGTGCGGTCGCCGGTGTTCAGCACCACGGCCGTCGCCGCCCCCGACAGCACATTCGTGCCCATGAACAGGATGTTGTCCAGTTCGAGCACATTGGCGGTCGCGGCATCCGCGTGCTCGGCGAATTTTTCCACCGGCAGGGATTCGCCCGTCATCGCGGCCTGCGCCACGAACAGATCCTTGGCCGACAACACCCGGCAATCCGCCGGGATCATGTCGCCCGCAGCCAGGCGCACGATGTCGCCCGGCACCAGCATCCGCACCGGCACCTCGACGCCGCGCGCCGGCGCCACCGCCAGATGCACGCCGAAATAGGCCTCGGCCTGCGGCGCGGCATCGGCCGACACCGCGCGCCGCGTGACGGTGGCGGTATTGCTCACCAACGCTTTCAGCGCATCGGCCGCCCGGTTGGAGCGGGCCTCCTGCCAGAAGCGCAGCAGCGTGGACAGCACCACCATCGTCCCGATGACGGCGACGGCCTCCAGGTCCTCGGTCCACCCCGAAATCGCGGCCAGCAGGGTCAGCAGCAGATTGAAGGGATTGCGGTAGCAGTGCCACAGATGCCGCCACCACGGCAGCGGTTTTTCACGGCCCACTTCGTTCAAGCCGACCCGTTCGCGGATCGCCTCGGCCTGCTGTTCAGTCAGACCGTCGACGTGGCTGCCGAGCCGATCGAGCAGCGCGTCCCGGTCGTCCAGGGCGGCGACGGCCAGGGTCCGGGAAAGCGCGTCCGGCGCGTCGCGGCCGACGCCCGTGCGGACGACGGAATCGAGCATGTCCCGGCGGCCGAAATGCCGGGTCATGCGCCGGGCATGCAAAAAGCCGGCGAAAAGATTCTTCAGGATGGTGATGTGCATTGTTATTCTCCTTGGAATGCAATCGACGCCACCATCCCTTTAGAGTCAGGACGGTGGCGCAGGGGACCTCTGAATGAGTCGAGCGGAAAGCGGGCGCTGCGGATCGGGATGGGATGCAAGGCGCGAACCGCAGCGATAGCGGGTGCTATCGCGAGGATGAGCAACGCCGCAGACCGCCCGAGCCCGCAGATGCGCGCGGCGCGGTGACTTGTTCAGAGGTTCCCTTCTGGGTAATGGGTCTGGGTTCATGGTTTTTTAAGGTTCAAGAATCAGGAAAATGCGCGGGACGGACGCACGCACGCCGCTCGCCCGGATGCACGGCATCCAGGACGATTGCCCGGCGGAACGCACGCCGCCCTGGACGAGCCCATGGCGAACGGACGCCCCCACGGGGGCGGTACGAATTCAGGGGTGGAAGACCGGAGGCCCGAAAAGGCCGTCCGGGCTGCCGCCCTGCCCTGCAGGCAAGGCGGCGAGAAGACTCGCGGTTACCTTGCCTGCGGAAAGCCGATCAAGGATCGACAACTGGGTAAGTCCACAGGAGGAACTCCGGAAAATGAAGACGGCGGGATTTTAATCCCAGGCCTGGAGCGAAGCAAGAAAAAACGCCTGAAATGAACGACAGATCACGCACGACCGCATCAATCCTCCTTACTCACTTAGTAACAAGAAAGATAATCGTTATTGTTTGCCCTACAATAAAAAACGTTGATTTTTCTCCAGGCCAGTCTCATGAAGCACACCTCACGCCGCATCTTCCTGCGCAACGGGCTCCTGCTGGGCGCCGGGGCGCTGCTCGGCGCACCCGCATTGCGCGGCGCCTACGCAGCGGACGCCGCCCCCCTGACGCTGTACAACGGCCAGCACGCCAAGACCACGCAAAAGCTGGTGGCCGCGTTCACTCAGGCCACCGGCATCCGGGTCGACATCCGCAAGGGCAGCAGCACCCAACTGGCCAACCAGATCATCGAAGAAGGCAGCCGTTCGCCTGCCGACGTGTTCTACGCCGAGGAAAGCCCCCCGGTCGCGGCCCTGGCCGAAAAAAACCTGCTGGCGCCACTGCCCAAGGACACCCTGGACCAGGTCATCCCCGGCTACACGGCCGCCGACGGGACCTGGACCGGCGTGACCGCGCGTTGCCGCGTCACGGTCTACAACCGCGAGATGGTCCAGGCGTCGGAGCTGCCCTCCTCGGTGCTGGACATGGCCACGGCCGCCTGGAAGGACCGGGTCGGCTTCGTGCCCACCAGCGGCGCTTTCCAGGAACAACTCATCGCCATCAAACTGCTCAAGGGCCGCGACGCCGCACTGAACTGGCTCAAGGGCCTGAAGCAGTACGGCCGCATCTACAACGGCAATATGGCCGCCATGCGCGCCGTGGAACGCGGCGAGATCGCCACGGCCCTGGTGAACAACTACTACTGGTACATCGTGGCCAACGAAGTCGGCGCCGACCAGATGAAATCCGGCCTGCACTACGCCGGCCCCCAGGATCCGGGCGGCCTGATCACGGTCTCTGCGGCCGGCATCCTGAAAACCTCGCGCAACCCGGACGCGGCCCGCAAGCTGCTGGCCTTCATGGTCAGCCGGGCAGGCCAGGAAGCCATCGCCGACACCGTGGCCGAATACCCGCTGCGCCCGGGGGTGGCCTCGCCTTTCGACCTCAAGCCCTTTGACGCGTTGAACCCGCCGCCGGTCAGCCCGGCCGATCTGGGCGACGCTGCCGACGCGCTGGCCCTGCGCCGCGAAGCCGGCCTGGCGTGATCGTCCTCGGCCGGACCATGGGCCGGCGAGGCTTCCCGAGGACCGGCTGGATGGCGGGCGCCGCCCTGGCGCCCGTCGCCCTGGTGGCGCTCCCCCTGCTGTACGTCGCCCTGCGGGCCTGGCAATCCGGCCTGTCCGGCATTCTCGACGAGCTGTTCCGCAGCCGCACGGCCGAACTCCTGGCCAATACCGTGATCCTGGCCGTCGGCGTCATGGTGCTGGCCGCCGCGCTGGGGCTGGCCGTGGCCTGGTGCGTGGAACGCAGCGACCTGCCCGGCCGGCGCTGGTGGCGGGTCGCGGCCGGACTGCCGCTGGCCGTGCCCGCGTTTGTCTCCAGCTATGCCTGGTCCTCGCTGGGCCTCGCCTTCCAGAACCTGGGCGGCGCGATCTTCATCCTGGCCCTGTCCACTTATCCGCTGGTCTACCTGCCCGTGACCGCCGCCCTGCGCGGCACCGATCCGGGCTGCGAAGACGTGGCCCGCTCGCTGGGCCACGGCCCCTGGCGGACCTTTACCCACGCCCTGCTGCCCCAACTGCTGCCGGCCCTGGGCGGCGGATCGCTGCTGGTGCTGACGCACATGTTCGCCGAGTTCGGCGCCCTCGCGCTGCTGCGCGTGCAGACCTTCACCACCGCCATCTTCGAATCCTACGAACTGCAGTTCGACAGCGCCTCGGCCGCCTTGCAGTCCATCGTGCTGATGCTGCTCTGCATTCCGGCCGCCTGGGCGGAAATGCGCCTGCGCGGCCGCCGGCGCCTGGCCCGGACGGGCCGGGGCAGCGCACGCACCGCGCGGCCCGCCCGCCTGGGCCGCGCCACCCTGCCCATTCTGGCGGCCTTCGGCCTGCTGGGCCTGCTGTCCCTGGGGATCCCCCTGACGACCCTGGCCTATTGGCTGGCGCAAGGGCGGTCCGCCGGCGCCGGGTACGAACAGATCATGCCCGCCATCCAGGGCACGCTGGGCCTGGCGCTCTCGGGCGCGGTCCTGACCAGCCTGCTGGCCATTCCCCTGGTGCTGCTGTCCGTGCGCCACCGGGGCCGCCTGGCCCAGTTCGCCGAACGGCTGCCCTACATCGTCCATGGCCTGCCCGGCGTCGTCGTGGCCCTGGCGCTGGTCTTCCTGTCCATCCGCCTGGTCCCCGCGCTGTACCAGGGGATGGGCGTGCTGCTGGCCGCCTACGCAATCCTGTTCCTGCCCCTGGCGCAATCGTCGCTGCGCGCTTCGGCCGAACTGGTGCCGCCGCAGTTCGAGGCCGTCGCCCGCAGCCTGGGGCGGCGGCCCTTCCACGTCTTCGTCTCCGTCGTGCTGCCCGCCATGGCCCCCGGCATCGGCGCCGCCCTGGCCCTGATGATGCTGGAGATCGTGCGCGAACTGACCGCCACCCTGATGCTGGCTCCCACCGGAACGGTCACCCTGGCCACCGAGGTCTGGTCCTACACGGCGGACGCCGAATACGCGGCGGCAGCGCCCTTCGCCGCCCTGCTGGTGCTGGTCTCCGTCCTGCCGGTCTGGATCTTTACCCGCCGCATGCTGCATCACAGAAGCTGAGCCCGCCATGAGCCACATCGTCATTGCCGACCTGCACAAGCGCTACGACGCCGTCGAAGTCCTGCGCGGCATCGAACTGAGCATCCCCCAGGGATCCGTGCTGGCCCTGCTGGGGCCGTCCGGCTGCGGCAAGACCACGCTGCTGCGCCTGATCGCCGGCTTCGAACCGCTGGAGCAGGGCCGCATCGCCTTTGGCGCGCACGTCATGGCCTCACCGACCGTCTTCGTGCCGCCCGAGCGCCGGGGCATCGGCTACGTCCCGCAGGAAGGCACCCTGTTTCCCCACCTGACCGTGGAGGGCAATATCCGCTTCGGCCTGCCCCGCCACGCCGACCGGCGGCGCCGGATCGATGAAGTCCTGGCCCTGACAGGCCTGGACGGCCTGGGCCGGCGCTATCCGCACGAGTTGTCCGGCGGCCAGCAACAGCGCGTCGCCCTGGCCCGGGCCCTGGCGCCGAACCCCGCCCTGGTGCTGCTGGACGAGCCCTTCAACGCACTGGATCTGGACCTGCGCCGCAGCATGTGCGAAGACGTGATCGGCGTGCTGCGCAATACGGGCACCACATCGATCCTGGTGACCCACGACCCGGGCGAGGCCTTTGCCGTCTCCGACCAACTGGCCGTCATGCAAAGCGGCGTCATCATGCAATGCGCCCGCCCGGAAACCGTCTACTGGCAGCCGGCCAGCCCCGCCGTGGCCCGCCTGACAGGCGCTGCGATCTTCCTGCCCGGCCATGGACTGGGCCGCACGGCGACCTGCGCGCTGGGCGCCCTGCCGCTGCACGACGGCGACGAAGCCCCGGGCGGCGCGGCCATGGTCATGGTGCGTCCCGAACAAGTCCAGTGGCAGGCAGACGGCCCCGGCGTCCCCGCCCGGGTGGTCCGCCACTCCTTTCGCGGTGACCACACCCTGGTCGGCCTGGCCCTGGGGGACATGCGCCTGGACCTGCGCATGCCCTCGCTCGCCGCGCCGCCGCTGGACGCCCAGGGCCACGTGTATATTCTGGGCGCCTGCATGGCCTGGCCGGAACCGACGGCCTGAGCCGTCCCAATTGTCATCTTCCCGGGAGTCTTCCTTTGCTCAGCAGCCAGATCACCAACGAGCTCCTGCACGTGTTGTTCATCATCGCCATCGCCGCCGAAGCCATGACCGCCGCACTCGCGGCCGGGCGGCGGGAAATGGACTGGCTGGGCGTGTGCCTGCTGGGCTGCATCACCGCACTGGGCGGCGGCTCAGTGCGCGACCTGCTGCTGAATCACCACCCGCTGTCCTGGATCGCCCACCCGTCCTATCTGCTGATCACCGGCGGCGCAGCCCTGGTCACCATCGCGCTGGCCCGCTTCATCCACTCGCTGCGGCACCTGTTTCTGTTCCTGGACGCGGTCGGGCTGGTGGTCTTCACCGTGATCGGCTGCGACATCGCCCTGAACCTGGGCCTGCCCTGGAGCATTGCCATCGTCTCGGGCATGATCACCGGCTGCGTGGGCGGCGTGCTGCGTGACGTGCTGTGCAACGAAGTCCCGCTGCTGTTCCGCGCCGAACTCTACGCCACGGTCTCCATCGTCGCGGGCGCCCTGTACGTGGGCGGCCTGGCGCTCGACCTGCACCAGGAAGCCGTCACCGGCGGCGCGCTGGCGATCGGTCTTGGGCTGCGGCTGCTGGCCCTGCGCTTCGGCTGGAGCATGCCCAAATTCGTCTATACGCGGGACCTGCACTGAGGCGGATGCGCCGTCAGTGCCGTACGGATCAGGCCGGGGCCGGGCTGAACAGCTTCTGATTCAGGCTGCGGCACCGTCGGCCGGACAGCCGCTGTGAAAGCGGAACTCCGCGTCCGGCGACTCGATCAGTTCCTGTTCCACCTGACGGATCCGGGCCACCGCGCGTTCCACATCACGCGCCTCGCCAAAACGGTGCGCGAAGCGCAGATAACCTTGATAGTGGCGGCTTTCCGATTGCAGCAGCCCGGCGTAGAACGTGGCCAGTTCTTCATCCAGGTGCGGCACCAGCGCGGCGAAACGCTCGCAGGAACGGGCCTCGATAAAAGCGCCCACGATCAGCGTATCAACAAGCTTCGCCGGCTCGTGGGTACGGACCGCCGCCCGCAGCCCGGACGCATAGCGGCCGGCCGTCAAAGGCCGCAGCGCGATGCCGCGCCGCTTCATCAGGCGCAGCACCTGCTCGTGGTGCACCAGTTCCTCACGCGCCAGCTTGGACAGCGCCGCTGACAATTCGGCGTCCTGACCGTAGCGCGCAATCAGGCTCATCGCAGTCGCGGCCGCCTTCAGTTCGCAGTTGCGATGATCGAGCAAGAGCACGTCCTGCTGCGCCAACGCGGCGCGCACCCAGGCCTCGGGCGTGGGACACGGCAGGAAATCGAGCAGTTCGGCGGGCAATGCGGGTGCAATCATTCAGAAATCCGAGGTCGTTGGACAGGCGGCGATCCGCCCGTCGTATCGGGGGACGGCGCAGGCCCGGGCATGAAACGCCAGGCGACCAGCCATCCCAGCACCTGCACGGCACACAGCGTGGCCACGGTGCCGGGCCATCCCCCCAGGGTATAGGCGATCCCGCAGCCCCAGGCGCCCGCAAAGCCGCCGCAATAATACGCCCCGTAGTACAGGCCGCTGGCCAGCGACCGGCCGCTGGTGACCCGGTGGGCGATAAAACTCATCGTCACTGACTGCGTCACGAACACCCCGCAGGCCGCCACGGCCAACGCGACGACGATGCCCGAGGCCCAGGGCGCCAACGCCCCCAGCACCCCCAGCGCCGAGATCGCGACGGCCGTCAGCACCGTGCGCCGCGAGCCGACGCGTGAAATGAAGCGTCCCGCCAGCGGCGTCACCACCACCCCCAGCAGATAGACGCTGAAAATATTGGCCAGATCGCCCGAACTGAAGCGATACGGCTCCGCCGCCAGGTGCAGGTTGACGAAGGTGAACAAGCCGACCAGCGCGAACAGCACCGTAAAGCCCAGGGCGCACGCCGCCTGCAGCGCAGGATTGCGCAGCACCCGGCCCAGCGTCGACAGGCTGTCGGCAAAACGGACGTTGGCCGTGAAATGGCGCGAAGGCGGCAAGCCGCGCCACACCAGCCAGGCCCCCGCCAGGTTCAGCACGGCCATCAGGCCGAACGCGGTGCGCCAGGCCATGAATTCGGTCAGGTGCCCCATCAGGAAACGCCCCAGAAAGCCGCCCAGCACCGTGCCCGCCACGTACCCCGTCATGACCCGCACCATCGAGGCGCCACGGAATTCCTCGCCGACGTAAGCGATCATCACCACCGACACGCCCGGCACCGCCAGCCCCTGCAGGAAGCGCAGCACCAGCAGGCCATGCACAGACTGCACCTGCGACATCAGCGCCGTGGGTACGGCCAGCGCAAACACCGACACCGTGATCAGCCACTTGCGCCCCAAGGCGTCGGACAGCATGCCGATGAACGGCGAGATCAACGCCACCGCCAGCACCGTCATCCCCACGGCATTGCCGATCTCGACCACCGACGCGTTCAGGTCCCGCTGCAGTTCCGGCAGGATCGACTGCACCGAATACACCTGGATAAAAGCGAACACACCCACCAGCGCCACGGTCAGCAGCAGCGGGACGGTCAGGCGGTAATAGTCGTCGGGGGTGGCAGGCGGGGGGGCTGACATGGGCAAGGGCCGGAACGGGTGCGTGGGCCCAGCGGGTCCGTGGTGCTAGATTAACAGGTGGAGGGACAATCACCGCGACTCATGCGGTGATTACGGACGGATTCACCGCAGGATGTGCGGGAATTAGGAGATGATTGATCCCAGGCGTATCGAGCGATCATCACACCATCTGGATCACCAGCTTCTTCCCGCAAGCATGGGGTCAGACCGGCATCCTTGCACGCGGCCAGCAATGCCGCCAACACGGCGAATTCATCTTCGAGCGCATCGCAGGCGTCTCTGAAAGCCGGATCCGCCCCATCGGGAATCACATCGCTGGGGCGGTTTCCAGCCGGCAAGCATCATTTGCAGGCTTGATCAGGCGCAGCCATGGAGAAAACGGTCCTCAGGGATTTGCGATGAGAGGCAAGGCCCAGGCTGCGGATCACACAAAGAAAAACCCCGAAAAATCGGGGTTCGAGCACACCTTCAGAGAGCTTCACGCGACCTTGCGAAGCGCCCTGAAATGACTTGATTGAATCACACGTTAAACAAAAAATTCATCACGTCCCCGTCCTTCACCACATAGTCCTTGCCTTCCGCCCGCATCTTCCCGGCTTCCTTGGCGCCCTGCTCGCCCTTGCAGGCGATGAAGTCGTCGAAAGCAATGGTCTGGGCGCGGATGAAGCCGCGTTCGAAGTCGGTGTGGATGACGCCGGCGGCCTGGGGACCGGTGGCGCCGACGGGGATGGTCCAGGCGCGGACTTCCTTGACGCCGGCGGTGAAGTAGGTCTGCAGGCCCAGCAACTGGTAGCCGGCGCGGATGACGCGGTCCAGGCCGGGCTCGGTCATGCCCATGTCTTCCAGGAAGACGGTCTTGTCTTCATCGTCCAGGTCGGCGATCTCGGCCTCGATGGCGGCGCAGACGGCGACCACGGGGGCGTGTTCGGCCGCCGCGTAGTCCTGCACGGCCTTCAGGTGCGGGTTGTCGGTGAAGCCGTCGTCCTTGACGTTGGCGACGTACATGGCGCGCTTGGCGGTGATGAAGCAGTAGCTTTTGATCACGGCCTGCTCGTCTTCGTCCAGGCCCAGGCTGCGCACGGACTTGCCCTGATCCAGGACGGCCACGATGCGCTCCAGCAGGGCGACCAGGCGGATGGCGTCCTTGTCGCCGGAATTGGCCAGCTTGCGGTTCTTCTGCAGAGCCTTTTCGGCGGCGGCCATGTCGGCCAGGGCCAGTTCGGTATTGATGACCTCGATGTCCGAAATCGGATCGATGCGGCCGGCGACGTGGACGACGTTCTCGTCCTCGAAGCAGCGCACGACGTGAACGATGGCGTCGGTCTCGCGGATGTTGGCCAGGAACTGGTTGCCCAGGCCTTCGCCCTTGGACGCGCCCGCCACCAGGCCGGCGATGTCGACGAATTCGACCACGGCGGGCACGACGCGCTCAGGCTTGACGATGGCCGACAACTGCGCCAGGCGCGGGTCCGGGACCTCGACCACGCCGACGTTGGGCTCGATGGTGCAGAACGGGTAGTTTTCCGCCGCGATGCCGGCCTTGGTCAGGGCGTTGAACAGGGTGGATTTGCCGACGTTGGGCAGGCCAACGATGCCGCATTGCAGTGCCATGGGGAACCTGAGAGAAAAAGAGGGATGGAAATCAAGGCGCTATTGTACCCGCAGACCCCGGCGAAGCCCCCTGCGCAAGGCGCCGCCATGCTTCAGGTGAACGGCCCCGGCAGGATCGCGCGCCGTCAGGAGGACAGGATCGACGCTGTATCCACGACTTCCGCGAAATCAGCTTCCAGGAGCGCCAGCGTTACGTCGAGCACGGTGCGTGCGGACAGATGATCGGACGGCAGATCGAACCCGAGCACCGCATCACGAACCACCGTCATCCGGAATCCCAGGTCCGCGCCCGCGCGCACAGTGGAATTGACGCAGAAACCGGCCACGGCTCCCGTCACGACCAGATCGGTGATACCCTGCCCGCGCAGATGGGCCTGCAGATCCGTCGAGGCGAACGCCGACGAGGTCCGTTTGAGGAACACCGGCTCGCCATCCAGGGCCCGCGCGCACGGCATGGGAGGATACCCGGACGCCAGCGGATGAAAGGGCGATGCCGGATCTTCGGCCTGATGCCGGATGTGAATGACCGGCAGCCCCTGTCCGCGGAAAGCGGCCGCAAGCGCCGCGATCCTGGCCGGCGCTGCAGGGTCGACGTGATCCCGCCCGGCATCCACCCGATCCTGCATCGCTTGTTGCATGTCAATGATGAGCAAGGCTTTCATGATGACTCCGTAGCGGGTGGCGGCCTGCCCTTCACCCACCCAGCCTCCAGGCTGCGCACCGACCGGCCGGCGGCCGGCGACGCGCATCGCAGCGCCTTGAATTCGATTATCCTTGTGAAACGACAGGCAAGGCCCGGTCCGAAAGACCGCAGCCATTGTACTTGCCCACTGACATCCCACTGGCCGCAGGCCCTGAGGCTTCCGACGCATCGCCATGGATTTCAAGCACATCGAAGCGTTTGTCTGGGTCGCCGAGGTCGAGAGCTTCCGGATCGCCGCGGAAAAGCTCCACACCACGCAGCCGGCCATCTCGCAGCGCATCGCGGCGCTGGAATCGTCCTTGTCCGTGCGGCTGTTCGAGCGCAACACGCGCGGCATCAGGCTGACGGAAAAAGGTCAGGAACTGCTGTCCCACGCCCGCCGCATCATCGACATGCGCACCGAGATGCTGACGGCCGCCCAACAGGCCTGCCCGATCGGGGGGCTCTTCCGGCTGGGCGTGGCCGAAACCCTGGTGCACACCTGGCTGCCGGAACTGCTCGAACGGCTGCACCAGCGGCATCCGGCGCTGGTGGTGGAATTGCAGGTGGACACCAGCCACGTGCTGCGCGCGCAACTGCTGTCGCACCAGATCGACCTGGCCATGCTGGTGGGGACCTCGCAGGACCCGCGCGAACACAGCCTGCACCTCTGGGATTATTCCCTGGCCTGGATCGCCAGCCCCAGCCTGCGGCTGCACAACCGCACCGTCACGGTCAGAGAACTGGCAGCCTACCCCATCATCACCTACCTGCCGGCCAGTGTGCCGCACCACGCGGTCAAGCGCATTCTGCAGGACGCGGGGATCAAGGAGCCCCGCCTGTACGGCAGCGCGTCGCTCAGCACCATCGTCCACATGACGCGCCACGGGATGGGTCCCTGCGTGATCGCGCCTGCCGTGATCACCGAGGAACTGGAACAGGGCAAGCTGCGTCTTCTGCGAACTGACAGCACCCTGCCCGACATCGACTTCCATGCCTGCTGGCTGGATACGCCCGACAGCCACACGGCCCAGACCGTCGCGCGGCTGGCGCAGGAAATCGCGCATCAGGTCGAGACCAAAGGGGATCGGGGATAACCCTGGCCCGGCTCGCTGAACCGTCAATAAAAACGCCTGAAAATTCATACGAATCAGTTTAAAAACAACACGTTATGATTGATTAATAAAGATTCGTTATGACCAGGCATACCGATTGATAATTGGACGCAATAGGGGTTGCCAAGCTGCAATCGAGGGGTGTCATCCACTCCATACACTCTGCACTCGACACCCCGAGGAGACTCCATGAAGCACCTGGCCACCATCACGCTCACCGCAGGCGCTGTCCTGCTCGCCTCCGCCGCCGTTGCACAAGACAAGGTGGACGGCCTGCCCAAGACCCAGATCCAGGTCGCGGGCGCGCTCAGCAACCTGACGCTCTACCAGAACTTCGAACAACCCTTCTGGACCAAGACCGTTCCCGAACTGTCGAACGGCCAGGTCACGGCCACCATCAAGGGTTTCAATGAAATGGGCCTGAAGGGCCCGGAAATGCTGCGCCTGATGTCCCAGGGCGTGATCCCGGTCGGCACCTCGACCCTGGCCTATTTCGCCAGCGACAACCCCATCAACGAAGCCATCGACCTGGCCGGCCTGGCGCCCACCGCCGCCATCGCCAAGCAGGTGACCGATGCCTTCAAGCCGGTCTACGAGGCCTTCTACGACAAGCAGAACATCAAGGTGCTCGGCTTTTCGTCCTATCCCGCGCAAGTGCTGTTCTGCAATGGCGCGATGAACGGCCTGGCCGACCTCAAGGGCAAGAAGGTGCGCACCAGCAGCCGCACCCAGGCCGAGTTCGTCGAGGCCTTCGGCGGCAGCAGCGTGACCCTGCCCTTCGGCGAAGTCGTGCCGGCCCTGCAGAACGGCGTGGTCAACTGCGCCATCACGGGCTCGATGTCGGGCTACTCGGCCAAGTGGTACGAGGTCAGCACGCACCTGTACGCCCTGCCGATCAACTGGAACCAGCAGATCCACGCCGCCAACAAGGCGTTCTGGAACAAGCTCGACCCCAAGGTCCAGGACTTCCTGCAGAAGAACCTGAACGTGATGTTCGAGAAAATCTGGGCCGACGCCGCCGCTGAAACGCAGCAGGGCTATGACTGCAACACCGGCGCCGCCGAGTGCAAGCAAGCGGTCAAGGGCAAGATGACGCTGGTTCAGCCCTCCGAGGCCGATCAGGCGCTGCTCAAGAAGGTCCTGTCCGAAACCATCGTGCCGAAGTGGGCCGCGCGCTGCTCCGCGCAATGCGTCACGGACTTCAACGACACGGTCGGCAAGATCGTGGGCATCACCGCGTCCAAGTAGGCGGTCGCGGCGTGCGCCGCGTCCTCTGACCCGCGGCCGGCGGCACACCGCCGGCCGCTTCGACCCCGGACTCATCATGAACTCATCCGACCGCTACCGCGTGCTCGACAGCCTGCTGCGCCGGGCGAACGCGCTCTCCCGCGTCGCCATCTGGGTGGCCGGCGGCCTGACCCTGGCCAGCGCCCTCTACATCACACTCGACGTGCTGGTGCGCTATTTCGTGGGCAGACCCCTGGGCGCCGCCGACGAACTGTCCGGCTACGCCTTCGCCATCAGCATCTCCTGGGCGCTGTCGTTCGCCACCCTGCAGCGCGCCAACATCCGCATCGACGCGCTGTACCAGTACCTGCCGCCGCGCATCGGCGCGCTCTTCGACTGGCTGGCGCTGGTCGTCCTGGGTGTGTTCATCGTGTACTGGACACGCTATGCCGCCACGGTCGCCGGCCTGTCCTGGGACAACCAATCGACCGCCAACACGACCTTCGCCACACCGCTGTGGATTCCGCAGTCCCTGTGGGTCGCGGGCCTGATCTGGCTGTGCGTCGTGCTGGCCCTCATGCTGCTGCGTTCGACCCTGGCCCTGGTGACGGGCGACCTGCGCACCGTGCGCGACATCTGCGGCGTGCGCAGCACCAAAGAAGAAGCCGACGCCGAAGCCGAAGCCGGCAAGCGGCTGGTCGAAGGAGACGCCTCATGATCGGCACCGCCCTCATCCTCCTGCTCGCCCTGCTGGGCCTGAGCATCCCGGTCGGCGCCGCGCTCGGCGTGCTCGGCCTGATCCTGGACCCCCTGTATTCGATGTTGCCGCTCACCCAGGCCATGGGTGAAGTGTCCTGGGGCACCAGCAACGAATTCCTGATGGTCGCCATCCCGCTGTTCATCCTGCTGGGCGAAATCCTGCTGCGCTCGGGCATGGCCGAAAGCATGTACAGCGCCATGAGCCTGTGGCTGTCGTGGCTGCCGGGCGGCCTGATGCACGCCAACATCGGCGCCAGCGCGCTGTTCGCCGCCACGTCCGGCTCCAGCGTGGCCACGGCGGCCACGGTCGGCACGGTCGCCATCCCGCAGATCAAGAAGCAGGGCTACAACCCTTCGCTGTTTCTCGGCAGCATCGCGGCCGGCGGCACGCTGGGCATCCTGATCCCGCCGTCCATCAATCTGGTGATCTACGGCGTGCTCACCAACACGTCGGTGCCCAAGCTCTACCTGGCCGGCATCGTCCCGGGGCTGGCGCTGGCCGGGCTGTTCATGCTCGCCATTGCGATCGCCTGCCTCGTGCGCCCGCAATGGGGCGGCCAGCGGATCACGGCGTCCTGGGGCGCGCGGATTCGCAGCCTGGCCCAGCTCGTGCCGCCGATCGGCATTTTCCTGCTGGTGGTGGGCTCGATCTACGCCGGCGTCGCCACGCCGACGGAAGCCGCGGCGCTGGGCGTGGTCGGTGCGCTGTGCCTCGCCCTGTTCCAGGGCCGTCTGAACTGGCCGATGCTGCGCGACGCCCTGGAAGGCACCATGAAGTCCTCGGCCATGATCATGCTCATCGTGATCGGCGCGGCCTTCCTGAACTTCATCATGTCGGCTGTCGGCCTGACCAATGCGCTGATCGACACCATCAGCGGCCTGGGCGTCTCGCCCACGGTCATGCTGCTGATCCTGGTGCTGTTCTATCTGGTGCTGGGCTGCTTCATGGAAACCCTGGCGATGATGATCACCACCATCCCCATCGTCGCGCCCATCATGTTCGCCCTGGGCTTCGACCCGGTCTGGCTGGGCATCGTCATCATCATCCTGGTCGAATGCGCGCTGATCACCCCGCCGGTCGGCCTGAACCTGTTCGTGGTCCAGAGCCTGCGCACCACGGGCAGCATGAATGACGTCATCGTCGGCGCCGCCCCCTTTGTCCTCATGATGCTGCTCATGGTCGCCCTGCTGGCGATCGCGCCCGACATCGCGCTCTGGGTCCCCCGCGTCTTCGGCTGACCCTCCATCCACCTCCACCGGAATATCGTATGAAGCTGTTTTTCGACCTGATCTCCACCCGGGCGGCCACGCAACTCGTGACCGTCAACCTCCAGCAGTGCATCGTGGCCGGCTGGGCCGGCCGCGATCTGGCCGCCATCGAGCACCACATCGAGGAACTGGCCGAACTGGGCGTGCCGCGCCCCAGCGCGGTGCCCCTGTACTACCGCATCGCCGCCAACCAGGTCAGCCAGGACGACGCGCTGCAGGCCGTGGGCCCGCATTCCTCGGGCGAAGCCGAAGTCTTCGTCTTCATGCACGACGGGCAACTGATGGTCAGCCTCGCCTCCGATCACACCGACCGCAAGCTCGAATCGATCAGCGTGGCCCTGTCCAAGCAGATCTGCGTCAAGCCCGTCGCGCGGGAAGCCTGGCCGTTCGCCGAGGTGGCCGCGCACTGGGACTCGCTGATCCTGCGCTCATGGATCGAGGAAGACGGCCGGCGCGTGCTCTATCAGGAAGGCACGCTGGCCTCGCTGCGGCCGCCCACCGAGCTGATCGAGGGCTGCTTCGGCGCGGCAGGCATGCCGCCCGACGCGGGAATGACCTGCGGTACCATGGCCGCCATCGGCGGCATCCGCCCCTCCACGAACCTGGAGATGGAACTGTTCGATCCGATCCTGGGCCGCCGCATCCATCACGCCTACCGCATCGAAGTCCTGCCCGAAATCGCCTGACCCGTCCCCCCACACTCACGCCCGGAACCGCCATGTTGCCCACCCTGACCGCACTGCAAGCCGCCCTGGACAAGGGCGAGACCACGTCCGTCGACCTGACCCAAGCCGCGCTGGCCCGCATCGCCGATCCGCAGGGTGAAGGCGCGCGGGTCTTCACCGCGGTCTGGGCGGAACAGGCGCTGGCCGCCGCCCGGGCGTCCGACGCCCTGCGCGCCGCCGGCCAGGCCCGCTCGCCCCTGGACGGCCTGCCCGTCTCGATCAAGGACTTGTTCGACGTCGCCGGACACGTCACAAAATCAGGCTCCAAGGTGCGCCGGGGCGACGCGCCCGCCGCGCGCCACGCCGATCCGGTGCAGCGCCTGGCGCGCGCCGGCGCGGTGCTGATCGGGCACACCAACATGACGGAATTCGCCTTCTCCGGGCTGGGCATCAATCCGCACTATGGCACGCCCAGCAGCCCCTGGGACCGCGCCGGCGGCCGGATTCCGGGCGGTTCGTCCTCGGGCGCGGGCGTCTCGGTGGCGGACGGCATGGCGGTGGCCGCCCTGGGCACGGACACGGGCGGCTCGGTCCGCATCCCGTCGGCCTTCTGCGGCTTGACGGGCTTCAAGCCCACGGCGGCGCGCGTGCCCTCCGGCGGCACCTTCCCCCTGGCGACCAGCCTGGATTCCGTGGGGCCGCTGGCGGCCTCGGTGACGTGCTGCGCGATCCTGGACGGCATTCTCTCGGGCGACGAGGCCCGCCGGCTGCCGACCGCCCTGCCGCTGTCCCGGCTGCGGCTCGCCGTGGCGAACACGCTGGTCCTGGACGGCGCCGACGACATCGTCCGCAACACCTTCAACGCTGCGATCGCGCGGCTGCGCGCCGCAGGCGTCGCCATCGACACACTGGATCTGCCGGAATTCGAGGAACTGGCGCAGATCAACCGCAAGGGCGGACTGGTCTGCGCGGAAGCCTACGCGGTCCACCGCGACGCGCTGGATGCGCACGGCGACCAATACGACCCCCGGGTGTCCTCGCGCATCCTGCGCGGCCGCGACATCGACGCCGCCGACTACATCGAGCTGCACGCCAAACGCGCGCGCTGGATCGCCGCCGTCGAAGCCCGGCTGCAAGGCTACGACGCATTGCTGCTGCCCACCGTGCCGGTGATCGCGCCGACCATCGAGTCCCTGCGGGCCTCGGACGAGGCCTATTTCGCCGCGAACGGCCTGATCCTGCGCAATCCCACGCTGATCAATTTCCTGGACGGCTGCGCCCTGAGCCTGCCCTGCCATGCGCAGGGCGAGGCGCCGGTCGGCCTGATGGTCGCAGGCCCGGCCCACGCCGACGCGCACATCCTGGACGTCGGCCTCAGCATCGAACAGATCCTGGGCGCGCGCTGAACGGAGCGGGGTGCGGCCCGTTATTTAGGGCCTCATCCCAGCGCCAGCTCCGGGGCCAGCCACAGGATCAGTCCGATCAGCAGCAGCGGTCCGCCGTTGAAGATCGCGTGCAGGGCGATCGAGGCGCCCAGGCCCCGGCGCACGCGCATCCAGCCCAGCACCAGGCCGGTGACCCATTGCGGCAGCACCAGCAGCGGCAGCAGCACCAGCGCCATGGCGTTGAGACGGAAATTGAACAGGTGCACGGCGGCGAAGGCCAGCGCGGCGACGTGGAACAGCAGCGGATAGGCGCGCCGCATCAGCCGCCGGCCGCGCCAGGACAGCCGCCAGCCGGCCTGCCAACGGTGGCCGGCCGGATACCAGGCCGGCGCCAGAGCCAGCAGCACGGCGGCGGCGGCCATCAGGCCCGAGGCCACGCCGGCGCCCTGGACCAGAATGGACACCATCAGGGGCACGAACCACCACAACATGGCCGGACGGCGCAACGCGTGACGAAAGGTCAGCTCCTCGACGATCGGCGCCCAGATCAGGGCGGTCATCCAGGGCAGGTTGTGGATGTCCAGCCGATGCTGCGCCCCGCCCGCATCCGCCGCCGACAGGGCCAGCGGGGCGAACACGAACAGATTCAAGGTCCACAGCAGCACGGCCCAATGGACCAGGCGCCACCAGGGCGCGTTCAGGCCCAGGTCCGCCCGCATGCCGGAACCGGCGCGCCGGCCGCCCAGCCGGGGGCCGGGACGCGGCCGGACGACGAAGCGCAGGAAATCAACGATTTCCTGACCCATGGTGGGCAGTCCGGCGGGGCGTCGAAAAAGAGGCATGGATGCCGTCTCAGGCGTGATTGGCCTGGTGCAGGCGTTCGGTGGCGCGCTCGAAGGCGCCGTCCAGCAGTTGCGGCAGGACGATGCGACAGCGGTTGATGACGTCGTCGATACCGGGCATATCGTCCTTGCGCGGCGGATGCAGCACGAAATTGACCACCTGCTGGGCCAGGCCCAGGCTGCGCGGATGACCGATGCCGATGCGCAGGCGCCAGAAGTTCGGCGAGCCCAGCGCGGACTGGATGTCGCGCAGGCCGTTGTGGCCTGCATGACCGCCGCCCAGCTTGAGTTTGACGGCCCCCGGCAGCAGATCGAGTTCATCGTGCAGGACCAGGATTTCCTCGGGCTGCAGTTTGTAGAAGCGCGCCAGCGCACCGACCGCCTGACCGGACTTGTTCATGAAGGTGATCGGCTTGGCCAAGACCACGGCCTGTCCCGCATGACGCGCACGCGCGACCCAGGCGAAGAACGGTTTTTCGAGGGTGAAATCGGCCCGCAGGTCGTCGGCGAAATGGTCCGCCAGCCAGAATCCGGCGTTATGGCGCGTGGCTTCGTATTCGGGGCCGGGGTTGCCCAGCCCCACGATGAGGCGGATGGGCGCTGTCGTCATTGGAGGAAATCCGAAAAGCACTTATCATACGACAAAACCCCCGCCCGCCTTGCGGCGGACGGGGGTTTTGCAGGGTCTTGCGAACTGCGCCTGAGACGCTTATTCGGCAGCCGGAGCAGCAGCGGCGTCATCCGCCGTCGTGCCCTTGGGCGCGGAAGCCTGAGCCAGCAGCGGGTTGGTGTCCTCGCCGTGGGGCACGAACTTCACCCCCATCGGCAGGGTGATGTCGGCCAGGTGCAGACGGGCGCCGCCGATCAGGTTGCCCAGATCCACTTCGATGAACTGCGGCAGGTTGGCCGGCAGGCAGGTGATGTCCAGTTCGGCCGGGCCGTGGGTGACGACCTGGCCGGCCAGCTTGACGGCCGGGCTGATGTCGGCGTTCAGGTAGTGCACCGGAACCTTGGTGGTGACGGCCTGAGAGGCGTCCACGCGCTGGAAGTCCACGTGCAGGACCAGGGCCTTGTAGGGGTGCCATTGGGCGGCACGCACCAGGACCGGCTCGGTCTTGCCGTCCAGGACCATGTCCAGGATGGAGGCGTGGAAGGCTTCCTTGTTCAGGGCGTGGTAGATCTCGTTGTGGTCGAGCTCGATGTTGGCCGGCGCGGACTTGCCGCCGTAGACAATGGCGGGCACCCGACCGGCGCGGCGCAGGCGGCGGCTCGCACTCGAACCCTGAACGCTACGCGAAGTGGCGGTGAATTTCATGGAAAACTCCAAAATAAGGCCTTGAAAGACCTCTGACAACACAGCAGCCTGGGCTGCAAAAACGCCCCGCGCCGCGACCAGCGCGAGGCCACAAGATGAAACGCGTCCGCCCTCAGTCGGCGAACAGGGAGCTGACCGATTCCGCCGTCGAAATGCGCAAAATGGTTTCCCCCAGCAGGGACGCGCAAGACAGTTGGCGGATTTTCGCGCAGGCGCGCGCGGCTTCGTTCAGCGGAATGGTGTCGGTGACGACGAGTTCGTCCAGCGCGGATTCCTGGATGCGCTTGATGGCCTCGCCCGACAGCACGGGGTGCGTGCAATAGGCGTACACCGCGCCCGCGCCCCGGTCCTTCAGGGCCTGGGCGGCCTTGCACAGCGTGCCGGCGGTATCGACCATATCGTCCATGATCAGGCAGGTGCGCCCGCTCACGTCGCCGATGATGTTCATGACCTCGGACACATTGGCGCGCGGACGGCGCTTGTCGATGATGGCCAGGTCGGATTCGAGCTGCTTGGCCAGGGCCCGGGCGCGCACCACACCGCCGATGTCGGGGGACACGACCACCAGGTTCTGGAAATTGCGGCTCCAGATGTCGCCCAGCAGGATCGGCCCGGCGTAGATGTTGTCCACGGGGATGTCGAAGAAGCCCTGGATCTGGTCGGCGTGCAGGTCCATGGTCAGGACCCGGTCCACGCCCACGACCTGCAGCATGTTGGCCACGACCTTGGCCGAGATCGACACGCGGGCCGAACGCGGCCGGCGATCCTGGCGGGCATAGCCGAAATACGGGATGGCGGCGGTGATGTTGCGCGCGGAAGCGCGGCGCAGGGCATCGACCATCACCATGATTTCCATCAGGTTGTCATTGGTCGGCGCACAGGTGGGCTGCAGCACGAAGACGTCCTTGCCGCGAACGTTTTCGTTGATTTCCACCATGACTTCGCCGTCGGAGAAGCGACCGACGGTCATCTTGCCCAGGGACATGTCCAGGTGATTCACGACGTCGACGGCCAGACGAGGATTGGCCGTGCCGGTGAAAATCATGAATCTGTCTTGTGCCATGGTGTCGAACCAATGTGTCAAATGACAAGGCTGTTGACAGCCTTTCCGCAGGAGGCGGACCGGTTCAACAGCCTGATAGCATGCGCTCTGGCGCGGAAAGGATGGCTGGGGAAGAAGGATTCGAACCTTCGCATGCCGGAATCAAAATCCGGTGCCTTAACCAGCTTGGCGATTCCCCAATAAGTCAATCTGCGACCCATCCCAGCAAAGGATGATCATCCAGTCCCTGGCAGATCCAGGATCCTTCGACCACCCTATCGGGTGAGTTTTCTATTTTACTGATTATTCGATCCCGGTGCATCCTGGCCCTGGCTGCGTCCGGGAATTCCACAAACAGGCACGAACCGGAACCTGTCATGCGGACTTCGACCCCCGTGTCCTGCATCGTCCGCGCAAGCGCGGCGATCTCTGGATGCTGCCGAAAGACCACGGCTTCCAGGTCGTTGCGCCCGAAGAAATTCCCCGCGTCGCGCCCTGTCTGCCAATCAGTAAAGACCGCAATTTTTACCGATTCAGAATTTCTTGTCAAATCGGGATCGCGAAAGATGTCTGCCGTCGTCACGTGCGCGGGCGGGCGCACGATCCAATAGGCCCGTTCAGGCAGGTCCACGGCGCTCAGATCCTCGCCCACGCCCTGGGCGAACGCCGCCCGGCCGAAGACGAAGACCGGCACGTCCGCCCCCAGCGGCAGGGCCAGGCGCATCAGTTCGGCGCGCGTCAGGCCGGCACCCCACAGGCGGTTCAGGGCGATCAGGGTCGTGGCCGCATCGCTGGATCCGCCGCCCAGGCCGCCGCCGGCCGGAATGCGTTTGTCATAGCGGATGCGCGCGCCCTGCCGCACGCCCGCGGCCCGCTGCAGATCGCGGGCGGCGCGCAGCACCAGATCCTGGTCGGCCGGCAAGCCCGCCAGGCCCGCGCCTTCGCGCACGATCGAGCCGTCGGCCGTGGTTTCGAAATCGAGGGTGTCGCACAGATCCACGAAACGGAACACCGTCTGCAGCAGGTGATAGCCGTCCGGGCGGCGGCCCACCACGTGCAGGAACAGATTGAGCTTGGCCGGAGCCGGGACGTCGTACAGGGCCGCCATGCGTGTCAGCGCCGGCGCGCTAGGGCCGGTCCACGATCAGCTGCAGGCGCCATTGTCCCTGCTCGTCCAGGCGCGACAGGCGCACGCGCCCGGGGCCCTGATCGTCGTAGGCCGACAGGGCCACGTCCCAGCCGTCCTGATGCAGCGACGTCAACCGATCCTGATCATCCCGTTTGGCATCGACGACCAGACCGGGCGCGGCCTCGCCGCGTATCCAGTGGCGCAGCCCGGACACGGGCATGGGATGGCCCCAGACCAGAGCCAGCAGATCGTCCGGCGTAGGCGCCGATTCACGGCTGCCGTCGGCGCGTTCCAGCACGGACCGCCCCGGTTCGACCCGTATCCGCGCCAGGACGCTGCCCAGCGGCGAAACCAGGTCCAGGCGCAGGACCTGGTCGTCATCGCGCCAGGAAAAACCGCCCTGGGCCGCATAGGGCGCGGCGCCCGCCGGCTGCAGGTTGACGGCGAAACGGCCCTGCCGTTCGAAGGCAGGCCCCTGGCCGACAATGCGCTGGGGCGTGGCGCAGGCGGCCAGCAGACCGGCCAGCGCCAGCGCCAGCCAGATGGGCCGCAGGCGTCCGGCCGCCGAGGCGATGGCGCGCAGAAAACGCAGCTTATGCAGGACGGCGTGGCGCGCCCCCAGGCGCGTGATCCCGGCAGTCACGGCACCGGTCATGGCAGCTCGACCCCCAGACGGTGCAGCGTCTCCTTCAGGGACGCGCTCTCAGGATCGGCCTTGCGGCCCTCGGCCCAGATGCGGCGGGCCTCGTCGCGGCGGCCCAGCGCCCACAAGGTCTCGCCCAGGTGCGCGGCCACGTCGGCGGCAGGCATCTGGTCGTAGGAACGGCGCAGGTATTCCAGCGCCCCCTGGTAGTCGCGGATGCGGAACAGATACCAGCCCACGCTGTCCAGGATGTAGGCGCTGTCGGGGTTGAGATCGAGCGCCCGTTCCAGCAGATCGCGCGCCTCGTCCAGGTTGCGGTTCTGTTCGACGTAGGTGTAGCCCAGCGAGTTGTAGGCATTGGCGTTGTCGGGATCGAGTTCGATCACGCGGCGCATCAAGGCCTCGAATTCAGCCGTCTTGCCCTGCTGGTGCAGCAGCATGCCCAGGTCGTACTTGATTTCCGGGGTGTCGGGCATTTCCAGGTCGGCGGCCTTGAGCAGCTCGACCGCCTGATCGGTGCGCCCCGCGTCCCGGTAGATCGAGGCCAGCGTCAGGCGCACGACGGCCCGTTCGCGGCGGTCGGCGGGTTTGATGTCGTCCAGGATCGCCCGCGCCTGGTTCAGGTCGCCCAGCTTGCCGTACAGTACGGCTTCGTGCGTGCGCGCCTGGAAGACCAGCGTCGGCTCGTCGATGGTGTGCAACTGGCGAATGGCCTCGCGCAGGTCGTTCTGGCGCTCGGCGATCTGCACCAGCAGCAGCCGCGCGTCGGACACATCGGCCTGGGCGTTGGTGGCGTCGTCGCGCACGGACTGGCGCCGCTGCTGCTGGATCGTGATGTACTGGTTCAGCAGGGACTTGGCCGCATCGTAGCGGCCGGCCCGGGCGTTGACCTCGGCCTCGGTGTAGAGCAGATCGAAATCCTCCGGCGCGCGCCGGCGCATGCGGCCCAGCAGGCCCAGGGCCTCGTCAAACGACCCCAGCCCGGTCAGGCGGCTGACCAGCAGTAGTTGCAGGCCGCGCCGATCCGGGTGGCTGTCCAGAAAGGCATAGGTGTCTTTGATGGCCCGGGTGGAGTCAACCCGCAAGCCGTATTCCAGCACCCGCTG
The DNA here is from genome assembly GCF_042651965.1 of Castellaniella hirudinis. Taxonomy (NCBI): domain Bacteria; kingdom Pseudomonadati; phylum Pseudomonadota; class Betaproteobacteria; order Burkholderiales; family Alcaligenaceae; genus Castellaniella; species Castellaniella hirudinis. Next base: position 541,897 of record NZ_JBHSDY010000002.1, read on the forward strand.
GGCGGCGTCCTGGGAATCCGGGTCCAGCGCCTGGGCGTGACGGGCCTCGTCGACGGCGCGCGCAGGCTCGCCCGCCGCCCAGGCCGCATCGGCCAGGGCCAGGCGGGCCAGCGCCGAGGTCTTGGAGACCCCCGCCAGCGCCTTGTCCAGCACGTCCAGGGCCAGGCGCTTGTCCGTCATCTTGGAAACAATGCCGGCCGCCTGGACGACGGCCTGATCCTGGTCATCGGCCGTGGCGATGCGGCGCGACAGCGTCTGGGCCAGGCCGTCCGTCTGGCCGCTGGAGGCCGACAGGGCCAGAGACGCCGCCACGGCTTCGGGATTGGACGGATCCAGGACGGCCCATTCACGGGCCGAACGCAGCGCCAGCGCCAGATTGCGGCCGGTCATGGACATCTGGAAGGCACGGCGCGCCAGCCGGGAATCCAGCGTGTCACGCGACAAGGACAGGAGTTCCTGGGCCGCGTCATCGAACTCCCCGCGCTGGGCGGACAGTTCGGCCACCAGCAGGCGGTACAGTAGTTCGGGGGTGAGATTGACGACCGGCGGCTCGCCGCTGCGCAAATGAATGGTCTCGACCGGATCGGCCGGTGCGGCTGCGGGAGGCGCAGCCCACGCCGCCTCGTGTGCGGCGGCCAGCGCCAGCACCACGGGTATCACGGAAGCTGGGAATCTCATTTGCGGTAACCTGGCCGGAACGCAGGAAGAAACCGCGTCTGGTGGCAAAATTGCGTCATCAAAAGTGGATGTTATCACCCCGCCATGCCCGAACTGCCAGAAGTCGAAACAACCCGTCGTGGAATTGCCACGGTCATGCCCGGACGCGTCCTGCGCCGCCTGATCGTGCACGAGCCTCGCCTGCGCTGGCCCGTGCCGGCCGATCTGCCCGACCAGGTCCGTGACGCCGAGGTCCTGGCCTGCGAACGCCGGGGAAAATACCTGCTGATCCGCTTTGCGCAAGGCATCCAGATCGTGCACCTGGGCATGTCGGGTTCTTTGCGGCGGGTGCCGATGGACGAGCCGCTGCGCAAGCACGATCACGTGGAATGGCTGTTCGATGAAGCCCGTTTTCTGTTACACGATCCGCGCCGCTTTGGCGCCGTGTTGTGGCATCCGGCCGAGGCCGGCCCGATCGAGGCCCACCCGCTGCTGGCCGGCCTGGGCGTCGAGCCCTTTGCCCCGGCCTTCACGCCCGAGGCCCTGCACGCGGGCTTGCAGGGGCGCCGCCAGTCGGTCAAGCAATTGCTGCTGGGCGGAAAAATCGTCGTCGGCGTGGGGAATATTTACGCGTCTGAATCGCTGTTCCTGGCCGGCATCGATCCGCGCCTGCCGGGCGACCGCGTCTCGCGCCCGCGCAGCGCCAAACTGCACGCGGCGATCCTGCAAACCCTGAGCCAGGCGCTGGAATCAGGCGGCAGCACGCTGCGCGATTACGTCAACGCCCAGGGCTCGCCCGGGGCGTATTTCACGCTGCACGCGGCCGTCTACGAACGCGACGGCCGGCCCTGCCCGCGCTGCGCGACGCCGATCCGCCGCATCGTCCAGGGCCAGCGGGCGACGTATTTTTGCCCGGGGTGTCAGAAGCGTTGATGCGTCATCGGCAACGCGGCATGGCGACCCCGGGCACCGCATCAATTCAGTGCAGCAACGATGATCACCTCAAACTTCAGCCCCGGCGCGGCCAGGCGGGCTTCGCCCGTGGCGCGGGCCGGCGGGTTGGCCGGATCGATCCAGGCTTCCCAGACCGGGTTCATGGCCTTGAAATCCGCCATGTCGGCCAGCCAGATCGTGGCCTGCAGGATGCGGGATTTGTGGCTGCCGGCCTGGGCCAGCAGGCGGTCGACTTCGGCCAGCGCCGTGCGCGCCTGGGCCTGTACGTCGTCGCCGTCATGGCCGACCTGGCCCGACAGATAGACGATATTGCCGTGGACGACGGCTCCGCTCATGCGGGCGCCGGGTTCGATACGCTGGATGGTGGTCATGGTGTTTGATCCTTATTGGAGGGAGAAAGAAGAGGCGGCGCCGGATCAGCCCAGCACCTTGCCCGGGTTCATGAGGCCCTGGGGGTCCAGGGCCGATTTGATGCGATGCATCAACGCCATTTCCACAGGGTCCTTGTAGCGCGGCAGCACGTCGCGCTTGAGCTGCCCCACCCCGTGTTCCGCGCTGATCGAGCCGCCCACGGCGTGCACGCGATCATGCACCAGTTCGTAGACCGCGTCCTGGCACGACAAGAGCCGGCCTTCGGCCCATTGCGGCCCGCGCGCGACGTTGTAGTGCAGATTGCCGTCGCCCAGGTGACCGAAGATCACGTTTCTGATCCCCGGGAACGCCGCCTGCAAGGCGGCGTTGGTGCCCAGCACGAATTCGGCCATGCGCGACACCGGAATCGAGACGTCGTGCTTGATGCTCTTGCCGGATTCTTTTTCGGCCAGGGGGATGCTTTCGCGCAGATGCCAGAGCGCGTGGCTTTGCGCCATGGATTCGGCGATCACCGCGTCCAGCACGATGCCGGCCTCGATGGCCTCGCCGATGACCACCTCGAAACGCTCGCGGGCGTGGGCCTCGGATTCGCTGTCCGACAATTCCAGCAGCGCGTACCAGGGCATGGCCGCCGACGGGCCTTCGAAAGGCAGGCGCTGCTGCGGAAAACAGCGCACCACGTCCTGCAGGCAATCGCCGGCCATCAACTCGAAGCCGGTCAGCGACGCGCCCAGGCCTGCGCGGGCGCGGCCCAGCATGGCGATGGCCGATTCGATCGAATCCAGGGCCAGCAGCGCGGTGCAGCGCGCCACCGGCAGCGGATGCAGCTTCAGTGTCGCGGCCGTGATCACGCCCAGCGTGCCCTCGCTGCCGATGAACAGGTCGCGCAGGTCGTAGCCGGTATTGTCCTTGCGCAGGCCGCGCAGGCCGTGCCAGATGTCGCCCTGGGCGGTGACGACCTCCAGCCCCAGGGCCAGTTCGCGCATGTTGCCGTAGCGCAGCACCTGGGTGCCGCCCGCGTTGGTGGCCAGGTTGCCGCCGATCGTGCAACTGCCCTCGGCCGCCAGACTGAGCGGAAACAGCCGGCCGGCTTCGCGCGCCGCCTGCTGGACGGACTGCAGGATGCAGCCGGCCTCGACTTCCATGGTGTCGTTGTCGGTGTCGATGCTGCGGACCCGGTTCAGGCGCTGCAGCGACAGGATCACCGCCCGGCCGGAATCGTCGGGCGTCGCCCCGCCGCACAGTCCCGTGTTGCCCCCCTGAGGAATCACCGGCAGACCGGCCTGCGCGCACAGGCGCACGACGGCCGCAACCTCGTCGGTCGAGCCGGGCCGCACCACAGCCAGCGAGCGGCCGCGATAGCGCTCGCGCCAGTCGGTTTCCCAGGGCAGCGCATCCGCGCCGGTCAACACCTGCGCGGCGCCAACCGTCGCGCGCAAAGCATCCAGATGATCCATGATTTTCGTAATCCAGCGGCCCGGCGACGAGGTCCGGGCCTTTCGATGACAAGAACCTTCTATTCTAATCGGCGATAATGGCGCCAATGGCGATCAGCCGATCTTTCCGCCGGAATACCCCATGAGCGACCCCTTGCCTTCCGCCGTTTTCAAGGCCTATGACATCCGCGGCACTGTGCCCGGACAGATCAACGAGCCCTTCGCGCACCGCCTGGGGCTGGCCCTGGCGGCCCAGGCCCGGCGCGAGGGCGTGCGCAGCCTGGCGGTCGGCTACGACGGGCGCCTGAGCAGCCGCGGGCTGGCCCACGCCGTCAAGACCGGCCTGCACGCGGGCGGGATCGACACGGTGGACCTGGGCCTGGCGCACACGCCCCTGGTGTATTACGCCGCCTGCCGCGACGGCAGCGGTTCGGGGGTCGCCGTCACCGGCAGCCACAACCCGCCCGACTACAACGGCTTCAAGATGATGATGGCGGGGCGCACCCTGCACGGCGACGACATCCAGGCCCTGCGTCGAGCCATGGACGGCATCCAGGCGCCCACGGGCGTACAGCCGGGCCTGAGCGTCGCCACCGACCTGGCGGACACGTACATCCGCGAAATCGCCGGCCACGTGCGCCTGGCGCGTCCCATGCACATCGCCATCGACTGCGGCAACGGCGTGGGCGGCGTGACCGCCGCGCGCCTGTTCCGGGCGCTGGGCTGCACGGTGGACGAGCTGTACTGCGAGGTCGACGGCCTGTTCCCCAACCATCACCCTGATCCGGCCGACCCGGCCAATCTCCAGGACCTGATCGCCCATCTGCAGCGCACCGACTGCGAACTGGGCCTGGCCTTCGACGGCGACGCCGACCGCCTGGGCGTGGTCACCCGCTCCGGCCAGATCATCTGGCCCGACCGCCAGATGATCCTGTTCGCGCGCGACATTCTGCAGCGCCGGCCGGGCGCGGACATCATTTTCGACGTCAAGTGCAGCCGCCACCTGGGCCGGGCCGTCGTCGAGGCCGGCGGCACGCCGCTGATGTCGCAGACAGGGCATTCTCTGATCAAGGCGCGCCTGGCCGAGACCGGCGCGCCCCTGGCCGGCGAGATGAGCGGCCATATTTTCTTCAAGGAACGCTGGTACGGTTTCGACGACGGCCTCTACGCCGGCGCGCGCCTGCTGGAAATCCTGTCGAACAGCGACGACCCGGGCCGAACGCTGGAAGCCCTGCCCCAGGGGATCTCCACCCCCGAGCTGAAACTGCCCATGGCCGAAGGCGAACCGCACGCGTTCATCCAGCGCCTGCAGACCGAAGGCCGCTTTCCCGGCGCCACGGACCGCGTCACGATCGACGGCATCCGCGCCGAATACCCGGACGGCTTCGGTCTGGCGCGGGCGTCGAACACCACGCCGGTGGTGGTGCTGCGCTTCGAAGGCGACACGCCCGAAGCCCTGGCGCGCATCCAGGCTGAATTCCGCGCCGCCATCACGGCGCTGCTGCCGGGACGGACCCTGCCGTTCTAGGCCCTGCGCGCCCAGCGCGCCGGGGGCCGGTTCCAGGTCCCGGAACCGGCCTCGTTCAGTACCCGGTCCCGGTCGCCTGATCGGCGCCGGCGCGAAAAGCCTGGACCAGGCCGGCGGCCGACTGCCGCAACAGCAAGGTGTCCGTGCCCAGCGCAATGAACCGGGCGCCCGCCCGGGCATAGTCGCGGGCGGCTTCCAGTTGGGTGGCGAACACGCCGGCAGCCTTGCCGCTGCGGGCGATCTTCTCGATCGAATCGAGCACGGCGGTCCGGACTTCGGGATGATCCGAGCGCCCCAGGTGCCCCATCGAAGCCGCCAGATCCGACGGGCCGATGAACACCGCGTCCACGCCTTCCACCGCCAGAATGTCATCCAGGGATTCGAGAGCGGCGCGGGATTCCGCCTGGACGATCAGGCAGATCTCGTCATTGGCCTGCCGCACATAGTCGGGCACCCCGTTCCAGCGCGCCGCGCGCGCCATCGCCGTACCCACCCCGCGGATGCCGGCGGGCGGATAGCGGGTGGCCCGCACCAGGGCGCGGGCCTGTTCGGCCGACTCCACCATCGGCACCAGCAGGGACTGGACGCCGATGTCCAGCATCTGCTTGATGAGCGCCGGATCATGGTCGACGATGCGCACCAGCACGTCGGACGCGCCGCCCTGGAGCGCCCGCAACTGCGCCAGTACGGACCGCAGGTCGTTGGGGCCGTGCTCGCCATCGATCAGCAGCCAGTCGAAACCGGCGCCGCCGAGCAGTTCGGCCGTGCCGGGATCGCCCAGCCCCATGAACAGGCCGACGCGCGGGTTCCCTTCGCCGCGCAGCGCGGCCTTGAACGAGTTGTGGAGCGCGGACATGGAGAGTCCTCCAGAAGGTTCAGACGAAGCGGTTGGAGATACAGCCCAGCGGACCGTAATCGACGTGGAAGGTGTCCCCCGGCTGCGCCGCCACCGGCCGCGTAAAGGAGCCCGACAGAATCAACTGCCCGGCCTCCAGGCCGACCCCATGCGGGGCCAGCTTGCGCGCCAGCCAGACGATGCCGTTGGCCGGGTGATTCAGCACCCCGGCGGCCACGCCGGTTTCCTCGATCACGCCGTTGCGCAGCAAGAGCGCGCCGGCCCAGCGCAGGTCCTGATCCAGGGGGCGAATGGCCCGCCCGCCCAGCACCAGCCCGGCGTCGGCGGCATTGTCCGAGATCGTGTCCATCACCAGGCGCGGCCGTCGGCTGTCCGGATCGACGCGGTGGCAGCGCGCGTCGATGATTTCGATGGCGGGCATGACGTAGTCGGTGGCGTCCAGCACGTCGAACAGCGTCACGTCCGGCCCGATCAGGTCGCGGGTCAGGTGGAACACCAGCTCGACCTCGACCATGGGGGCGATGAAGCGATCAAACGGAATGTCCTGGCCGTTCTCGAACAACATGTCGTCGAGCAGCACCCCGTAGTCGGGCTCCGTGATCTGCGAGGATCGCTGCATGGCGCGCGAGGTCAGGCCGATCTTGCGGCCGATGACGCGACGGCCTTCCTGGAGTTTCAGGCGGATGCCCTCGCTCTGGATGGCGTAGGCATCCTCGATGGTGATGCCGGGATGGTCCAGAGAGGGCGCGCGCACCTGGGTTCGCGTGCGTTCGGCCTCGCGCAGGGAGGCGGCGACGCGGGCGATGGCGTCCCGGGACAGCGTCCCCGAAGCCGGTGCCCGCGCATGATCGGCGGCGGTGTCAGTGTTTAGCATAGCGGGCATGGATGTTGTTGTGCTTGAGCGTACCCGCCTCGGAAAATTCGGACAGTTCCAGGGACAGGGCCAGGGTGCGGCGCTGGAAGATCGGGTCGAAATGCCGCTTCATGACGTCGAACAAGGCCTGGGCGGTGTCGCGCACGGCCTGGGGATCGCGGCCCGCGCCGATCTTGACGGTGGCATGCACGAAGGCGTCGTCGTGATCGCCCTCGGCCACGCAGTATTCGTCCAGGCGCAGGGCGCGCGAACGGATGCCGCCCGGCGGGAACAGTCCGGTGTCGATCAGGACGCGGTTGACCTGGCGCAGCAGGCCGGGCAGGTCGCCGTCTTGAGCGAGATTGCCTGAATATTCGAAGATCAGATGTGCCATGGTAGGTGACCCAGGATGCGAAAGTCGGCCCCCGGCCCGCTGGCCGGGAGCGCCCCGCGCCGCCGTCCCTGAGAGCGCCGCGCGGGGTTCAAAGAACAGGAACTTACTGAACCGGCAGAATGGCGTTCAACTGGCCGGTACCCGAACTGCCGAAATACGGGGTGACGATTTCGGCCCGGCCCCGGTACTGGTCCCAGCCCAGAGCGCCCAGCAGCATGGCGGTGTCATGCATATTGCCCTCGCCGTGGCACTTGGCGTTGTATTCAGGCAGCATCTCGCAGAACGTCGCCCAGTCGCCGCGCTTCCACATGTCGATCACGGCATGGTCCACGGTTTCCAGGAACGGACTCCAGACCTTGAACAGATAGTCCTCCGCCACGCCGTTCTGGGCAAAGCGGTGCGACAGCGAACCGCTGGCGAGGAAAGCAACCGTCCCATCGTACTGCTCTTCGACCGCGCGACGCATGGCGGCGCCGATCTTGGCCGAGTCCGCCATATCGTGGACGGTGCACAGCGAAGCCACCGACACCACTTTGAAATGCCGGTCTTCGTTCATGTAGCGCATCGGCACCAGCGTGCCGTATTCCAGATTCAGGCTGGCGATTTCGTGCGCACGCGTACGCACGCCGGCCGCCGTGCTGGCGTCGGCCAGCAGTTTGCCCAGCGCCGGATTGCCGTCGTATTCATAGGCCATGTCGCGGATGAAGTGCGGCAGTTCATGGCTGGTGTAGACGCCCTTGAAATGCGGCGCGCAATTGACGTGATACCCGGAATTCACCAGCCAGTGCGTGTCGAACACCACAATCGTGTCCACACCCAGTTCGCGACAGCGGCGGCCGATTTCCTTGTGGCCGTCGATGGCGGCCTGGCGGCAGCCTTTGTGCGGCCCGTCCAATTCGGACAGGTACATCGACGGCACGTGCGTGATCTTCGCAGTCAAAGCAAGCTTACCCATGGTGTCTCCTCCGTAGGGGGATGATGAGGCAATGTTGGCCGGGTTCAAACGCCCCAGCGAGGGATCGGATGATCCCCGTATGAGATGCAGATGTTCTTGGCTTCGCAGAACACCTCGTAGCTGTAATGGCCGCCCTCGCGCCCGGTCCCCGAGGCCTTGACGCCGCCAAAGGGCTGGCGCAGGTCGCGCACGTTCTGGCTGTTGACGAACACCATGCCGGCCTCGACGCCGCGCGCCATGCGCAGGGCCCGCCCGGTGCTTTCGGTCCAGACGTAGGACGACAGCCCGTAGGGCGTGTCGTTGGCGATGGCCAGCGCCTGGGCCTCGTCGTCGAAGGGGATCAGGCAGGCGACCGGGCCGAAGATCTCGTCCTGGGCGATGCTCATGCGGTTGTCCACGTCGGCGAAGACCGTGGGCTGGACCCAGTTGCCGCGCTGGAAGGCCGCGCCCACGTCCGGCGTGCCGCCCCCGCACAGCAGGCGCGCGCCTTCGCGCCGGCCCGCCTCGATGTAGCCCGTGACCTTGCGCAAGTGATCGGCCGAGATCATCGGGCCGATGATGGTCTTGGGGTCCAGCGGATCGCCCACCGCCAGGCGTTGCGCCCGGGCGGCGAAATCCGCCTGGAAGCGCTCGTAGATGCCGCGCTGGACCAGGATGCGGCTGCCCGCCGTGCAGCGTTCGCCGTTGTTCGAGAAGATCATGAAGACGGCGGCGTCCAACGCCCGCTCGTAATCGGCATCGTCGAACACGATGAACGGCGATTTGCCGCCCAGTTCCATGGAAAATTTCTTCAGGCCGGCAGCGCGCACGATGCGGTGGCCGGTGGCGGTCGAACCGGTGAAGGACACCGCGCGCACACCGTCGTGCGACACCAGCGATTCGCCGGCCGTGGCGCCGTAGCCGTGGACGATGTTGAACACCCCCGGCGGCACACCGGCCTCCAGGGCCAACTGCCCCAGGCGGTCCGCAGTCAAGGGCGACAGTTCGCTCATCTTCATCACGGCCGTGTTGCCGAACGCCAGGCAGGGCGCCAGTTTCCAGGTCGCCGTCATGAAAGGCACGTTCCAGGGCGAGATCAGGGCGCAGACGCCGACCGGCTGCCACATCGTGACGTTCAGGTGGCCGGTGTCCGAGGGGTAGCTTTCCCCGTCCAGCCGCTGGATCTGCTCGGCAAAGAAATGGAAGTTGTTGGCCGCGCGCGGCACCAGCGCCTTGCCGGTCTGGCCGATGACCTGGCCGGTGTCCTGGGTTTCCAGGCGGGACAGCTCCGGCACGTCGCGCGTGATCAGTTCGCCCAGGCGATGCAGGATGGCGGCGCGGTCGGCGGCCGTCCGGGCGGCCCAGGCCGGAAAGGCCTCCTGGGCGGCCCGCACCGCCTGATCGACCTCGGCCGCGCCGCCGCCGGCGACCTCGGCCAGGACTTCACCCGTGGCGGGGTTCAGGGTTTGAAACACATCGGCGCTCTCGACTTCGCGCCCGGCGATCAGATGCTTGATCATGGAAGGCTCTCCCTAGTCAGCGATTTGGGTATGGGTCGCCTCGTCACCCACGATGGTGTTGACCAGGCAGCCCACGGATTCGATTTCGGTTTCGACCACGTCCCCGGGCCGGGTTTCGGCCAGCCCCTGCGGCGTGCCCGTCAGGATCACGTCGCCCGGCGACAAGGTCATGAAAGACGACAGATATTCGATCAGGAACGGGATATCGAAGATCATGTCGGCGGTCGTGCCCTGCTGCACGACCTGGCCGTTGATGCGCGTGCACAGCGCCAGGGCCATGGGATCGGGCACGTCGTCGCGGTCCACCATCCAGGGGCCGATGGGCGTGCAGCCGTCGCGGTTCTTGACCCGCAGATTCGGCCGGTACCAGTTTTCCAGGTAGTCGCGGATGGCATAGTCGTTGGCCACGGTGTAGCCGGCGACGTGCTCGTAGGCGCGTTCGCGGCGGATGCCGCGCCCGCCCCGGCCGATGACGACGGCGAGCTCGCATTCATAGTGCATGCTGCGCACCCCGTCCGGACGATGGGTGATGGCCCGGTGGCCGATGAAGGTATTGGGCCCCTTCAGAAAGACCAGCGGAACCTCGGGCGCCTTGAAGGCCAATTCCGCCGCGTGGTCCGCATAATTCAACCCCAGCGCGAAGGCCGTAGCGATCCGCACCGGCGGCAGCCAGATGACTTCCTCGGCAGGCGCTGCACGGCCATCGGCCAGACGCAGAACGCCGTCGTCCTCGACCGTGACCGGGCGGACCGCCCCCTGCCAAGCGATGCGTGCGTGCCTCATGCTGATGCCTCCTCGGTTTCTACGGTGAATGCCAGCCGGGCCAGACCCGGCACCTCGACACGCACGTGAGCGCCCGCCTGGGCCACGGGCGATTGGTAGACGACCCCTGTCAGCAGCACATCGCCCTGGCGCAAGGTCATGAATTCGGTCACGTCGGCCAGCAGCCGGGCCGGCGCGCGCAACAGATCGGCCAGGCGGCGCTCGTCCGAGGGGACGTCGTTGATCCAGGTCCGCAGCACCAGGGACGACAGTTCGCCGATCGCGCGCGACGGCAGCAGCCGCATGGGCAGGGATCCGTCGAAGCATTTCTGGCGGATGGCCGGCCGGTAGTAGTCGGCATGCGGCAGGCTCAGGTCGGCGGCCAGCAGGCAGGCGTCAACGGCCTCCAGGGCCGATCCGGGCCGCAGCCGGGCGGCATCCCGCCCCATCCGCAAGCCGATGACGGCGCCGATCTCGACCGCGTGTTCGCCGGCCGGCAGCCGCACGACGCCGCCGTCCGGCGCCCAGGTGTTGCGCGGCTTGAGATACAGGGCCGGGGCCGCCGGCAGTCCCTTGTACGGCGGCTGCTGCGCGGCCTCGCCCAGGCGCGACACGCTGGCGGGATCGTTCATGATGACGCCGTACACGGCGGCGTCCGGAGTCAGAATGGGGTCGGTATGCATCTTGTTTCAACGACAGTTGCCGGGTATGGGCGTCAGCCCAGGACGTGGATCAGCCACAGCGTAATGCCGGGGAAGAAGGCCAGCACGATGATCCGCAGGAAATCGGACGCCAGGAAGGGCATCACCCCCAGCGCCGTTTCCTTCATGGAAACATCCTTGGCCAGCTTGTTGATGATGTACAGGTTCATCCCGACCGGCGGGTGCACCAGGCCGATCTCGACCACCATCAGCGTCATGATGCCGAACCAGACGGACTTGTCGCCCGCCGACAAACCGAAGAAATCCAGCCCCATGATCATGGGATAGAAGATCGGGATCGTCAGCAGGATCATGGCCAGCGAATCCATGACGCAGCCCAGCAGGATGTAGATCAGCAGGATGGCGAACAGCACCATCATGGGCGACAACCCGCTGTCGATGACCCACTGCGCCAGTTGATGCGGCATCTGCGACAGCGCCAGGGACGAATTCAGCAGGTCCGCGCCGATCAGCACCATGAAGATCATGCCGGTGACCCGCGCCGTGCCCAGCAGGCTTTGGCGGGAGCCTTCCCAGCGCATGCCGTTGGCCAGCGCGATCAGGCCGCAGGCCCCCGCCCCGATGGACGCCGCCTCGGTCGGGTTCGCCCAGCCGCCGTAGATGCCCACGACCACGACCACGAATACCAGCATGATGGGCACGGTCCGCATCAGCGCCGCCATCGCCTCGGCCCTGGGGGCCTTGGTGCCGGTGGGCCCGGATTCGGGATTGCGCGTGACGAGAATGCGGATCACGATCAGGTAGCCCAGCGCGGCCAGGATGCCGGGGATCACGGCGGCCATGAACAGCTTGCCGATGGAATCCTGGACCAGCACCGCGTAGATGATCAGCGGCACCGAGGGCGGGATCAGGATGCCCAGCGTGCCGCTGGCCGCCAGCGTGCCCGTGGCCAGGCGCCCCGAATAGCCGTGCGCGCGCAATTCGGGCAGGGCCACCTGGCCCATCGTGGCGGCAGTCGCCAGCGAGGATCCGCAGATGGCGCCGAAGGACGCGCAGGCCGCCACCGAGGCCATGGCCATGCCGCCGCGCCAGTGGCCGATCAGCTTGCCGGCGGCGTCGAACAGCGCCTTGGACAGACCGCCATGGGTGGCGAACTGCCCCATCAGGATGAACAGCGGCACCACCGCCAGATCGTAGTTCGACAGACGCGCATAGACCAGGTCGCTGAGCGTGTACAGCAGCCCGTTCCAGGCCCAATCGCTGGAAACCACGTAGATGGCCGCACCGGCCAGCAGCATCGCCACGGCGATCTGCACCCGGAACACCAGCAATACCAGCAGTCCCGCAAGGCCGCTCAGGCCCACCAGAATTCCACTCATGCCGACACCCCATGATCCACAGCCATCTGTTCACGACGCCCCAGATACCGGGCATGACCCAACGCCGCCCGGACGCGCCAGAGCGCGCACACGGACGTCAGCAGCAGGCTGGGCACGATGGCCGCCACCGGGATCCAGATCGGCAGCCCCAGCAAGGTGGTGAAATCGCCCGTCTCATGCAGATGCAGGGCCGACAGCGCCGTGCGCCAGGCCAGCACCAGCATGACCGCCACCAGCAGGCACTCGCAGCACGCGTCGAGGCGGCTCTTGGCGGTCACCGAGAGCCGCTCGGTGAACAGATCGACCCGCAGGTGGTCGCCCACCAGCGTGCAATACGGCAGGAAGGCCGCGGCGGCCACCGCCGTCCCCACCTGCATCATCTCGACGTCACCGGTGACCGAGCCGAAACCCAGCTTGCGTCCGATGATCGAGACCAGCGACATGCCGACCAACAGGATGAACAGCACCCCGCCCCCCAGGGCCAGCCCCGTGGACAGCCGATTCAGGATCGGCCAGCCCCGGCTGCAGCGGGCCTGTTCGGTTCCGGTGTAATCCATGATCTGCGCCCGGACCGGTTATTGACGCGCCAGCGCGTGCGCGGCTTCGGACAGTTTGGTGCCGTCCAGGCCCTTCTTGTCCATTTCAGCGCGCCACTCGGCGTCGACCGTGCGGGCGGCGTTCTTCATGGCGCTGAGATCGGCTTCGCTGAGGTCGACCACCTGGCCGCCGGCGCTGCGCACCTTTTCCTGGGTCTTCACGGCCACCTCATCCCAGACCTTGCCGAAGCGCTCGACCAGCGCCGCACCGCTATGGCGGTCGATGATGGCCTTCAGGTCGGGGGCCAGACCGTCGTATTTCTGCTGGTTCATCAACAGCACCAGCACCGTGGCGGCCGGATAGGCCTGGCCGGCAGCGGGTTGCGTATGGTATTGGGTGACCTCGTCGAGCTTGGTCGGCAGCACGACTTCCCAGGCGCCCATGGCGCCGTCCACCACCCCCTTGGAAATGGCTTCGGTGACCTGGCCCGGCGGCATGGAGACCGGTTCACCGCCCAGCGCGGCCAGGGTCTTGGAGGCCATGCGCGTGGGCGTGCGCAGCTTCAGGCCCTTGATGTCTGCGAGCGTGGCGATCGCCCGCTTGGACGTGTGCAGGGCCACGCCGCCGTCCACGTGCACGGCCAGGACCTTGTATTTGGAAAATTCCTGCCGGGCATATTGTTCGTAGAAATTCCAGGCCGCCCGGCTGCCGCTGGCGGCATCGCGGACGACGAAAGGCAATTCCATGGCTTCGATCGCGGGGAAGCGCCCCGCCGAATAACCGGGCGCCGTCCAGACGATGTCGGCCACGCCGCGCAGGGCCTGGTCGGCCAACTGGCCCGGCGTGCCGCCCAACTGCATGGCGGGGTAGAACTGGCAGGCGATGCGCCCGGACGACTCCTGGGCCAGCGTGGCGCACCAGGGTTCGAGTACCATGCGTTGAGAGGGGGCGGCCGACGGCAGGAAATGCGCAATCTTCAAGGTGACTTCTTCCGCGGCGGCGGGATTGCCGATGAAAGCGGCCAGGGCCAGGGCCAATGCGGCGTAGCGTCGTTGCATGTGTCTTCTCCGGATGAGTATGGGTTCCATGAACATGAGCTGGATTCAGCTATTATTCACTAACATGTTATTGTTATTTGCAGGCACTATAAAGCTAACATATTAGTAAGTCAAGCACAGCAACCGGACCACCATGAGCAAAACGAAAATCCACCGCAACCTGCCGCAACTTCTGCTGAGAGCGCGCGACGTCCTGCTGAGCCACTTCCGGGGCATCCTGACGCACTACGGCCTGACGGAACAACAATGGCGGATCGTCCGCACCCTGCGCGAACAGGGCCCCCTGGAGCCCAATCAGTTATGTGATGCCTGCCAGATCCTCAGCCCGAGCATGGTCGGGGTCCTGAGCCGGATGCAGACCCAGGCGTTGATCGTGCGCGAACGCGCCGCGCACGATCAACGCCGCATCATCATCAGCCTGACGCCGCAGGGCCAGGCGATCTATGAACGCGTCGCGCCGCTGGTCGAGGCCCAATACCGCCTGATCGAAGACACCATCGGCCACGACCTCATCGACCAGACCTATGCCCAGATCGACCGCCTGCTGAGCGCGCCGCTGGATCAGGTCCCGGCCGTCGAGCTGCCGCCCGTGGAGGATTGAAGGCGCGTATCCGGCTATCGCCCGGCCAGCGACCGGTATACGTCCAGGTGAGCCTGGACGATGCTGCCCAGGCCGAAATCGCGTTCCGCCAGCGCCCGTCCCGCCGCGCCCATGCGGCCCCGCAAGTCCTCGTCCGCAGCCAGCGCCGCGACGACGTCGGCCAGGGCGCGGGCATCCCGGGGCGGCACCAGCATGCCGCTGATTCCGGGTTCGATCGCGTCCCGGCATCCCGGCACGTCCGTGGTCACCACCGGCCGGCCGCAGGCCGCCGCTTCGATCAGGGACTTGGGCAGGCCCTCGCGGTAGGACGGCAGCGTCACGATGTGGGCTTGCGCATAGAAACCCGCCACGTCGTCGCATTCGCCCACGTAATCGATGGCGCCTTCGGCCTGCCAGCGCAGCAGCTCGTCGGTCTGCACGGACGCGGGGTTTTCCAGGTCGAGGCTGCCGGCCAGACGCCAGCGCAGGCCCTCGCCCCGACTGGCCGACAGGCGGGCCGCCTCGACGAACTCGCCCACCCCTTTATCGCGCAACAGGCGCGCGGCCAGGGCCACCGTCACCGGTCCCTCCGGCCAGGGCGTCGGCGCAAAGCGATCCAGATCGACACCCGAGCCGCGCAGCAGCACGGCCTGGCCGGGGCGCACGGCGCCGGCCCGTTCCAGCACGTCACGATCGGCGGTGTTCTGGAAGATCACCCGGCTGTTCGGATGCCCCAGGGCCAGGCGGTACAGGATCAGGGCCAGGCGCTTGAGGAGGCCCCGGAGACCCGATCCCTGGATGAATACGTAGCCCAGGCCGGAAATCGCCGCGACGTAGGCCGGCACCCCGGCCAGTCGGGCGGCGATGCCGCCGTAGAGCACGGACTTGAGCGTGACGGCGTGCACCAGATCGGGGCGCACCCGGCGGAACAGACGCCAGATCGCCCACAGGCTGCGGGCCTCGGTCCAGGGCCGCATGCTGGTGCGCGACAGAGGCAGGACGTGGTGCGTCAAGCCCAGGGCCTCGAGCTGCGCCACGGCCGGGCCGCCCATGGAGGCGACGTGGACTTCGTAGCCCGCATCGCGGGCGGCCAGGGCGACCGGCAGCCGGTGCGACACCAGGAACGCCGGATTGGTGATGAAGAACAGCAGGCGCGGGGCCGAGGCGGCCTCGCCCGTTGAAGCGACGCCCGACGCCGAGGCCGCTGCGGCGCAAGCCGCCGCAGCATTCGGACCGTCCTTCGCCCGCCCCGCCCCGGCCGCCGGGAAATCGGCGGCCAGCCTGCGCCAGACGGTTTCGTAGCGATCCACCATGGCCTGCAGACTGTAGCGCTGCTCGACAGACACCCGTGCCGCGTCGCGGCGCGCCGGCCAGTGCGGATCGCGCACGGCGGCCACCGCCTGGTCGATGGCGCCCGCCAGGGCCGAGGCATCCCCCGGCGGCGCCACCCAGCCGTGTTCGCCCACGATGTCGGCCGCGTCGCCCACGTCGGTCACGACGCAGGCCACGCCGGAGGCCATCGCCTCGGACACCACGTTGGGAAAGCCTTCGGCCTTGCTCGACAGCACATGGATGTCCAGCGCCCGCATCAGCGCCGGCACATCGTCGCGCCGCCCCAGGAAGATCAGGTGATCCAGCAGACCGTAATGCCGCGCCAGGGCGATCAGCTCGGCGTTGTCGCGCGACATGCCCAGGCCGATCAGCACGCAACGCAGGTCCGGATGGGCGCGCACGCACAGGGCCAGCGCCGCCAGCAGGTTTTCATGGTCCTTCAGCGGATTCCAGCGCGCCACGCTGCCCAGCAGCGGCGCGCCCTCGGGCACGCCCCAGCGGGCGCGCAGTTCGGCGGCGCCCGCCGCGTCCGGATGCCAGACGCCCAGGTCGTAGCCATTGGGCACCACCAGCACCCGGTCGGCGCGATAGCCCCAGCCCCGGTGGACCTCGGCCGCCTTGCGGGCGCAGGCGACGATGACGCCCGGCACCCAGCCCGAGACGCGGGCGCAGGCCCAGGCGGCCAGGCGGGAGGAGCGGCTGCTTTCACCCAGGCTGACGCCCGAATTGCGCACGCCCCAGGCCACGGCGCGGATACCGGCCAGGCGCGCCGCCAGGCCGGCGATCAGGTCGGCGTGGTACATCCAGGTCTGCACCACATCGGGACGGCGTTCGCGCAACAAGCGGAACAGCCGCCACAGGCCTCGCACATTCCCGCCCAGACCCTGCATGTCCAGGCAGATCACCTCGACGCCGGCCTCGCGCAGCCGCGCGCCCATGACGCCTTCGCCCCGCATGGACACCACCGTATGCCGCACCGTGCCGCCGGGCGCCGTGGCCAGGCGGAACAAGACGGTCTCGGCGCCGCCGTGCAGCAGGCCCGAAATCACGTGCATCACCTGCAAGGGATGGTCAGGCTGCCCTGCCTCGTGTTCATTCATGAAGTTTCCTTGTCCTCGCCGCACTGCGTGCCGTCCGTGTCCGTCCAGGCATCATCCCAGGCCCGCAAGACGGCGTCCAGCCCATAGCGGGACCGCACCGACTCGGCGGCCGCCCGGCCTCGGGCCTCGCGCTCGGCCGGGTCGGCGCCCATGACCCGCAGCAAGGCCTGCCGCAGGGCCGCCTCGTCGTCCAGAGGGACCAATTCCGCCAAGCGGCCGTTCCGCGTCAGTTCCGACGGCCCCGAGGGGCAGTCCGTCGCCACGCAGGGCAAGCCCAAGGCCATGGCTTCGAGCAGCGCGTTCGGAAAACCTTCGACGCGGGAATTCAGCACAAAGGCATGGGCCGTGGCCAGGTCTTCCCAGGGCGTCCGGCTGAAGCCGGGCAGCCGGACGCGGGATTCCAGCCCCAATGCGCGGACACGCTGCAGACAGGCCTCGCGTTGCGCGCCGTCGCCCCAGATGCATAAATCCCAGTCCGGGCACTGCGGCGCAATCGTGGCGAAACATTCGATCAAGCGGTCGAACTGCTTGACGGGATTGAAGCGTCCCAGCGCAGCCAGGGTATAGCGCGGTCCCGGAGGCTCCTGGTCCCGGCGCTGCGGCAACCCGTCGGGCAGCGGATTGGGAATCACCGCGAGACGGCGCACGCCCGGCGCGACCTGCAGCAGATGCTGCGCGCTGCGACGTGTCTGTACGGCGACGCGACGCGCCCAGGGATAGGTCCAGCGCCGCAGGCGGCGCAGGCTGGCTTCCAGATTGACGCTATGCGCCGGGTCGGTGCGTTCACCCACGACGATCGGCAGGCCCAGGCCGCGCAGGGCCAGCAGCGCCGTCACGTTGACGTTGGTCAGAAAGGACAGCACCCGGTCGGGACGGGATTCCCGCGCCAGGCGCCGCAAGGCGGCGAGCTTGGCCGCCGGACGCAACCAGGCCGGGCCCCGCATCAAGTCGGCCAGCCACAGCAGGCGCACGCCCGGGTCCAGCGCCTGATCGCAGCGCCCGCGGCCGGAATAGCAGCACACCAGGGTGACCTCGTCGCCGCGCCGCGCCCAGGCATTGGCCAGGGTGGCGGCCACGCGCTCGGCGCCGCCCCCGTGCATGGAGCTGACGAGGAACAGCATCCGCCGCGGCCGACCGGCCCGGGCATCGCCAGCAACCGCATGCGGATCGCCCGGCGCCGTCATCAGTTGACCCTTTCGCCCTGGAACACCTGTTCCCACAGCGCCATGATGCGGGCGGTGCCGAAGCGATCCCGCGCATCGACGGCGCGGCCCGCCAGGCGCGACCGCAGCCCGGCGTCCGCCATCAATTCGGCCAGGCCGGCCGCCAGGGCGTCCGGATCGTCGATCGGCCGGACCAGCCGGCCGTCCAGGCCTTCACGGATGATTTCCCGCGGGCCGGTGTCGCAATCGGTCGCCACGCACGGCAGGCCGCAGGCCATGGCTTCGATCAAGGTATTGGACAAGCCTTCGGCCTGGGAACTGAGCACGTACAGGTCCGCCGCGCCGTACCAGGCCGCCATATTGCCGACACGCCCGGGCAGGCTGACGCGCTCGCCCAGGCCCAGTTCGTCGCGCAGGGACTCCAGCGCCTCGCGCTGCTCGCCCTCGCCCAGAATGGTCAGGTCCCAGTCGGGGAACGGCGCCGCCAGTTGGGCGAAGGCCCGCAACAGGCCGTCGAACCCCTTGACCGGATGCAGGCGGCCCACGGCCAGCAGACGACGGCGGCCGGGCACGCACGGCGGTTCCAGCAGCGGCTCGCCGTCGACCAGCGGCCAGCGCACGGCATTGGGGATGACCTGGGCGCGCACGCCGGGCAGATGCTCGTCCAGCCACTGCGCCGTGCCCCGGGTCAGGGCGACGACCGCGTCAGCGCGCGGATAAGTCGAGCGGCGCAGCCGTTCCCAGAAAGCCGGCAGCGACAGGCTGGGCGGATGCGCGTGCTCGGTGGCGATCACGCGGGCGCGCCCGCGCGCGGCCAGCACCGCCAGCACCGAGCCGCGGGTCATCATACCCAGCACCACCGCCGGACGATGGCGGCGCACCAGCCGGCGCAGCGCCCATACCCGCAGCAGATTGCCCCACAAGGCGCCCACCGGGCCCGCGCTGTCGCCCGCCAGCCCCAGCGCATGACGCTGCACGCCGTCCGGCAGCGGATAGGCGTCCTCGCGGCCATCGGTCTGGGTCACGATCATCACCCGGCAGCCGCGTTCCCGCCAGCCGGCGGCCAGATCCACCGCCACGCGCTCGGCGCCGCCGCCTCGCAGCGAATGGATCACGATCATCAGGTCGATCCGTTCCACGTTCATCATGTCCCCTTGACGCTGCGCTTGGGACAGCCCGGCACGCTCACGACTTCACTCCTTTGACGGCGGCACACGCCAGGCCAGGCCCAGGTAGCACACATAAGACAAGGCGTACATGCAGGCGGTCGCCAGCATGATGCCCGCCGCGCCCATGGACGGCGCCAGCACGGTATTCATCCAGGCCTTGATGCCGAAATTCAGGACGGCGATGGCCGCCATCCAACTGTAGCGGTTCTGGCTGGCCAGCAACTGCACCAGGATCAGCACGCCGAAATAAAACGGCAACTGCAACATCCCCCAGCGCAGCACGTGCGCCACGGCGACCGTATCCTGCGCCGTGAAGGCGCCGCGCTCGAACAGCAGCGACACCAGCCAGGGCGCCAGCCACCAGCCGATCAGCACCACGAGGGCGCCCAGCCCCAGCAGCACAAACGACCATTTCAGCGCCATGGCACGGGCGTGCCCCGCGTCGCCCCGGGCCTGGATGTCGGCCAGCACCGGCAGGGCCGCGCGGCCGACCGAGGCCGCCCCCAGGCCGATCATCAGCGACAGCAGCCGCGCCGCATAGCCCAGGGTCGCGTTGGCGTTGGCGCCCAGCTTGGCCGCCGTGTACTGGTCGATCGGACCGACGAAGCTCATGGCCAACTGGCCGACCAGCATGATCCCGGCGGCAACCGCCAGACTGGACCACTGCGGCGCGCGCCGGCTCAGGCGCGGCCGCACCGGCACACCATCCGCGCGCCGCGCCAGAATATCCTGCCACACGGCCTGGACGGCATAGCCCAGCAGCGTGCCCCAGAGCAGCGGCAGCACCCCGGCGTCGGCCGGCGCCGCCAGCACACAGACCAGGATCGCCACCGCCGGCACGCTGTCGAGCAGGGTGTTGATGTGACGTTCGTGCGCCCGCAGGCGCGCCGCGCCCAGGCCCATCCAGACCGTGAAGAAGGCGGCCGGCGCAAAGCCCAGGATCAGCAGCAGGCTCATGTCGCGCACGGTGGGCGACAGCCCCTGCCCCGCCACGTCCAGGACCATCGGCCAGGCCAGGCCCAGCAGGACGGCCGTCACGGCCCCCAGCACCCAGGCCCAGCCTTGCAGTTCGCCCAGGAAGCGCCCGTGCTCGGCGGGATCGTCCTGACGGCTGCGCACCAGGGCCGGGATCAGCACCACGGAACAGGCGCCGACCAGCGTCACCGGCAGCCAACTGGAGATCGTCAGCGTGAACTGGTAGGCGTCCACGGCGTCGCTGACGCCGTAGCGGTAGGCCACCGCCATTTCCTTGAACGCGCCCACGGCCTTGCCCATCAACAGGAAGAAGGCCACGCGTGCCGCCCCCAGGGCGATGCGGCGATGATCGTCGTGCAACTCCGCCAGCCGGCGTTTCAGCAGCGCGAACACGTCAACAAGCCCTCACACGTCGATCCCGCACACCCGGGTCAGCTCAGGAACTGGACGTACCAGGGCATGGCGACTTCCAGGCCCTGCAGGATGTTGAATTGCGGCTCGTAACCCAGCAGGCCGCGCGCCTTGGCGATGTCGGCCTGGGAATGGCGCACGTCGCCCGCACGGAAATCGGCATGGCGCGGCGCGCGCGCATAGGCCACGCCGTTGCGCCCCAGAATGCCGCGCAGGTGCTCGAACAATTCGTTCAGCGAAGTGCGGGCATTGAAGGCGACGTTGTAGACCTGGTTCGTGCCCTCAGGGCCGGCCAGGGACGCCAGCACATTGGCCTGGACGACGTTGTCGATGTAGCAGAAATCGCGGCTGGTCTCGCCGTCGCCGTTGATCACGACCTCCTGGTCGCGGATCATGGACGACACCCACTTCGGGATCACGGCCGCGTAGGCGCCGTCCGGGTCCTGGCGCTGGCCGAAGACGTTGAAATAGCGCAGGCCCACGGCCTTGAAGCCATAGGCGCGGGCGAAGACGTCGGCGTAGAGCTCGTTGACGTACTTGGTGACCGCGTAGGGCGACAGCGGCTTGCCGATCAGGTCCTCGACCTTGGGCAGGCCGGGGTGATCGCCGTACGTCGAACTGGAGGCCGCGTAGACGAAGGATTCGACCTGGGCGTCGCGCGCCGCCACCAGCATGTTGAGCTGACCGCCGACGTTGACCGCATTGGTGGTCAAGGGATCGTTCAGCGAACGCGGCACCGAGCCCAGCGCGGCCTGGTGCAGCACGTGGCGCACGCCCTTGACCGCCTGCTGGCAGGTCTCCAGGTCGCGGATGTCGCCCTCGATGAAGCGAAAGCGCGCCCATTGCGCGGGACTGACGCGGGACTCGACCTCGTCCAGGTTGTGCTGGTAGCCGGTTGAAAAATTGTCCAGGCCGACGACCGTCTGGTCCAGCCCCAACAGGGCTTCGAGCAGATTGGAGCCGATGAAGCCGGCGCAGCCCGTCACCAGCCAGGTGCGGGGCTGCGCCTGGAGTTCAGCCCGGACGGTTTCGTAGCGAGAAGTCATGCAAAAGCCTCAGAGACGCAGGTCGGACTCGCCGGCGGCGAGTACGTATTTCAGGTCGTACAGCACGTGCTCGGGCTTGCCCAGCGCGCGCAGCGCGGCGGCCCCCATGGCGGCGAACTGCTCGTGCGCCACCGCCAGGATGATGCCGTCATAGGCGCCTTCGGCCGGCTTGGAGACCGGCTTCAGGCCGTATTCGTGCTGCGCCTCGGCCGCGTCGACCCAGGGGTCGTAGACGTCCACGTCGATACTGTATTCGCCCAGTTCGCGCACGATGTCCACCACGCGGGTGTTGCGCAGATCGGGGCAGTTTTCCTTGAAGGTCAGGCCCATCACCAGCACGCGCGAACCCTGCACCTGGATGCGGCGCTTGGTCATGGTCTTGACCAGTTGGGACACCACGTAGCCGCCCATGGAATCGTTCAGTCGGCGGCCGGCCAGGATGATTTCCGGGTGATAGCCGATGGACTGCGCCTTGTGGGTCAGGTAGTACGGATCGACGCCGATGCAGTGGCCGCCGACCAGGCCCGGCCGGAACGGCAGGAAGTTCCATTTGGTGCCGGCGGCCTGCAACACGTCCAGCGTGTCGATGCCCAGGCGGTTGAAGATCAGGGCCAGTTCGTTGATCAGGGCGATGTTCACGTCGCGCTGGGTGTTCTCGATGACCTTGGCGGCCTCGGCGACCTTGATCGAGGGGGCCTTGTGCGTGCCCGCCGTGATGATCTGGCGGTACAGCGCATCGACCAGTTCGGCGACTTCGGGCGTCGAGCCCGAGGTGACCTTGCGGATGGTGGACACGCGGTGCTGCTTGTCGCCCGGGTTGATGCGCTCGGGGCTGTAGCCTGCGTAGAAATCGACGTTGAACTTCAGGCCGGAAATGCGCTCCAGCACCGGCACGCAGACTTCTTCGGTCGCGCCGGGGTAGACCGTGGATTCGTAGATCACGATGTCGCCGCGCTTGAGGATGCGGCCGATGGTCTCGCTGGCGCGCTCCAGCGGCGTCAGGTCTGGCTGCTTGAACTCGTCGATGGGCGTGGGGACGGTGACGATGAACACATTGGCGGCGGCCAGTTCGGTGGGTTCGGCCGAATAGCGCAGTTGCCTGGCCTCGGCCAGTTCAGGGCCGTCGACTTCCAGCGTATGGTCACGGCCGGCGCGCAGTTCCTCGATGCGCCGCGTGTTGATGTCAAAGCCCAACACGTCGCGGTGCTTGCCGAATTCAACGGCCAGCGGCAGGCCCACGTATCCCAGGCCGACAACAGCCAGACGGACGTCCTGAATGTTCATTTGGTTCTCCCCGGCATCAGCGCCGATTTGACGATATGAAATTTTAATCGCGCCGCACGCCCCGGCCCAGGGACGGCAGCAGCAGCCAGCGCGGCCGCTTCCAGGTCACCAGGCGGATGTACAGCCAGATGTAGGCTGCCGCGAAGGCCCCCATGCTCAGGCACAGCAGCCAGGCGTTGTCCCACCAGAGCGTGGCGGGCACCAGCCCGATCAGCGCCAGCACCCACAGATAGGGCGAGGTCATGGCGTTGCACAGCGCCGGCAGCGCATGGCGGCGGTCGCGGCTGAAGGTGATGCGGACCAGGCGGCGGAACACCAGTTGATGCAGGTGCAGCGCGTCGGGCTGGTCGACCGGCACACCGCGCTTGAACTTGCGGCGCCAGATGGAAAACAGGGTTTCGAAGACCGGGTAGAACAGCACGGCCAGCGCATAAAAGGGCGACACCCCGGGATTGCGCACCACCAGTTGCACCGCCAGCTCGGCCAGCATGAAGCCGACGAAATACGCCCCACCATCGCCCAGGAAGACCCGGCCGAAGGGAAAATTCCAGACCAGGAAGCCCAGCGTCGCGGAGGCCAGGGACGTGGCAATCAGGAAGATGGGCATGTCCTGGACTTGCCAGGCGACCAGGGCGAGCGACACCGCCATCAGGGTGGCGATCATGCCGGCCAGGCCGTTCATGCCGTCGATGATGTTCAACGCGTGGGTGCAGCCGCCGACCGCCACCATGGTGAACAGCAGTGAAATGATCGGCCAGGCCGACAGCAGCGAATCGGCCCATGACAGGCCCACGCGCGACACGCCGCCCAGCAGCCACCAGGCGATGGCGGCCGATACGAAGGCCGCCAGCAGGCGCTTGCCGGAACCGATGTCTTTGGTGATGTCTTCGAGCAGGCCGGCGACGAACACCGGCAGCGCCGACACGAACAGGGCCGGCCACAGCCAGGTCAGGGTCATATTGCTGGGACCCAGCACCAGCAGGCCCGCCAGACTGCCGGCCACCACCGCCAGCCCGCCCACCCGGGGCGCCGCGTGGGCATGCATGGCCTGGGGCTTGTGCATATCCGTGTCGCCCGTCAGGCGACCGTGCCAGCGTTCCGATACAACGATCAGGCCGCCGACCATGAAGGCGACAATTCCGATAATGGGCCAGCCGAGCGTCGCGGACAGATTGGAGGCGTTCAAGTCAGACCTATTTAGGCAAAACGAGATTATCGGCCAATTTTGTAACTTGTGGTGCGGCGCAGCGGATACAGATGCAACAAAAGGGTCCCGCAGACGTGAGGCGTCCGCGGGACCCGGCCTGGTGCTCCCCGCCGGCCGGCGCCGGCCGGACGGCGGATCAAACAGTCACAGGATCACAAGATTACAGCCCGCCCATGCACAGGTATTTGACGACCAGATAATCGTCCAGCCCGTAATGCGAGCCTTCGCGCCCCAGGCCGGACTGCTTGACCCCGCCGAAGGGCACGGCTTCGTTGGAGATCAGCCCGGTGTTGATGCCCACCATGCCGTATTCCAGCGCCTCGGCCACGCGCCACACCCGGCCGAGGTCGCGGCTGTAGAAATAGGCGGCCAGGCCATATTCCGTATCGTTCGCCATGCGGACCACGTCCGCGTCGTCGCTGAAGCGGAACAGCGGCGCCAGCGGGCCGAAGGTTTCCTCGCGGGCGAATTTCATCGTCGGCAAAGCGTCAGCCACCACCGTCGGCTGGAAGAAGGTATGCCCCAGAGCATGGGGTTCCCCGCCGATCAGGACGCGCCCGCCCTGGGCCACGGCATCCGCGATGTGCTCCTGGACCTTGGCCACGGCGGCCTCGTCGATCAGGGGCCCCTGGGTGACGCCGTCCTCCAGGCCATTGCCCACACGCAGCTTGCCGACGGCCTCGACCAGCTTGCGGCTGAAGGCGTCGTACACCGAATCCTGCACGTAGAAACGGTTGGTGCACACGCAGGTCTGCCCGGCGTTGCGGTATTTGCTGGCGATGGCGCCTTCCACGGCGGCATCCAGGTCCGCGTCGTCGAACACGATGAAGGGCGCGTTGCCGCCCAGTTCCAGGGACAGCTTCTTGATCGAGGGGGCGCACTGGCGCATCAGCAGGCGCCCGACCTCGGTCGAGCCGGTGAAGGACAGCTTGCGCACGATCGGGCTGGACGTCATCTCGCCGCCGATGGCGGGGGCATCCCCGGTCAGGACGGAGAACACGCCGGCCGGCACGCCGGCCTGTTCCGCCAGCACCGCCAGCGCCAGCGCTGAAAACGGCGTCTGTTCGGCGGGCTTGACGACCAGCGGACAACCGGCCGCCAGCGCGGCGCCGGCCTTGCGGGTGATCATGGAAGACGGGAAATTCCAGGGCGTGATGGCGGCGCACACCCCGATGGGTTCCCGGGTGACGACGACCCGGCGGTCCCGGGCGAACGAGGGGATCACGTCGCCATAGGCGCGCTTGCCTTCTTCGGCAAACCATTCCAGGAACGCGGCGCCGTAGGCGATTTCGCCCTTGGATTCGGCCAGCGGCTTGCCCTGTTCGGCCGTCATGATCAGGGCCAGGTCCTGGGCGTGTTCGGTCATCAGCTCGAACCAGCGCCGCAGGATGGCTGCGCGCTCCTTGGCGGTCATCGCGCGCCAGGCGCCCCAGGCGGTCTGGGCCCCCTCGATGGCCCGACGCGTTTCGGCCGCGCCCATGCAGGGCACGGTGCCCAGCAGTTCGCCCGTCGCCGGGTTATGGACGGCGATGGTCTGGGCGGAATCCGCATCGCACCACTGGCCATTGAGATAGGCCTGCTGGCGCAGCAGGTCCGGTTTTTTCAGTGTCAGCATGGGTGTATTTGTGCCTCGGTTGATCGTTCACTATAATGAACGACGTTTATTGGAATGAACAATCTGATATTAACGGCCCGGCCCTTCGGGCGTCAATCCGACCTGGCTTGCATGCAAACCGACAAAATCCTGGCGCCTGCCGTGACCCGCGCCTCTGCCGTGCTGGACCTGCTGGCCCGCACCGGCCGCCCCGTGGCGCTGGCCGAACTGGCCAAGACCTTGCAACTGCCCAAGAGCAGCCTGCACGTTCTGTGCACGACGCTGGAACACCTGAATCTGATCACGCGGCTGGACGGCGGCCAGATGACCCTGGGGCCGCACGTGATGATGTGGGCCAACGCCTTCATGGCGCGGCTGGACATCACGCAGGAATTTTTCGCGTCCTGGGATGACATGCGCGTCCTGCCGGAAGAAACCATCACGCTGTCGGTGCGCGACGGCGCAGAGGTCGTGTACATCGCCTGCCGCAACGGCAAGCATCCCCTGGGACTGCAATTCCACGCCGGCATGCGGCTGCCGGCGGTCTATACCGCGACGGGCCTGGCCATGCTCAGCACCCTGCCGGACGCCAGCGCACGCAAGCTGCTGGACGGCCAGGCCGGCGGCTGGCCCGCGCCGCTGACCGAGCACGGCCTGCGCGACACCGCCTCGGCCATCACCGAACTGCAGCGCATCCGCCAACAACGCTATTCGACCGACCGCGAGGGGGTGCGCGACGGCATGTATTGCTTCGGCGCGCCGGTCTTCGATTCGCGCAATCCCGAAGCCGTGGCGGGGGTGGCGGTCAGCATCCGCTCGCTGGAAGCCAACCCGGCGCTCGAAGCACGGGCCGGGCACGCCATCCGCAAACTGGCGGATCGGCTGTCGGAACGGCTGGGGGCCGTACAAGCGTTTTAAAATAGGGCCGTTGCACCCGGAGAGCCCATGGAAATCACCCTCAACGGCCACCACACGCTGATCGTCGCCGCCCTCGTGATGCTGGCGGGACATTGGCTGGTCTTCCGCATCAGATTCCTGTCCGCCTTCAATATCCCCGAACCTGTCGCCGGCGGCCTGCTGGCCGCGTTCATCATCACGCTGCTGAACGCCGCCACGGGCCTGACCCTCAGGCTCGACACCGATCTGCAGACGACGTTCATGCTGATGTTCTTCGCCTCGATCGGCCTGAGCGCGGACTTCACGCGGCTGAAGGAAGGCGGCAAGCCGCTCGTCATGCTGCTGGCGCTGGTCTCCGTCTTCATCGTGGTGCAGAACGCCATCGGCGTGGGCCTGGCAGCGCTGCTGGGCCTCAAGCCCCTGATCGGCCTGGTGGTCGGCTCGATCACGCTGACCGGCGGCCACGGCACGGCGGGCGCCTGGGGGCCGGTGCTGGAGGCGAAATACGGCATCGCCGGCGCCACCACGCTGGGGATCGCCACGGCGACCTTCGGCCTGGTGTTCGGCGGCCTGATCGGCGGGCCGGTGGCGCGCCACCTGATCCGCAAGCAAAAGCGCGCGCCCCTGCCTCAGACGCACGCGCGCACCGGCATCGACGCCATTTCGGGCTCGCCGCGCCACGAACAGGCCGGCGCGAACGAAGAAGACAAGCGCCTGACCTTCGAGCTCTTCGATCAGCCGCGCCTGATCACGGCCTATGCCGCGATCGAGACCCTGGCCATGTTCGCCGCCTGCCTGAGCAGCGCCGACCTGCTCGGCCGCTGGACCCACGGCACGGCCGTCGAACTGCCCACCTTCATCTGGGCGCTGGCCAGCGGCGTGGTGATCCGCAACGTGCTGACCCACGTCTTCCACTTCCAGATGTTCGACCGCGCAATCGACGTGCTCGGCAATACTTCGCTGTCGCTGTTTCTGGCCATCGCGCTGGTCAGCCTGCGCCTCTGGGAACTGGCCGACCTGGCCGGCCCGGTGTCCATCATTCTGGCCGTGCAGGTCGTGACGATCATGCTGTACGCAACCTACATCACGTACCATTTCATGGGCTCGGACTACGACGCCGCCGTCGTCGCCGCCGGCCACTGCGGCTTCGGCCTGGGCGCCACGCCTACGGCCATCGCCAATATGCAAGCCGTGACCGACCGTTTCGGCCCCTCGTACAAGGCCTATCTGGTCGTGCCCCTGGTCGGCGCGTTCTTCGTGGACCTGGTCAACGCAGCCATCCTGCAGGTGTTTACCCAGATTCCTTTCTTCCAATAAAAAAGGAAAATGCCCCCACGCTGCGCCCGCTTGCAGACAAAAAAAAGCCCAAGATCCGAAGATCCTGGGCTAAATCCACCAAAGGAGGAGGGTGGAGGAGACAACCGGGGCATGTCGGGCTACCAGGAACCTGGGTTCCGAGCCGCCGTGATTAGGGGTTTTCCCTCTGCAATCACGTTTCGACATCCGATAAGCAAAGTATATAGGCAAAACTTGCTGCGATGCAAGATCAATTTGTTGTCAATAGACAATACCGAGCGTTTTGTCGTTTTTAGATCACAAACAAGGGTAAGTCCCTAGGATGATCCACCTAAATCCGGTAGGCCGTGGTGGTCATGAGCTTGGACATCAGGCGCATGGCGCCCCGCACCGGGGCAGGCAGCGGCGCCGCGCCGTGGTCCTCGGCCGTGGTCCGGTGACCGATCTCGTCGTCACGCATCTGCGTCACGATCCGCCGCGAGCGCCGGTCCTGATCCGGCAAGGCGCTCAGGTGGCCGTCCAGGTGTTCCTCGACCTGGCGCTCCGTTTCGGCCATGAAACCCAGGTTGTAGGGAATCCCGGCGCGGCTGGCCGCCAGCCCGAGGCCGAAGGATCCGGCGTACCACAAAGGATTGAGCAGGCTCGGGCGGCTATGCAGTTCGTCCAGGCGCTGGCGGCACCAGGCCAGGTGATCGACTTCTTCTTCGGCGGCCTGCAGCAGGACACGGCGTATGCCCTCGTCCCGGCACAGCAGCGCCTGGCCCCGGTACAGGGCCTGGGCGCAGATTTCACCCACGTGGTTGACCCGCATCAGGCCGGCGGCATGGCGGGACTCGGCGTCGGACAGCACGGGATCGTCGGCAGCCGCGGGCCCGGCGGGGTTGCCTCGTGCGTGGGAGACCGTGCCGTCCAGGACACGCAAGGCGCGGCCGGCCTCGGCCAGGATCGCATCCAGCCGGCCGGTCCGACGGCGCCAGGCCGGCGCCGCGCCACGGGCGCCCGATCCGTCCGCCGACCCCGCGTGCCCCGCTGCATGCATGACCTGTTCCATGAGAAATCCTTTTCAACGATTGAGAAAGCGCCAGACCGGCTTGAGTTCGGCCAGCAGCCAGCACGACGGCAGGACGATGGCCAGGGCGATCAGGCCCCGGCCGGCCCAGTCCTGGTCATCCTGGAGGTAGGCGTTGCACAGACGGATGGGCTGATCCAGATAGACCATGCCCACGATCGCGCTCATCCAGCAGAAATTGCCCAGGAAGAAGAGCTTGATGACCACGTTGGAGCAGCGCAAAGACGCCCGCAGCACCCAGCCGCACAGCGGCAAGCCCAGGTATTTGAACGCCGCCACGCGCCAGTCGGTCAGGGCGTCGTCCAGCGCCTTGGGAATCATCCAGCCCGCACCGACCAGGCTGACCAGCAGCAGGCCGGGAACGCCGTATTCATTATAGGACCAGCCCGCACGCCGCCCCGCCTGCGCCTCGACCGGCACGGCGGGCGGACGCGCCCCGGCACGCCAGGCCTGCTCGGCAAAGAGCCCCGCCAGCACCAGCAAGGGGATCTGGACCAGCATGTGCAGGCTCATCAGCGCCGTCAGCGGGGCGCGCAGCCCTGCCGCGATCCCCAGGCAGATCAGGGCCGCAGCCCACCAGAGCCTAGCCATGACGCTCCTTCCCGGACGGCTCGGCCAGCGACTCCGCAGCCGATAGCGCCAGGCCCGGGTCGTCCAGGTCCAGAATGCGCGCCAGGCGGCCGTCGGGCGTCACCACGTGGAAAGCGGCGTTGTGTTCGAATTCGCCCAGCGGCGCCGGCACGACCGTGATGCCGAACAGGGCCAGCGCGGCGTCACGCTGCGCGGCTTGGGTGAAGGACAGGAATTGCCAGACGCCGGGCTCGGCGCCCATGCGCGCCGCGTAGCGGGCCAGGTCCGGCGCCCGGTCGCGGGCATCGAAGCTGATGCTGATCAGCCGGATGCGATCCTGCAGTCCGCGCGCCTCGATGGCCTGCTGCAGGCGTTCCGTCAGGGAAC
The DNA here is from genome assembly GCF_042651965.1 of Castellaniella hirudinis. Classification (NCBI taxonomy): domain Bacteria; kingdom Pseudomonadati; phylum Pseudomonadota; class Betaproteobacteria; order Burkholderiales; family Alcaligenaceae; genus Castellaniella; species Castellaniella hirudinis. The sequence goes on from NZ_JBHSDY010000002.1 coordinate 571,879, forward strand.
CCTGGGCCAGGCACAGCGACAGACAGCGGGTGTAGAAGAAATTGATGATGGCGACGCGCCCGTCGCGGCGCAGGTCCTGGTCCAGATCCAGGACCCGGCCGTCTTCGGCCAACGCCTCGATGGCGGGAATCGCCCGGGGCTGCCGCGCCACGTCCTGGCGGCGCGCATCCTCGGCCGTCAGGACGGCAAAGCCGTCCGTCAGGCCGTACAGCGATCCGATGCCGGCCGCCAGGGCCAGCGTCAGCGCAAGAATCCAGCGCACGCCGGCACCCGATCCAGGCTATTTGCCCAGCAAGGGGCGCAGGTCCTCGTCGCCCTTCCAGGGGGTCTGCTGGTCCTTGGTTTCCTCGCGGACCTGGGCGACCGTCTTGGCATCCGTGGCCGAAGCGCTGTTGCCGAAGCTGGTGCGCACGTGGGTCACCAGGGCGGCGACCTCCTCGTCGGAGAACTTGGCGAAGCTCGGCATTTCGCCGTTGTACTGCGCCCCCTCGACCGTGAGCGGGCCGTGGATGCCATGCAGCACGATACGGATCATGACGCCCGGATCGCCCGCATCCACCCACTCGGACTTGGACAGCGGCGGGAACACGCCCGGCACCCCGGCGCCGCTGGCCTGGTGACAGGCCACGCAGTTGGCCGTGTAGAGCTGGCCGCCGTCCGCCGTCGCCGGAACGGCGAAGTCGGCCGCGACGCGGTCATCCCCCAGGGACGCGGGCATCGGGCTGAAGCTGGTGTACAGGTGATACACCGCCCACAGCAACAGCAGGCCGATGACCGTCAGCACGAGCTTGGGAACCGGCCGGCTGCCCTCGTGCGGCTCGGGCTGTTCGCGGCGCTGCTGGTTGAATCGGGGATTGCTCATTGCTTGGCTCCTTCTTCACCGGCCTGCCGGGGCAGTTCCGGCAACAGCGCACCCGGCTTGATCGGATAGGTGTGATCCAGGCCGATCAGGTAGGCCACCAGGTCCAGGGCCTCGGGCGTGGCGACCACGACCTTGCCGTCCGCCGGCGCGAAGCTGGGCGGCAGGTTGACGACCTTGTCCCCGGGCTCGGCCTTGTCCTTCAAGCGGAACATGAAGGGGAAGGACGGCATATTGCTGCCCGGCGTGTAGGCGCGCGGTTGGTACAGGTGGCCCAGATTCCAGTCCACACTGGGCTGGCGGGCGCCGATGTTGAACAGATCCGGCCCGGTGCGCATGGTGCCCAGCAGGTGCGGATGATCGTAGTAGTAGTCGCCCGCGACCGGGGCGCGGCCCCAGCCGCGCTGGAAGTCAGGCGCCTGGGACTGGCTGCGCGGCTGCTGCGAGTGGCAGTAGACGCACCCCATCTCGATGTAGACCTGGCGCCCGCGCAACTGCTGTTCCGTATAGGGCTTCAGGCCTTCCGGAGGCTGCACGTCGGAGAGCTGCATGTAAGGCAGCACGACCAGGGTGGCGGTGGCCAGCGCGAGCGTCACCATCGCGCCGCTAAGGAGTTTGTATTCGCTTTCCATGATCAGGCACCTGCAATCGCCTGACGCTCAGGCAGTGATTTACGTTTGTGCAACAACGCGGGACCCACGCGGCTCGTGCCGTAGCGCAGGGCCATCTGCACGAAGTGGACGGCAAACACCAGGTGACCCAGGGTCATCATGGCGCCGCCCACCGTGCGCGCTTCGAGCCAGGGCATCGTGACGTGCACCGAGTCCATGAAGGGCTTGGCCGCGTCCAGCATCGCCAGACCCTGCAGCCAGCCGCCGATCGACAGGCCGACGACATAGATGCCGATCCCCAGGGTCACCAGCCAGAAGTGCACGATGATGAGCTTCGGATGCGGCCATTCCCAGGACATGACGCGCGGCATCACGAAATAGATGGCGCCGAACATCACGATGGAGAAGAAGGCGTACAGGCCCAGGTGGGCGTGGGCCACCGTAAAGTGGGTGAAGTGCGCCACCGTGCTGACGCTGCGCAACGCCTCGAGAGACCCCTCGAAGGAGCTGACGGTGTACATCATCGCGCCCAGCACGATGAAGCGCAGCGTGGGCGAGTAGTACATGGTCTTGAAGTGGCCGCGCATCGTCAGGTGCTGGTTCACGGAGAACGCCATCACCGGGATGATCATCATCATGGACTGGACGATCGACAGCGTGATCAGCCAGTGCGGCACCGGGCCGCCCACCAGGTGGTGGCCGCCGACCTGGCCGTAGAAGAAGGCCAGCGCCCAGAAACCGATCAGCGACAGGTTGTAGGACTGGATCGGACGGCCGACGATCTTGGGCAGGAAGTAGTACACCGAAGCCAGGGCGATCGGGGTGTAGTACAGACCCAGCACGTTGTGGCCGAACCACCAGTTCATCGTGGCCTGTTCGACGCCGAAGTGCACGCCGGGCATCTTGCCCACCAGGTACAGCACCGGGAACCAGAACAACGCCGCGCCCATGTACCAGATCGACACGTACAAATGCTCGACCTTGCGGTTGCGCAGGGTGAACACCAGCGGCAACGCGATCAGGGCGCCGCCCAGCACCAGCAGGATGCTGATCTGCCAGGGGATTTCCAGCCATTCCAGGCCGTCATTGATACCCACGGCGATGCTGCCCAGGCCGGCGATCAGGCCGGCGTTCCACAGCATGCAGCCCAGCAGCGCGAAGCGGCCGCCGTACAGGCGCGTCTTCAGCAGGCGCGGCAGCATCCAGATCGCCACGCCGAAGGCCGCCATCGGACACCAGCCATAGGCCACCATGTTCAGGTGCAGCGTGCGCGTGCGCCCGAAGGTCAGCCAGGCGTATTCCGTCAGGAATTCGGGATTGTGCAGCTTGATCGAGCTGATCAGGCCGAAAGTCGAGGCAAACACCAGCCAGACGATGGCACAGCACAGAAAGGTGAAGGTGACGTAGGCGGTCGACTGGTCGGCCTCCAGGCGGTCGACGAGCTCTTTCTTCAGCTCGCTGGCCAAGGACGGGTCCACGACGGCCTTGCCGCCGTCCGTGACGACCTGCTGCAGACCGGCCCGCTGTTCCGGGGTGGCGGAGGGATCTTCGACATGGCCGATTTCGCCGGTCGAGAAGATCACCGAAGCGGCTTCGGGGTTTTCGTCGAACATGTTCCGCCTGAGCGACCAGATGAAAACACCCAGCCCGGTGACGGATAATATGAAGGTCAGGAGTAATACGGTGATGGTATCCACGGCACTTCCGATGAATGACAAGAAACGCGCGAAGCCTGATAAACGGGCCTCGGCAGCCCGCTATTGTAGGCATAGATTTGATCTATGATAAATCTATGCGAGATTTACAAGCCTGAATTACCCTAATCCTGGTACGGGCATCGTGCCCGTCCAGCGCACCGTCGCCCCGCCCGCCCTCCGGCGACGCGGCGTCGATTTTCCCAGCCCTCCACAGGAAAGATCCACCATGGAATGCACCATCGACTGGCAAGGCCCCGAGGGCATGCTGTTCATCACCCGCACCGGCAGCGGCCATGTCATCGCCATGGACGGCGCGCCCGAAGGCGGCGGCCGCAATCTGGCCGCCCGGCCGATGGAAACCGTGCTGGCCGGCGCCGGCGGCTGCGCGGCCTATGACGTGGTGCTGATCCTGAAGCGCGGCCGCCATGCCGTGACGGGCTGCCAGGCGGTCCTGACGGCCGAACGCGCCGACACCGAACCCAAGGTCTTCACCAAGATCCACTACGCCTTCCGGATCACGGGCCGCGACCTGCCCGCCGCCGCGGTGGAACGGGCGGTGGAGCTGTCGCACACGAAATACTGCTCGGCCATCGCCATGCTGGAAAAGACGGCCGAGATCACGCACTCGATCGAGCTCGTCGAGGGCTGACCGCTACACCGCCATCGGCGCCGTCAGCGGCGCATGATGGCGGTAATCCTCCAGCACGAAATCCGTCGGCTCCAGGCGTTCCAGCCATTCCGGTTCGTAGCGGCCGGTGTCCGCGTAGGCCGGGATGCGGTCCGACAGGCGCAGCCGGGGCGCCGGCAGCGGATCGCGCGTCAGTTGTTCGCGCAGCATGTCCACATGGGTTTCGTAGATGTGCGCATCGCCGATGAAATACGTGAACCAGCGGGGCTCGTAGCCCGTCAGGCGCGCCACCAGATGCGTCAGGGCCGCGCCTTCGGCCAGATTGAACGGCGTGCCCAGACCTACGTCATTGCTGCGGATGTACAGGCACAGCGACAGCTCGCGCGTCGACGGATTCGCCAGGAACTGGTACAGCAGGTGGCAGGGCGGCAGCGCCATTTCTTCGAGCTGGGCCCAGTTCCAGCCATGGAACAGGATGCGCCGGCTGCCCGGATCGCGCATCAGCGTGTCCAGGCAGGCGCGCAACTGGTCCACGGCCTTGTAGAGCAGCACATGCGGCTGCCCCTGGTCCTGGACCGGACCGACCACGCGGTAGCCCTGCCCCTGCGCGGCCTCGATGCGCGCGACCGCATCGGCCGGCAGCAGCTTGTAGGCCGGCCACTGACGCCACTGAACGCCATAGACCGGCCCCAGATCGTCGGGGCCGTCGCGCCAGGGGCTGTCCAGCCAGGCGCGGTTTTCGTTGGCATTCTGATCCCAGACCCGGCAGCCCAGCGCGCGGAAATCCGCCGCGCTGTCGGCCGCCCGCAGAAAACCGACCAGTTCGCCCATGGCCGACTTGAAGGCCAGACGCTTGGTGGTGACGGCGGGAAAGCCTTGTCGCAGGTCGAAGCGCAGGCACGCGCCCGGCAGGCTGAGCGTCCGCACGCCGGTGCGGTTGTCCTGCCAGGCGCCCTGGTCAAAGATCGATTGGACCAGGTCCAGATAAGCCTTCATGCGGACTGCTCCAGGATGCGCCGGGCCCGTTCGATCAGGGGCAGATCGACCATGCGGCCGTCCAGGCGGAAGGCGTATTCGCCGGTCGAATCGGCATGGTCCACCACCCGGCGCGCCCAGTCGATTTCCTCGGCCAGCGGCTGGTAGACGCGATGCGCCACGGGGACCTGCGCGGGGTGGATGCACATCATCCCGCCAAACCCCATGTCACGCGCCATCAGGCAGTCCGCCTCCAGCGCAGCCAGATCGGTGAATTCCGGATGGACGCAGTCCAGGGGCGCGGCCAGCCCGTGCATGCGGCTGGCCTTCAGGATGTCGAAGCGGATCTGCCCGAGCACGAAGCGGGCTGCGTCCGTCATCAGCCGCGTCCCCATCTCGACCAGCAGATCCAGGCTGCCAAAGGACAGCCGCGCCACGCCGTGGGCCTCGGCGATGCGGTCCAGCGCCCGCAGGCCGGCGGCGGACTCGATCACCGGCATCAGGGGCTTGCCCGCCCCCGAGACGATGTAGACGTGTTCCGCCGTCTGCGCCTTGGGCAGGACGATGCCGGTCACCGAGGACAGCGACCGGCACAAGGCCAGGTCGTCCTCGAACCAGGAGGTGGTGCCATCGTTGATGCGCACCCACAGGCGATCCCCGGGATGCGCGGCCGCGTGTCGCGCCAGCGCGTCGCGCGCAGCAGCCTTGGCCTCGGGCGCGACGGAGTCCTCCAGATCGACGATCACGACGTCCGCGCCGCTGGCGACCGCCTTGGGTATGCGCTCCGGCCGGCTGGCCGGTACGAACAGCGCCGATCGCATCGATGTATCACGCATGGCAATCCCCTTTCTGCTTTATTTGCCGTTCAGGCCTGCACCGGCACGATGCGCGCGGCGATGCGTTCACGCCATTCGCGCGGCCCGGTCTGGTGGACCGAGGTGCCCTGGGCGTCGACCGCCACCGTCACCGGCATGTCGCGCACCTCGAACTCGTAGATGGCCTCCATGCCCAGGTCCTCGAAGCCCAGCACCCGCGCGGAGCGGATGGCCTTGGACACCAGGTAGGCGGAGCCGCCCACGGCCATCAGGTAGGCCGAGCCATGTTGACGGATGGCCTCGATGGCCGCAGGACCGCGCTCGGCCTTGCCGATCATGGCCAGCAGACCCGTCTGTCCCAACATCATATCGGTAAACGCATCCATCCGCGTCGAAGTGGTGGGGCCTGCCGGACCGACGACCTCGTCGCGCACCGGATCGACCGGGCCGACGTAGTAGATGACGCGCCCACGGAAATCCACCGGCAGGGATTCGTCGCGGGCCAGCATGTCCTGGATGCGCTTGTGGGCCGCGTCACGCCCGGTCAGGATGCGCCCCGACAGCAGCAGGCGCTCGCCCGGTTTCCAGGAAGCGACTTGCTCGCGGGTCAACGTGTCCAGGTTCACCTGGCGCGAGGCCTTGTAATCGGGCTTCCAGTGGACTTCCGGCCATTCGGACAAGGCGGGCGGCTGCAGCGCGGCCGGGCCGTTGCCGTCCAGTGTGAAATGCACGTGGCGCGTGGCGGCGCAGTTCGGGATCATGGCGACCGGCTTGGAGGCCGCGTGCGTCGGACAGGTGAGGATCTTGACGTCCAGCACCGTGGTCAGCCCGCCCAGGCCCTGGGCGCCGATGCCCAGCGCGTTGACCTTCTGGTACAGGTCGATGCGCAGTTCTTCGAGCTTGTTCTGCGGGCCGCGCTGCAGCAGCTCATACATATCGATGTCCTGCATCAGGGACTGCTTGGCCATGAGCATGGCCTTTTCGGCCGTGCCGCCCACGCCGATCCCCAGCATGCCCGGCGGGCACCAGCCCGCGCCCATCAGCGGCACGGTCTTGAGCACCCAGTCCACCAGCGACTCGCTGGGGTTGAGCATGGCGAACTTGGTCTTGTTTTCCGAGCCGCCGCCCTTGGCCGCGACCTGCACGTCCACCGTGTCCCCGGGGACCAGCTCGACCTGCAGCACACAGGGCGTGTTGTCGCGCGTATTGCGGCGCGTGAACAAAGGATCGTCCAGCACCGAGGCGCGCAGCGGATTGTCGGGATTGGTGTAGCCCCGGCGCACGCCCTCGTCACACAGTTCCTGCAGGCTGCGGCGCGTGTCGAAGCGCACGTCCATGCCGATCTTCAGGAAGACGTTGACGATGCCCGTGTCCTGGCAGATCGGGCGGTGGCCTTCGGCGCACAGGCGCGAATTGGTCAGGATCTGGGCGATGGCGTCGCGCGCCGCCGGGCTTTCTTCCAGTTCGTAGGCGCGCGCCAGATGCTGGATGTAATCCAGCGGGTGATAGATGCTGATGAATTGGACAGCGTCCTCGATCGACTGGATCAGGTCGTGTTCGGTAATCGTGGTCATCATTTTCCTTTCCAGACCGGGGGGCGTTTCTCGGCAAATGCGGTTGCGCCTTCGCGCGCGTCTTCCGAGGTGAAGATATGGGCGACCAGGGGCCGCTGGCGCTCGAACATTTCTTCCGGGCGCCAGTTGCGCGATTGCGCGATGACGGACTTGGCCGTGCGCACCGCCAGCGGGCCGTTGGCGGCGATGGTCCGCGCCATCGCCAGGGCCTCGTCCAGCGCCGCGCCGGGCTCGGACAGGCGGTTGACCAGGCCCAGCTGGTGCAGGCGCTCGGCGCTGAATGCCTCGCCCGTCAGCACGGCTTCCATGGCCACATGGTAGGGAATGCGCGAGGGCAGGCGCAACATGCCGCCCGACCCCGGCACCAGGCCGCGCCGGACTTCAGGCAGGCCGAAGCGGGCGTCGCGCGCGGCCACGACCAGGTCGCAGGCCAGCACCAGTTCGCACCCGCCGGCCAGGGCATAGCCCTCGACGGCGGCGATCAGCGGCTTGGCGGGCGGCTGTTCGCACAGACCAGCGAAACCGCGCTTGCCCACGTAAGGGCGCTGGCCGGTCGCGGCAAAGGCCTTCAGGTCCATGCCGGAACAGAAATTTCCCCCGGACCCGGTCAGCACGCCCAGACGCAGGTCCGGATCGCTGTCCAGGGCGTCCATGGCGGCGGCCAAAGCCTGGGCGGTTTCCAGGTTGATGGCGTTACGCGCCTGGGGCCGGTTGAGTTGCATCACCAGCACCCCGTCCAGGCGCTGCACGTCAAGGCAATCACTCATGTTTTCTCCGAAAAAAGAGAAGTGGATAAAATGGCCGTTCCGGATGCGGCCCAAGCCGTGTCCGCCGGACGACACAAACCATCGCGGGCCTGGCCCGCCACGCCATGCTCACATTCCAACAACTGATTTTATCGCTCCAGCAATATTGGGATCGCCAGGGGTGCGCCCTGCTGCAACCCTACGATATGGAAGTCGGGGCCGGCACCTCTCACACCGCCACGTTTCTGCGCGCCATCGGCCCGGAACCCTGGCGCGCCGCCTACGTGCAGCCCTCGCGCCGCCCCAAGGACGGGCGCTATGGCGAAAACCCCAACCGGCTGCAGCATTATTACCAGTTCCAGGTCGTGCTCAAGCCCGCGCCGCTCGACATCCTGGACCTGTACATCGGTTCCCTGCGCGCGCTGGGCATCGATCCGCAGCAGCACGACATCCGCTTCGTCGAGGACGACTGGGAAAACCCCACCCTGGGCGCCTGGGGCCTGGGTTGGGAAGTCTGGCTGAACGGCATGGAAGTCACCCAGTTCACCTACTTCCAGCAGGTGGGCGGGCTGGACTGCGATCCGACCATGGGTGAAATCACCTACGGCCTGGAACGCCTGGCCATGTACCTGCAGGGGGTGGAATCGGTCTATGACCTGGTCTGGACCCAGGGGCCCGACGGCGCGCCCGTGTACTACCGCGACGTGTTCCACCAGAACGAGGTCGAACAGTCCACCTACAACTTCGAGATTGCCTCCACCGCCATGCTGTTCGCCCACTTCAACGACTACGAGGCCGAGGCCAAACGCCTGATCGAAGTCCCGCTCGCCCTGCCCGCCTACGAGGCGACGCTGAAGGCCGCCCACACCTTCAACCTGCTGGACGCGCGCGGCGCCATCAGCGTCACCGAACGCGCCACCTACATTGGCCGCATCCGCGCCCTGTCCCGTGCCGTGGCGCAGGCCTACTACGATGCGCGCGAACGCCTGGGCTTCCCCATGCTGCGGGAGGTCGCGTAAATGAGCACGAACCCGAACGCGCGCCCGCTGATCGTCGAGCTGGTCACCGAAGAACTCCCTCCCAAGGCGCTGGACGCCCTGGGCCAGGCCTTTGCCGAAGGCATCCGCAAGACGCTGGACACGCTCGGCCTGCTGGCCGGCCCCGGCGCCGCCGCCTACGCCACGCCCCGGCGCCTGGCCGTGCGGCTGGACGCCGTCCTGGGCCAGGCTCCCGACCAGGCCTACGCCGAAAAGCTCATGCCTGCGGCCATCGGCCTGAACGAAGCGGGTGAGCCCACCCCCGCGCTGCTGAAAAAGCTCCAGGCCAAAGGCCTGGGGCACCTGGGCGCTGCCGATCTCAGCCGCCGGCACGACGGCAAGCAGGACGTGCTCTACGCCGAGGGCACCGCCCCCGGCGCGCGGCTGGCCGACGGCCTGCAGCAGGCCCTGGACTACGCCGTCACCCACCTGCCCATCCCCAAGGTCATGCAATACCAGTTGGCCGACGGCCGCACCAACGTCAAGTTCGTGCGCCCGGCCCAGCGCCTGCTGGCCCTGTGGGGCGCGGACATCGTGCCGGTGCGCACGCTGGGCCTGGAAGCCGACCGGCTCACCCTGGGCCACCGCTTCCAGAGCAGCGGCCCGCTGTCCATCGGCTCCGCCGAGACCTGGGCCGAGCGCCTGTCCGGCGAGGGCCGTGTGGTGCCGTCCTTTGCCGAGCGGCGCGCGCTGATCGCCAGCCAGTTGGCGGAATCTTCTGCCGCCCTGGGCGCGACCATCGGCCAGGAGCCGGAGGTCGAGGCCCTGCTGGACGAAGTCACCGCCCTGGTCGAATACCCGACGGTCTACGTCGGCGCCTTCGAGGAAGAATTCCTGGCCGTGCCGCCGGAATGCCTGATCCTGACGATGCGGCTGAACCAGAAATATTTCCCCCTGTTCGACCCGGCCACGGGCGCGCTGACCCACCGCTTCCTGATCGTCAGCAATTCGCAGCCCGCCGATCCGACCCACATCATCCAGGGCAATCAGCGCGTGGTGCGCCCGCGCCTGGCCGACGCGCAGTTCTTCTACCAGACCGACCTGAAGACGCCGCTGATCGACCGGGTGGCCGAACTGGCCAACAGCGTCTACCACAACAAGCTCGGCACCCAGTTGCAGCGCACCGAGCGCGTGCGCAAGCTGGCCCGCTGGCTGGCGCCGCTGCTGGGCGGACCATTCGAGCCCGCCGCCCGCGCCGCCATGCTGGCGCACGCCGACCTGAGCACCCAGATGGTGGGCGAGTTCCCCGAACTGCAAGGCATCATGGGGGCCTACTACGCGGCCCACGACGGCGAACCGCCCGTCGTCGCGCGCGCCCTGCGCGATCAATATCGCGTCCGCCTGGACGAGCCGGTCACCGATGCCACGCTCACGTCCGCCGTGCTGTACATGGCGGAACGCGCCGAGACCCTGATCGGGATCTGGGGCATCGGCCTGGCCCCCACGGGCGAACGCGACCCCTACGGCCTGCGCCGCGCGGCCCTGGGCCTGATCAGCGCCTACGAACAACTCACGGCCGGCGGCCAGTTGCAGGCCAGCCAGGACTCCCCGGCGCGCCTGTCGGCCCTGCTGGAACAGGCCGCGGCCAACTTCGCGCCCGGCCAGCTCGCCGAGGGCACGGTCGAGGCCGTGCTGGACTTCGTCTACGAGCGCTGCCGCAATCAATTGGCGGCCCACTACGAGCGCTCGGCCATCGACGCGGTGCTGGCCCTGCGCCCGCCGCTGCATCAGGTTGCGGCACGCGTCCAGGCCTGCGAACGATTCGCCGCGCTGCCCGAGGCCGAATCCCTGGCCGCCGCCAACAAGCGCGTCAGCAATCTGCTGAAAAAGGCCGACGACGCGCAGCCGGACTTCGACCCGGCTCTGCTGGCCGAACCGGCCGAGCGCCAACTGGCCGAGACCATCGCCCGCCTGGAACCCCAGGCCACCGCCCAGCTGCAGGCCGGTGACTTCACCGCCAGCCTGGCCACGCTGGCCCAGGCCCGCGCCGCCGTCGACGCCTTCTTCACCGACGTCATGGTCATGGCCGAAGATCCTCGCGTGCGGGCCAACCGCCTGGCCCTGCTGCGCTCCCTGCACGGCCTGATGAACCAGGTGGCCGACCTGTCGAGGCTCGCCCGGTGAAACTCATCATCCTGGACCGCGACGGGGTCATCAACCACGACAGCGACGCGTTCATCAAGTCGCCGGACGAATGGGTGCCGATCCCCGGCAGCCCGGAAGCCATCGGCCGGCTCAGCCAGGCCGGCTGGCGCGTGGTGGTGGCCACCAACCAGTCCGGCGTCGCCCGGGGCCTGTTCACCATGGAAACCCTGGGCGCGATCCACGCCCGGATGCGCCAGGTGGTGGCCGACGCGGGCGGGCGCATCGACGCCATCTTCTGCTGCCCCCACGGCCCGGACGACGCCTGCGCCTGCCGCAAGCCCCTGCCCGGCATGCTGCACGACATCGCCCAGCGCCTGGACGTGCGCCTGGACGGCGTCCCGCTGGTGGGCGACAGCCTGCGCGACCTGCGCGCCGCCGCCGCCGCCCGCTGCGCCCCCTGGCTGGTCCTGACCGGCAAGGGCAAAAAAACCTGGGAAACCTCGGGCACCAGCGGCGAGCTGCCTGCCGGCACCCTGGTCCGCGACGATCTGGCCGCCGTGGCCGATACCCTGCTCAAGGCCGCACCATGACCCACCTGCGCTCCGCACTCTACATGGCCTACCTGGTCGTGACGGTGATCCCCTACGCCCTGTGCTGCGTGCTGTGGGCGCCCCTGCCCCTGTCGTGGCGCTATCGCCTGACCCTGGGCTGGCCGCGCATGGCGCTGTGGGGCGCCCGCTGGATCCTGGGCATGCGCTACCAGGCCCAAGGCTGGGAGCACCTGCCCGCCTCGGGTCCGGCCATCATTCTGTCCAAGCACCAGTCCGCCTGGGAAACCCTGTATTTCGCGGTCAAGCTGCCGCGCGACGTGGTCTTCGTCTACAAAAAAGAACTGCATCGCGTGCCCTTCTTCGGCTGGGGCCTGGCGCTGCTCAGCATGATCCCCATCGACCGCACCAAGGGCAAGGAATCCTTCGACCAGGTGGTCAAGATCGGCAGCCAGCGCCTGGACGAAGGCCGCTGGCCGGTGCTGTTTCCCGAAGGCACCCGCGTCGCGCCCGGCAAGATCGGCCGCTACAAGCAAGGCGGTGCGCTGCTGGCCTGCCACACCGGGGTGCCGGTGATCCCGGTCGCCCACAACGCGGGCGAATGCTGGCCGCGCAACGCCTTCCTGAAGACACCCGGCCTGGTGACCGTGTCCTTCGGCCCCGCCATCGATCCTGCCGGCCACACGCCGACTTCCCTGAACGACGCCGTGCGCGACTGGATCGAGGCCGAGATGCGGCGCCTCAATCCCGAGCGCTATGCGAACCGCTGACCCCAGGCAACTGGACCTGTTCAGCGCCGGCTTGCGCGCCAGTGACGGGCCAGCCGATCCTCGGCTACCGCCCATCCCGCCGGCCGACCTGCCCCCGGGCGCTCGCCGGCGGACCCTGGCGCTGGACGACGGCATGCTGGATTACGTGCTGCGCCGGGCGCGCCGCAAGACCATCGGGCTGCACATCCGCGACACCGGCCTGATGATCCAGGCCCCTGCCTGGGCGACGCGCGCGCAGATCGAGGACGCCATCCGGCACAAGGCCGCCTGGATACGGGAAAAACTCCGGGACCGCGACCGGCGGCTGGAGCTGCTGGCCTTGCAGGCCGGCCAATGGCGCGCGGGCGGCCGCATCCCCTATCTGGGCGTCGCCATCGAACTGCAACTGGACGGCGCCCGGTCGGCCCGCTACGAGGGCGATCCCGCCGCGCCGGCGACAGGCGACCGCCTGTTTCTGCCCCTGCCCGACACGGCCGACACCGGCCGCATCCAGGAACGCGCCCAGGCCTGGCTGCAGGCGCGCGCACGGATCGATTTCGAGGGTCGGCTGCAGCGTTGCCTGGATCAGGCGGGTCAATCCATCGCCGGCTGGGGACTGTCCTCCGCCCAGGGCCGCTGGGGTTCGTGCACCAGCCAGCGGCGCATCCGCCTGAACTGGCGCCTGATCCATTTCGCCCCGGCCCTGATCGACTACGTGGTGGCCCATGAAGTCGCGCATCTGAAAGAAATGAACCACAGCCCGGCGTTCTGGCGCGAGGTCGAACGCCTGTGCCCGGACTTCTGGACGGCGCGCGACACGCTGCGCCGCCAGCCCCCGGACACGCTGCCGTTGATCTGAGGCCGGCGTCATCACACCGGTTTACGCTATCCAGAATGTCGGTTAAGGTGCTGCTGCGCTTGAACCGACCTGCTTTGACAGGCCTCTTACCGACTCATCTCAGACAGGTAACGACATGAATGAAAACCACACGAACCTTCCAGTGATCGTGGGTTACGACGCCTCACAGGAAAGCACGTTCGCGCTGGAATGGGCTGCCCGCGTCGCGCAACAGCGGGGTTGTGGCTTGCGAGTCATTTCCGCCGCCGACCTTGATCCGTCCAGCATCGAACTGGCGCACACCGACATCCAGGACATGTATCTGCGTCAGGCGCGACAACAGGCCCAGGCAGGCGCGGACCTGGCCAAAACCTTTGCCGCCGGGATCGGAATCACGTCCGAAGGACAGCCCGGCAGCGCCGCCGGCGCCCTGGTCAATGCCTCGCGCCAAGGCGCTCTGCTGGTCGTCGGCCACCGTGCCCTGGGCGCCCGGCCCGACACCTTGCTGGGCTCGGTCGCCTTCAAGGCGACCCACCACGCGGCCTGCCCGGTCGCCATCGTGCGCCAATCGCCGCGCCCCCTGCCCTGCGCGACGCACCCTGTGGTCGTGGGCGCCGACGGCTCTGAAAACGGCACCCGCGCCTTACTGGAGGCCGCCAGACTGGCTGCGGATACCGGCTCGTTCCTGCGGATTGTCGTCGCCTGGCAACGCCCAAGCCAGACGCGCTGGGCGCTGGTGATTTCACAGCGTACCTTGCCCAACGAGGACGGCTCCCGGCGGGGCTACACCGATGCAGAGATTGCACTGCTCTACGACAAAATCATCGCAGAACTCGAACAACGGGCGCAGCGGGTCGCGCAACAAGCGACCGATGCGGTCCGCCAACGCCATCCGGATCTCAAGACGGAACTGCACCTCAGCGAAGGCGAGGCCGACCACGTCATCCTCGCAGCAGCCGCCGATGCCAGCATGATCGCCGTGGGCGCCCGGGGCCTGGGCGACCTGCAAAGCCTGGACCTGGGGTCGATCAGCCGCAAAGTCATGCAAAAGGCCGAATGCGCAGTCTACGTCGTGCGCTAAGATGAGCGCAGGCACACTGCTTTTCGATAGGATTTCGCCATGAGATTACTGCACACCATGCTGCGCGTCGGCAACCTGGACCGTTCCCTGATGTTCTACACGGAGACCCTGGGCATGCGGCTGCTGCGCCGCAAGGATTACCCGGAAGGCCGTTTCACCCTGGCCTTCGTCGGCTATCAGGACGAGGCCGACGGCGCCGCCATCGAGCTGACCCATAACTGGGACACCGACCGCTACGAGATCGGCACCGGCTACGGGCACATCGCCATCGAGGTCGAGGACGCCTACGACACCTGCGCCACCATCAAATCGCGCGGCGGCCTGGTCGTGCGCGAAGCCGGCCCGATGAAGCACGGCACCACCGTGATCGCCTTCGTCGAAGACCCCGACGGCTACAAGATCGAACTGATCCAGCGCGCGGGTCGCGAAGATTAAAAGGGCCCCCACGCTGCGCAGCCTGCGGCTGCTAGCGCTCACGCCGTCGGCGTCACGCCGGCCGCCGACAGGGCGTCGGCCATGTCCATGAACTGGGCCACCGTCAATTCCTGGGGCCGCGCCGTGGGCGCGACCCCCAGGGCGTCCCAGTCCAGCCATTCCGACCAGGCGCCCAGGCTGCCCCGGATCATCTTGCGGCGCTGCTCGAAGACCCGCGCCACCAGCCGTTCGAACACCCGCGCATCGCGGGGCTGACGCAGCGTGTCGGCCGCCAGCGGGCGCATGCGCACCACGGCGGACATCACGCGCGGCGGCGGATCGAACGCCTCCGGCGGCACGTCGAACAGGTGCGTCATGCGATAGCGCGCCTGCAGCATGACGGACAGGCGTCCATACTGGCTGTCGCCGGGGCGGGCCACCATCCGGTCGATGACTTCGCGCTGCAGCATGAAATGCTGATCGCGGACCTGGCCGGCCCAGCGCAGCAGATGGAACAGCAGCGGACTGGAGATGTTGTAGGGCAGATTGCCCACCACACGCAGCCGGGCGGCGGCCGCCCCGGCCGGTTCTGCACCGGCGTCGGGCGCCAGATCGCCGAAATCCACGGTCAAGGCATCGGCCTCGACCACCCGCAGGCGGTCCTCGCCCCAGCGGCCGCGCAGGCGCCGGGCCAGGTCGCGGTCCAGTTCGACCACGGCCAGCCGGTCCAACCGGTCCAGCAGCGGCGCCGTCAGCGCCGACAGGCCCGGACCGATCTCGACCATGGCGTCGCCGGGCTGCGGGTCGATGGCGCGCACGATGGCGTCCACCACGGACTCGTCGGCCAGAAAGTGCTGGCCGAAGCGTTTACGCGCCTGATGTGCCCCCGCCATCAACGGCTACCGCTGGCCGCCTTGTCCAGGCGGTTGTCGATATAGGCCTGGCCGCGCAACTGGTCGAGCCAGTCTTCGTAGGCCGGCCCGATGCGGCGTTCCATCAGCTCGCGGCGCGCCTGCATGCGGCGGAATTCCTGCTCCATGTTCTTGGTCTGGCGGCCTTCGACCTGGATCAGGTGCCAGCCGAACGGCGACTTGACCGGTTCGCTGACCTGGCCGTCCTGCAGCGCGTTCATGGCCTGCTCGAAGGCCGGCACGGTCTCGCCCGGATTCAGCCAACCCAGATCGCCGCCCTGGGGCGCGGACGCGTCCTCGGAATAGCGCTTGGCCAGCTCGGCGAAGGATTCGCCGTGCTCGATGCGGTTCCGCAGGCTTTCGAGCGTGGCGCGGGCCTTGTCGTCGCTCACGACCTTGGAGGTCTTGATCAGGATGTGGCGGGCATGGGTCTGCGTGACCATCATGGGGCCCGAGGGCATCGGTGCGCGCGTGGGCTGGGCCTGGGCCTGCTGCGCCTGCGCCTGCGCGGGCTTCGCCGCCCCCTTGGGCGCCGGACGCTGGGCATAGCCGCGGCGCAGGACCTTCAGGATGTGGAAGCCGCGGCCGCTTTGCACGATCCCGCTGATGCCGCCCGGCGGCGTGTTGGCGATCGCCTGCGAGAACAGATCGGGCCAGTCGTGCAGGGGTCGGATGCCCATATTGCCGCCTTCCAGGGCCTGGGGACCGTTCGACGAGGCAGCCGCGACGCCGGCAAAGTCGGCGCCCGACTTCAGTTTGCGCAGAATGGCCTCGGCCTGCTTGCGCTTTTCCTGGACGGTGCTTTCGGCGGCGTAGTCCGGGACCTCGATCAGAATCTGCGCCAGTTCGATCAGTTCGGGGCCGGTCGGCTTCGGAGCCGGTTCGGGCTCCGGCTCCGGCGCAGGCGCGGCAGCCTGCGTGACCATCGGCTTGCCGTCGTTCATGGACAGGAAGGCATCGACGTCGCTGTCACTGATGGTGATGCGATCCTCGACGAAGCGTTGGCGCAGCATGTCATCCTGGATCTGCGAGCGCAGATCGACGCGGTAGTCGTCCCACTTCAGGCCGCTGCTGGTGATTTCATTGCGCAACTGATCGACCGTGATGCGGTTGCGCTGGGCGATGGTCTGCACCGCATGATCGACCTGGGCGTCGGACACCCGGATGCCGACGCGCTTGGCCTCGTGATCCTGCAGGGCGGCATTGATCATCTGTTGCAGCACCTGGCGCCGCAGCACGGCCGCCTCGGGCACGGGAATGCGCTGCTGTTCCATCTGGCGACGCACCTGGACCGCCTTGGCATCGACCTGGGCCAGCGTGATGACTTCTTTGTCGACGATGGCGGCGATGCCGTCCACGAATTGCTCGGACGCCGCCGGCGCGGCCGCGGCCTGGGCCGGACGGTGGGCCGGCTTGCCGGCTGCCAGCGCGGACGCCGACACCCAGGCCCCCAGCACGATGGCCAGCGACAGGGCGCGGGCGGGATGACGCAAGCCAGACATCATTCGTACCTCTCAAAAACAGTTTTTTCAGGCGTGGGGGGAGTCACGGGCCGGTAGCCGATGACGCGATCGGTCAGCAGGGACATGGGGTCGGTGCCCAAAGAACCCAGACCGGTGAGTTCCAGTTGCAGGAACATCGCGGTATTGGTCTTCTGGGCGGACACGGCGTAGCGTTGCATCACCACGCGCGCGGCCCAGCCGCCGTCGCCCCGGTACTCCAGGCCCATGATGGACTGGGTGCTGCGCTTTTCGGCCAGGGAATAGTCGTAGCGGCCCACCCCGTACCAGCGCCGGGACAGCGGCCACTGGCCGCTCAGGCTGACCTGCTCGCGGGACTCGGGCACGGTGCCGGCAGGCAGCACCCCGTAAGGATCGGCATAGCTGTTGACGTCGCGCTCGTAGCGGTAGGACAGCGACACCGTCGCCAGGCGCTTCGGCGTCCAGCGCACCCCGCTGCTGAGCCGGTTGCGCCTCTGGGTATCGTAGTCGAACTGTCCGTCGAAATACACCGAGAACTGGTCGGTCAGCGCGGCCTTGGCGCCGACCAGATAATCCGACTGGGTGCCGTTGCGCGGCGTTTCGCTGGACAAGGTCACCTTCTGCTTGTCGAAGTAGAAACGCTGGGCGAAGGACAGGGACAGGCGCTCGAATCCGGTGTCGGCGTCCAGCCAGCGGCTGGTCAGGCCGGCGGTCAACTGATTGGCGTTGGAGATCCGATCCCAGCCGCCGCTGAAGATATTTTCATCGAACGCCTGCTGATAATTGAAGGTCGCCAGCCCGGTATCGAACACCGGCAGATTCGACTGATCGCGGTACGGCACGTAGAGGTAATACAGGCGCGGTTCCAGCGTCTGGATGGCCGCATTGCCGAACAGCGAGGCATTGCGCTCGAACGTCAGGCCGGCGTCCACCGAGGTGATCGGCAGCACCCGCGACTGGCTGGTGGGACGCCCGGCGAACTGCTCCATGCCCGGCGTGCTGGCGAACCATTCGGTCTCGTACTGGCTCATGTGCAGGCCGACCTTCGGCGTCAGGTAGGCGCCGGGCAGCACGAAGGGCCGCGCGATCGAGGTATAGGACGTCAGGCGCGTGCCATTGGGCATCAGGCGCTTGCCGGACCGATCAGGAAAGGCGTCGCCGTGATAGATCGGCGCGATGAAGCGGGTCGCCGTGTTCTCGGACACCACATCCAGCCCGTGCCAGCCGTAGCGCTGCGCGGTGAAGGTCAACTGGGGCAGCATGTCGTAGGGCGGCGCCAGGAAGGACCCGGTGCTGTCCTGCAGAGTCTGGTAGCGGTAGAACTGCAGCGAGCCGGACAGGTAGCGGCTGTCGGACCAGGACAGCAGCGCCTGGCTGGGCATGTAGGTGATGGCCGCGTCCGTCAGCCCGAAGGACGAGAAGTCGCGGAAGTAATTGTCGTCCGAGACCTTGCGCGCGTCCAGGTAGGCGCTGAAACCCTTGCCCAGCGTGTGGGTGTGCTGCACGGAATACATCCAGCGCTTGTCGCCCGTCTGCTGGTCGCGCATGATGTAGGTGCCGAACAGTTCAGAATGGGAATCGGCGCTCAGGTGGCGGAACTCGGTCCCCAGCAGCAGCCCGCGCTTGCTGAGATAACGGGGAAACAGCGTGGCGTCGTAATCCGGCGCCAGGTTCAGATAATACGGGGTGGTCAGCTCGATCCCGCCGTTGCTGGACGTCCCGTAGGTCGGCAGCAGAAAACCGGACTTGCGGTCCTTGCCCAGCGGGAACGTCAGATAGGGCGAATACAGGATCGGCGCGCCCTTGAAATACAGCACGCCGTTGCGCGCCACGCCTTCGTTTTCATCCAGGTACAGATCGACGCGGCTGGAATCGATGTACCAGGCCGGGTCCGGCCCTGTCCAGCCGCTGTAGCGCATGTCTTTCAGGCGCATGTGCTGGCGGCTGATGATGTCGGCTTCTTCGGCCCGCCCCGCCCCGCCCTTGCCGCCCAGCCAGAAGCGCGGCTGCTCGACCAGGCCCTGTTCGGTATTGACGTTGTAGCGCAGATGCGGCCCGCGCACGATATTGCCATCGCGGACAATCAGGCCGTTGCCGCGGACGTCGGCCTCGCCCGTGGACTGCAGATAGTCGATGCGATCGCCCTTGATCACCGCATCCAGACGGCGGACCTGGGCGTTGCCTTGCAGGATCACCCGTCCATCCGCGTCGCGCTTGATGTCGTCGCCGATCAGGAATGACGGCAGGGCGTCGTCCTTGAGGCCCGGATGCAGCCTCAGGCTGCCGACCATCCGCATGCCGCCGCCCGCATCCGGCGCGGCGGGCTGCGCCGCCAGGACCGGTGCCGACAAGCACAGGCCCAGGAAGATGATGCGACCGATCCAATGCGCCAAGACCCGGTTCCCAGAAATGGTTGAAAGAGATGACAGCCGATCGGTCTACCCGCGACGACCAGCGACCCAGTATTATAGAGAAGCCGGGCCGTATCGTGTCCGCCCGTTCGTCCGGCCGATCCATCTCGTTTCCTTTCCTCTCGAAACCTCCTCGAATCCCGCGCATGACCCCTACCTCCACCCCGGATCTCCGCCTGGACGCCCTGCGCCATTGGCTGAGCCAGCACGCCGACCGGCTGGGCCTGGCCCTGGACAGCCTGGCGCCTGTTTCCGGCGACGCCAGTTTCCGCCGCTATTTCCGCCTGCAGGCCGCGAGCGGCACCGTGATCGTCATGGACGCCCCGCCGCCCCACGAGGACTGCGCGCCTTTCGTCCGCATCGCCGGGCTGCTGGCGCAAGGCGGGCTGCGCGTCCCCGGGATCCTGGCCCAGGATCTCGCCCAGGGTTTCCTGCTGCTCACCGACCTGGGCGAGCGCACTTTTTACGAGGCCCTGCGCGACGGCCTGGCACGGGACGAGGCCGCCCTGCAGCGGCATTACCGGGGCGCCCTGCGCGCGCTGGTCGCGTTGCAGCAATGCCCGGCGGACGGCCTGCCCCCCTATGACGAAGCCCGCCTGCTCGAAGAACTGGCCGTCTTTCCGCAATGGTATCTGCGCACGCATCTGGGCCACACGCCCGATGCCGCTGCCGAGGCCGCGCTGGCGAACATCTTCAACCTGCTGGCGCAGCGGGCGGCGGCCCAGCCGCGCGTCCTGGTCCACCGGGACTTCCATTCGCCCAACCTGATGCTCGGCGCCGACACGCCGGACACCACGCCCGGCGTCATCGACTTCCAGGACGCCCTGAGCGGCCCGATCAGCTACGACATCGCCTCGCTGGCCATGGATGCCCGCACCACCTGGGACGAGGCCCGCCAGCTCGACTGGGCCATCCGCTACTGGGAATACGCCCGGGCGGCCGGGCTGCCGGTTCCGGATGACTTCGCCGACTTCCACGTCGACTACGAATGGATGGGGCTGCAGCGCAACCTGCGCATCCTGGGCGTCTTCGCCCGCCTGTCGCACCGCGACGGCAAGCACCACTACCTGGACCACATGCCCCGGGTACGGGCCTACGTGAACCAGGTCGCAGGGCGCTACGCCGTCTTCCGCCCCCTGCTGCGTCTGCTGGACCAGGCCGAACAGACGCCAAAGACCGAAGGGTTCTCGTTCTGATGCGGGCCATGATCCTGGCCGCCGGGCGCGGCGAACGCATGCGCCCGCTGACGGACACCTGCCCCAAACCCCTGCTGCCCGCGGGAGGCCGCCCCCTGATCGCCTGGCACCTGGCGCACCTGGCCCGCGCCGGCATCACCGACATCCTGGTGAACCACGCCTGGCTGGGCGAACGCATCGAGGCGGCGCTGGGCGACGGCCGCGCATATGGTGTGCGGCTGCGCTATTCGGCCGAATCCCCCGCCCTGGAAACGGCGGGCGGGATCGCGCGCGCCCTGTCGTTCTTCCAGGACCGGCCCTTTCTGGTCCTGAACGGCGACATCTGGTGCGACTGGGACCCCGCACGCGCGCCGCGCCTGGCGGCCGCATGGCCGGCCGACCGCCTGGCCCATCTGGTCCTGGTCGACAATCCCGACCATCACCCCGAAGGCGACTTCGTGCTGCGGGCCGACGGCGGGGTCACGCCGCGTACGGACGCCGACGCTGGCCGCCACGATGGCCCCGGACGCGCGCCGACGACGCAGGCCCCGACCGCGCCGGACACCGCGCTGACTTTCGCCGGCATCGGCCTGTACCGCCCGGCCCTGTTCGCCCGCACCGACCCGGACCAGCCCGCGCCGCTGGCGCCCCTGCTGCGCCAGGCGATGGCGGCCCACGCCGTGAGCGGCGAGCGGCACGCGGGACGCTGGATCGACGTCGGCACGCCCGCACGCCTGGCGGCGCTGGACGCCGAGCTGGCGGCGCGCACGGCGGGGCCGGATACCTGACCGAGGTTCCCTAACCCATCAAATCGCAACCGGATGTAGGTCCGGCCCCAGGAAAACCACGAAACCGTTTATCCTATTTGGTTTCGCACCCGCACGCCCAAGCGGCGCGGCGCTTTATACAAGCTTCAAGCAATTCAGGAATTTCGTCATGTCGCTCGGCCCCAAACGCCCCACCTTCAAGCCCACGCCCTACGGCTATACCCGGCGCAGCCGCGGCATCCCCCGCTGGCTGATGCTGCTGATCACCGGCGTGGTCCTGGGCGCCGGGGGCGTGCTGTTCCTGCAGCGCAGCTACGGCCCGCAGCGCCTCACGGTCGAACAATCCGAGCAATTGCGCTCGGACCTGAACACCTCCAACATGGAAAGCCAGCGCCTGTCGATCGAGTCTGAAAAGATCAAGGCCGAGATCAAGCAGGCGCGCCAGGACCAGCAGGAACAGAAGACTCGCGCCGAACAGGCGCGCAAGCAGACCGCCGACATGGAAGCCGGCCTCGAAAGCCTGATCCAGGCCATCCCCCCTGATCCGCGCGGCACCTCGCCGGGCATCCGCGGCGCCGACATGGTCGCGCGCGATGCCGGCGTGGACTACCGCATCCTGCTGATCCAGGATCTGCCGGAGGGCCAATCCGCAGTCCCCGCCCTGCGCGGCCGGATCAAGCTGATCGCCCAGGGGTCCTACCCCAACGGCAACGCGGGCTATGTCGATCTGGCCGAGCAGCCCCTGGACATGGGCCGCTACATTGTCATCGACGGCCGCGCCGACCTGCCGAACAAGTCCTTCCGCCCGCGCCAGGTCACCATCCAGATCATGGGCGAAGGGTCCGACAAGGTCATCGCCACGCGGACGTTCCACGTGACGGCTGGACGCTGAACCACACGCCCCCATCCAAACGTTCAAATGCCCAGTCAACCTGGGCATTTGAACTTATGAGACGTGCTGCAGGAAGTCGCGCAAGCGCTGACTCGGCGGCTGGCTGAGCAGGGTCGCGGGATCGCCGTCCTCGGCGATCTTGCCACCGTCCATGAAGATCAGCCGGCTGCCGACCTTGCGGGCGAATTCCATTTCGTGGGTCACCACGATCATGGTCATGCCTTCCTCGGCCACGTCCTGCATCACCGTCAGGACCTCGTGGCGCAGTTCCGGGTCCAGCGCCGACGTCGGCTCGTCGAACAACATCAGCAGCGGCTTGATGGCCAATGCGCGGGCAATCGCCACGCGCTGCTGCTGGCCGCCGGACAACTGGCCGGGATAATGGCCGGCGCGTTCGGCCAGCCCTACCTTGGACAGCAGTTCCAAGGCCTGCGCGCGGGCCTGCTCACGCGGCGCGCCGCGGGTGTGGAGCGGTCCGAACATGACGTTCTCCAGCGCCGTGAGCTGGGGGAACAGATTGAACTGCTGGAACACCATGCCGGCCTCGCGGCGCAGTTCACGCACCTGGGCCGGCGGCCCCAGGACACTGTGGCCGTTGACGATGATGTCCCCGCCCTGGATGGTTTCCAGCACGTTGATGCAGCGCAGGAAGGTGGATTTGCCCGAGCCGGACGGCCCCACCACGACCACGACTTCGCCCGCGTCGATGCTCAGGTCAATGCCATCGAGGACGACGTTGTCGCCAAAACACTTGGTGACGTTCTTGAATTCGACGATGCTCATACGATGCGCGTCCTGTGTTCGATGTATTTCAGCGCCAGCGCGATGCAGCCCGTCATGATCAGGTAGATCACCGCCACCGCGCCCCAGATTTCCACGGCACGGAAGTTGCCGGCAATGATTTCCTGGCCCTGGCGGGTGAGTTCAGCCACCCCGATCACGATGAACAGGGACGAGTCCTTGAGACTGATGATGCACTGGTTGCCCATGGTGGGAATCATGCGTCGCAGCGCCACCGGGCCGATGATGCGGGCCAGGATCTTGTGAAACGGCAGGCCCATGGCCTGGCCGGCCTCGTACAGGCCCTTGGGCACCGACTGCAGGCCGGCGCGCACGATCTCGGCGATGTAGGCGCCCGAGTTGATCATCAGCGTCACCGTCGCGGCCGTGAAGCCGTCGATCCGCCAATTCACCAGCAGCGGCAGCGCAAAATAGATGAACATCACCTGGACCACGATCGGCGTGCCGCGGATCACCAGGATGTAGACCTGGGCCAGGAAGGACAGCACCAGCGGCACCCAGGACAGAAAACGCCAGACCAGCAGGGCCAGCACCGCCAGCCGCAGCACCCACCAGACGCCGTCGGGCACACCAGCCAGGGGCCCGGCGCCCAGCCGGAACGCCAGCCGCAGCAGGATCACGGCAGCCGCCAGGATCACCAGGCTCCAGGCCAGGGATCGGCGCGTCACGCGCACCGGCACGTACGTCACCACGACCCCGGACAGCGCGCCGATCAGCGTACCGCCGACCAGGCCCAGCAGGGTGATCTGGATCGTCATCCACGAACCAGCCATCAAGTCGGGCCAGGCGGCCCAAATGGCGGACCATTCAAAAGTCATGGTCTTTCCCCATCAAAACAGGCATCCGCGCAGCGCATGCCAAAAATACGGAAACGGCGGCCGGACGCAAGCATCCGGCCGCCGTTGGTTCAGTCAGCCGTGCGATCAGTTCACCGCGCTGGCTTTCTGGCCGAACCAGGTTTCATACAGCTTGTCGTAGGTGCCGTTGGACTTCAGTTCCGACAGGGCCTTGTTGACGACGGGCACCAGCTCGCTGCCCTTGGGGAAAGCGATGCCGTAGAAGTCGCCGCTCTTGAGCGAACCGACGACCTTGACCTTGCCGTTGCCGGCGGTCTTGGCGTAGTACTGCACGTTGGGCGTATCGTGCACCACGGCATCCACGCGGCCGGTGGCCAGTTCCAGGAAGGCGTTGTCGATGTTCGGGAAGAGCTTGAGCTTGGCCGAGGGCACGTTGGCCTTCATGTAGTCCACCGTGGCGGTGCCGATCTTCACGGCCACCGTCTTGCCTTCCAGGTCCTTCGCGGTCTTGATCGGGCTGTCGTTGGCCACCAGAATGGCCAGGCCGGACTCATAGTACGGCTCGGAGAAGTCGATGACCTTGGCGCGGTCCTCGCGGATGGTGATCCCGGCCAGGGCCACGTCCACATTGCGCGTCTGCAGGCCCGGGATGATGCCGTTGAAATCCATCGGCTGCAGCTTGTAGGCCAGGCCGGCCTGCTTGGCGATGGCGTCCCACAACTGGATGTCAAAGCCGGTGTATTTACCGTTCTGCTTGAATTCGAAGGGCACGAAGGCCGTATCGGTGGCGACGATCAGGTCCTTGGCGGAAGCCTGGGTCATCGGCAGGGCCAGGGTCAGGGCCAGCCCCGCCAGGGCGGCTTTGAGGGTCTTGGACAGCATCATGGTGGAGTGTCTCCTTGTGAGATTCATCTGCTGCGGCCGATACGCCGCGTTCTCGTTCATGTTAACTGAAATGCCCGTGATCCCCGCACCTCAAAAGGCCGGAATCACGGGCATGAGCCGCAATTTTCGGGAAATCCCCTAAACGCTTAAAGGACTTCTCCGTCACCGGGTTTGCTTTTCAACCAGATCAGAATGCGGGGACGATGGCGCCCTTGTAATGCTCCAGGATGTAGTCGCGGACCTTGGCGGTGTGCAAGGCGGCGATCAGTTTCTGGACCGAGGGATCGTCCTTGTTGTCGGCGCGGGCCGCCACCAGGTTGGCGTAGGGGGAATCCTTGTCCTCGATGAACAGGGCGTCCTTGACCGGGTTCAGGCCGGCTTCCAGCGCGTAGTTGGTGTTGATCAGGGCCACGTCCACGTCAGGCAGCACGCGCGGCAGGGTGGCGGCTTCCAGTTCGCGGAACTTGATGTGCTTGGGGTTTTCCGACACGTCGCGGGCGGTCGCCAGGATGTTGCTCGGATCCTTCAGCTTGATCAGGCCTTGCTTTTGCAGCAACAGCAGGGCGCGGGCGCCGTTCGAGGGGTCGTTCGGGATGGCGATCTGGGCGCCGTCCTTCAGGTCCTTGATGTCCTTGATCTTCTGCGAGTAGGCGCCGAAGGGCTCGACGTGGACCAGGCCCACCGACTCCAGCTTCGTGCCGTGTTCCTTGTTGAAGGAATCCAGGTAGGGCTGGTGCTGGAAGAAGTTGACGTCGATCTGCTTGTCGGAGACCTGCAGGTTGGGCTGGACGTAGTCGGTGAAGACCTTGATGTCCAGATCCACGCCTTCCTTGGCCAGATCGGGCTTGACGAATTCCAGCAGCTCGGCGTGCGGCACGGGGGTGGCCGCCACAGTCAGCTTGGCCGCCTGCGCCGGAGCGGCGAAGGCCAGGGGCAATGCCAGCGCCAGGACCGGCGCGAATTTCTTGAACATGAAAGCTCTCCTAAAAATCCAGAAACAACTACCGTCTGTTGAGCTTGGCCACCCAGCGGTCGCCCAGCACTTGAAAAACCTGAACCATGATCACCAGGACCACGACCGTGACCGCCATGACGTCGCCCTGGTAGCGTTGATAGCCGTAGCGCACCGCCAGGTCGCCCAGGCCGCCGCCGCCGATCACGCCCGACATGGCGGAATAGCCGACCAGGGTGATGGCCGTGACCACAATGGCCGCCAGAATGCCGGTGGTCGCCTCCGGCAGCAGCGCCCACAGCACCGTCTGGCGGGACGTCGCGCCCATGGCGCGGCAGGCTTCGTTCACCCCCGGATCCAGTTCACGCAGCACGTTTTCCACCAGCCGGGCGAAGAACGGCGCGGCGCTGGCCACCAGCGGCGGAATCGAGCCCTGAACCCCCAGCGCCGTCCCCACCACCAGGCGGGAAAACGGGATCATCACGATCAGCAGGATCAGGAACGGCACCGAGCGCATCACGTTCACGATGAACGCGACCGTCTGGTATACGGCGCGGTTGTCCGCGGCCTGGCCCGGACTGGACAGGAACAGCAGCACCCCGACCGGCAAACCGATCAGCACGGTGAACAGCAGAGAAAAGCCCGTCATCAGCAAGGTGTCGATCGTGGCTTCGCCGATCATCCACCAATCCACATTCGCCATCATGGCCGCAATACCTCGTAATCGACGCCCGCTGCATCCAGCGCGGGGGTGAGCCCCTCCAGACCGGTCTCGGCCCCTTCGACCGCCACGACCAACTGGCCGTAGGGCGTGTCCTTGATCCGCCCCACCGAGCCCTGCAGGATGCTCAGATCCAGGCCCAGGTCGCGGCTCAGGCGGCTGAGCAGCGGGCTGGCCGTGTTGTCGCCCCGGAAGCTCAGTCGCAGCAGGCGGCCCGGCACGCCCTGAGCCAGCGCACGCCAGCCCTCGCCGCCGTCCAGGCCGCTTTCGGACAGCAGCGCGCGCGTCGCATCGTGTTTGGGATGCAGGAAAACGTCCAGCACCTGGCCGGCCTCGACGATACGGCCGCCCTCGATCACCGCCACCCGGTCGCAGACCGCACGGATCACGTCCATGCCGTGCGTGATCAGCACGATGGTCAGCCCCAGGCGCTGATTGATGTCGCCCAACAGGCGCAGGATGGATTGGGTGGTTTCCGGGTCCAGCGCCGAGGTCGCCTCGTCGCACAGCAGCAGGCGCGGCTTGCTGGCCAGCGCCCGGGCGATGCCCACGCGCTGCTGCTGGCCGCCGGACAACTGCCCCGGATATTTATGCGCCTGATCGGCCAGGCCGACCAGATTCAGGACCTCGCGGGCACGCGCCTCGCGGTCCGCGCGCGGCATGCCCGACAGGCGCAGCGGAAAGCAGACATTGTCCATCACCGTGCGCGAACGCAGCAGATTGAAGTGCTGGAACACCATGCCCACCGAGCGCCGGTATTCGCGCAACTGGGCATCGGAAAACGCCGTGATGTCGCGCCCATCCACCCGCACGCTGCCCTCGGTGGGGCGCTCCAGCAGATTGAGCATGCGGATCAGGGTGCTCTTGCCCGCACCCGAACGCCCGATGATGCCAAAGACCTCGCCCTCGCGGATGTTCAGGTTGACGTCGATGAGCGCGTTCACCGCCCGGCCGGCGGATTCGTACGTCTTACGGATGTTCTCGAGATCGATCAAGATGCGTGGCCACTGAAAAAAAAACGATCCCGGATCAACAGGATTCGAAACAGGAATTTACCATGCCGATTTGGCTGTTTATGCCGATAGCATATTACTAAAAATAATGATCGCAGAAGGTGAAGGCGGACTGGCAAGAGCCCCCGGACGAGGATCACCCGCGGCCCGGGCGGGACATACGCGGAAGTACGGATACACATCCCCCGAGGCTGGTCGCACAATGACCTCAGCTCGACGCGCTTTTACGTCAAGATTTCGTCAGATTGGACTGGGGAGAAAGCAGAACGCCTCCCGATGGGAGGCGCCAAGCAGTTGATATCACTAAGAAATTCTGGTGGGTCGTGCGCGGTTCGAACGCGCGACCAACGGATTAAAAGTCCGGTGCTCTACCGACTGAGCTAACGACCCACGAAGCCCTAGATTCTCGCATTACATAAAGACAGCGTCAAGCCTGCAAGGGCTTTTTCAACAATCTTTTGTTTTCAAAGGCTTTTTACCGCCTGATTCCGGAGACCGCGAGAGACCGCACCATGCCCGACCCGAACACCCACCCGCACCTGCGGCTGCACATCCTTTCCGACC
Organism: Castellaniella hirudinis; assembly: GCF_042651965.1. Taxonomy (NCBI): domain Bacteria; kingdom Pseudomonadati; phylum Pseudomonadota; class Betaproteobacteria; order Burkholderiales; family Alcaligenaceae; genus Castellaniella; species Castellaniella hirudinis. Next base: position 599,906 of record NZ_JBHSDY010000002.1, read on the forward strand.
TGCATCTCGGCCAGCAAGGCCTGGACCTGCCTGATGTCGAAGCGGACGTCACCATCCTGGCGGGTGATATCGCCCGGCCCCGGGCGGCCATGGACTGGGCCGGCCGGATCACCCGCCCCGTGCTGTACGTGCCGGGCAACCACGAGTTCTACGGCGGCACCATCCCCGCCGTCCGCGCGGAACTGTCCGACCAGGCGCGGGCGCACGGGATCGAACTGCTGGACCAGCGGGCCATGGTGATCGGCGGGGTGCGCTTTCTGGGTGCCACGCTATGGACGGATTTCGAGCTGTTCGGCGCCGAACTGCGCGACCTGGCGATGGAGCGCACGGCGGAATTCATGCGCGACTTCCAGGTCATCAGCAACGGCGACGGCTCACGTTTCACCCCCCAGGACGCCGCCTCGCTGTTCCACGCCCAATACGACTGGCTGGACGCCCAATTGGACCAGCCCCACCCAGGGCCGACGGTGGTCATCACCCACCACGCGCCGAATATGCGCAGCGTCCATCCGCGCTTCGCCGAGTCCCTGATCAGTGCAGGTTTCGTGTCCGAATGCGCCAGCCTGCTGGGCCGGGCCGATCTCTGGATCCACGGCCACACGCACGACAGTTTCGACTATTCGGTGTACGGCGCGCGCGTCATCTGCAACCCGCGCGGCTACTGCCGCGACGGGGTCAATGAAAACTCGGATTTCGATCCGGGATTCTGCATCGACGTCCCCCGCCGCGCCGAGGCGCTGCAGGAGGCGGACAACAAACTCACCGCGCTCGGGAAATTCTGACCTCGGCCCCGCGGCGCTTGACCTCCAGGCCCTCGGACGGCAGGATGCGCAGGCCTTCCAGGCCCTTGATGTAGCTGGACCCCTGCATCTGCATCACGCGGATCTTGTTGCGCATCACGACCGGGTTGTGTTCCGGCATGCCGAACATCCAGACTTCTTCCAGGATGCGGGCCGAATTGATTTCGCCCGTGTGCTGGGCGGTCGGCCCCAGGCACAGCATGTGGCCCTCGCGGCCGAACACCGGCAGCGTGTCCAGGCCCGGGCGCACCGTCCAGCGGGTACCGCCTTCGTAGCGCCAACCCGTGCTCAAGTCCCACCAGGCATCGCCCTTGGGCAGATAGACCTCGGTCACGCCCCCGGACTGCATGACGGGGGCCACCAGCAGCGCCGGCCCCAGCAGGTACTGGGTATCCCAGACATGCGCGTCGGCGTCGGCCGGATAGGCCTGGGCCATGGACCGCTGCACCGGCAGACCGGTGCGTACGGCGTCATCGATGATGCCGGCCACGTAAGGCAGCAGGCGGTAGCGCCATTGCAGCCAGTGCGCGATCAGCGCGCGCGTGTCGGCGTCGAAGGCGTCCGGCATCAGCGCCGGCAAGCCCTGGAAACTGAAATTGGCGGAAAACACGCCCATCGCCAGCCAACGCAGATAGAGTTCAGGCGTCAGCGCGTCGGTCGGCCGTCCGGAATTGCCCAGGCGGTGGGTCTGCACCGCCACGCCGCTGTTGCCGACCGACAGAGCGGCCCGCAAGGTGGCGGCATAGCCGTCCCAGCCGTTGCTCACATCCGGCCCCTGCTGCCAGGCGAAACGCTGCACCCCGGGGAACAGGTCGCGGCTGAGCATGACGCCCTCCTGGGGCGTGCGCGGGCCGGCCACGGCATCGAACAAGGCGCGACGCGCCAGATGGGGATAGGCCGTGCGCAGCACCGCGCCGGTTTCGCCGCCGCGCGCCTCGACCTCGTCGGGCAAGGCGAACTGCGCCTGGCAGACGGGCGCATCCAGGCCTTCTTCGACGGCCTGCAGATGGCGTTCGGTCCACAGGCGGGCCGCGTCCCGGTGCGTCAGATCCAACAGCCCGAACGGCCGGCCGCCGGAGGCCGGCGTGCCGGAACAGATCCAGGGATTGCCATCGGCATCGCACAACAGCCAGCCCCGATCCTCCCATTCCTCGAACAGCGGCGTGCCTTGCAGGACGCCGGGAATGCAGGACCCGGCCAGATGCACGTCGAGCGCAGCGGCGGCGGCCGCAAAACCACGCCAGTTGGGCACGCGGTCCGACCATTCGAAGACGGGTTTGTCGGCCTGAAAGCCCAGGATGGCCGGATCGGCCAGCACCAGCGCATCCAGCGCCATGCCCTGGCTGCGCAGGCTGCGGATCTGCTGCAGGCTGGATTCGGCGGACTGACCCGGCGCCTGGTCCAGCCAGACGCCCATGGGCCAGAGATTGGGTTGCCCGGCGCGTCCGGTGAGCGCCGTGTATTGATTCAGGATTTCGGACGGCTCGCCGACGAACAGGAACAGGTCCAGGCCTTCGCCCCGCGTCCGGACGGCATAGCTGCCGTCGGCCGCCAGATCGTGCTCCACACGATCCAGTGTATTGACATGTGCGCCCCAGCCGCGCGGGCTCCAGGCCAGCGGCAGACTGCGGTCCTCCGGCGCATCGGAAACCAGGCGTTCCCCCCGGCGATCCAGGCTGCCCTGGGTCTCACCCAGGCCGTACAGGCCTTCGTCCGGTTCCAGCGCCCAGGCCAGCGGCCACACGGCCCCGGCACCCTCGCCGGAAGGCTGGACCGGCAGATGGGCGCGGGCCACGCACTGGTCGCCCCGGAATAGCCTCAGGTTGGCATCGGCCCCGCCGATTTCCAGGGCGGCGTCACCTTGGGTCAGACGCCAGCCGCCGGCCGCAGCCGCCTGGCATTCCATTTCCCCGACGGCTTCCTGGCGCGCCAGCAGCATGTCGGCCTGGCGCTGCGCACGCAGCGTCGGCTTGCCGGGCTCCAGCCAGGCGCCAGGTCCGCAGCGCAGGCGGAACACGCCGGGCGCGTGGGCCTCGATCCGCAGGCGCCATCCGCCAGCGCGCAGCGCCCATTCGACGCAGGAAAGCGTCGTCACGACCGGGCCGGTCTCGAAAACTTGGTCCGCCAATTCGATGGTGGGTGACACAGCGTGATCCTCAGGGCACTCGATCCGCAAGCGAGTTGCGGGGATGCTTCTTGCAAAAGACGTTATTCTGACGGATTTGCGCCATAAAATAAAATCCCGGCCTAAAGAACCCCTGGAACCCCCGATCCAGAGGTTCCTCAGCGCAAACCAATCCGCCTGACCAATTCGCGCTCGGCGGGCACAGGTTCACCGTCCAGCCACGCGCCGATCAGATCGCCCGCCAAGGCGGACCAGCTCAGGCCGCGCGACCCATAGGCGCACGCCAGCCACAGGCCCGGCTGATCCGGCACCGCGCCGATCAGGGGCAGATGGTCGCGTGTCGCGGCGCGCCAGCCGGCCCAGCCGACGGCCTCGCCCCGCCCCAGCCAGGGGATGTCCCGCGCCTCGACCCAGCCTTGTACGTGCGCCAGGATCTCCTGGCGGCCGGCCTCGTCCGCCACGGCCTCGTCCGCGTTGGGCCGATAAGTGCTGCCGACCACGCCCCAACCGCCCCGAGGCGGCAGACAATAGCCATGTCCCGACAGGACACAGCGCGGCAGGTCGGACGCCCCCGCCGGATACAGACTGACCTGCCCCGCCAGCGGCGTAAGCCCCGACAGCACCGGCAGGCGCTCGACCGGCGCCTGATCCGCCAACAAGGTCCGCGCCTGCACGGCATTGGCCACCACGACCTGGTCCGCCCGGCCCGCCTCCCGCCCCTCGGCGTCCCGCAGCAACCAGCCGCCGTCCGCCGCCCGGACCAGCCCGCCGACGGCGGCAGCCCGGCGCGTCACGCCCGGCAAACCCAGCAATGCGGCGATCAGTTCGCCCGGACACACGCGCAGGGCGCCAGGAAGCCAGAGGCCGCCCCAGGGCACTCCGACCCCGGCCCGCAGCCCCGCCTGCCCGGGATCGAGCCAACGCACCCAGCCTTCCGGAAAGCCCAGGCGCACCAAAGCCTGACGCTGCACGTGTGCCTGCGCCTCCGACTGCGCGCAGATCAGGGCGCCGCAGGCCTGCGGCCGGGCCGCCTCGTCCAATGCCAGCCAACGGGCGCGCGCCCGGGCCAGGCCGGCGCGGCTCAGTCGCGAACGCGTATCGTCGTCCGGGCTCAGGGCGGGCACCAGGGCGGCAGCCCCTCGGCGGCGCAGCGCCGGATCGACGTCCAGGGCGCATTGCGGGTCCCAGACCTCGACGGCGTGGCCACGGCCGGCCAGGGCCTGCGCCACACCGGCGCCCGCCAGGCCGCCGCCCACCACCGCCACCCGAAGACGGGCCGGATCGGGCGAGGCGGCGCCCAGGCCGGGACGCAGGACGGCCGTGGTGATCTCGCGCTTGCCGGCGACCCCCGGAGCCTTGTCGACCAGGAATCCGGCGTCACGCAGATCGCGCCGCACCTGCCCGGCCGAACACCAGGTGGCGACCGTGGCCCCGGCCACCGCCAGGCGCCGCAACTGGCCGAAGACCGCGGGCGACCACATATCGGGATTGACCCGGGGCGCGAAGCCATCCAGGAAAAAGGCGTCGACGCGGGCGTCCGCCTGACGCGCCAGGCGGCGGATGTCCCCAAACAGCAGGGTCAGGGTGACGCGGCCGCCTTGCAGTTCCAGGCGATGGACGCCCGGCAACAGATCGGGCCAGCAATCCGCCAGTTCCCGGGCCAGGCCTTGATGATCGTCCGGCAGCCGGCGCCAGGCCCGCCGCAGATCGGCCACGGCAAAGGGATGCGCCTCGAACGCCAGATAATGCAGCCGGCCGCTGCGCTGCGTATCGTCCAGCCAGGCCCGCCAGACCGCCAGAAAATTGTGCCCCAGGCCAAAGCCGGTCTCGGCAATCGTGAACGCCGCCCGCCCGCGCCAGCGACCGGGCAAGCCGCTGCCCTTCAGGAACACATGCCGCGCCTGCGGCAAGGCCCCGGCTTCGCCGTGGTAGGAATCCCCGTATGCCAGGCTGCGCGGCACGCCCCGCGCATCCTCGTGCCAGATGGCGGGTTGCAAGATTTGGTAGGAGTCCGACATGGTTCCGGGGGTCACGTACAATGGGATGAACACGCCACGCGGGCCGGCTGGCGGCCACGCGGGCGCATCACGGGAATCAGCGCGTCATGTCCAGTTCGCATTTCCTGTCGGCAGACTGCCTGGATGCCGCCGTCACGGCGGCGCATGCTGCAGCCGCCATTCTACAAACTCACGCCCTGCACCGCGCAGACCTGGTGGTCGACCACAAGATGCGCAACGATCTGGTGTCCCAGGCCGACCGCGAGGCCGAACAGGCCATCATCGACATCCTGCGTGTCCGCACCCCAGACATCGGCATCATCGCCGAAGAATCCGGCGGCGAACCCGGCGCCCAGGCGACCTGGTGCATCGACCCGCTGGACGGCACCACCAACTTCATCAGCGGCATTCCTCATTACGCGGTATCCATCGCCCTGATCGGCCATGCCGGCTGCCGCACGAACGGCGGCAGCCCGCTGCCCCAGGACACGCCGCTGATCGGCGTGATCTACGACCCCAACCGCGAGGAACTGTTCTCCTCACTGTATGGCCTGGGCGCCTGGCTCAACGGCCGCCGCATCCGATGCTCGGCCACGCCGTCGCTGGACCAGGCGGTGCTGGCCACGGGCTTTCCCTTCCGTGATTTTTCCTTCGAATCGCGCTACATGCCGACCCTGCACGACGCCATCCACGCCACGCGCGGCATCCGCCGCCAGGGCTCGGCGGCCCTGGACCTGGCCTGGACGGCCTGCGGGCGTTACGATGGCTACTGGGAAATGGGCCTGGCCCCCTGGGATGTGGCCGCCGGCACGGCGCTGGTCCGCGCAGCAGGCGGGGTCTGCGAAGACATCCGCCACCAGGAACCCTGGCCCGAAGGCGGCTACGTCTACGCCGCCAACCCGCACATCGCCACCGCGCTGGACGATCTGATCAATCGACAGTCATGACACAAAAGCTCCTCGACACCCTGGGCGACTGGCTGCCCGACCTGACCGACATCCGCCGCGCCATCCACGCCTGGCCCGAACTCGCCTTCCAGGAAGTCCGCACGGCCGACACTGTGGCGCGCCTGCTGGAGTCCTGGGGGATCGAGGTCCACCGCGGCCTGGGCGAAACCGGCGTCGTGGGCCGCATCGCCGGGCGCGGCGCGGGCCGGTCCATCGGCCTGCGGGCCGACATGGACGCCCTGCCCATGCCGGAAACCAACACCTTCGCGCACGCCAGCCGCAACCCGGGGGTCATGCACGCCTGCGGCCACGACGGCCACACCACCATGCTGCTGGCCGCCGCCCGCTACCTGGCCGGACACCGGGACTTTGACGGCGTCGTGCACGTGATCTTCCAGCCCGCCGAAGAAGGCGGCGGCGGCGCGCGCCGCATGATCGAAGACGGCCTGTTCGAACTGTTTCCCATGGACGCCGTGTTCGGCATGCACAACTGGCCCGGCCTGCCCGCCGGCACCTTCGGCCTGACCGACGGCCCCATCATGGCCTCCAGCAGCACCTTCGAGATCACGCTGCGGGGCAAGGGCGCCCACGGCGCCATGCCCCATCTGGGCGTGGACCCGGTGGTCACCGCCGCCCAGCTCACCCTGGCCTTCCAGACCATCCTGACCCGCGATCTGGACCCGCTGGAACCCGGCGTCATCAGCGTGACCCAGATCCATACCGGATCGGCCGACAACGTCATCCCCGACCTGGCCGTGATGCGCGGCACGGTGCGCACGCTGTCGAACACCGCGCTGGATCTGATCGAGTCCCGCATGCGGGACCTGACCGGACCGCTCGCCCAGGCGCTGCGCTGCGAGGCAGACTTCCACTTCCATCGCGAATACCCGGCCACCATCAATCATCCTGAACAAGCCGCCCTCAGCGCCCAGGTCCTGACCGAACTGGTCGGCGCCGACCAGGTCAACGCCCAGGTGCGGCCCTCCATGGGGGCGGAAGATTTCGCCTTCATGCTGCAGGCCCGCCCCGGGTGCTACATCTGGATCGGCAACGGCACGGGCGATCACCGCACCGCAGGCCACGGCCTGGGGCCCTGCACCCTGCACAACGGCAGCTACGACTTCAACGACGCCATCACCCCGCTGGGCGCCGCCTACTGGGTGCTGCTGACCCGGCGCTTTCTCGACCCGACTGCCTGAACCCCGGCGCAGCGCGCCCCATCACCCGACCATCCCCTGCCGCCAGACCACGCAGCATCACAAACCGTTCATGCTGAACGGTTAAAATACGCGTTTTGCCGAAAGCCGCGCCTGCCTTCCCGGACGCGGCGCGCGACATCCACTCCGAGGCCGCCATGTCCACTACCCTGCCCTCATCCGACCACCCGGTCACGCTGCGCGTCATGCCCATGCCGGCCGACGCCAACATCCATGGCGACGTGTTCGGAGGCTGGATCATGTCCCAGGTGGACATCGCCGGCTCCATCCCGGCCACGCGGCGCGCGGGCGGGCGGGTCGCTACCGTGGCCGTCAATGCTTTCACCTTCAAGCAGCCCGTGTTCGTCGGCGATCTGCTCAGCTTCTACGCCGAAATCACCCACACGGGACGGACCTCCGTCACCGTCTCGGTCGAAGTCTACGCCGAACGCCAGCGCCTGGAAGCCGAAGTCGTGAAGGTCACCGAGGCCACCCTCACCTACGTCGCCACCGACGAGGACCGCCACAGCCGCCCTTTGCCCCCGATCTGAGGAGCCTGCACCCATGGCCGATCAGCCCGTCGTCAACGAGACCCCCGTCCCGGTCGTCATCCCGCGCCGCCTGGACCCGGAGGACGCCCAGCTCGCACTGCAGGAGCTGCAGTCCATCCTGAAGCGCCAGGAGGTCGTGGACGCGCTCGCCCAGCGCCAGCACGAAGACGAGGACGAGGACGGCTCGAACCTGCTGGAAGGCATGCTGCAGCGCCAGCACGAAGACGAGATCCGCCAGATCGTCAATACGCTGCACCCGGCCGACATCGCCTTCATCCTGGAATCCCTGCCGGTGCAACAGCGCCAGGCGGTCTGGCAACTGGTCAGCCAGGAACACGACGCCGACGTGCTGCTGGAAGTCGAGGATTGGGTCCGCGAGTCGCTGATCGAGTCCATGGACCACGAGGATCTGCTCGCGGCCACGGGCACGATGGACGCCGACGAGATCGCCGACCTCGCGCCCGACCTGCCCGCCGGCATCATCGCCGAAGTCCAGAAAGGCCTGACCGACGCCGAACGCGCCCAGCTGATCGCCGCCATGGGCTACCCGGAAGACACCGTCGGCGCCATCATGGACTTCGACATGGTGCGGGTGCGCGAGGACGTGACGCTGGAGGTCGTGCTGCGCTATCTGCGCCGCCTGCACGAACTGCCCGACCATACGGACCAGATTTTCGTGGTGGACCGCGACGACCAGCTGCGCGGCACGCTGTCGCTGTCGCGCCTGCTGCTGAGCGAACCCGAGACCCTGGTCAACGCGGTCATGGAGCCCGACGTCCTCAGCCTGAACCCGATGGACCCGGACACCGACGCCGCCAGCGCCTTCGAGCGCTACGACCTGGTGTCGGCCCCGGTGGTGGACGAACAGGGCCGCCTGATCGGCCGCGTCACCATCGACGAGGTCGTGGACGTGCTGCAGGAAGACTCCCAGGAACAGGAGCTGTCGCGCGCCGGCCTGCAGGAAGAAGACATCTTCGCCCCCGTCCAGGCCGCCCTGCGCAACCGCGCCCCCTGGCTGCTGGTCAATCTGTGCACGGCGTCCATCGCGTCTTTCGTGGCATCCCGCTTCGAAGACACGGTCAGCCACATCGTGATCCTGGCCTTCCTGATGTCCATCGTCGCCGGGATCGGCGGCAATTCCGGCAATCAGACGATGACGATGATCATCCGCGCCATGGCGACGGGCCGCGTGACCGGCGCCAACATCGCGCAACTGGTGAAGCGCGAACTGCAGGTGACGTTCCTGGTGGGCGCCTGCGGCAGCCTGGTGGCGGCGACGTTCGCCTGGATGATCTCGGATTCCTATGCGGTCGCCGGGGTGATGATGGCGGCCATGGTCGGCAATATGCTGATCGGCGCGGCGCTGGGGGTGATGATCCCGCTGCTGCGCGACCGCTTCGGCAAAGACCCTGCGGTGGGCTCATCGGTGCTGCTGACCTTCGCCACGGACTCGCTGGGATTCTTTTTGTTCCTGGGGCTGGCGACGGTGTTCTTGCTGTAGCAGCACCTCGACTGCACGGCACATCGTCGGCATGTCTTTCATCGGGGGCAGGTTCTTGTGAGGCACCTCGACCGTACCACCCCCTTCGTCAGGCGGCGCCCTGTGGCCGCACCGGGCGCTGTTGGAGTCCGCCGGTGAGAGGCCTGCCAGCGGGGATGCAAGTGAGCCACTGTCTGAGCGGGACGCTTGTGGTCAGTCCGGGGGACTGACCACCCCGCGAGTTTGGCGAACGCCCCGATGGCAGGCCTCTGACCGGGCAGTTCCGGCGCAGCCGGAACCGGACGACCTGCGACCGGGGCGGGCATAGGGCGACGCCGAGGCCTTACAAAAGAACACCACTGGCCAGCGCCCTACAAAAGCGTGATCAAACACCACACCAACGCACCAGCAATGAAAAAGGCCGGAACGCAATGTCCGGCCCTTTCATCATCGGCAGAAAGACTTACTTCAACTGCCCGTGGCAGTGCTTGTACTTCTTCCCGCTGCCGCACGGGCAGGGATCGTTGCGCCCCACGCGCGGCACCGCGCCGGCCGGGGTCGCGGCCTTCTGGCCTGCCGCACCAGCCGCAGCCGCCTCGTCCAGGCCCAGGTCCTCACCGCGCAGGGCTGCATCATAGTCCGCGTGGTGGTAGCGCACGTTTTCCAGCGCCGGGGACGCCGGTTCCTCGACCTCCACCTGCTCGCGCGACTGGATGCGCACCGTCATCAGCACCCGGATCGTCTCATTGCGGACGCGATCCAGCATGTCAGAGAACAGCGTGAACGCCTCGCGCTTGTAGGCCTGCTTCGGATCCTGCTGCGCGTAACCGCGCAGATGGATGCCCTGCCGCAGATGGTCCAGGGCCGCCAAGTGGGCGCGCCAGTTCGTGTCCAGCGACTGCAGCAGCACCGAGCGCTCGAAGGGCCGCCAGCCGTCTTCGCTGACCAGGGCGATTTTCTCGTCGTACAGCCGCTTGGCCTCGGCCAGCACCCGCTCCAGCAGATCGTCGTCCGTCAGATTGGGTTCCTTTTCCAGCATCTCGGCCAGCGGCATCGCGATCGACCAGTCGGACTCCAGGGAGGACTGCAGGCCCGGGATGTCCCACTGCTCTTCCATCGTCTCTTCGGGCACGTAGCGGCGGAACACCGATGTGATCTCCGCGTCGCGCAGATTCGCGATCGTATCCGCCACCGACTCGACTTCCAGGACCTCATTGCGCTGGGAGTAGAGCACCTTGCGCTGGTCGTTGGCCACGTCGTCATATTCCAGCAACTGCTTGCGGATGTCGAAGTTGCGGCCTTCAACCTTGCGCTGCGCGGATTCGATCGAGCGCGACACCATGCGCGCCTCGATCGGTTCGCCTTCGGGCAGGCGCAGGCGGTCCATGATGGCGCGCACCCGGTCACCCGCGAAGATCCGCATCAGCGAATCGTCCAGCGACAGATAGAAGCGCGAGGAACCCGGGTCGCCCTGGCGGCCGGCGCGGCCGCGCAACTGGTTGTCGATACGCCGCGATTCGTGGCGTTCCGTGCCGATGATGCGCAGGCCGCCGGCCTGCTTCACGGCCTCGTTGGCGGGCGCCCATTCGGCACGGATCGTGGCGATGCGGGCCTCCTTGTCCTCGGGCGACAGATCGGGATCGGCGCGCACCAGATCGATCTGCTTTTCCACGCTGCCGCCCAGCACGATGTCCGTGCCCCGGCCGGCCATATTGGTGGCGATGGTGATGTGGCCCGGCTTGCCGGCCTCGGCGACGATCTCGGCCTCGCGGGCGTGCTGCTTGGCGTTCAGCACCTCGTGGGGCAGACCGTCCTTTTTCAGGGCGTTGGACAGCAGTTCGGAGTTTTCGATGCTGGTGGTGCCCACCAGAACCGGCTGGCCGCGCTTGTGGCAATCGACGATGTCGGCCAGGATCGCCTGGTATTTTTCCGCGTCCGTCTTGAAGACCTGGTCGTTCTGATCCTGACGCGCCATCGGCCGGTTGGTCGGGATGATGACCGTTTCCAGACCGTAGATTTCCTGGAATTCGTAGGCCTCGGTATCGGCCGTCCCGGTCATGCCCGACAGCTTGTCGTACATGCGGAAATAGTTCTGGAAGGTGATCGAAGCCAGCGTCTGGTTCTCGTTCTGGATGCGCACGCCTTCCTTGGCCTCGACGGCCTGGTGCAGGCCGTCGGACCAGCGGCGGCCCGCCATCAGGCGGCCCGTGAATTCGTCGACGATGACGACCTCGCCGTCCTGGACGACGTACTGCTGGTCGCGGTGGAACAGATTGTGCGCCCGCAGAGCAACCAGCAAGTGGTGCATCAGCGAGATATGGCGCGGGTCGTACAGCGATTCGCCCTCGGGCAGGATGCCCTGGCCCGCCATGATCTGCTCGGCCTTGATCTGACCGGCCTCGGACAGGTGCACCTGCTGGGCTTTTTCGTCCACCCAGAAGTCGCCCTCGGGTTCGGGTTCGTGGGGCTTGGGCTCTTCCGCCATGCGCGTCAGCAGCGGCGGCACCGCGTTCATGCGGATGTAGAGTTCGGTGTTGTCCTCGGCCTGGCCGGAAATGATCAGCGGCGTGCGCGCTTCGTCGATCAGGATCGAGTCCACTTCGTCGACGATGGCGTAGGCCAGGCTGCGCTGGCGACGGTCTTCCGGGCGGAATTCCATGTTGTCGCGCAGATAGTCGAAGCCGTATTCGTTGTTCGTGCCGTAGGTGATGTCAGCCTGATAGGCGGCGCGCTTTTCTTCGTTTTCCTGCTGCGGCACCACCACGCCGACCGTCATGCCCAGGAAGCCGTAGAGCCGGCCCATCCATTCGGCGTCCCGGCGGGCCAGGTAGTCGTTGACCGTCACCACGTGGACCCCGCGGCTTTCCAGGGCATTCAGGTAGACCGCCAGCGTCGCCATCAGGGTCTTGCCCTCGCCGGTGCGCATTTCAGCGATCTTGCCGTTATGCAAGGCGATCGCGCCCAGCATCTGGACGTCGAAGTGGCGCATGCCGAACACACGCCGGCTGGCCTCGCGCACCACGGCAAAGGCCTCGGGCAGCAGTGAATTCAGGGATTTTCCGTCCGCGATCCGCTGGCGGAATTCGTCGGTCTTGGCCTTCAGCTCGTCGTCGGACAGGGCTTGCACGGAAGGTTCGAGCGCATTGATCTGCGCGACCTGCTTGCGATACTGCTTCAACAGCCGGTCGTTGCGGCTGCCGAGGATTTTTTTGAGCAGAGAAACCATATCGTATCGTCGCTGCGGGCCCAACGGAAATCGGACGCCGGAAAATTGTGAGACGCGGGCACCGAATGGTGACCGCAGGTAAACGCTGCAGTTTAACGCAGCACGGAAGCCCCCGCATCGGCGGGGGACCCGGCAGCAGCCTGCGCGATCCGGTCGCCCCCCTGCGCCAGGCGCGTGCGGGCGTCATCCTGGATGAACAGGGTCGGGTCCAGGGGATAGTCCGCCATCCGCACCTCGAAATGCAGATGCGAACCGGTGGATCGGCCGGTGCTGCCCACCCGCGCGATCAACTGGCCCTGGCGGACGATGTCCCCCGTCTTCACCAGCACGCTGGAAGCATGGGCATAACGGGTCCGCAGGCCGTTGCCATGGTCGATTTCCACCATCCGCCCGTAGCCGTGCCAACTGCCCGCCCGCGTCACCAGCCCGCCGGAGGCCGCCCGGATCGGCGCGCCGCGCGGTGCGACGAAATCCAGACCCTCGTGCATGGTGTGACGGCCGCTGACCGGATTGCGGCGCCAACCGAACGAGGAGCTGAGGGCAGGATAATCGACCGGCGACAGGGTCGGCAGACTGGCCTGGAAGCCCGCCTGGCGGGACAGGGCCGCATCCACCAGCGCGTACGCGTCCTCCTGGGTTTCCAACTGCCGCCCCAGCGCGTCGATGTGCCGTCCCAGCAATTCCGCCGAGCCGATCGAGGGCGCCGGCAGCGACTGGGCGGGAATATCGTCCATGACCTGGGCATCGCCCGCGTCGTCCTGCAAGCTGGCCAGCCCCTCGGCGGACCCCGCAGGAGAGGCGGACTCAGCCGACGCAGGAGAGGCGGCAGCCGCGACGGTTGCGGCCGCGCGGGGCGCGAGTTCCGGCGCCGTATAGTTCAGACCGGCCGCCTGGGCGACCCGCGTGCGCACGGACTCCATGGCCAGCACACGGCCCTGCAATTCGCCCAGCTTGCCCGCCAGGCCTGCGATACTGCCCTGCAGCGCCGCCGAATCCTGCCGCAGGCGGGAGTCGATCGCCTCGCGCTGGCCGGGGTCCATGGCCGGCGCGCGCCAGGCTTGCCATTGGGCGCCGCCCCAGGCCGCCAGCGCCAGGGCGCACACCCCGCCCAGCCCCCGCAGGAGCCGCGCGTTAGAATGCAGCCAGAGCGCTGCGCGAGCAGTTTGTTTCGATTTCGTCACTCAAAATTCCTTATGTCCATGGCGATGCCGCCTCGGCGGAACCGATCCTCCGGCACTCCGGCCCTGGAATGGCTGGACCGCAATCCGCAAGGCGCGCACATGATGCGCGCAGTGCGCGAACTGCTGGCCGTCCAGGCGGTGGTGGCAGGCACCTTGCCGCCCGCCCTGGCACGCCACATCCGGGTCGCCAGCATGGATGGACCGCACATCACCGTGATGGTTCCCGGCCCCGCGCACGCCGCCCGGCTGCGCCAACTGACCGAAGCCGCCGCCCGCAGGGTCCGGGAGGCAGGCTGGCCCGTCGAACGGATTGTCGTCCGGATCGACGCCGCCATGGGCCGGACCTGGACACAAAAGCCCCGGCGGGAAGCCGAACCCCTGGGGGAAAACGCCCTGCAGTCCTTCGAGGACCTGGGGCGTCACGTGGCGCCGGGCCCGCTGGCCGACGCCATCGGCCGGCTGCTGCGCCACCACCGCTCGTAGGATGAGTCCGGACACAGGACAGTCCCCGCGGACTGTCCTGTGCCTGACGAATCGGAGCGGCTTGCAAGCCGCGACGTGGAGAGCTGTCGCGGCTGAAGATGCCTCGTGCCTGACGAATCGGAGCGGCATACCAGCCGCGACGTGGACGAGCAGCGCAGCGGACCGGCCGGAATCAGGCGAGCTGCCAGTCGCGGGTGAAGGCGGCGGGTGCGGTGTCGCGCGATTCGTAGCTGACCAGTTCCCAGCAATCCTGCCGGGCCAGCAGGGCGCGCACCAGTTGGTTGTTCAAGGCGTGACCGGACTTGCAGGCGACGTAACGCGCCACCAGCGGCTTGCCGGCCAGATACAGGTCCCCGATGGCGTCAAGGATCTTGTGTTTCACGAATTCGTCGTCGTAGCGCAGCCCGTCGGCGTTCAGGACGCGGTATTCGTCCATGACGATGGCGTTGTCCAGGCTGCCGCCGCGCGCCAGGCCCATGGAACGCAGGGCCTCGACCTCGCTGGCGAAACCGAAGGTGCGCGCGCGGGCGATGGTCTTGACGTAGGAATCCTTGGCGAAGTCGATTTCAGCCGCGTTGGCCGTGGAATCGATGGCGGGATGCCGGAAATCGATCGAGAAGGACAGCGCAAAGCCGTCGTACGGCTCCAGCCGCGCCCATTTGGCGGCCGGGCCTTCGCCTTCGCGGACTTCGACGGGCTTGAGCACCCGCAGGAAGCGTTTGGGCGCGCTCTGTTCCAGCAGGCCGGCGCTGCGCAGCAGGTAGACGAACGTCCCCGCGCTGCCGTCCATGATGGGCACTTCTTCGGCGTCGAGATCGACGTGCAGATTGTCCACGCCCAAGCCGGCCAAGGCCGACATCAGGTGCTCGACGGTGGAGACGCGCACCGAACCCTGCTGCAGGACCGAAGCCATGCGGGTGTCGCCCACAGCGTCGGCGCGCGCGGGCAGATCCACGACTTCAGGCAGGTCCACGCGATGGAACACGATGCCGGTATTGGGCTCGGCCGGGCGCAACGTGATTTCCACGCGGCGGCCGGAGTGCAGGCCCACCCCAGTGGTGGACACGGCTTGTTTGATGGTGCGCTGCAGGAGCATGGGAGTCTTCGTCAAAGAAAAAAACGGCACGGCGGAGCGCGCCCCGCATTGCCTGACTGCTTGCATTGTAATCAATATTCGGGTTTTCCACGATAGTCGAATGCAACACGGGAGGATGCATGTGCAAGGAAATCCCCGGGATGACCGGATAAAACCAATGCGAAGGCGCGCCTTCCCCCAGGGGCAGGGGAAGACGCGCCAGGCGCCGCGAACTGCTGTACGACAGCCGCGATGTGAGGTTGCGCGCGAAGCGGGCCGGGTCAGTCGGCCTGCTTGCGCAGGAAGGCCGGGATGTCGAAGTGATCCATGCCGGCCGTCTCCAGGGCCCGGACCTGGGCCGAGGCATGGCTGCGCGGATTGCGGATCACCGACGGCACGTCCGTACCGGAAAAGTCATGGCCGGCGCCCACCGGCATATTGTCCGTGCCGGTGCGCTGGGCTTCGACGTTGGTCGACACCAGTTGCGGACGCGACGACGTCGCGCCCAGGCCGGTGGCGACCACCGTGACGCGCAGGTTCTCGCCCATGGACTCGTCGTAGGCCGTACCGAAGATCACCGTGGCATCGGACGAGGCATAGCTGCCGATGGTGTCCATGATCTCGCGGGTCTCGCGCATCTTCAGCGTCCGGCTGGCGGTGATGTTGACCAGCACGCCGCGTGCGCCGTGCAGGTCCACGCCTTCCAGCAGCGGGCAGGCGATCGCCTGTTCGGCTGCGATGCGGGCACGATCCACGCCGGAGGCCACGGCCGTGCCCATCATGGCCTGGCCCTGCTCGCCCATGATGGTCTTCACGTCCTCGAAGTCGACGTTGACGTTGCCTTCGACGTTGATGATCTCGGCGATCCCGGCGCAGGCGTTGTGCAGCACGTCGTCGGCCGCGCGGAAGCAGTCTTCCTGCGTGGCGTCCTCGTCCATCAGTTCATACAGGTTTTCGTTCAGCACGACCACCAGCGAATGGACATGGCGCGACAGTTCGCGAATGCCTTCCTCGGCCATGCGCATGCGCTTGGCGCCCTCGAAAACGAAGGGCTTGGTGACCACGCCCACCGTCAGGATGCCCAGCTCCTTGGCGACCTCGGCCACCACGGGGCCGGCCCCCGTCCCGGTGCCCCCGCCCATGCCGGCGGTGATGAACACCATGTGTGCGCCATTCAGCGCCGCGCGGATTTCCTCGCGGGCGGTCTCGGCAGCGGCACGACCCTGTTCGGGTTTCGCGCCGGCGCCCAGTCCGGTACGGCCCAGACGGATCTGGACCGGCGCCTCACTGGTCAGAAGCGCCTGGGAATCGGTATTCGCGCAAACGAAATCCACACCCTGCACGCCCGAACGGATCATGTGGGCCACGGCGTTGCCGCCTGCCCCGCCGACGCCCACGACTTTGATCATGGTGCCGGTTCTGCTGGTATCCAGCATTTCAAAATTCATCATGGTTGACTCCCTCACATACGGAAAAACGAACAACTTCCCCTGAAAAGCCCATGGCCCTGGCCGCTTTGACGCCGCCTCAGTTCATGAACCATTCCTTCATGCGCGCCAGAATGGATTTGACCGTTCCCTTCTGTTGCGCCACCTTGCGGCCGCGGGCGCGCTGCACGCGCGCCTCGGTCAACAAGCCCATCACCGTCGAGAAGCGCGGATTGCGCATCACGTCGGCCAAACTGCCCTCATACATGGGCACGGCGACACGCACCGGCTTGAGGAACACGTCCTCGGCCAGTTCCACCATGCCCGGCATGAGCGCCGTCCCGCCGGTCAGCACGACCCCGGACGACAGCAATTCCTCGTAGCCGGATTCGCGCACCACCTGCTGCACGAAACCAAACAATTCCTCCATGCGCGGCTCGATCACCGCGCCCAGGGCCTGGCGCTTGACGCTGCGGTTGGGGCGATCCCCCAGGCCCGGCACTTCGATCATTTCCTCGGCATCGACCAGCGTCTGCTTGGCCACGCCGTGGCGCAGCTTGATTTCCTCGGCGTCCGGCGTCGGCGTGCGCAGCATGGCGGCGATGTCGCTGGTGACCTGGTCGCCCGCGATCGGGATCACCGAGGTATGGCGGATCGCGCCGCCGGTGTAGATGGCGATGTCGGTGGTGCCTCCGCCGATGTCCACCAGCACCACGCCCAGTTCTTTCTCGTCGACCGTCAGGCACGACAGGCTGGAAGCGAGCGGCTGCAGAATCAGGTCCTGGACTTCCAGGCCGCAGCGGCGCACGCACTTGACGATGTTCTGGGCCGCGCTGACCGCGCCCGTGACGATGTGCACGCGCACCTCCAGGCGCATGCCGCTCATGCCGATCGGCTCGCGGATGTCCTCTTGCGCGTCGACGATGAACTCCTGCGTCAATACGTGCAGCACCTGCTGATCGGTCGGGATGTTGACCGCCTTGGCCGTCTCGATCACACGCGCCACGTCGGTGGCGGTGACTTCCTTGTCCTTGACCGCCACCATGCCGCTGGAATTGAAGCTGGTGATGTGGCTGCCCGCGATGCCGGTGTAGACCTCGCGGATCTTGCAGTCGGCCATCAGCTCGGCTTCCTCCAGTGCGCGCTGGATGGAGTTCACGGTGGACTCGATGTTGACCACCACGCCTTTGCGCATGCCTTCGGACTCGTGCTGTCCCAGGCCCAGCACCTCGAACCCGCCGTCGGGCAGGATTTCGGCAACGACGGCGGCCACCTTGCTGGTGCCGATGTCGAGTGCAACGATCAGGTCTTTGATGTCACGGGTCATGGTTTGGTCGATCGGGAGGATGCAGAAGTTTCGGGAGACAGCGTGATGGCGAATCCATTCGGATAACGCAGGTCGGCACTGGCGATCATGCGGCCGCCCAGGCGGCGGGTCAGTTCCGGCCAGGCCTGGACAAAGCGTTCAATACGGGCGGCGAAGGGCAGCGCGCCGGAGCGTCCGTGGGGGTCGGCCACGTCAGCGGCCGGATCCCGGCCCAACGCCAGGCGCACGTCATCGGACAGGGTGACTTCCCAGGCGTAGCGAGGGGTCAGCGTGGCCTCGCGCACGCTCAGGCCCAGCGGCGCGAACCAGCGCGCGATCTCGGCGTAGCGCTGCACCACCAGCCGCTCGGAATTCACCGGACCGTTCAACTGGGGCAGGTCCAGTTCGTCGGGCAGCTCGCCCTGGTTGGCCGTGAAGGCCTCACCCCAGGTATTGATCATCTGGTTCTCGTTCCAGTAAGCCAGCGGCTGCTGCTCTTCGATATTCACCTGCAGCGTCGCCGGCCACACCCGCCGGACGATGGCGTGGCGCACCCAGGGCGCGGACTCGATGCGGCGCCGCGCCGCGTCCAGGTCCATCAGGAAGAAATTGCCCCGCACCTGCCCCGCCAGCGCGGTCTGCAAGTTCAGGGGCGTGACGTATTGCAGGGTCGAACCGCCCGCCGGGGCCAGCTCGATCTTGGAAATCGCGAAATACGGCCGCCGGATGGTCCAGACCACGGCCCCGACCACGATCGCCAACACCGCCAGCAAAGCCAGCAGGTTGGCGATCAGATTGGTCAGTCGGGCTTCGGCGAACACGTCCGGCTCCTTTCCTCAGGCTGCCTGGCGCAGCTTGCAGCGCGCCGTCGACAGGATTTCCACACACAGCCGGCCGTAGCTCATGCCGGCGGCCTTGGCGCCCATGGGCACGAGCGAATGGCTCGTCATGCCCGGCGAGGTGTTCATTTCCAGCAGCCAGGGCTGGTTCTGCTCATCGAGCATCACGTCGGCCCGGCCCCAGCCTTCGCAGCCCAGGACCCGGTAGGCCTGCACGACGATCTCCTGGATCCGATGCGTCAACGCGTCCGGCAGCGGCGCCGGGCACACGTAGCGGGTGTCGTTGGACACGTATTTGTGTTCGTAGTCGTAATTGCCCTGGGGCGCGATGATCTCGATGACGGGCAGCGCGCGCGCTTGCGCCCCCGAACCCAGCACCGGGATGGTCAGTTCGCGCCCGCGGATGAACTGCTCGACCAGGGCCAGATCGTCGAAACGGCAGGCCAGCGCCTGCGCGTCGTGCAACTGGTCCGCCGACTCGACCCGGGTCAGGCCCAGCGTCGAACCTTCGTGCGGCGGCTTGACGATCAGCGGCAGGCCCAAGTCCCGGGCCAGACCCGACGGATCGGCGTCGCAGGCCAGTTCGGCGAAGCGCGGCGTGGGCAGCCCGTGCTGCAGCCACAGGCGCTTGGTGGCGATCTTGTCCATCGCCAGGCAAGAGGCCAGCGGGCCGCTGCCGGTATAGGGAATCTTCAACAGTTCCAGCGCGCCTTGCAGCGTGCCGTCCTCGCCGTAGCGTCCGTGCAGGGCGATGAAGACGCGGTCGAAGCCCGCCGCCGCCAGGTCCGCCAGGCTGCGTTCCCCGGTGTCGAACAGATGGGCGTCGACGCCTTCTTCGCACAGCGCGGCGCAGACCCCGGCGCCCGACATCAGAGACACTTCACGCTCGGCGGAACTGCCGCCGTACAACACGCCCACGCGGCCGAATGCCTGGCTCATAGAGGACTCCCCAGTTGCGCGGGGACGCGGCTGATGGAACCGGCCCCCATGATGATCACGACGTCTCCGTCGCGGGCGAAGTCCCCGATGGCGGCCGCCATATCGGCCACGTCCTCGACGAACACCGGCTCGACCCGGCCGGCCACCCGCAGGCCGCGCGCCAGGGCGCGCCCGTCGGCGGCGATCAGCGGCGCCTCGCCGGCCGGATAGACCTCGGTCAGCAGCACGGCATCGGCCGAGCTCAGCACACGCACGAAATCCTCGAAGCAATCGCGGGTGCGCGTATAGCGGTGCGGCTGGAAGGCCAGCACGATACGGCGGTCCGGCCAGGCGCCACGTGCGGCCGCCAGGGTGGCCGCCATCTCGACCGGGTGGTGGCCGTAGTCATCGACCACGGCATACGAGCCGCCGCCGTTCTTCTCCGGCACCGGAAAGCGGCCCACCTGGGTAAAGCGCCGGCCCACGCCGCGAAACTGCGACAGCGACTCGGCGATGATCCCGTCGGGCACGCCCAGCTCAGTGGCGACGGCGATCGTGGCCAGCGCGTTGAGCACGTTGTGCCGGCCCGGCAGATTGAGGCGCACGGACAGGGGGGCCAGATCGCCCCGGACGCCCTGCCGATCGACCTCGAAGCACATGACGGTGCCGTCGGCGCGCAAGTCGCGCGCGCGCACCTGGGCCGGCGTGTCGATGCCGTACGTCGTCACGGGCCGCGACACGAAGGGAATGATCTCGCGCACATTGGCATCGTCCACGCACAGCACCGCGCTGCCGTAGAACGGCAGGCGCTGGGTGAACTCGACGAAGGCGCTCTTGAGACGCGCCACGTCGTGCCCGTAGGTGTCCATGTGGTCGAGGTCGATGTTGGTGATGATGGCCATCACCGGCAGCAGGTTCAGGAACGAGGCATCGGACTCGTCGGCTTCGACCACGATGTAGTCGCCCTGCCCCAGCCGCGCGTTGGCGTCGGCCGCGTTCAGCCGCCCGCCGATGACGAAGGTGGGATCCAGCCCGCCAGCCGCCAGCACGCTGGCCACGAGACTGGTGGTGGTGGTCTTGCCGTGCGTGCCGGCAATGGCGATGCCGCGCTTCAGGCGCATCAGCTCGGCCAGCATCAGGGCGCGGGGCACCACCGGGATGCGCGCGGCGCGGGCCGCCAGGACTTCGGGATTGTCGGCGTGGATGGCGGTGGACGTGACCAGGGCGCCGGCGCCGCGAATGTGCTCGGCGGCGTGGCCGATCAGGATGCGCGCGCCCAGCGACGCCAGCCGCCGCGTCACGGCGGTTTCCTGGACGTCGGAGCCGCTGATGGAATAGCCCAGGTTCAGCAGCACCTCGGCGATGCCGCTCATGCCCGAGCCGCCGATGCCGACGAAGTGAATATTACGGATGCGGTGCTTCATGCCGATTCCTCCAGACTATGGACGCAGGCATCGGCAATCTGCTGCGCGGCGTTCAAACTTGCATGTTCGCGGGCATGGGCGGCCACGGCGGCCAGTTCGGGCCGCCGGCGGGCAGCCAGCCAGGCCGACAGCCCGGCCGCGTCCAGATCGGCCTGACGCATCATCCAGCCGCCCCCGCACTCCGACAGATAGCGGGCGTTGGCCGTCTGGTGGTCGTCGATGGCATGCGGCAACGGGATGAACAGGGCCGCCACGCCGACGGCCGCGACCTCGGCCACGGTCATCGCGCCGGCCCGGCAGACGATCAGGTCGGCCCAGCCCAGGGCTTCGGCCATGTCGTCGATGAAGGCCGCGACCTCGCCTGCGACACCCAGCCGCCCGTAATGCTGGCGCACGCTCTCGGCGTGACGCTCGCCCGCCTGGTGGCGCACCTGGGGCCGGGCATCCTCCGGCAACAACGCCAGGGCCTCGGGCACCAGTTCGTTCAAACGCGCCGCCCCCAGGCTGCCGCCCACCACCAGCAGGCGCAGCGGCCCCTGACGGCCGGCGTAGCGCTCATTCGCAGGCGCCATCGTCTCCAGGGCAGCGCGCACCGGGTTGCCCACCATCAGGGCATTGGGCAACGCCCCGGGAAAGCCGCACAGCACCCGGCGGGCAAAGCGGGCCAGGACGCGGTTGGCCGTGCCTGCAATGGCATTCTGTTCGTGTACGACCAGCGGGATGCCGGACAGGCGCGCCATCAGGCCGCCCGGGAAGGCGGCGTAGCCGCCCATGCCCAGCACCACGTCGGGGCGTTGCGCGCGCAGCAGCTTGCGCGCGCGCAGGCAGGCGGAGCCCAGGGTGAAGGGCAGCTTCAACAAGGCGGCGGCGCCCTTGCCGCGCACGCCGCCGAAACGCAGCGGCAGCAGTTCGATGCCGCGCGCCGGCACCAGCCGGCCTTCCATGCGGTCGGGATCGCCCAGCCACAGCACCCGCCAGCCGGCGGCGCTCAGGACTTCGGCCACGGCCAGCCCCGGCATGATGTGCCCGCCCGTGCCGCCCGCCATGATGAGGATCGTGCGCGCGCTCATCGCCGTTTCCCCCGCATCATGCAACGAGTCTCGTAATCGACGCGCAGCAGCAGCGCCATGGCTGCCAGGTTCATGACGATGCCTGAACCGCCGTAGCTGACCAGCGGCAGCGTCAGGCCCTTGGTGGGCAGCAGGCCCAGGCAGACGCCCACATTGATGAAGGCCTGCACGCCCATCCACAGCGCCACGCCCTGGGCGACCAGGCCGTCGAAGACCCGTTCCAGCACCATGGCCTGGCGGGCGATGTCGAAGCCGCGTATCACCACGTAGACGAACACGGCGATCAGGGACAGCACCCCGACCAGGCCCAGTTCTTCGCCGATGACGGCGACGATGAAGTCGGTATGCGCCTCGGGCAGATAATGCAGTTTCTCGATGCTGGAGCCCAGGCCGACGCCGAACCATTCACCCCGCCCCAGGGCGATCAGCGAATGGGACAACTGGTAGGCGCTGCCATAGGCATTGTCCGGGTTCCAGGGGTCCAGATAGACGAACAGACGCTCACGGCGCCAGGGCGACAGCCAGATCAGCATCAGGAAACTGGACATCACCCCGCCCAGCAGCAGGGTGAACAGCTTGAGATTGATCCCGCCGATGAACAGGATGCCGACGGCGATGGCGCCGATGACGATGAACGCCCCCAGATCGGGTTCCAGCAACAGCAGCACCCCGACCAGCATCAGCGCCAGCGCCATGGGCGCAAAGCCGCGCACGAAGCCGCGCACAAAGCCTTGCAAGTGCGCCTGCTTGCGCACCACGTAATCAGCCGCGTACAGCAGGATGGCGGCCTTCATCAGCTCGGAGGGCTGGAAATTCACCGGCCCCAGAGGCAGCCAGCGCCGCGCGCCGTTGACCTCGCGGCCGATGCCGGGCACCAGCACCACCACCAGCAGGGCCAGCGACAGGGCAAACAGCGGCAGGGCGATCTTTTGCCAGATGCGCATCGGGATGCTGGCGGTGAACAGCGCGGCCAGCAGACCGATGACGATGAAAGCGGCATGGCGGCCGACGAAATAGAAGCGGCCGTAGCTTTCGTAGCGCGGCCCGTCGGCCAGGGCGATCGAGGCTGAATACACCATGAGCAGGCCGAACAGGATCAGGGTGGTGACCGCCACGATCAGTCCCACGTCCACGCTGGGCATGGCCGTGCGGCCCGACCGCGCCGTCGCGTTCACACCGCCGCTCAGGGAACCCAGCATGCTCATCACGCCACCTCCCCACGTTCAGCAGCCAGCTCGTTCACCGCCTCGACGAAGCAGGCGCTGCGGTGGGCGTAGTTGCGGAACATGTCCATGCTGGCGCAGGCCGGCGACAGCAGCACGGCATCACCCGGCTGCGCCAGTTCCAGGCCCTGGGCCACGGCGTCTTCCAGCGTCGCGCAGGACCGCATCGGCACCTCGCAGCCCGCCAGCGCCTGGCCGATCAACGGACCGTCCTGGCCGATCAGCAGCACGGCGCGCGCATGGGCGCGCACGACCGGCGCCAGAGGCGTGAAATCCTGCCCCTTGCCCAGGCCGCCGGCAATCAGCACCACCGGCCGGCCCAGCCCTTTCAGGGCGGCCAGCGTAGCGCCCACATTGGTGCCCTTGCTGTCGTCGATGAAATCCACCCCGGCGATCGCGCGCACGAATTCCGTGCGGTGCGCCTCGCCCCGGTAGTCGCGCAGGGCGTGCAGCATCGGCGCCCAATCCAGGCCGATGGCGCGGCCCAGGGCCAGCGCGGCCAACGCGTTGAGCGCATTGTGCGTGCCCTGGATCCGCAGCGCCTCGGCCGGCATCAGCGCCTGGGCGGGCACGGAGGGCCGCCGGGCGGGGGCTTCTTCGCGCGCCGCACGGCGTCGGCGCGCCGGCGTCTGGGCGGTCGGATCCGCCTCGACCTCGGGCGCGGCCGCTAACCAGGCCAGGCCCTGCTGGTTCAACAGGCCGAAATCGCCCGCCAAGGCCGGCGCATCGACCCCGAAACTGCGCACCCGTTCGTCAGCCATGTCGCGGACCATGTCCCGCACCAGCAGATCATCCCGGTTGACGACGGCGATCCGCGCCATCTCCAGCAGCCGCGCCTTGGCCGCTGCATAGGCCCGCATCGAGCCGTGCCAGTCCAGATGATCCTGCGTGACATTGAGCACGGTCGCCGCATCCGGCGCCAGCGTGGTCGTGGCCTCCAACTGGAAACTGGACAGCTCCAGCACCCAGACCTCGGGCAGGTCGTCCTGGTCCAGGGCATTTTTCAAACTGGTCAACGCGGCCGGGCTGATATTGCCGGCCGCACGCACGCGACGGTCGCCGGCCTCGACCAGATGGCGCGTCAGCGAGGTGACCGTGGTCTTGCCGTTGGTGCCCGTCACCGCCAGCAGCGCGGGCGCGTAGCCCTGCGCGCGCAGGTCCGTCAGGGCGCGGGCGAACAGTTCGATCTCGCCCAGAATGTCCACGCCCCGTTCGCGCGCCGCCGCCAGCAAGCCGGCCACGGGCGCCTCATGGGGATTCAGCCCGGGGCTGAGCACCAGCGTGTGAACGCCATCCAGCGCCTCGACCGCCAGGGCCCCGTCGCCCAGACGCAGATCGACCTCCACCCCCTCTGCCTTCAAGGCATCCAGCCCGCCCGGCTGCGCGCGCGTGTCCAGCACCCGCAAGCGGGCGCCGTGCGCAGCGCACCAGCGCGCCGCCGCCACGCCGGTCTCCCCCAATCCCAGGATCAGGGTCAGGCCGTCGCGGCGGATAGAGGGGAAGTCGTACACGGTCGTCATCGCAGCTTCAGGCTCGCCAGGCCGATCATGACCAGCATCATGGTGATGATCCAGAACCGGACCACCACCTGGGTTTCCTTCCAGCCGCTCACTTCGAAATGGTGGTGCAGCGGAGCCATGCGGAAGATCCGGCGGCCTTCCCCATAGCGTTTCTTGGTGTATTTGAACCAGGTGACCTGCAGCATCACCGACAGGGTCTCGACCACGAACACCCCGCCCATGATGAACAGGACGATCTCCTGGCGCACGATGACGGCGATGGTGCCCAGCGCGCCGCCCAGCGCCAGGGCGCCCACGTCGCCCATGAAGACCTGGGCGGGATAGGTGTTGAACCACAGGAAGGCCAGGCCCGCGCCGGCGATGGCCGCGCAGATCACCATCAGCTCGGAAGCGCCCGGGATATAGGGGAACAGCAAATACTTGGAATAGTCCACCCGCCCGACCACGTAGGCGAAGATGCCCAGGGCCGAGCCGATCATCACCGTGGGCATGATGGCCAGGCCGTCCAGGCCGTCGGTCAGGTTGACGGCATTGCTGGTGCCCACGATCACCAGCCAGGTCAGCGCGCCGAAGCCGAACACGCCCAGCGGGTAGCTGACGGTCTTGAAGAACGGCACGATCAGGTCGGCACGCGCCGGCAGCGCCATGGTGAAGCCGCTCAGGACCCATTCGCGGAACAGCGGCCAGAGCTCCGTATTGGCCGGCACCGACACGGCAAAGCTGAGATACACAGCAGCCACGGCGCCGATCAGCGCCTGCCAGAAGAACTTCTGCCGCGCCGGCATGCCTTCCGGATCGTGGTGCACGACCTTGCGGTAGTCGTCGGCCCAGCCGATCCAGCCAAAACCGAAGGTCACCAGCAGCACCACCCAGACGAAACGGTTGGTCCAGTCCGCCCACAGCAGGGTGCTGATACCGATGCCGATCAGGATCAGCGCGCCGCCCATGGTGGGCGTGCCGTTCTTCTGCAAGTGCGTCTGCGGGCCGTAGCTGCGCACCGCCTGGCCGATCTTCAGCGCCGTCAGGCGGCGGATCAGCCAGGGGCCGGCCAGCAGGCCGATGGCCAGCGCCGTGGCGCACGCCAACAGCGCGCGGAAGGTGATGTATTCCACCACGCCGAAGGCGCGGAAATGGGCATCGGACAGCCAGCGCGCCAGTTCAAGCAGCATGTTCGCCCCCCTGCGCGGATGCGTCCGCATCGAGCGCCTGCACCACACGCTCCATGCGCATGCTGCGCGAACCCTTGACCAGGATGTGGCCCGGACGCGCCGCCAGCAGATGCGGCAACAGCTCGTCAAAGGCGTCGAAGGCCTGGGCCTGCGGGCCGAAAGCCTGCGCGGCCCCCCGGGCTGCCGGCCCCAGCGTCAGCAAGGCATCCACGCCGCACTGGCGGGCATAGGCGCCGACCTCGGCGTGCATGGCCGGCCCTTGGTCACCGACCTCGGCCATGTCGCCCAGCACCAGGATGCGCCGGCCATCCAGTCCGGACAGCACGTCGATGGCGGCGCGCACGGAATCCGGGTTGGCGTTGTAGCTGTCGTCGATCAACTGGAAGCCGTCAGCCAGCCGCCGGGGCTGCATCCGCCCGCCCACCGGCGCGAAAGCCGCCAGACCGGCGGCAATGGCGGCCGCAGGCGCGCCCGCCGCCCAGGCGCAGGCTGCCGCCGCCAGGGCGTTGCGCAAGTTGTGGCGCCCCGGCGCGTGCAGGACGACCGGAACGGTTTCCGCACCCAGGTGCAGGCGGAATTCCGTCTGCGCCGTCCCGGCGCGGATCTGCGAAGCGTACGCGTCAGCCGTGTCGGCAAAGCCGAAGCGCCGCGTCCGCCGGTCGCCGGCCAGTTCCTGCCACAGCCCGCTGTAGTCCTCGTCGGCCGGGAACACCGCCACGCCGTCGGCGGGCAGGGCCTGCAGCACGGCGCCGTTCTCGCGCGCCACGGCCTCGACCGTGTTCATGAATTCCTGGTGCTCGCGCTGCGCATTGTTGACCAGCGCCACGGTGGCCTGGGCGATGGCGGCCAGCACGGGGATTTCCCCCGGGTGGTTCATGCCCAGTTCCAGCACGGCGGCGCGATGCGCCGGGCGCAGGCGCAGCACCGTCAACGGCAGGCCGATGTCGTTGTTCAGATTGCCGCGCGTGGCCAGACGGCCATCCTCGCCGCACCAGGCCGCCAGGATGGCGCTGATCATTTCCTTGGTCGTGGTCTTGCCGTTGCTGCCGGTGACCGCGATGACCGGCATCTGGAACTGACGCCGCCAGGCCGTGGCGGCGCGCCGCAGCGCCAGGCGGGTGTCGCCCAGCACGATCTGGGGCAGCCCGGCGCCCGGCACCCGGTGGGCGACGATGGCCGCGCGCGCACCGGCCTGGGCCGCCGTACTCAAGTAGGCATGACCGTCGAAGCGCTCGCCTTCCAGTGCCAGGAACAGGGCGCCGGCCGGCAGCGAGCGGGTGTCGGTGGACAGCTCTGCGCCCTGTTGCCAGGTCAGCGCAAAGCGCGCCCATTCGCGGTCGTCGAAGGGGCTGCGCACATGATGGACTTCCTGGTAGGTCTCGTGACCCTTGCCGGCCAGCAGCACCACGTCCCGATCACCGGCGCCCCAGAGGGTTTCCAGGATGGCGTCGGCCCGATCCGGGCGTACGTCCGGGCGGCTCGGCATGCCCGCCACGATCTGCTCGATGATGGCCTCGGGCGATTCGGTGCGCGGATTGTCGGTGGTGACCACGACCTGGTCGGCCAGCCGGGCCGCCACGGCCCCCATCAGGGGCCGTTTGCCGGCATCCCGGTCGCCGCCGCAGCCGAACACGCAGCGCAGGCGGCCGCCACGATCCCGAGCCAGCGGCCGCAGGGCCGTCAGCACCCGTTCCAGCGCGTCCGGCGTGTGCGCGTAATCCACCACCACCAGCGGCTGGGGCCGGCCCGAACTGGCGCCGCCCAGCGCCGTGACCACTTGCAGGCGGCCCGGCACGGGATGCAGCACGGCCAGGGCGCGCGCGATGCGGCTCAGCCCCCAGCCCAGCTCACGCAGTACGCCGGCCACCAGCAGCAGGTTGGAGACATTGTGTTCCCCGACCAGGTGGGTCAGGATCTGGGCGCTGCCGTCGGGCGCGACCAGATTGAAGACCAGGCCGTTGGCGCCGTGCTGGATGTCCTCGGCCCGGAAAACCGCCGCAGCGTCGCGCTGCAGGCCGTAGCCCACCCGGTGGCCGGACGGCGCAGCGCTTTCCAGCAGTTCCCGCCCCGCCGCGTCGTCGGCGTTGATGACCGCGCCGCGCAGGCCCGGGCGCGCGAACAGGGCGAATTTCGCCTGCTTGTAGCGCGCTTCCGTGCCGTGATAATCCAGGTGATCGCGGGTCAGGTTGGTGAAACCCGCGACCTGGATGCTGACCCCGTCCAGGCGGCCCTGCTCGATCCCGATGGAGGACGCCTCGATGGCGGCCGCCACGCCGCCCGCGCGCACGATGGCGGCCAGGCTGCGGTGCAGCGTCAGCACGTCCGGCGTGGTCAGGACGCCGCCCAGGTTGCTGCCGTCAGCCAGGGTCACGCCCAGCGTCCCGATCGTGCCGCAGGGCATGTCTTCGGCGTTCAACGCCGCCGCGATCCATTGTGTGGTGGACGTCTTGCCGTTGGTGCCGGTCACGGCAATCACGGTCAGGGCGTCGGACGGCCGGCCGTACCACAGGTGGGCGACCTCGCCCAGCCAGGCGGACAGGCCCTCGACTTCCAGGACCGGCACGCCGGCGGGCGAAACATGATCGCCCCCCGCCTGCCGGACGATGACGGCGGCGCCGGCGGCCACGGCGGCTTCCATGAAGGCGCGGCCGTCCGAGGCAATGCCGGGGCAGGCGAAAAACACATCGCCCGGCTGCAACTGGCGCGAATCCAGGCAGAGGTCTGCCTTGCGATCGACCCGCTCGTCCAGCCAGGCCATGATGTCTAATAAGATCATTGAGTGCGTCCCCCCTGCTCTGCTGCGGCCACGAGGGAATCCACGGGCGCATCCGGCCGCACGCCGAGCCGGCGCAGGGTACTTGAAACGATGTCGGAAAAAACAGGCGCGGCCACGCGGCCGCCATAATATCCCCCGGCGCCGGGCTCATCGATGGACACGGCCACGACGATGCGCGGGTCGGACACCGGCGCCAGGCCCACGAAGGACCCGCGGTATTTGGTCTTGCTGTACTGGCCGTTGATGATCTTGCGCGCCGTGCCGCTCTTGCCCGCGATCCGGTAGCCCTGGACCTGGGCGAGCTTGGCGCCGTCGGGACCGGCGGCGGCTTCCAGCATGCTGCGCATCAGCAAGGCCACCTGGGGCGAGTAGACCTGCACGCTGGTGGGCTGGCCTTCGCGGCGCAGCAGGGACAGCGACACCATATCGCCGTTGCGGGCGAAGACGGTGTAGGCGTGAGCGACCTGCAGCAGCGACACGGACAGCCCATAGCCATAGGCCATGGTGGCGCGCTCGATCGGCCGCCAGCGCTGCCAGGGCCGCAGGCGTCCCGAAGCCATGCCGGGGAAATGCGTCTGGGGCGCGCGCCCGAAGCCCAGCGCCGAGAATTTTTCCCACATCGACTGGGACGTCAGCTTCTCGGAAATCATCGTCATGCCGATATTGCTGGAACGCCGGATGATGCCGCCCACGTCCAGCACGCCGTTGCGGCTGACGTCGGAAATCACGGCCCCCTGATAGCTGTAGCGGCCGTTGCCGGTGTCGAACTGCGTGCGGGTCGTGATCTTGCCTTCGTCCAGGGCCAGCGCAGCCGTGAACGGCTTCATGATGGAGCCGGGCTCGAAGGTGTCGGTGACGACGCGGTTACGCAGCGCATCGCCCGTGCGCTTGGTGTTGTCGTTGGGATCGTAGGACGGCAGATTGACCATCGCCAGGATCTCGCCCGAACGGGCATCCAGCACGATGGCCGCCGCCGCGCGCGCCTGGTGTTCCTTCATCGCGGCCTTGAGGGCCGTGTAGGTGTCGAACTGGATGCCCGCATCGATGGACAATTGCAGGTTCTGACCGTCGACCGGCGGCACCACGGCCTGAACGTCCTCGACCACGCGGCCCAGCCGATCCCGGATCACGCGCCGGGAGCCCGGCTGACCCGACAGGCGATCGTTGAACGCCAGTTCGATGCCTTCGATGCCGCGATCCTCGATATTGGTAAAGCCGACGATATGCGCCATGACTTCGCCTTCGGGATAGACGCGGCGCGTCTCGGCCAGTTGCTGGACCCCGGGGATCTTCAGTTGCTGAATGGCCTTGGCCGTATCGGCGGCCACCTGCCGCTGCAGATAGACGAAATTCTTGTCTTCGTCCTGAGTGCGCCGACGCAATTCGGCCGGCTTGATGTCCAGCAGGCGCGCCAGCTCGGCGACCTGGGCATCGGTGGCCTTGTGAAAATCCTCGGGGATCGCCCAGATGGCCTTGGCCGGCACGCTGGACGCCAGCACCACCGAACCGCTGCGGTCCAGGACCTTGCCGCGCGAGGCCTGCAGCACCAGGGTGCGCTCGTAGCGGCGCTCGCCCTGGCGTTGCAGGAATTCGTTGGACAGGATCTGCAGGTTCAGCGCCTTGGCCGCCAGCGCAGCGAAACCCAGCATGAGCACGATCACCACCAGCCGCGCGCGCCAGAAGGCGGGGCGGCTGGCCAGCACGGGGCTTTCGTGGAAACCGAAGCGCTTCATTGCGGCGCCCCCTGCGCGGCGGGGGCCGGCTGCTGCAGGTAAATGGTGCGATCCGGCGTCACCGACACCAGATGCAGGTCCGAACGCGCCAGCGAGTCGATGCGCGCGTTACGCGCCAGCTCCGCCCGCTCGAGCTGCAGGCGGCGCCATTCCGCATCCAGTTCGTGGGCGTGGGCTTTCATCCGCTCGGACGCCACGAACAGCTCCCGCGTCTGGAAACGCACCGTGACCAGCGAAATCGCCGAGGCCATCAGCAGCAGCGCCAGGAACAGGTTCACGCGTATCATCGCCGCACCCTCCCCGTCCGGCGCGGCACGGCCGCGCGGCCCGGCAGGCGGATGAAGCCGGCGGCCTCGTCCAGCGACAAAGGGATATCCGTGCGTTCAGCCACCCGCAGCACGGCCGAGCGCGAGCGGACATTGTCCGCCACCTCGGCCTCATCCGCCTGAACGCGGCCCAGCAGCGTGACATAGGGCTGCGGCATGTCCCGTTCGGGGATCGGCAGCCGCGCCTGTTCCCGGCCCGGGTTGGCTGCAGCGGCAAGGCACTGCTTGACCATGCGGTCTTCCAGCGAATGGAAGCTGATCACGGCCAGGCGCCTGCGCGCGCGCAAACGGGTCAGCGCTGCCGGGAGGGCGTGCGCGAGCTGCGCGAGCTCTTCATTGATGTGAATCCGTATAGCTTGAAAGGTGCGGGTGGCCGGGTGTTGACCCTTTTCGCGCGTACGGACGGTACCGGCGACGAGCTGGGCAAGTTCGCCCGTGGTGCGCAGCGGCCCGGATTGGCGGCGCGCAACAATCGCCTTTGCAATCTGAAAAGCAAACCGTTCTTCGCCATAATCTGCGATGACCTCCTTGATCTGTTCCTGGTCGGCCTCGGCCAGCCATTGAGCCGCCGTCTGTCCGCGGCTGGTGTCCATGCGCATGTCCAGCGGGCCATCCCGCATGAACGAGAATCCGCGCTCCGCCTCGTCGATCTGGGGCGAAGACACGCCCAGGTCCAGCAGTACGCCGTCCACCTGGGCGATGCCCAGGCGGTCGAGTTGTGCGTCCAGCGTCGCGAAACCATCGTGGGCGATCTCGACCCGGGCGTCGGCGGCGCGCAGCGCCTGCGCCTCGGCAATCGCCATCGGGTCCTTGTCGAATACCAGCAGCCGCGCCTGCGGGGCCAGCCGGCTCAGCAGCAGGCGGCTATGTCCGCCACGCCCGAATGTCCCATCCACATACACCCCGTCCAGCGGCGGGGCCTCTGCCTCCGGCGCCGCCGACCGACGGCCGAACGCGGGACTCAACAACGCGTCGATAGCCGGCTCCAGCAGAACGGTGCGATGGGAATACGCCATGTACGGGTTCAGAAAGAGATCTGTTCAAGGATGGCCGGATCGAGGTTGCCCACGTCCGTCATGCAACGCGCCTCCCATTGGGCGCGGTCCCACAATTCAAAATTCGACCCCAGCCCCAGCAGCATGACGTCCCGGTCCAGGCCGGCTGCCGTGCGCAGTTCGGGGGCCACCAGGATGCGGCCCGCCCCGTCCATGTCCACGTCCTGGGCGTTGCCCAGCAGCAGGCGCTGCAAAGGCCGCGCCGAGCCCGGCAGCGCCGCAATCTGCTTGCGCTTTTCTTCCCAGACCGTGCGGGGGTAGAGCATCAGGCAGCCGTCTGGATGCCGTGTCAGGGTCAGACGCCCCTGTTCGCTGGCCAGCAGGACGTCACGATGCCGAGCCGGAATGGACATCCGGCCCTTGGCATCTAGCGTGAGTGCACTGCTTCCTTGAAACACGAGAGCTCTTCTCCCACTTCATGACACAAAAATCTACTTTGCCCCACTCTACGGGATGGATCGGTGCCGGTCAAGGCGAAAATTGAAATTTATTCAATGACAACAAGCACTTACAACTATTTTTAACAATTGCCCGATAAATAAAAACCTGAAAAATCAAAGCATTGCAGAATGAATTGAAAGTCCTTTATCAGGTCAGGGCTTTCGCGGATGCAATCCGGCCCCGCCCGACCTGCACCAATTCCCAATTGACACACCTGGGGCCAGCCGATGTAATGAACTTTCACCATCCGGGGTTGGAACACTGGCATTCCCGGGTGTCAGACTCGAAAGCATCCGAGCCTTTTTTGTCGCCGGGCCGTCCCAAGACAAAATGCGCCCCCTTGGGGGATGAGCCCGGACATAGGCCAGTCCCTTGCGGACTGGCCTATGCCAGGCGAATCCGAGCAGCATGCAAGCTGCGAGGTGGACGCAAGCCCGCAGGGCGAAGCGTGGGGGCACTTTTTGCGTTTGCCTGCCGTTTCGTCAGTCACCAGAAAGGAGATCTCCATGTCGGATCAGAACCATCCCCCCCAATCACGCCGCCATTTCCTGCAATCCGTCGGGGCCACGGGCGGCGTCCTGATGCTCGGCGGCGTCCTGCCGCTGCATCGCGCCCTGGCCGCGGGCGCCCCGCCCGCCATCAACCTGGGCCAGGTCCTGCCCATGACGGGCTCCGCGGCCGAATTCGGACCCTATTACCGCGACGCCGTGCGGCTCGCCGTCGACCAGATCAACACGGCCGCCAAGGAAGTCTTCGGCGGCCCCATCATCGCCCACCACGTCACGGCCGACAGCGCGACCCTGCCGACGGTCGGCGTGCAGGCCGCCCGCCAGATGATCGACACCCAGCACACGCCGGTCATCATCAACGGCTGGTCCAGCGGCGTCACGGTCGCCGTGGCGACCTCGGTCACCATCCCGTCGGGCGTGCTGCAGATCGGCAACGGCACCACCTCGCCGCTGGTCAGCGTGCTGCCCGCCGACGCCAAGGCCGACCTGCTGTTCCGCACCAGCGCGTCCGACGCCATGCAGGGCGTGGTGGCCGCGCAGTTCGTCAACGGCGAAATCGACCCGAACTACAAGTTCAAGCGCGTCGCCACCATCTACATCAACAATCCCTATGGGCAAGGCCTGTCCAATGCCTTTGCCGCCGCCTTCAAAAAGCGCGGCGGCACCGTCCTGGCCGAAGTCCCGCACCCCGAGGAAGTCCAGCCCACCTACAAGTCCATGCTGTCCCAGGCACTGAAGGACAAACCCGATCTGCTGCTGATCGTCAGCTACCCGGCGCACACCATCGCCATCTGCAAGGAATCCCGCGACACCTTCAACTTCACGAACTGGCAGTTCACCGACGGCAACGCCAGCATCGACATCATCAAGGAGGTCGGCGGCAAGGACATGGACGGCCGCTACGGCACGGCCCCCGGCGAAGACACCACCACGCAGTCCTACAAGGACTTCGCCAAGACCTACCTGTCCACCTATAAATACGATCACTTCCCGCCCTTCACCACCTGCTCGTACGATGCCGGGATGGTCGCGGGACTGGCCATGGCGGCCAGCGTGGCCGACGGCATCACCGACCCGGCCAAGATCACGGGCACGGTCCTGCGCGACCACTTGCGCCTGATCGCCAACCCGCCGGGCGACATGATCGACGGCGGCGACCAGGACCGGGTCACCGCCATGCTCAAGGCGCTGAAGGACAAGAAGAAGATCAACTACAACGGGGTCGCCGGCCCATGCGACTTCGACAAGAACGGCGACGTCATCACCCCGGTCAATATCTGGAAATATTCCGGCGACCAGATCGAAACGGTCAAGATGGTCGCCGCCAAGGACATCCCGGCCAGTTGACCGGCCAGTTCCCTAGTCCTCGGGCTCCTTGTCCAGAAAGCGGGACACCCGCTTTTTCTCAGGCAGGATGCCCTGAGGGCGATACAGCACGATCAGCGCCAGCAGCAGCCCCACAAAAGCCCAACGCAGGAAGGACATGCGCGAAGCCACGTCGGGGGCGACGCCCTGCAAGGCGACCTGCAGGTAATCCGTGACGAAGCCCGTGCCGCTCCAGACGGCCCAGATCACGAAAGCCCCCAGGATGGCGCCCTTGTTGTTGCCGCTGCCGCCCAGCATCAGCATCACCCAGACCAGAAAGGTGGCGAACAAAGGCTTGAAGTGGCTGTAGTCGATCGTCACCATGTACGGCGCATACAGGGCGCCGGCCACACCGATGACCACGGCGCCCAGCACGAAGGACTGCACGCGCAAAGACTTGACGTGCTTGCCGCTCATGGCGGCCGAGTCTTCCTCGTCACGGACGGCGCGCAGCGCGCGTCCCCAGGGCGAACGCACCATGGCCTCAAGCACGACGTACACCAGGGCCAGCGCGAGCGTGACGATCACCAGATACAGATAGCTGTAGTCCCGGGGCTGCATGGCGGACAAGGCGGAATGCAGGGCCTCCGGCAGCCAACTGCAGCCCTCGCGATCGAAAACGCAGGACAGGGGCTGCGGGATGCCGGACATGGGCTGGGGCCCGTTGGCCAGCCAGCGCTCGTTCTGGAAAATGAGCCGGATGATCTCGGCGATCCCCAGCGTGGCGATCGCCAGGAAATCCGCCCGCAGATGCAGGATGGGCTGGGCGATCAGCCAGGCGACGATGCCCGCCATGATGCCGGCGGCCGCCACCCCGATCAGATAGGGCGCGTCCAGACCGAACCACTGCTGGGCATAGGCCGCCATCAGGCCGGAGGGCGGCGTGGTGACGAACAGCGCCATGGTGAAGGCCCCCACGGCAAAGAATCCGGCCACGCCGAAGTTCAGGTGGCCGTTATAGCCCCACTGCGCGTTCAGCCCCAGCGACAGGATCGAATAGATGGTCGCCATGATGCTGAAGGACACCAGGTAATCCATCACGCCGGGCAGCAGGCCCGCGACCCCGAAAGCCAGCACGCCCCCCAGGACCAGGGCCGCCGGCAGGCGCGTGCGCCAGCGCCGGCGCGAGAACAGCAGGCAGCCCAGCAAAAAGGCGGGAACCATCAGGAAACAGGCTTTGAGGAAGAGAAGAGGATCCATGGTCCGGCTCCTATCGCTGGGCGAACAGCCCCTGAGGCCGCATCAACAGCACCAGCACCATCAGCACGAAGGCGACCGCCGGTCCGTAGGCCGGATTCAGGAAGGCCGAGGTCAACTGCATGGCGACCCCGATGATGACCGACCCGACCAGCGCCCCCCAGGCGCTGCCGATCCCGCCCATGATCACTGCTGCGAACAAGGGCAGCAGCAGGACGAAACCCATGTCCGGGCGCATCTGCGACGCCAGCCCGTACATGACCCCGCCGACGGCGGCCAGGCCCGCGCCGATGGTCCAGGTCCAGGCGACGACCTGCTCGGTGTCGATGCCGCGCACCTGGGCCAGATCGGGATTGTCGGCCGTCGCGCGCATGGCCTTGCCGATGCGGGTGCGGGTCAGCAGCCAGTACAGCCAGGCCACCAGGATGACGGCCAGGGCGAAGACAAAGAGCTGGTCCGCCTGCAGGCGCAGGCCGAAGGGCAGGTACAGCGCCGGATTGGAGCGCCCCGAATAATAGAAGTGAAAGTCCGATCCCCAGATCAGATAGACGATGCCCCGCAGCAGGAATTCCATGCCCAGCGAGGCCATGGCCAACAGCACGAGCGGCGACTGGTGCCGGCGCAGCGGCCGGTACAGCAGCCGGTCGATCACGATCGCCACGACGGCGGTGACCGCCGCCGCCGCCAGCAGGCCGACGATGAGTTCCCAGCCAAAGGAAAACCGCCAGATGGGATTGGACTGCGGCAGGACGAGCACCATGCCGTAGGTCACGTACGCCCCCAGGGTCAGGAATTCGCCATGGGCGAAATTCGGAAATTTCAGCACGCCGTAGCACAGGGTCAGGCCGATGCCGCCCAGCGCGATGATGCCGCCCAGCATCACGCCCCAGGCGGTCAGGGACAGCATGTCCTCGGCGCTGGTGCCCGAGAGCCAGCCGGCGACCCACATGCCGATCAGCACCAGCAGCAGCACCCCGCCGACGAAGCGGCTGCTGCGCGCGCCGCCGGCATCGCGGGCGTCGACCGCCTCGTCGGCCTGGGCGCTCGGCGGCGCGGTATCCGCCACAGACTGCGCTGAATCGCTCATCGCATCATCCTCCCAGATAGAGGCGCCCGACATTCGGGTCGTCGAGCAGATCCCGGCCCGTGCCTTCGTGCCGGTTCTCGCCATTGGCCAGCACATAGCCGCGATGGGCCATCCCCAGGGATTGCCGGGCGTTCTGCTCGACCATCAGGATGCCCACGCCGCTCTCATTGATCCGGGCGATGCGCTCGAAGATCTCGTCCACCAGCTTCGGAGACAGGGCGGCCGTGGGCTCGTCCAACAGCAGCAGCCTGGGATTCATCATCAGGGCGCTGCCCATCGCCACCATCTGCCGCTCGCCGCCGGACATCTTGCCCGCCAGCTGGCGGCGGCGCTGGCGCAGCTTGGGAAACATCGCGTAGACCCGCTCCTTGTTCTCCGTCAGATCGACCTTGCCCATCGGGAACGCGCCCATCTCCAGGTTTTCCTCGACCGTCAGGGTGGTGAAGACATTGGCCACCTGCGGCACGTAGCACATGCCCAGACGGACGATGCGGTGCGGCGCCTGGTGCGCGATGTCGTGGCCGTCGAAGGCGACGGCGCCCTGGCGCGGATGCAGCAGGCCGAAGATCGTCTTCATCAGGGTGGACTTGCCCGCCCCGTTGGGCCCGATGATGGCGACGACTTCGTCGGCCTCGACCCGGAGAGACATCGCGCGCAGGATTTCGGTGTCGCCATAGCCCGCAGTGACGGCGTCAACCTGCAGCAGCGGCATATTGCCCTCCCAGGTAGGCCTCCAGCACCGCCTGGTCGTTGCGCACGGCATCGGGCGCGCCTTCGGCCAGCTTGCGCCCTTCGCTCATGACGATGACCGGGTCGCACAGACTCATGACCATGTTCATGTCGTGCTCGATCAGCAGGAAGGTGATCCCGCGCTCGCGCGACAGGGTCTGGATGTTCTGCACAATGCTTTGCAGCAGCGTGCGGTTGACCCCGGCGGCCGGCTCGTCCAGCAGAATGATCTGCGGGTCCGCCATCAGCATGCGGCCCATTTCCAGCAGCTTCTTCTGCCCACCCGACAGATTGGCGGCGTATTCATGCTGGACGTGGGTGAGCTGCAGGTATTCCAGGACTTCGCGCGC
The DNA here is from genome assembly GCF_042651965.1 of Castellaniella hirudinis. NCBI lineage: Bacteria > Pseudomonadati > Pseudomonadota > Betaproteobacteria > Burkholderiales > Alcaligenaceae > Castellaniella > Castellaniella hirudinis. The sequence goes on from NZ_JBHSDY010000002.1 coordinate 637,431, forward strand.
CTTGGCCAGATGGCGGGCTTCCTCGACCCGCACCCGGCCGGGGCGCAGCAGCGCGTTCCACCAGTGTTCTCCCGACTGCCCGGGCGGCACCAGCATGAGGTTTTCCAGGACGCTCATGGTGCCGTGTTCGCGGGGAATCTGGAATGTGCGGCACAGGCCGCGGGCAAACACCTGGTCCGGGCGCAGATGGCCGATGTCCTGGCCGTCCAGCAGAATCCGCCCCGAATCGGGGGAAATGAAGCCGGTCATGAGATTGAACACCGTGGTCTTGCCGGCGCCGTTGGGGCCGATCAGACCGGTGATGGTGCCGCGTTCCACCTGGAAGGAACAGTGATCCACCGCCTTCAGGCCGCCGAAATTTTTCGTCAGGTCACGGACTTCGAGCAGCGGATGCCGCTGGCCGACATCCGTTTCCGACAGGGATGCTGTCGAATCCGCCACCGATGCCTCCTGCTGGATTGCCACAACGGGAATCCGGCCGGCGGACCCCTCGCGCATCCGCGCCACGGGCCGTCGGTTGGAAATGATGATTCAGAGTATCACAGCGATCCAAGGGACCGAATGCACGGATTCCCTACCCCCACGCTGCGCAGGCTTCGCCCGCTTGCTGCCCCCCGAGGGGGCGCTTTTCGCCTTGGGGCGGCCCGGCGGCGAAAAGGTCCATGCTAGCGTGGAGCTGTAAACGAAAAAGCGGAACAGATCTATAGGCCGGATTCTGTACGCCGGGTTGCCCCGGCGGACGATCATTCCTCTGGGCGGGCCATTGCTGGACCGCTCTAGCCATCTACCCGCATGCTCGGGCGAGCCGCCCTGTCGGCACGAAGCCGGCGCATGCCTATTTGATGTTGCTCCCGATAGAGGTTGCCGCGTTTCACCCTGCCGCGAACCGCCCGGACGAACCGGACGGACGATACGGAGATGGCCGTACCGGTGTGCGCCTTGCGGCACACCCTCGCGGCAGACTCGTCTCTGTGGCCCTGGTCCTCGGCTTTCCCCGAAGGGATTGCCGGACGGCCGTTAGCCGCTATCGCGCCCTATGGAGTCCGGACCTTCCTCGATGCCTGACGGCACCGCGATCGCCCGATCTGCCCCGCGACGGCATTGTACGACAGCCCGGGCACAGCCGAGCCGGGCCCCGCACTGGATGCATCTGCGAATCCCGGGGGCTGCGGCACACCCCTGCCCAAACTGCGACAATAGGACTTTCGGCCCCGGCGCACCGCCAGGGCCAGCGACCGCATCACCGCCGCCTGCCTCATGTCCGACACCTTGCTCGCCCTCGCCCAGGCCCAACTCGCCTACGGCCACCATCCCCTGCTCGACCACGCCGACCTGACCCTGCTGGCCGGCGAACGCATCGGCCTGATCGGCCGCAACGGCGCGGGCAAATCGTCCCTGCTGCGCGTCCTGGACGGCCGCACCCGCCTCGATGACGGCGAGATCCGGCGGCGCGGCGGCCTGCGCATCGCCACCGTCGAACAAGAGCCCGATCTGCCCGAGGACGAGACCATCCTCGACTACCTGTCCGGCGACCTGCTGGCCACGGAAGACTGGCAGCGCTCGGCCCGCGCCGGGGCGCTGATCGACGCCCTGGGCCTGCGCCCCGACCTGCCCATCCAGGGGCTGTCCGGCGGTACGCGCAAGCGCGTGGCCCTGGCCCACGCCCTGGTCCAGGAACCCGACCTGCTGCTGCTCGACGAGCCGACCAACCACCTGGATTTCGCCGGCATCGCCTGGCTGGAAGACCTGCTGCGCGGCACGCGCGCGGCGGTGGTGCTGATCACCCACGACCGGCGCTTCCTGGACGCCGTCGCCACCCGCATCGTCGAACTCGACCGGGGCCGACTGCTCAGCTTCCCCGGCAATTTTTCCGCCTGGCAGGCCCGCAAGGCCGAATGGCTGAACGCCGAACAACAGGCCAACGCCCGCTTCGACAAGCTGCTGTCCCAGGAAGAAGTCTGGATACGCAAGGGCGTCGAGGCGCGCCGTACCCGCAACGAAGGCCGGGTCCGCCGCCTGGAGGCCCTGCGCCGCGAGCGCGCCGAGCGGCGCGACCAGCAAGGCCAGGTGCGTTTTTCCCTGGCCGACGGCCAGCGTTCCGGCAAGCTGGTGGCGGAACTGAAAAACGTCACCCATGGGTATGGCGATCGCACCCTGATCCGGGATTTCAACACCCTGATCCAGCGCGGCGACCGCATCGGCCTGATCGGTCCCAACGGCGCCGGCAAGACGACGCTGCTGCGCATCCTGCTGGGCGAGCTGCAGCCGCTGCAAGGCAGCGTGCGCCTGGGCACCAATCTGTCGATCGGCTATTTCGACCAGATGCGCGACCGGCTCGACGAATCCGCCACCCTGGCCGACACCATCAGCCCAGGCAGCGAATGGGTGGAAATCGGCGGCCAGCGCAAGCACGTCATGAGCTACCTGGAGGACTTTCTGTTCCCCGCCGCCCGGGCCCATTCCCCGGTGTCCAGCCTGTCGGGAGGCGAACGCGCCCGCCTGGCGCTGGCGCGCATGTTCGCCCAGCCGCACAACGTGCTGGTGCTGGACGAGCCCACCAACGACCTGGACATCGACACCCTGGAGCTGCTGGAAGGCCTGCTGCAGGACTACCAGGGCACCGTGCTGTTGGTCAGTCACGACCGCAGCTTCCTGGACAATGTGGTCACGCAGACCATTGCCGCCGAGGACGACGGCCACTGGCAGGAATACGTGGGGGGCTATGACGACTGGGAAGCCCAGCGGCCGCGTCCTGATGCAACGGAACCCCCGGCACGCGCCGGGCGGTCAGCCGCATCGGACCGCGCCGATACGCCGGAGGGAGTGAAGGCGCCCGCGGCCCCTGCACCGGCCGAAGCCGCCGACAAGCCGCGCAAGAACCGCCTGGCCCCCTGGGAGGCGGAAGAACTGGCCGCCCTGCCCGACAAAATCTCTGCGCTGGAATCCGAGCAGGCCGCCCTGGCGGCACGCCTGTCCGATCCCGATCTGTACAACCAGGGGCCGGACGAGGCGCAGCGCGTCCAGCAGGCCCTGGGCGAACTGGACAGCCGACTGGAAGCCCTGTTCGAGCGCTGGACCCTGCTGGAGGACAAGCGCGGCGATTGAGGGCGCTAGCCGCCTTCAGCCACGCGCCACATCAAGCTCTCCCCTGCCGCCAACGGCACGATCACGTCGTCGCCCAGCGGCAGTTCCCGGGGAATGGGGTTCTCGACCCGTTCCAGGGTCAAGACGCCCGTATTGGGCGCCAGCCCGTAGAACGCCGGACCATTCAGGCTGGCAAAGGCCTCCAGGCGGTCCAGGCGGCCGACGGACTCGAAGGCCGTCGCGTACAGGGCCATGGCATGGCGCGCCGTATAGCAGCCTGCACAGCCGCAATCCTGCTCTTTGGCGCCGCGCGGGTGCGGGGCGCTGTCCGTCCCCAGGAAGAAGCGCGGATTGCCGCTGGTGGCCGCCTCCAGCAGCGCCAGGCGGTGGGTTTCCCGCTTCAGGATGGGCAGGCAGTACCAATGGGGCCGCAGACCGCCCTTGAACAGCGCATTGCGGTTGTACAGCAGGTGCTGCGGCGTCAGCGTGGCCGCGATGGGGCCTTCGGCCTGCGTCACGTAGGCCGCACCATCCGCCGTGGTCAGATGCTCGAACACCACCTTCAGTTCAGGAAAGGCGCGCCGCAGGGGCTGCATGACCCGTTCGATGAAAACGGCTTCGCGGTCGAACAGATCGACCGCCGGATCGGTGACCTCGCCATGGACCAGCAGCGGCATGCCGCAGTCCTGCATGGCGGCGAGCGTCGCCGGGCACTGGCCCAGCAAGTCCGTCACGCCGGCGTCCGAATGCGTGGTCGCTCCGGCCGGGTAGAGCTTGACCCCGTGCACGAAACCGCTGTCGCGCGCCCGGCGGATCTCGTCGGGCGAGGTCCGGTCCGTCAGATACAGGGTCATCAGGGGCTCGAAGGCCGGCGCCTCTGCGCCGGCCTGCTCCGCGGCCTGCTGCAGGGCTGCCAGGATGCGCTCGCGGTAGGCACGCGCGTCCTCGGTCGTCAGCACCGGCGGCTTCAGATTGGGCATGATGATGGCCCGGCCGAACTGCCGTGCGGAATCCGGCACCACGCTGCGCAGCACCGCGCCGTCGCGCAGATGCAAGTGCCAGTCATCGGGACGAGTCAGGCGGATGCGGGCGGGCGCGGCGGAGCCATCCGCCGCGCCCGCGGCGCGCTCAGAGGAAACATGTGAAGAAGTCTGTGACACGGTCTGACAATCCTGTTTTGTCTTTCAAGGAAACACGCGTTATGCTGCGAGGGCTATTCACTTAACACTGTAGGAGCCTGCATACATGGCAACCACCGAAAAAGCCGGTCGCAAACCCAATGCGGCATTCATGAAGCCTCTGACGCCCAGCGCCACCCTGGCGGCCGTGATCGGCAACGAAGCCGTGCCCCGCACCGAAGTCACCAAGCGTATCTGGGACTATATCAAGAAGCACAATCTTCAGGATCCCGCGAACCGCCGCAACATCAATGCGGATGCCAAGCTGCGCCCCCTGTTCGGCAAGGACCAGGTGTCGATGTTCGAACTGACCAAGCTGGTCAGCCAGCATCTGAAGTAAGCCGGCTCCAAGGCATGCACGCTCTCGGGGCCGATTCATTCGGCTTCCGGGCGGACTTGCCCGGCCCGCCTCGCGAGACGTCCCGGAAATTACTTGGATTTACGCTCACCGCGCGAGCGTGACGATGACGGCTCGGCGAGCAGATCCAGAGGGAGCGCCGTCGAATACTTGATCCGCTCCATGGCGAAACTTGAACTCACATCGTGCAGTTCACAGCCCTGGATCAGTTTTTTGTAGACGGCATCGTATCCCTGAATATCCCGGACCACGACGCGCAGCAGATAATCGACATCGCCGCTCATCCGGTAGACCTCGACGATTTCGGGGATGTCCCGGACGGCCTGGGCAAACTGCTGCAGCCAGGCTTCATTATGGTGATTCGTGGAGATCTTCACGAACACCGTCGTCCCCAGATCCAGGCGCTCGGGATCGCACAGCACGACCTGCTTCTGGATGACGCCGTCTTCCTTCAGCTTCTGGATGCGCTTCCAGCACGGCGTGCTGGACAAGCCGACCCTGGCCGCCACTTCGGTGACGGCCAGGTCGGCGTCTTCTTGCAAGACCGCCAGGATGTGGCGATCGATCTCGTCCAATGACATATTCCTCCAGTCCATGGAGCCGGGGGTCGCCCGGGCATGGAGCACGCGTCAAATACGCTGGCCTCCGCTGACCTCGATGCACTGCGCCGTCACCCAGCGGGCCTCTTCCCCGGCCAGGAACGCGATGACGTCGGCGATGTCGTCCGGCCGCCCCAGACGCCCCAAGGCAATGCCCGCAATCGCCTGCTGCGCGGCCTCTGAACCGGCAAGCTGCGGATTCATCCCGGTCTCCGTCAAGCCGGGAGACACGGTATTCACCGTGATGCCGCGCGGCCCGAGATGGGCCGCCAGCAACCGGGTCAGCGCCTCGAGGCCGGCCTTGGCCGGCGCATAAGCCGCCATGGCCGGAAATGCGACGCGCGTCCCCATCGACGAAACATTGATGATGCGGCCCTGATCCCTCAAGCGGGGCAAAAGCCCCTGGATCAGGAAAAAAGGCGCCTTCAGATTGACGTTCAGCGTGAGATCGAACTGCGCCGGGGTGACTGCTTCGATGGGCTCGCGCTTGATCACCCCCGCATTATTGACCAGAATGTCCAGGTCCGGGCACCCCAGTCGATCCCGCAACAAGGCATCGAGCCGTTCGCACAGCCGCGCGGGACCGTCCTCCTGCGCCAGATCGGCCTGCACGGCCGCCGCCCGGCCGCCGTGCGATTCGATGTCACGCACCGCATCGCCGGCCGCCTGCATGGAGCGATTGCCCTGAATCACGACGAACGCCCCCTGGGCTGCCAGCTTGCGGGCCACAGCCAGACCGATGCCCTGGCTGGCCCCCGTCACCAGCGCAACCTTGTTTTCCAGTCGAGTCACAGCCTTGTTTCCTTTCAGGGGACGATGATGAGCTTGCCGAAGGCTTCGCGGTTTTCCAGCATCTTGAACGCCTTGGGCGCGTCTTCCAGGGAAAAACGCATATCGACCGGGGGATTCAAGTGCCCCTGGCGCACCAGGTCCAGCAAGGCGTGCAGGTCCTCGCGCATCCAGCCGTTAGAGCCCTGGATGTTCAGTTCAAAGGTCCAGATATAGCGCATGTCGGTCTTCGGATCGAAGCCTGCCGTCGCCCCGCAGGTCAGGAGGCTGCCGCCCTTGCGCAAGCTCTTGATGGAAGGCACCCAGGTATCGCCCCCCGTGAAATTGACGATGGTGTCGACCCCGCCCTCGCCCCAGATGCGGGGCTTGCCGGCGATGCCGTGCAAGGCCTTCATGAAGTCTTCGTCCCGGTAGTTGATGCCATGGTCCGCGCCCAGCGCCTTCAGGCCGTCGAGCTTGGACTGGCTGGACGCGGCGACGATGACCTCGGCGCCGCTGAGCTTGGCCAATTGCACGCAGCAGGTCCCGACCCCGCCCGAAGCGCCCAGGATGAACACCTTGCGGCCCTCCTGGCTGCCGTCCAGCGCCATGCCGCCACGGGTGACCATCATGCGATAGGCCGTGCCGTACGCCACCGGCAGCGCGGCCGCCTGGTCAAAACCCACCTCGTCGGGCAGGGCGATCAGTTGATCCGCCGGCACCTTGCAGAATTCGGCCAGGCCGCCGTCCACGGTTTCGCCCATGAGGCTGTAGCGTTCCCGCGCCAGGGGATCGACCAGCACCCGGTCGCCTTCTTTCCAGGCGCCGCACTCGGGGCCGACTGCCGCCACTGTCCCGGCCATGTCGATCCCCATGATGATGGGCATCGGCACCGTGATGCCCGGCATGCCTTTCAGGGTGAAGAGATCGTGGTAATTCAGGGAGCAGGCCCCCACGCGGATCACCACCTGGCCCTTTTCGGGCTGGGGCGTCGGCCAATCCTGTTCGTAGGTGATCTGGTCGATGGCGCCATGGGCGCGGATGACTTGTGCTTTCATGGTGGCTACCTAATAGGATAATGAAATGAGCGGGCGCGAGGCGCCCTGGAATGCATGGATACGCGAACGCCCTGCAAGCACCTCAGCGGTGCAGGCCGTCCGCCATTTTCTTGATGCGTTGCTTGTCGATCTTGTTGGCGGCCGACAAGGGCATTGCATCGATGAAGCGCACGAAGCGCGGATGTTGATACGCCGGCCCCCGACTCAGGGCGAACTGCTTGATCTCATCCTCGCCGACCGTGCTTCCGGCGCTGCGCACGATGAAGGCCGCCGGCACCTGGCCTTTGATTTCATCGGGCACGGCCACCACGGCGGCCTGGGCCACACCGGGATGTTTTTCCAGCAGCAGTTCGATTTCACCCGGGTACATGTTTTCCCCGCCGCACACGATCATGTCGTCGGCGCGGCTGACGAAATAAAAGAACCCGTCGGCATCCCGCCGCATGACGTCGCCGGTCCGATACCAGCCATCCTTCAGGCAGCGGCGGGTATCTTCTTCGCGATTCAGGTAGCCCGGCATGATGGCGCCGTTGCGCACATGCAATTCGCCCTCGTCTGCGGTGCCCCCTTCGAGACGCACCTCCACGCCGGGCAAAGGGTGGCCCAGGGACAGGCGGGGCCTGGGCAGTCCCGCGGGATGCGGGCCGAACACCGCCGGCCCGGTCTCGGTGGTCCCCCAGCCGTTCTGGACCGCGGCCTGCGGGAACATCGAGGCAATCCGCTCGAACAACGCATCCGTGATGGGCGCCGAGCCGACTGCGACGCTGCGCACCGAACCCAGGTCCAGCCGCGCCAGCGCTTCTGTTTCCCGGGCGCACAAGGCCAGCATGGTCGGCACGGCGGTGACGATACCGCACTGGTGACGCGCACAACTCTCCAGGAAAGCGCGCGCATCGAACTGCGTCATCAGCACCAGGGTGCCGCCGTAGGCCGTCACCGTCTTGGACAGGAACAGCGCATTCATGTGGGACAGCGGGGCTGCCGTCAATACCCGGGCCGCCGTACGGCGGATGAAATCACCGCCATTGACCGAGACCTGTCCCAGGGTCCAGATATACCCGCCGTGCGTCAGCGGCACGCCTTTGGGTATCCCGGTCGAGCCGGACGTATAGAGGATCGTCGCGGCATCCCGCGCCTGGACGGGCTCGATCTCGAACGGTCCCTCATCCAGGTGGGCCTGCCAGGCCGCCCGGTCGCCCAGCGGCAGCACGGGCAGCGTGCCATCCAGCCGCGCGGCCCAGTCGGCATCGGCATAGAGACAGTCCACCCGGGCGTCGCCCAGGATGTATTCCACTGTGGGCTGCGCCAGCTTGTAGCCGATCGGCACCGCACTGTAGCCCGCCTGCATGATCCCGTAATAGCTCAGCAGGTACTCAGCGCTATTCAAGCCGATCAGGCCCACACGCGCATTCCGCTTCAGGCCGCGCGCACGCAAGGCGCGCGCAACGCCTGCCGCGACACGATGCAGATCGTCGTACGTAAAGACACGCTCGGCGCCATCGGCCCCGACTTCGACCAGCCACGGCTGCGCCCCGTCGACAGCGGGGGCGATCATCCCCCCCAGATTGGAGCCTGCCGGAAACGCGGTATTGTCCATGCGCCCCTCACCCGACCTGCGAGCTATAGCAGCCCCGGCCCACGGCGGTCAGCCGGCCCTGATCGTCGAAGACATCCACGTCGGCTACGCCGACGGTGCGCCCCACCCGCCGGGCCGTGGCCCGCGCCACCAGGTAAGCCCCGCCCGAGGGACGCAGGTAATCGACGCGGAAATTGATGGTCGGCACGCCGCCGCCCGCCATGAGCGCAACGGCGAAGTCTCCGGCGGTATCGATGAACGACGCGATCGGGCCGCCATGGAACTGCCGGGCCTCGGGATCGCGCGCCAATTCGGCCAGCAGCGGCATCTTCATTTCCACGACACCCTGGTCGGCATCAACCATGCTGACCTCCATGCGGCAGAACCGGATGAAAGGCGACGCATCGGCCCATGATTGCAGCAGTTCACGGGTGACGGGCGGGTTGGATACAGCGGTCATTCGAAACTCCTCAACGGAAATGAAGGGGGTCAGTGTTTACGGTATTTCCAGAACACGACGCGGTGGTGCGCCACACGGACGGCCAGCGCGAGCAAAGAGGCCAGGACGGACAGGACGACGACCGCCGCGAACATCGAACTGGCATTGATGTCGTACGAAGCGGCGCGCAGGTAATAGCCCAGCCCCGCCCTGGCCGCCAGGAACTCGCCGACGACGCACAGGATGAAGCTCAGGGCCGCGCAGACCTCGAGGCCGCTGAACACGTAATCCAGCGAGGCACGCACCTTGATGGCCAGCGCGATGCGCCAGCGCCGCCCACCGAATGCCTGGCCCATGTCGAGCAACTCGATCGGCGCGGCCTGCATGCCCGCCACGGTATGGATGAACATGACGAAGAATGTCCCCACCACCACCAGCGCCATCTTGGAGGCCAGGCCGATGCCAAACCACACAATGATCATGGGCGCCACGGCCACGATGGGCATCGCCTGCAGGGCGAGCACCATGGGATACAGGGCCCGGTTCAGGAGACGCACCTCGCCGACGATCACGCCGGAAACGAAGCCCAGTCCGGCGCCGATACACAGCCCGCCCAAGGCGCCATATACCGTCGCCAGCAGATGCGGCATGAACCCGCCGCTCAGGATCCAGGCCCACAGATTCCGCCCGACTTGCACGGGCGTGGGCAGGAGGCTGGGGTCGGCCACCACGAACTGGGCCAGCGACTGCCATCCGGCCAGAAGCAGCAGGATGCCGATCGTCGGCAAGGCCACCCGCAGCCGGCCCGAAATGATTTCGCCGTTATCCATTGCGACGGCCTCCTTCCCAGAAGACGATGCGCCTCTTGGCCTCGGCCAGGACGCCGCCGCCGATGTACCCCAACAGGCCCAGCAGGATCATGGCCGCCACGGCAGTCGCCGTATCGAGCGCATTGGCCGAGTTGTCGATCAGGAATCCCGCACCGCCCATGCCCATGATGAACTCCATGACCACGCAGCCCACCAGGGCGAAACCCCAGCCCACCTGCAGCCCCGCGACGATCGAGCCGGCCGCATGCGGCAGATTGCAGTGGACATACGTCTTGAAGGCGGAGGCTCTCAGGGTATGAAACAGATCCATCAGCACCGCGGGCGTGGAACGCACCCCGACAAATGCGCCGACGAAGGCCGGGAAGAAGCAGATCAGGCCGACCAGGGTGACCGTGCTGCGTTCGTCGAAACCCAGCCACAGCAGGACGAGCGGCGCAATCGCCACTTTGGGCACCGCCTGAATCAACACGACCAGGGGATAGACCAGCAACTCCAGCTTGCGATTCATGGCCAGCACGCTGCCCAGCGCGATCGCCAGCACGGACCCCAGCACGAAGCCGGCGAACGTGCTTTTGAACGTCAGCCAGAGATGCGACCAGAGATCACCCTCCGTGAAGAGTCCGGCATAGATGCGCAGGCCTACGGTGACGGGGTCCGGCATCAGCCGGTCCGGAATGCCGAAGCCGTGCACGATGCCATACCAGACGAGCAGCAAGGCGGCGATCGGCGCCAGGCGCAGGACAAGGCCCGCCAGAAGTTCCGTGGGTCGGTTCATGCCGGCCCTCCCGGAAACGACGGCAGGCCGATGGATGCACAGTGCGGTCCCATCGTCACTTCTCCGTATTGAACAGATCGCGCAACTGGTTCGACAGTTCGACGAAACGGGGATGCGCCAGCGTCTGCAAATCGCGGGGACGCGGCAGATCCACCGGGACATCGGCAATGATCTTGCCGGGACGGCCGCTCATGACCACCACCCGATCCGAGAGAAACACCGCCTCCTGGATCGAGTGCGTGATGAACAGGACGGAAGGCCGCGCATCCAGCCAGATGCGCTGCAATTCCACCATCATGTTTTCACGCGTCATCGCATCCAGCGCCGAAAACGGCTCGTCCATCACCAGGACCGACGGCCCGCGGATCAAGGAGCGCGCCAGCGAAACGCGCTGCTGCATGCCCCCGGACAACTCATGCGGATAGCGGTCGTGAAAACCCGACAGGCCCACCAGATCGAGCAGCGAGCGCGCCCGTTCGAGCGCCGGCTCGGCCCGCTGGCCCGTCAAGCGGATCGGCAGCAGCACGTTTTCCAGGGCGGTCTTCCAGGGCAGCAAGGCCGCCTGCTGGAAGGCCACCCCGACATCATCGCGCGCGCCGCTGGCCGGCACGCCGTCGAACTCGATCGATCCCGCCGTGGGTTTTTGCAAACCCGAGACCAAACGCACCAGCGTGGATTTGCCGCAACCCGACGGTCCCAGCACGGAGACGAAGGACGAGGGCTCGATGGTCAGGCTGAGCTTGTCCAGCGCCAGGACGGGCCCGCGCCGGCTTGGATAGCTGACACTGATATCGCGGAGGTTCAACAACATGTTTTTACCCAATCCGTTTCATGTGGCCGGTCCGCACCGATCAGTGAGCGGCACGGGCGGCGGCCCGCACGGCCTCGATGTTGAAATCGTTGAACGCTTTTGCAAAGCGATCGGTGTAGAGCAAGGACAGATCGAAGTCCGACGAGTTGATCTGCTCGCCCTCCTTCATTTTCTGGACGACATTGCGCCAGTCGGGTTCGGTATAGGCGCCGTACTTGCCCTCGAGCGTCGACAGCTCCCCGATCTTGTACGTGCCCTGATTGACGGCGACGAAGGTCTGGATCCACTTCGCCTCATGCTCCGGCGTCGGCTTGGTGCTGGGATCGATCTTCCAGTAGGCCCGCACGCAGGCTTCGGTATCCGCCATGCAGGCGACGATGGACTTTGCCACTGCGCGCCCCATGCCCGCGACCAGTTCCGGATTGCTCTGGATGAGCGCATCGCTGGTGGCAATGCCATTGGAGAACACCGTGCGGAATTCTTCCGGCAGCGTGATGCGCCGGATCGGCGTGCCCGCCTGCTCCATCATGACGTTCTGCGTCGCGGGCAGGTTGAGCGCATCGACGCTGCCCGACTTCAGCCGGTCCCAGGCCGCGGGCCCCACGCCGACCGGCAGGACTTGCGCATCCTTCATCCAGGTCACGCCGACATCGCGCAGCATCAGGCGCGACATCGGCAGGTTGCCCCAGCTCAGGGCGCCCACCCCGATTTTCTTGCCCTTCAAGTCAGCCAGGGTCTTGATCGGACTGTCTTTCAGGACCGTGAATTCAAAAATGTTCCGGGGATAGAAGTTATAGAAAAACTTGATCGGGAACGGTTCGCCCTTGGACGCGGCGATGATGGCCAGGTCCGGATTCATGATGCCGAACTCCACCGAACCATTGGCCACCTGCGGCAGCAGCACGGCGGTGCCCTGCACGGACACATAGTCCAGCGCCAGGCCTTCTTCCTTGAAAAAACCCAGCGTATCGCCGAAAGGAATCGCCGCCTCGACTGCGGACCAGGCCGGCGGATAACCGATCCGCACCTTGTGAAGCGGTTCGGCCTGTGCCGCCGCCGCAACGACAAACACGGAAGCCGCAAGGACCGTACTGCGAAATGCCCGGGAAAACGAAATCATGATGTCTCTCTCCTGTAACTCTATTTGCAAACAGCTCTAATCGGATGGAACGCGCCCGGGGGCGGGGTTTCAGGGCCGGCTCGATGTCAGGGCGACCTCTCCCTGGGGCGTCTTCAGCAGCACCCTCATATAGGGCGCGTCCGCAGACCGCAAAGAGATATCGACCCCAAGCCCTTGCCACAAGGTCGCCAGGCGCGCGGCCTGCGGGTGCCCGGCCTCGCACGCCAGAACCTCGACATCCGCCGGCAGGCGCGTTGAGGGATGCGGGGTATCGAGCCAATCGATGAAAAACGGGGCGAACAGCCCGTAGGCATTGGTTTCGGGAATCATGAGGCGCCACCGGATGGTCTGTCCCTCCGGGGTGATGCGCTGCAGGTCATGCACCGGGGCCTCGATCCCCGCGGCACGGTAAGCCTTGGCCAGCGCAGGAAAATCCCCTGATGTGCAGCGCATGATGAAACGATGCAACTGAGGGCGCGGCAAGGTCTCGAGCCCGATGCGCATTTCGCTGCGCACGTCCGACGCGGGATCGGGCGCGATCAGTTCAAGATAGATCGACGTCCCCGTACCCACCAGGCTATTGCGCGTGCCGAGCGTGGGATGCCGTCCTCCTTGCCTGGGAGCAACACCGGTCAAGGCCGCAAACCGGGCCGCCAGGTCTTCCAGGCTTGTGCCGGCATACATGAAATGATCGAGATTATTCAGCATCATCACTCCGGTGAACGATTCAGGGCCAGGCGCACAGACCCTCGAGGGCGCGATGAGAAATGGCGAGGCCTTCCTGCATGACGTCGATACGCCACCGCGGATCCTGCGGACAGAACGATTCCATGGCCTGCTCGAGCAAGGCCGCACGCCGCGCATCGTCCAGCGCCGCATCAAAGCGCAGACGGTTATCGAGCTGCAAGCCGGCTATCGTAGCATCCGGCGGAGTCGTCCCGAATTCGATCACCGCGCCGGCGAATTCGGCCTGCGCGCAGAACCCTCGCATGCCCTGAAAGACCAGTCCCGAATACCGGGGCCGCGCCGCGCCGTTGAAGCCGCCCTTGGTTTCCACGGCATCCCGTCCCCACCAGGCGCAACAGCGCTCCCATTCAGGGCCGCCGAACTCATTGAAACACAAGAAAAACGACTTGCCATATTCACCCAGCCCGGTATGCCAGTCGATGAAGGCGATCCTCCGCGCCCGACCCAGGAACCGCTCGGCCAGATTCTGCAGTGCGCGATTGGACCACTGGCGTTCAGCGCCGCCATAGATCAGCCCCTCGGGCACCTCGTATTGGCCCCGGAACAGCGCATCGAAGAAACTGGCCTGGCCATGCTCTGCCACCCAGGCGTCCAGCGCCGCTTGCGCGGCGCCGGCGCCGGCCTCGCCGCGATCCGCCGGGCACAGCAGCGCATGCAAGGCCTGATATTCAGGGTTGCCGGGTACGGGCTTCGAGAAGTCAATGAAATTGCGATTCAGATCGACGTTATGCTCGTTCGTACGCATCACGTGGGCGAACCCATAGGGGTTGACGGCATGCACCAGCAGCACCCCCATGTCCTCCTGCTGCGACAACCGCTGCTGCGCCTGCGGCAGAAACGCCGTGAGCAGCGGCGAAGCGGCATAGCCTTCCGAACCGTGCGTGCCGGCCAACATCACCAGCACGCGTGATGCGTCCTGCGGTCCCAGGTATGCGGCATCCAGTGTCAAGGCGTCCCCCGCCGCATCCGTGTAGCCGGACAAGACCTGGGAGTCTATGGTCGCATGGGCCGCATGCGCGGCAGCCAGAAACCGGGCTCGCGCCTGCGCATAGCCGGCGGGGTACAGGCTCAGGATCTCGGCGTCATTCACGGGGGGCTCCTATTCTCTCTTCAGTCAGACACGGCTTCGTGCGTCATTCGCAAATCTTACGCAATGCCGTAAAGGCACGTTCCATATCGCCGATCAGATCCTCGACACGCTCAAGCCCGGCATGCACACGCACAAGCTGCCCACCCGCTGCGGCTTCCGGCAGGCGCGAACCCGGCCGGGCCGTCAAGGGAACCACCAGGCTCTCATAGCCTCCCCACGACAGGCCGATGCCGAACACGCGCAAGGAATCAAAGAACGCCGCGAGCTGCGCCTCGCTCATGGGCTTGAACACGAAAGAGAACAGACCCGACACCCCGCCGAACAGGCGCTTGAATTGCTCATGCCCCGGATGGGACTCCAGGCCCGGTGAACACACCACGGCGACCTCTTCCTGGTTTTCAAGCCAGCGAGCCAGCGCCAACGCGGACGCCCCATGCTCGCGCAAGCGCACACCCAGCGTCCGCAGCCCGCGCAAGCCCTGATACAAGTCATCCGGAGAAGCCGTTTGTCCAAAACGGGTCACTGAACCCGCCAAGAGCTCCCACGCGTCCTGATTGCATGAGGCCACCCCCAGGATGCAATCCGAATGTCCGCCGATGTACTTGCTGGCGGACTGGATGGCGATGTCCACACCGTGCGCGAGCGGCTGAAACAGCAGCGAGGTCGCCCAGGTATTGTCCATCAGGACCCGGATGCCCCGCTGATGCGCCTGCTCGGCGATGTGATCCACGTCGCAGATCTCGAACGTGATGGAGCCGGGCGCTTCCAGGTAGACCGCGCAGGTGTTCGGCCGGAACCTCGCGGCAACCCCCTCGGCATCCAGTTCAGGGAAAAATTCGACTTCGACCGCCAGCGACCGCAAGGTCTGCTCGGCGAACTCTCTCAAAGGCCAGTAGGCGAATTCACTGATCAGCACATGCCCGCCCGGCCGGCACACGGCCAACAGCGCATGCGTGCATGCCGCCAGGCCGGAAGGAAAGCACAAGGCCCGGTAGGCGCCGTCCAGTTCGGCCACCGCCGACTCGAAGGCTGCCGTCGTCGGCGTCCCGAAACGGCCGTAGTTCGCCTGCGGTTTGTCACAAGCCCGCAAGCTGGCGCGCTGCCGCCACTGGGCCAGCGAGTCCGCCAGGACCGTCGTGCCCCGCACCACGGGAGGATTGACATACAGAAGCGAGAGGTCCTGACCGCGCCCCAAGCGCGTCAGCTGAGTCTCTCGCAGATCGCCACGATCAGACGCACCGTGCAGTGACATCATTTATTTTCCAATTCAAAGCTATGTTGTAGGAAAATATTATCACGTAAAAATTATAAAGGGAATTATTTTTTATTTCAAAGCGTGTATCTATAAAATTTTATCGAGCGTAGAAAGCAAACAACCCCCGCTTTGCGCAAGCGGGGGTTGAGAGCGAGGACCGAGCGAAGCGGAATGACAGGATTACAGGCCAGGCAGCGGGGTTTCTCCGGAGCAATGCGCCAGCCAGCCCTTGGCAATGCGGTAGATGATCCAGATCATGGCCACCAGGCCCGTGATGAAGCCGATGAAGATCATGCTGGCGATGCCGCTCAGCACCAGCCACAGCAAGCCCCACCAGAACGTCCGGATGATCCAGTCGATGTGGCCGGCATAGACGGTGCCCACCATGTCACCACGTTTCAGATAGGCCAGCACCACGGCGGCCAGAATGGCCGCGCCAAAGATCCCCGCAGTCAGGATGCCCACGGCGAACAGTCCATACATCAGGTGGACGAGCTGACGCTGGTTCAGCCCCTTGTCCAGGTCGGGGGTGTCATCGCCTTGAATCATGAAATCTCCTGCGAAGGCGCAGGCCATGCGCCAGCGTTTGAAAAGTTCATTCTAAACCAGAACAAGGCCCCCACGCGGCGCGGCCTGCGGCTGCTTGCCTGGCTTGGATCTTGGGGCGGGGCGTCGCCCCAAAGACAAAGCCCCTGCAGACTAAGTCTGCAGGGGCTTTGCGGTATAAAAGCCTGACGATGACCTACTTTCACAGGTGTCCACCCACTATCATCGGCGCGAAGGCGTTTCACTGTCCTGTTCGGGATGGGAAGGAGTGGGTCCGCCTTGCTATGGTCGTCAAGCATAACTGGTTGCGTTCGAGCCTCGGGATTTGAGTCCTGAGTCTTGAGCGCCAATTTGGAAGAAGCACTTACGCTTTGGTCTTTTAGGACCGCTGCGCCTGGCGCATCTTGCGACGGGCTGCATTGTAGCAGATCCGTGGCTTGATGCACTTCATGTATTCGGGTTGCATTGTACTGTTCAATTGTGTCGGCTACAAACACGATCACTAAGTGTGCCTTGCAGTACTCTACAAGGTTA